>CAMNQF010000020.1 GCA_946548895.1 uncultured bacterium | reverse complement strand
TCTGTCCCTTATTCCGGCCTTTTCCTCTGGCTGAACTAAAGGGATAACCACATTTATTTATAATAATTACTTAATATAATGGCAGGATGAAGCGTGAGGAAACTCCTTTTCTGCTTAGGAGGGATACCATGCCAACCTGTTTCTTCATCGGGCATCATGAGGCATTGGATAGCCTGTTGCCTCAACTGTCTGCTGCGGTAGAGCATCATATCACAGAATTTGGCGTAACTGATTTTGTCGTAGGAAGCTACAGATAGTTTGATTCAATGGCGGCCAAGACCGTCAAGGCAGCTAAAAAGCGTCACCCGGAGGTGACGCTTACATTATTATTGCACTATCATCCGTATGATCGACCGATTCCAACCCCGGATGGGTTTGACAGCACGTTTTACCCGCCAGGGATGGAAACGGTGCCGAAACGGGCCGCTAGTCAATATGTAAGTGTGCGTCCCACACAGACCACCCAATCGCCAAGACTGCCTGCGGGCCAGGGCCGGAGGAAAGGAGGTGAAGCCTTCCGCTCCCTGCCCGTCAAAGCGATCACATCAAAGGCACGAGCGACACCTGGAGGGCCGGACGGCGCTGGCACCGCCGCCAGATGTGGGACACACCGCAAAGACCCGTATCGCAGGGTAAAAGGGACGTACTGTGGGAACGGCCTGGGCAGCTTAGTCAACTGCCGCCACCGTCTGTCGGTATCGCGCCGCCACGCCAAAGGCGGGCTTACATATTCCCGTGCCGGGGGTGAGCAGCAGGGCGGTCATGCCGCCCGATAATACGGCACACATTCGCATATAGGGTATGGGAGGGACACCCGCGCCGGTCAATTTCTTCACAGTATGAGGGCACAAACAGGACCGGCGCGGCCCTCTCCCCCACTTGCGGGATGCAAGACCCGGCACCGCAAGACTTTCCTGCGGTGTTGGGTGTTTTATCCGGCAAAAATAAATGGCAAAACGGTCCAGGGCTGGGGAGGTGAGAATATGCAAATTCCTATTTATCAGATTAACGTCAACGCTGGGCGGCGGGAGACCGACCCGAAAGCTGTGCAAAAGCTGGCGGACAGCATTTCTAAGGTGGGGTTGTTAAAGAATTTCGGTTCGCTTTATAGTCAAAGAAAAAGGAATTGGTAAAAATGCGGAACCAACTTCTGGAAACGACTCTACGGATCAGAGCAAAGACATCATAAGCAACTATCAGTAGTTTATGTAAAACACGGCAAATATTTGAATAATTTGTAACTATAAGCAAGCGATGGGTATCCAGTTCATCGCCTTTCTTTTGCCCAGCCAGCAATCATCCGCCGCAGTCTGCATATGTTTTATCATCCTAAAACAGGGGGTGTCCCATTGGAAACGCAGAAATTGGTATTGCTGTGCCGCTATTTTACAAATGAACGGAGCATTGCCCAGCTCATTCAAAGCTCCTTTGATACTTTTCTCAGAAAAGAGCTCCAAAATGTTACAAAATACCAGAATCCTATTGTATAATACAGATGATGAATGGCCGCTTATCTCAGGAGGCATTGTATGTACTTAGAGATAAGCAACCTTATGGACTACCATGCGGCATTATACATCAGACTGTCAAAGGAGGATGAGAGCGAAGGCCCGTCCGAGAGCGTCAACAACCAGCAGTCCCTGCTCAATGAGTTTGTCCAGCAGCACCGTCTGACCGTTTTCGACACCTATATTGACGACGGCTGGAGCGGCACAAATTTTGACCGCCCGAACTTCCAGCGCATGATCGCCGACATTGAGGCCAAAAAGGTTAACATGGTCATCACCAAAGACCTGAGCCGTCTGGGCCGGGACTACATCCTGACTGGCCACTACATGGAGCGGTACTTCCCGGAGCACCGGGTACGCTACATCTCCCTGCTGGACGGCATCGACACCGGGGTGGATTCCACTGCCAATGACATCACACCCTTCCGCGCCATCATGAACGATATGTATGCCAAGGACATCTCCAAGAAGATTTCCAGCGTCAAACATGACAAGCAGCGCAAGGGCCTGTTCATCGGCGGCAAGCCGGTCTACGGCTACAAGATGCACCCAATGGAGAAGAACAAGATTGTCATTGACGAGGACGCGGCCCCTATGGTGCGGAGGATCTTCGGCATGGCCCTGGATGGCGTGAGCTGCCGCCAGATTGCCGCCCAACTGAACGCTGAGGGCGTCCCCACCCCTGCCGCCTACGCCGGACTACCGGTTGCCAACCCCGGCCCCTATACCGGCCTGTGGAGCAGTGAGCGCATTTCCGATATGCTGCAAAACGAGACCTATATCGGAAGCATGGTTCAGGGCCGCACCCGAAAAATCAACTACAAGTCCAAGAAGCGCATCAAACAGGACCGCCGGGACTGGGTGGTGGTAGAGGGCACCCACGAGCCCATCATTGACCGGGAGACTTTCGACAAGGTCCGGGCATTGGTCAACAGCCGCAGACACACCCGCAGCAGAACCTATGACTTTCTGCTCAAGGGACTGATTTTCTGCCACGAGTGCGGCTACCCGCTGGCAGTCATCAACCGCAAAACCGCCGCTGGCGAAGACCGTTTGTTTTTCGTCTGCCGAACCTATCAGCGCTTCACTAAGGCGGGGGTCTGCGCCAGCCACACCATCAAGGAAGAGACTGTCACCCAGGCGGTGGTGGAAAAGGTGCGGGAGGTCTGCGGGGCCTATCTGCAAGCGGACCGGCTTCTGCCCCAGGCACAGAGAGCGGTGGCCAAGGCTGTCGCGGAGGCGGACAACGAGAAGGAGGTCAACTCTCTCAAGGCCAAGATCGACAGCCTGACGACCCATCTGGACAAGGTCTACATGGATAAGCTCAGCGGCATCTTGGACGGGGCCGACTTCCAGCGCATCTACGCCAAGGTCAAGGCCGACCGCGCCGCCTTGGAGCAGAGACTCAGTCAGTTGGGCCGCCCGGATTACTCCCCCGCTGAACAAACTGAACTGGCAAAAAAACTGGTGGAGCGGTTTCTGGAAACCGCGTCCACCAATCGTGAACTGCTGGTCAGTCTCATTGAGCGGGTGGAACTGACCGCAGACAAACAAATCATCATCAAATTCCACTTTAAGCGGCTGGAAAACGAGTAAATCCGACACAAAATCACAAACCGCATCGTTTACAATACCAGGGGTGCTATGTATCCCGCATTGAGAAAAAGGCCCTGGAAAAGCTGCGGTTAGAATACGAGCGGCGCTGACCCAGATACCCGTGCGGAGGCGTATGCCTCCGCACGCTCACGTTCGCAGGTCCCCGTTGGCGGGGTTGTCCAGCAGCCGCCCATTCTCCCCAAAACGGGACCCATGGCACGAACAGTCCCAGGAGTGCTCCTGGGCATTATATTTCAGGGCGCAGCCCATGTGGGGGCACCGGGGGACGGCAGGGGTCAGCAGCCCCAGGGCGGCCTCCCAGCCGTTCACCGCCAGCTGGGGCCGGAGAACCGTCCGCGAGGGGTCAAATGCCGCGGCATAGGGATTTTCCCGGCCCTGCACCAGGTCCGCCAGCACCGCCGACGCCGCCATGGCGGAGGTCATCCCCCACTTGTTGAAGCCAGTGACCACGTACAGGCCATGTGTCCTCTTGGAGTACCGGCCCACGTAAGGCGCTCCGTCCAGGCTCACGCAGTCCTGGGCGGCCCACCGGGCGGCCGGCCGGGCCTCCGGCCAGTGCGTCCGGGCAATTGATTCCAGCCCTTTCCACCCGTCCCCGCGCTTTCCGGTGCGGTGTCCGCCGCCGCCCAGCAGCAAACGCCCCCCGGCATTGCGAAAGGACAACCCTTTCTCGTCCTCGTCCACATACATCCCGCCCACGTCCGGGGCATTGTCCAGCGCCAGTACGTAGGACCGGCTCTGGTACAGCTTGAGAAAATAACTCCCATGCTTATTGAGCATCGGAAAGTGGGTGGCAATGACGGTTTTCTCCGCCCGTATCTTGCCATGGCCTGTAACCGCTGTGCCGGGCTTCAGCTCCAGCACCCTTGCGCCCTCAAAAATCCGCAGATCCCGGACCAGGGCGGCGGCAAATTTCAGCGGGTGGAACTGGGCCTGATTGGGGAACCGCACCGCTCCCGCCGTTGGAATTGGCAGCGGCAGCTCCGCCGCAAACTCCGCCGGAAAGCCCAGCCGGTCCAGCGCCGCCAGCTCCCGGTCGATCTGCCGCAGGCCGTTTACGGCGTAAACAAAGCTATCCTTCTCCTCGAAATCACAATCTACCTCCCGGCACAGCCCGCGGTACTCCTCCAACGCCGCCAGGTTGGCCTCCAGATAGAGGCGGGCCCGCTCCGGCCCCAGCTTCTCCGTCAGCTTGTGGTAGACCAGCCCGTGCTGGGCCGTGATCTTGGCGGTGGTGTTTTGCGTGACCCCGCCGCACAGGCGGTCCGCCTCCACCAGAACGCAGTCCACCCCGTCTTGCGCCAGCCGCCAGGCGCACAGTATCCCCGCCAGCCCGCCGCCAATCACCAACACGTCAGCTCTCAAGTCCCCCTCGGGCGGGCCGAACCGGGGCAGTTCTACCCCTTGTGCCCATATTGAGCTCATGCCATCACCTCGTGGACAGCTTGGCCATTTCTTTCAAAAATATGCTTCCGGCATACGGGCAAAAAGGGCCCCGTCCAACCGCTGGACGGGGCCTCTGTCAATGCTGCGCCGGCCTCACTGGGGATTCGTTTCCAGATACTTCTGGTCGATGTGGCTGTCCACCTGCATGGCCAGCTCCAACGCGTCGTTGCAGCCCATCTTTTTGTTTCGGTTGTTCATCGCCGCCACCTCGATGACCACGGCCAGATTCCGCCCCGGCCGCACCGGGATGGTGATGGTGGGAACGCGCACATCCAGCAGGGTGGTGAAATGCTCCTCCGCGCCCAGGCGGTCGTACAGCTTGCCATCCTTCCAGGTCTCCATCTCAATCACCAGGTCAATGGCGCTGTCGAACTTGACGGCGGACATACCAAACAGCCGCCGCACGTCCACCACGCCGATGCCCCGCAGCTCAATATAATAGCGGATCAGCTCCGGCGCGGTGCCGATGAGCCCCCCGCTGGGGTTGCGGCGGATCTCAATGGCGTCGTCCGCGATCAGGCGGTGGCCCCGCTTCACCAGCTCAATGGCCGTCTCGCTCTTGCCGATGCCCGACTCCCCCGCCAGCATGACTCCCTCGCCGTACACCTCCACCAGCACGCCGTGGCGGGTGATGGTGGGGGACAGCGCCGTGCGCAGGTACGCGATCATGGTGCTCATAATGCTGGAGGTGTTTTCCCGCGTACCGAGAATGGCCTGGTTGTGCTTTTTCGCCATCTCCATGCACTCCGGGTAGGGCTTCAGCCCCCGGGCAAAGATCACCGCCGGCGTGTGGTAGGAGAACAGAGTGTCGAACACCGCCGCCCGTTTCTCCGCCGAGATCCCCTCCAGGTAGGAGATCTCCACCAGGCCCAGCAGCTGCATCCGCTCCCGGTCGAAGTAGTCGAAAAAGCCGGTGAGCTGAAGGCCGGGCCGGTTTACATCGTCGATGGTAATCAGCTTCTCCCGGTAGCCCTCCGGGCCGTACAGCACATCCAGGTGGAAGTTGTCGATGATAATGCCCAGCTTAATGCCGGTTTTGCTCGCCACCGCGGTCACGCTCCTTTTTATTTAATCTGCCTCTATTCTAGCATATCCCGTCCCCGAAAAAAATAGCAAATCCATCAAATTCACTCTTGATTTTTCCCGCCCGCTATGGTAGCATAATGTAGTTATCGTTTGAACGAATTCCAACCAGCAAGGGGGTTAGTCAATATGGCCAAATGCGAGTTTTGCGGCAAAGGCGTAAACTTCGGCATCCAGGTGTCCCACTCCCACCGCCGCTCCAACCGCCCCTGGAAGCCCAACGTCAAGCGCGTCAAGGCTGTGGTGGACGGCACGCCCAAGCACGTCTATGTGTGCACCCGCTGCCTCCGCTCCGGCAAGGTCACCCGCGCCGTGTAAATCGTTGAAAAAGGTTTTCCGCAGACAGCTGGACCCTGTGCCCGCGGCACAGGGTCCAGTTTTTTTATGGCTTTTCGCCCTCTGACCCGGCCTCCTGGGGGGGGTCCGCCTCCGGCGGGGGCGTTTCCGCCCCGCCCTTCTTGGACTGGCTCCCCTTGTGGAAGGCAAATTTGGATTCGGTACCCTTTACGATGCGCACCATATTCCCCCGGTGCTTCCACAGCAGCAGCCCGCCCATCACGGCGGACAGCGCCAGAATCAGCGGGTCCCGGTACACCAGCCAGGACATTACGATAAAGGACGCGCCCCCCCAGCAGGACCCCAGGGAGATATACTTCGTCGCCACCGCCAGGATGAGGAAGCCCCCCCAAAGGACCACCGGGATGGTCCAGCTGGGCAGCACCCCGCCGCCGCCGATGCCGATCATGATGGCCACGGCGCTGCCGGACAGCACCCCTTTGCCCCCCCGGAACTGGAAAGTGCAGGGGTACATATGGCCGATCATGCAGAAGGTCCCCGCCCAGTATTGGGCCAGGGTCATCAGCTCCGGGGACAGGCGGCCGGCGATGAACATGGCGAACAGCACCGCCAGCACCGCCTTCACCGCGTCGCTGAGGATCACCACCGCCGTCAGCGGGCCGCCGAATACCCGGTAGAAATTGGTCAGCCCGGCGTTGCCGCTGCCGTGGTCCCGGATATCGTCCCGCAGGATGTAGCGGGACACCACCACGGCGCCGTTAAAGCAGCCCAGGAAATAGGCCACCACGGCCACGCCCGCGGCCGCCACCGCCAGCCAGCCGGGGCTGACGCCGGCCGCCTCCAGCATACGAGAATGCAGCATGGTCATTCCTCCTTGTCTCCCTTTTGTCGGATGGTGATGCGCACCGGGGTCCCCGTCAGGCCGAAGGTGCCCCGGATCTGGTTTTCCAGATAGCGCTGGTAGGAAAAGTGGAACAGTTTCGCGTCGTTGCAGAAGATGACGAAGTGGGGCGGCTTCACCCCGATCTGGGTCATATAGTAGATCTTCAGCCGCTTGCCCCTGTCGGTGGGGGGCTGAACCCGGGCCTGGGCGTCGTTGAGCACCTGGTTGAGCATCCCGGTGGGGATGCGCAGGGCGGCCTGGCTCACCACGCTGTCTATCAGGCCGAACAGTTTGTCCACCCGCTGGCCCGTCAGCGCCGAGAGGAACAACACCGGGGCGTAGGTCATATAGCTCAGGCCCCGGCGGACCTCCTCCTCCATGCGCTGCATGGTTTTGCCGTCCTTCTCCACGGCGTCCCACTTGTTCACCGCGATGACGCAGGCCTTGCCCGCCTCGTGGGCCAGTCCGGCCACCTTGGTGTCCTGCTCGGTGACGCCCTCCCGGGCGTCGAGCATCATCACGCACACGTCGCTGCGCTCAATGGCCATGGCGGCCCGGAGGACGGAAAACTTCTCCACCCGGTCGTCCACCTTGGACTTTTTCCGCATACCCGCCGTGTCGATGATGAGGTATTTCTGGCCGTTCCGCTCCAGGTAGCTGTCCACGGCGTCCCGGGTGGTGCCTGCCACGTCGGACACAATCACCCGCTCCTGGCCCAAAACGCGGTTCACCAGGGAGGACTTGCCCACGTTTGGCTTGCCGATGATGGCCACCTTTACCACGTCGTCCGCTTCCTCCTCCTGGTCCTCGGGGGGGAAGTAGGCGAAGCAGGCGTCCAGCAGGTCGCCGGTGCCGTGGCCGTGGACGGCGGAAACCGGGTAGGGGTCCCCCAGGCCCAGGTTGTAGAACTCGTACATATCCGGGTCGTTGTGGCCGGTGGAGTCCATCTTGTTCACCGCCAGCACCACCGGCTTCCGGGACCGCTGGAGCATTCCGGCCACCTCCTGGTCGGCGGCGGTCATGCCGGTGCGGATGTCGCACACAAAGACGATGACGGTGGCGGCGGCGATGGCGATCTCCGCCTGCTCCCGCATAAAGGACAGGATCTGGTCGTCGGCGCCCGGCTCGATGCCGCCGGTGTCCACCAGGTCGAAGGTGCGCCCCCGCCACTCCGCCTGGGCGTACAGCCGGTCCCGGGTGACGCCGGGGGTGTCCTCCACGATGGACAGCCGTTTGCCCGTCAGTTTGTTGAACAGCATGGACTTGCCCACATTGGGGCGGCCCACAATGGCCACCAGGGGCTTTGCCATGGATCATCCCTCCTATCGTCCCCCCAGGGGATACCCGCGCCGGCGGCGGGCGATACTCTACACAATTATAAACTAGTATACCAAATCTGTCAAAAAAAAGATAGGGGGAAACGGGAATTTTTTCAGGTGGAAAGCGACAAAAAAGCTGCCGCAGGCGCGGCAGCTTTCTTCTCGGTTATTTCTCGGCGGGGGCGACCTCACGGCCATTATAGGTCATGCAGTTCTTGCAGACGCGGTGGGGCAGGGTGACGGTACCGCACTTGGGGCAGGTGTTGATACCGGGAGTTTCCAGCTTCCACACGGAGCTGCGGCGCTTGTCTCTGCGCTGCTTGGATACTTTACTCTTCGGGACGGCCATTTTGACACCTCCTTAATTGGTCAATGTCCGCTGGGACATACAGCCTACTGATCTGTCTCCTCCGGCTCCAGCAGCTGGGCCAGCTTGGCCCAGCGGGGGTCGATTTCTTTTTTGCAGCGGCAGGGCTCCACATTCAGGTCCGCGCCGCAGCCGGGGCAGAGCCCCTTGCAGTCCTCAGAGCAGAGGTTTTTCGTGTCCATTTCCAGGAGGAATACCTCCCGCATGAGGTCATCCAGCTCCAGCTCTCCGTTCTGGTTCAGCAAAACGATATCGTCACTCTCTCCGTTGGCCAGCTCAAAGGCCAGCAGGGTGACATATTCCACCGCTTTTTCCCGCCGGAAGGGCTTGGCGCACCGGTCGCAGACCAGCGACAGGACCGTGTCCAGCCGGGCCGTCAGCTCCAAAGCGCCCGCCCGGTTGCACACCTGCCCCTCCACACGGACAGGCTGCTCAAAGGGCCGCGTCCCGTTCCACTCCACGCCGGACAAATCAGCCTGGAGGGCAAAGGGGAGCACCCCGCCGGGCTGTTGGGCTAAGGGCTTCAAATCCAGTTTCATGGCACACCTCGCATAATGGCACGACTGGTATTATACTAGACCTGGCCGGAAATGTCAAATATTTTCCGCAAGATTCTGTGGTTTTTTTAAAAGCGCGGAAGAGCGGCCGGACGTCCTGGCCGCTTTGCGGCGCGGCGGCCGCGCTCATCCCCTCAGAAACGCCTCCAGCCGGTCCATGCCCTTTTTGATGTTGTCCATACTGGTGGCGTAGGACCAGCGGACAAAGCTGGGCGCGCCCATGCCGCTGCCCGGCACCGTGGCCACCAGGCCGTGCTTCAACAGGGCGGCGGAAAAGTCGTCGCTGCTTTGGATCAGCTCCCCATGGAGGGTGCGGCCCAGCTGCTTCTCCACGTTCATCATGATATAGAACGCTCCATCCGGCTTGACGCAGCTGACGCCGTCCATGGTGTTTACCCGGCTCACGATGTAGTTTCTGCGCTCCTCAAAGGCGCGGCGCATGGCCTCCACGCAGTCCTGGGGACCGATCAGCGCGGCCACGGAGGCCGCCTGGGACACGGAACCGGGAGAGCCGGTGGAGTGGCTGAGGTAGTTGGCCATGACCTTGGCGATTTTCTCGCTGGACAGCAGGTATCCAATACGCCAGCCGGTCATGGCATAGGATTTGGACACGCCGTTGATGAGAATGGCGCGCTCCTTTATGTCCTCCCCCAGGGAGGCGAAGGAGGCGGTCTTCACCCCGCCGTACAGCAGACCGCAATAGATTTCATCGGAAATCACATAGATATCCTTTTCCACGCACACTTTGGCGAGGGCGGCCAGCTCCTCCTTGGTGTACACCGTGCCGGTGGGGTTGCAGGGGTTATTGAGCACGAGGGCCTTGGTCCTGGGGGTGACGGCGGCGGCCAGCTGTCCGGCGGTGATTTTAAACCTGGCGGACTCCGGGGCGGAAACCACCACGGGCGTGCCCCCCGCCATTTTGATGAGCTCCAGGTAACTCACCCAGAAGGGCGCGGGCAGGATGACCTCGTCTCCGGGGTTCACCAGCGCCCGCAGGGCGATATAGACGCAGTGCTTCGCGCCGCTGGTGGCAACCACCTGGGAGGGCTGGTAGTCCAGGCCGAAGTCCTCCTTCACGCGGCGGCACACAGCCTGCTTCAAGGCCGCCGTGCCCGAGGCGGGGGTATAGCGGGTTATGTTTTCGGCAATGGCCCGGACGGCCGCCGCCTTAATATGGTCGGGCGTGTTGAAATCCGGCTCGCCGGCGCCAAAGCCCACCACATCCACGCCGTCCGCCGCCATCTGCTTGGCCAGGGCGTCCATGGCCATGGTGCTGGATACCTGCACCGCCGACGCGATTTGAGCAAGTTCCTTCAAGGTGATCCCTCCAATCGTTGCTTCCCGCACATTATATGCTCCGCCTTGCAGAATTGCAAGCATATTCTGCAAATATCCTCTATTTTTGCAATTCCAACAAAACCATATTGCATTTTTGGGAGAAAACCGATCCCTCCGCCGAAGGGGTTCCCGAAATCCGAACGCGGCACGCCAGACGGCGTGCCGCGTTTGTCATGTCTTTTTCTGAGCGGGGCTCTTTTTCTTTGGCAGGCGCTGGTACACCTTGGCCTCCTTTTTCAGCCGCGCGGCCAGGGCGGGGGTGAACACGCCGGGCAGGGCCCGCCACTTCCAGTTCTCCCCCAGGGTGGAGGGGATGTTCATCCGGGCCTCGCTGCCCAGGCCCAGCAGGTCCTGAGCCTGCATCACCGCCAGGTCGGCGGGGGACGCCCAGGCCGCCCGCATCATCCCCCAGTGGTAGCCCTCCCGGCTGTTCAGCCGCAGGTACGCCTTGGCAAAGGACACATCCTTTTTCGGCGCCGTGGCCATCCAGCCCAGGATGGTGTCGTTGTCGTGGGTGCCGGTGTACACCACGCAGTGGGCCGGGTAGCGGTGGGGCAGGTAGTCGCTGCCGTTGTCCCGGCTGTCGAAGGCAAACTCCAGGATTTTCATGCCGGGATACCCCGTCTTGCGCAGCAGTTCCCGCACCGAGTCGGTGAGGAAGCCCAAGTCCTCGGCGATGATGGCCTGCCTGCCCAGCTCCTTGTTGACGGCCTTGAAAAAGTCCAGGCCGGGCCCGGGGCGCCAGCGGCCGTTCCGGGCGGTGGCATCCCCGTAGGGGATGGCGTAGTAGGCGTCGAAGCCCCGGAAATGGTCGATGCGCAGCATATCGTAGATGGTGAACTGGAAGGCAATGCGCCTCAGCCACCAGCGGTAGCCGTCCTCCTTCATCCGCTCCCAGTCGAACAGGGGGTTGCCCCACAGCTGGCCGTCGGCGGAGAAGCCGTCGGGGGGGCAGCCCGCCACCTCGGTGGGCAGGCCCTTCTCGTCCAGCTGGAACTGGTCCGGGCTGGCCCACACGTCGGCGCTGTCACCGGACACGTAAATGGGCAGGTCCCCGATGATATACACGCCCTTGCCGTTGGCATAGGACTTGAGGGCGCTCCACTGCCGGAAAAACAGGAACTGGACCGCCTTCCAGAAGTCGACCTGGTCCGCCAGCTCCGCCCGGGCGGCGGACAGCGCGGCGGCGCGGCGGAGCCGGATATCCTCCGGCCAGGCAGACCAGGGGGCGCCGCCCTGCTTGTCCTTCAGGGCCATGAACAGGGCGTAGTCCTCCAGCCACTGGGACTCCGCGCAGAACGCTTCAAATTCGGCGGGCGGATTGGCCAGCAGCCGGTTTGCCGCCTTGCGCAGCACCGGGTAGCGGGTCTTGTACATTAGGCCGTAGTCCACATACTGGGGGTCGTCCCCCCAATCGGCGCCCTGGTACTCTCCCGGCTCCAGAAGGCCCTCCGCCGCCAGGTCGTCCAGGTCGATGAAATAGGGGTTCCCCGCGTAGGAAGAGAAGGACTGGTAGGGGGAGTCGCCGTAGCTGGTGGGGCAGATGGGCAGAATCTGCCAGTAGGTCTGCCCGCCGGCCGCCAGGAAATCCGCAAACTGCCGGGCGGCGGCGCCCAACGTGCCGATGCCGTAGGGGGAGGGCAGCGAGGATATGGGCATCAGGATGCCGGAGCATCTCATAAAAAGTCCCACCTTTCTATTGGGAGCCGCTGCCCCGGGTACGGGACAGCGGCCCGCCGTCAATGTGTCAGGGCGCGGGGCGGAGCCACGCTCTCCCCACGGATAAGCTGAAAGGGCACCACGCCGTGGACCGGCGGGCGGGGCCGCTGAATACTGCGCAGCAGGACGTCCACTCCCTGCTGGGCCAGCTGCTGGGTGTCCTGCCGGACGGTGGTCAGCCGGGGGACGGAGAACTGCGCCAGGGGGATGCCGTCGTACCCCACCACAGAGATGTCCTCGGGCACCCGCCGCCCCAGGTCCCGGATGGCCCGGATGGCCCCCATGGCCATTACGTCGCTGATGCAGAACAGGGCGGTGAGCTCCGGGCACCGGCTCAAAAGGCGCTTGGTGGTGTCGTAAGCGTCGGAGAAGGAGTAGCGGCAGGGCTCACTCCGCCGGGCGTCAAAGGGCAGGCCCAGCTCGTCAAAGGCCCGCTGGCAACCCTGGACCCGCCGGTAGCTGATCTGGGTGCACGACCAGTTGCCCCCCAGCACGCCGATGTTCCTGTGCCCCTGGTCCGCCAGGTAGCGCACCACCCGGCAGGCCGCCTCCTCGTCGTCGGTGGTGAGGGAGGACAGGTTGGGAAAGGCCAGCTCCTCCGCCGAGTTGGTCAGCAGGACGCAGGGCACGGTGATCTGGGCAAAGGCCGCCTGGAAAAACTCCAGGTCCCCCCCCAGGAAGAGGATGCCCAGGGGCTTGCGCTCCCGGCACAGCTGGACGGCATAGGCCACTTCGTTGGCGTCCTCGTCCAGGTAGTACACGGCGGCGTCCCGCCCGGCGTCCTGGAGGAGCTGCTGGCACCGCTCCACCAGGTCGGCAAACAGCATATTCATGGTGCCCTTGACGATGATGGCGATGGAGGCGCTGGTCTGCTGCTTCAGGTGGCGGGCGTTGGTGTTGGGCTGGAAGCCCTGCTCCTCCACCACCGCCATTACCCTCCGGCGGGTGTCCTCGGACACGTCGGGGTGGTTGTTCAGCACCCGGGACACGGTGGCCACGCCCACCCCGGACATACGGGCAATATCCTTGATGGTCATGGCGTCCCTCCTTTTCAGCCGATAATTTTACCTCTTTTTCGCCCTCCACGCAACCCCTGATTGAAAAAAAGAGCAATTTTTCCGGCGCTTGTGGATCAATTTTCCACAATCCCCGCCCACCGGACGGGGATTGCGGGGGCTATCCCATTACCGCGCCTGCGGCCGCGCACTGGCACACGGGCTTTCCGCAGCCCCCGCCCACCGGGCGGGGATTGCGGGGGCTATCCCTTTACCGTGCCTGCGGCCGCGCGCTGGCACGCGGGCTTTCCGCAGCCCCGCCCACCGGGCGGGGACTGCCGGGGTTATCCCTTCACCGCGCCTGCGGCCACACCCTTGATGATGTGCTTCTGGCAGGTGAGATAGAATACGATGACGGGGATGATGGCCAGCAGGATCAGGGCCATGGTGGCGCCCAGATCCACGGTGCCGTAGCTGCCCTTCAGGTACTGGATGTGGATGGTGATGGTGCGGTACTTCTCCAGGTCCAGCACCAGGGAGGGGAGCAGGTAGTCGTTCCACACCCACATGATCTCCAGAATGCCCACGGAGATCATGGTGGGCTTCAGCATGGGCACCACCACCATGAAGAAGGTGCGCACCGGGCCGCAGCCGTCGATGGCGGCGGCCTCCTCAATTTCCAGGGGAATGGACTTGACAAAGCCCACGAACATGAAGATGGCCAGGCCCGCGCCGAAGCCCAGGTACACCACGGGGATGGTCCAGGGGGTGTTCAGATGGAGCTGGTCCGCCGTGTTGGACAGGGTGAACATCACCATCTGGAAGGGGACCACCATGGAGAATACGCACAAAAAGTACAGGATCCGGCAGAACAGGGAGTCCACCCGGGCGATATACCAGGCGGCCATGGAGGTGCCGACGAGGATGAGAGCGGTGGACAGCACGGTGATGACCACGCTGTACTTCACGCTGTCCCAGAAGGGGTAGTTGCCGAAGGTCATGCCCTTGATAAAGTTATCCATCCCAGCCCACATCTCGCCGGTGGGCAGGGCGAAGGTGTCGGTCTTGACGAAGGTGTTCAGCTTAAAGGAGTTGATGAGCACCGCCAGCACGGGCAGCACGTAGATGACGCAGATTACGCCGAGAATGACGGACAGAATGGCCTTATTCCTGCGTTCGGCAGCCAGAGAACCGTTCATTACTGCTGCACCTCCTTTTTGCGGGTGTATGCCAGCTGGGCCAGGCCGAGGCCAGCCACCAGGATGAAGAAGATGACCGCCTTTGCCTGGGCCGTGCCGTGGGCGTTCAGGCTGGTGTTGTTGTAGGTCGTGTAGATGTTCAAAGCCAGCATCTCGGTGGTCTTGATGGCCACGCCGCCGGGCTGGGTGATGATGGGATAGCCGTTGGTCAGGGCCAGGTTCTGGTCGAACAGCTTGAAGCCGTTGGTCAGGGACAGGAACATACAGATGGTGATGGAGGGCATCACGTTGGGGATGGTCACCTTAAACAGGGCCTGGGACTTGGTGGCGCCGTCGATGCGGGCGGCCTCCAGCATATCCTCGGGCACCGCCTGGAGCCCGGCGATGTAGATAATCATCATGTAGCCGATCTGCTGCCAGCACATGAGGATAATCAGGCCCCAGAAGCCGTACTTGGAATCCATGACGATGGAGGTGCCGAACTTGCCGAGGATGCCGTCGAAAATCATGGACCAGATGTGGCCCAGCACGATGCCGCCGATCAGGTTGGGCATGAAGAACACGGTGCGGAAGAGGTTGCTGCCCTTGATATTTTGGGTGAGGACGTAGGCCACGGTGAAAGCCAGCACGTTGATGAGCACCATGGACACCACCGTGAACAGCGCCGTGTACCAGAAGGCGTGGGTGAAGGACGCGTCCTGGAAGGCCCGCACGTAGTTGCCGATGCCGATGGGCTTGGCGTCGGCAATGAGCTTGAACTGGCAGAAAGACAGGTAGATGCCCTGAAGGAAGGGCCAGACAAAGCCGATGATAAAGGCGGCCACCACCGGGCCCAGGAACAGTGGGAACCATTTCCGGGTAGACCGGCAGATGGTGTTTCCGCGGGCGGGTTTCTTGTGTTTCAAGGTATCAGCTCCTCTCAAATTTCTCGGGCAGGATTTGCGGGGGCGCATATGATGCGCCCGCCACGCGCCGCGGGCGGATGATATCCGCCCCCGCAAAGGCGGACCGGGGCGGGCGTTCCGCCCGCCCCGGCTCAAGGTCAAAGCGTGTCGCTGGATCAGCCGTTGACGGCCTGGTACTGGGCGGCCCAGCCGTCCACGAAGGCCACGCGGACGCTCTCCCAGTTGGCGTCGGACTGGTCGGCGTTGTAGGCGTTCAGGGCGGAGGTCAGGGCGGCGCGGTAGGCGTCCACGTTGGGCTGGTAGTTGGTGGCCCAGTTCATGACGTAGCAGCCGTTGGCGGTGTACTCGGCGGCGTCGGCCAGGAAGCCGTTGGTGGACTCGGCGGCGCTCTTGTAGGGCATGACGCCGAAGCTGTCCACCAGGATGCGGCTGGCCTCGGGGTCGGTGACGCACCACACCATGAAGTCCATGGTGGCCTGCTGGTCTTCGGCGGACGCCTTGGAGTTGATAGCCCAGCAGTTCTCGGTGCCGCAGTTCAGGCCGGCCTTCTCCTCGCCGGCCACGCCGCAGTAGTAGGGGATCATCGTGGCATTGGGCACGGAATCCTTGTAGTTGGCGTACTCCCAGGAGCCCTGGACCTGGAACGCGGCCTTGCCGGCCTTGAACTCCTCGGCGGCGTCATGGCCGCCCACGGACAGGTCCTTGGGATCGGTCAGGCTGTTGTTGATGCACAGGTCATACAGGTTCTTGAAGTTGTCCATATACTTGCCGGAGATGGTGGGGGGGCACTCGGTCCAGGTGTTGCCCTCTTGCTCATAGTAGTACTCCAGGTTGGCCATGTGGCCCACAAAACGCCAGTTGGAAGAGCTGTCCATGTCGCAGGAGGTGAAGGCGTCGAAGCCCAGCTCGGCGGCACGGCTGTGGATGTCCTCCACCACGGTCTTCAGGCCGTCAAAATTCTTGATCTCGTCCATGGTGTGGCCCGCCTTCTGAACCAGGTCGGGGTTGACGATGATGCCGTAGCACTCATAGCAGTAGCCGATGGATACCAGCTTGCCGTTCTCATCGTAGAGGTTGTAGGCGTCGGTGTTCAGCTCGTTGGCGATGGGGGTGCCGGTCAGGTCCAGGGCGTAGTCGGTCCAGTCGCGCACGCCGGCGGAGTTGCCCACCACGAAAATGGTGGGGGCCTCGGACTTGCCCATCTCGGCGTTGAGCTGCTGGCTGTAGGTGCCGGAGGCGGCGGTGACGATCTTCACCGGCACGCCGGTCTCCTCGGTGTACATCTGGGCAACCTGCAGCAAGGCGCCGTCGGACTCGGGCTTGAAGTTGAGCCAGTACACGCGGCCCTTGGCGGCATCGCCGCCGCCGGCGGGCTGGCTGGCCTCGGCGCCGCCGGACTGGGAGTTTTCAGCGGGAGGGTTGCTGTTCTCGGCATTGGGCTTGCTGGAGCATCCAGCAAGCAGCATGGTCATGACCATGCTGAGAGACAGAATCAGCGCGAAGAGCTTCTTACTCATTTTTCATTTCCTCCTATGAATTTACTATTGCCTGGAAACGTTTCTGGTAGCGTTATCGGAAACGTTTCCAGACCTTGCAGTATCATCATACCAACATACTGTCTTAATTGCAAGGGGAAATTTGCCGTTCCGCACAACTTTGGTAGAACGCAAAAAAACAGGGTCTCCTTTTTGTGCAAACCTTCCAATAACCAGACGCGCAAAAACGCCCGGGCCCCGCAAAAGGCCCAGGCGCTCAGACTGACGGATGTATTTGCCAATAGGCCGGTCAATAGCGGCGGATCACCGCCACCACCCGGCCCAGAATGGAGCAGCCCTCGCCGTCGATGGGCTGGTACTCCGGGCTGGAGTTCTCCGGGTAGAGCCAGATATGCCCGTCGCTCTCCCGGCGGAAGGTTTTGACGGTGGCCTCGTCCTCAAACAGCGCCACCACGATATCCCCGTTGCGGGCCAGGGGCTGCTGGTGGACCACCACCAGGTCGCCGGGCAGGATGCCCGCCTCCAGCATGGACTCCCCCCGCACCTTGAGGGCAAAGTGCTCCCCGGTGAGGCCGCCGGTGTCAAAGGTGAGGTACTCCTCAATATTCTCCTGGGCCAGAATGGGCGCGCCCGCCGCCACATAGCCCACCAGGGGCACCTGGTCCTTGCGGCCGTGGGTGGGGTCGGTGATGGTGATGGCCCGGGTCTTGCCCTCGGCCTGGGTGATGCAGCCCGCCTCGCGCAGGCCCTTCAGATGGAAGTGGACGGTGGCGGGAGACTTCAGCCCCACGGCCTCGGCGATCTCCCGCACGGAGGGGGGATAGCCGTGCTCCCCGGCAAAGGCAAGGATATAGTCGTAAATCTGCTGCTGCTTGGGTGTGAGTTTAGCCATGGCGCAAGCTCCTTCCAAAGTCGTCCCCTGGCGTCGGGACGCTGAACGTTTCCGGCTTCCTGCCAATATTATAACATACACCGTTCGAATTGTCAAACAGTCGTTCTAAATTTTTTGCAGCTTTGAGTGGAGCTCCCGGGGCCCGGGCTTTTGGACAAGGTCGAAGGCGATGAGGGCGGCGCAGCCCAGCGCCAGAATGGCCAGGATCAGGATGGCGCAGTCGCGGAAATACGCCTGGGGCAGGATGGTGATGATCTGGTCCCGGGCGGGGTCGAAGAGCCAGTTGTCCTTGCCGGGGAAGAACAGGGCGTGGAACACCCGGAAGGCCCGGTCAAAGTCCAGGGCGGCCAGCACGGCCACAATCAAGCACGCCGCACCCAGCCCCGCTCCCGCCCAAAAGGCGGGGCCGCGCCCCAGCAGCCGGGCGGGCCGCTGCCGTCCCCGCCGGGCCAGGACGGCGGACGCCGCCAGCAGCCCCAGGGAACAGGCCAGCACCTGGAGGTCCAGCAGAAAGAGGAACCGCACGTCGGTAAAATGGCTCTTGCCGCTCTCCGACCATTTGAGGGCGCCGGTGGAGAACTCCTCCCCGCCCAGGCAGTAGTCCAACATCTCGTCAAAGGCGGTACGAATCTCTTCCTCCGTGTACCCCGTCCGCTCCACCAGCCGGAGAGGGCCGATGTGGGCGTAGTAGAAGGGGCGGCACAGGATGGGTGCCGCCACGGCCCCGGTGAACAGGGCAAGGGCGGCGGCAGCGGCCAGAACAACGGCCAGGGGCTTGCTGGTTTTCATTTGGCTTCCTCCTTTTCGGGCAGGGCGGACAGGGCGATGAACACTTGGGAGGGCAGGTAGAACAGCCACATCCCCACAGACGCCGGGAAGTACAGCGGCGACCCGGCGGGCAGGACGTTGAACAGCCCCACGCACACGTCGCAGCCCACGAACAGGGTGAGGCCCAGGGCGAAGGCGCGCTGCCGCGCCCCGTTCAGCGTCCAGGCCAGCAGGGCGTTGGACGCCAGCTGGGAGAAGTACAGCGCCGCCAGCAGGTTCAGCGGCGCGGCCATGTCCAGGGCGCACACCCCGGCCCCCAGCGCCAGGGCCAGCCCGGACCGGAACAGCCACCCATTCCCCGCCCCCGCCCGCCGCAGGCGGAGGTAATAGACGGCCTGAACGCACAAAAACAGGGCGATTCCGACGGCGTAATGACTGCCGCGCACCAGCAGGAACCAGTCCGCCCCGGCGGTGAGGGCCAGCGCGAGGGAAACCAGGCGGTCCCCGCCGGCCAGTGCGAAGGCCAGGCACAGCAGGACGCCCGCGTATTTGATGGAGGTGGTCTGCTCTCCCCGCCCCGTCAGGTCAAGGATCAAAAAGGCGGCGTACAGCACCCCCTCCACGGCCAAAAAGGTGCTGGCGAGGCTTTGGCCGCGGGCGGGCCGCCTATTCACCGCCGTCCTCCGGGCCGGACAGGTCCCGCTTGATGCCGGACACCACCCGGTGAAATTCCTCCGCCGTGGAAATCTTACAGGCCCGCTCCTTCCAGTAGGAGGCGTAGGGCACCCCCTTCAGATACCAGGCCAGGTGCTTGCGCATCTCCAGGCAGGCGATCTTCTCCCCCTTTTGGTCCAGGGCCAGGCCGAACTGCCGGACCGCCGTATCCATCCGCCGGGCCAGCGGCGGCAGCGGCGGGACCTCCCTCCCCTCCAGGGCGGCGGCGCACTGCTCCAGCAGCCAGGGATTGCCGAAGGCCCCCCGGCCCACCATGGCCATGTCCGCCCCGGTATAGCTCAGGATCCGCACCGCGTCCCTGGCGGAAAACACGTCCCCGTTGGCGATCACCGGGATGGACACCGCCTGTTTGACCTCCCGGATATAGTCCCAGTTGGCGGCGCCGGAGTACATCTGGGTTTTGGTGCGGCCGTGGACCGCCACGGCGGACACGCCGGCGTCCTCCATCCGCCTGGCAAACTCCACGCAGTTGATGGAGCCCTTGTCCCAGCCCAGGCGGAACTTGACGGTGACGGGCTTTCCCCCCGCCCCCCGGACCACCGCCCGGGCCACCGCGGCGGCCTTGTCCGGGTCCCGCATGAGGGCGGAGCCGTCCCCGGAGTTGGCCACCTTGGGCACGGGGCAGCCCATGTTGATGTCGATGATATCCGCGCCGGACCTCTCCAGGGCCAGGGCCGCCCCCTTCTCCATAAAGGGCTCGTCGCAGCCGAAGATCTGAACGGCGGCGGGGTGCTCCCCCTCCCCCAGCCGCAGCAGGGCGGGGGTCTTTTTGTCCCCGTAGCACAGGGCCTTGGCGCTCACCATCTCGGTGACGGTGTAGCACCCGGACAGCTCCCGGCAGACCGCGCGGAAAGCCAGGTCTGTCACCCCCGCCATGGGGCCCAGGGCCAGCCGGGTGCCCAGTTCCACATTGCCGATTTTCATGGAATACGCTCCCACTTCGCAGATTTACCCTATATCATACCAAATAACGCCTAAAAAGGCAAGACAGGTTGCGACGGCCTTTTCCGGCGGCCTGTTCTATAATAATTGAGTTACCATAATATGGAGTTTTATACTTACAGCTATGACCACGGAGGGATGCGCCATGACGGCAAATGAGGGGACCAGGCGGGAAAAACAGGGGCGGGGACTGTCTGTCCCCATGATGATGCGGTTGAGCGACTGCGCGGTGCGGTTTCTGCTGGCGGCGGTGCTGGCGGGGGCGGAGCTGATGGGGGGGCATTCCCTGTTCGCCCTGTCGCTGGTGGCGGTGTGCCGGCCCGGGGCGGAGGGCCTGGCGGCGCTGTTCGGGGCGGCGCTGGGCTATCTCTCCTTCCGGGGGGTGGTGGAGGGCCTGCGGTACATCGCCGCCTCCATGATGGTATACGCCATAACCCTGGCCATGGGGGAGTTTGAGCTGTACCACCGCCCCTGGTTCATGCCCGCGGCGGCGGCGGCCATCAACGGGATGGTGGGTTTCGTCTACCAGTCCGCCGCCGGGTGGGACCGGGGGGCGGCGGTGGGTTATGTCACCGAGGTGGTGCTCACCGCCGGAATGGTATGCCTGTACCGCGCCGCCTTCGACCTGTGGGAGGCCCGCCGCCCCGGCGGCGAGGTGAGTCCCCGCCAGCTGGCGGGTGCGGCCGCCCTGGCGGCCACGCTGGTTATGACCCTCACCCGCGTGACCGTGGCGGGGGAGTGGTCCCTGGGCCGGGTGCTGTGCGTGCCCATTGTGCTGGCCGCCGCCTGGAAGGGCGGCGTGGGCATGGGAGCCGCCGCCGGGGTGGCGGCGGGGCTGGCCATGGGCTTCTCTTCCGGCCTGCCCGCCTGGTACACCCTGGCCTATGCCCTGCCGGGGCTGGTGGCGGGCGTCTTTGTCAAGCAGAACCGGCTGATGTGCGCCGCGGCCTATGTCCTCAGCGGCGCGGCGGTAATTCTGTGGACCTGGGAGCTGGGTCCGGGCCAGGGCCCTGCCTGGGAACTGGCGGCGGGGGCGGCGGTGTTCCTCCTCCTGCCGGACAAGCTCCTGCGGCGGCTGTCCGCCCTGGCCCGGCAGGAGGAGCCGGAGGACGAGAGCGTGCACGCCCGCCAGTTCGCCGCCGGCCGCCTCCGGCAGACGGCGGAGGCCTTCCGGGCGGTGTCTGGAGGGCTGCGGGCGGCGTTCCAGACCCCTGTGACCCCCAACGACGGGGATGCCGCCCGCATTTTCGACCGGGCGGCGGACCGGGTGTGCGTCAAATGCAAGCAGAAGGAGCGGTGCTGGCAGCGGGAATACCAGGCCACCAAGACCGCCCTGGCCGACGCCCTCCCCCCTATGCTGGACCGGGGGGCGGGGGCCATGGAGGACTTTCCGCCCCACTTCTCCAGCCGGTGCATTCGCTTTGAGACATTTTTAGTGGCCGCCAACGGGGAGCTGTCCGCCCTGCTCCACCGGCGGCGGTACGACAGCCGGGTGCGGGAGAGCCGGGCGGCGGTGTGCGCCCAGTACGGCCACATGGCGGCGGTGCTGGACCGGGCGGCGGCGGAGCTGGCCCAGGAGCCCGCCGTCGATGTGCGCCGCCAGCGGCTGGTGAAGCAGCGCATGACCGCCCTGGGGCTGGAGGGCCGGTGCGCCGTGTGGTCCGACCAGTACGGCCACCTGCAATTGGCGGTGGACGGCCCCGGGGCGGAGCAACTGAGCCGGGAGGGAGAAATCGGGCGGCTGTCCGCCATTCTGGGCTGTCCCCTGCGGGACGCGGACAGCCAGCGGGGCCGCGCCCGCCTCAGCCAAAAGGAGCCCCTGATGGCCATTGCCGGGGTGGCCGGGGCGGACCGCCAGGGCCAGCCCATCAGCGGGGACGCGGGGATGTGGTTCAAGGACGGGGCGGGCCGGCTGAACTTTCTGATGTGCGACGGCATGGGCAGCGGGTCCGCCGCCCGGGAGGACAGCGAGAGCGCCCTGCGCCTGCTGGAAAAATTTCTCCGGGCGGGGCTCCCCCCAGAGGAGGCCTTGAACACCGTGGGGGAGGCCCTGGCCCTCCGGGGCGAGGAGGAGGGAGGGTTCACCACGGTGGATTTACTCCAGGTTGACCTGTTCAGCGGGGCCAGCGCGGTGTACAAACTGGGAGCGGCTCCCACTTACCTGCGCCGGGGGGGCGGGGTAGAGCGGCTGTGCGGCGAGTCCCTGCCGGCGGGGGCGGCGGCAACCGGCGCGGAGGCGGCGCCGGATGCCTTTACCTTGGCCCTGGACGCGGGGGACTGCGTGGTGCTGGTGAGCGACGGGGTGACAACCGGCCGGGAGGACCGGTGGCTGCGCCAGCTGCTGGCGGACTTCGACGGCATCTCCCCCCAGGCCCTGGCGGCGGACATCCTGAAGGAGAGCGGCCTGCGCTCCGGCAGCGGGGACGACCGCACGGTAATTGCCGTCAAGCTGGATGTGCGACAGTAACGCGGCGGGCGTAACCCATTCTGGTCCCTGGCGCAATTCAGATCAGAGAAGATTTGCGGGGAGGCGCTTCCATCATGAAGCGCCTCCCCGCCTTTGTAACCAACCCGGGCGAATATAAAGAGCACTGGCGAGTCAAACCACTTGAATGTCCGTATATTCCAAATACCTGCGGTCGTCCAGCCGGTCCGTAACAATCCCAGCCTGATTCAGGCAGAGCACCGAAGCGGCGGTGATGGTGCCGAATTTGCTGGAGTCGGCCAGCACCCAGGTTTCCCGCGCCTGGGCGGCGGCGGCGGCCTTCACCATTGCCTCCTCCGGGTCCGGGGTGGTAAAGCCCGCGTTCACGGCAATCCCATTTGTGCCCAAAAATGTTTTTGTAAAATGGTATTTTTTCAAGCCTTCCATGGCTTCACAGCCAATGATGGCCAAGGTGCCCGGTTTGATGACGCCGCCCAGCACATAGGCCCGCAGTCCCCGCTGAGGCAGGCGCTGGGCGCACTCCACGCTGTTGGTGACAAAAGTGGCGCCGGGAGCCTGGATATAGTCCACCATGTGCATGATGGTGGAGCCAGCGTCCAGATAGACCACGTCGTCACTGGTGATGAGACCGGCGGCGTAGCGGGCGATGCGCATTTTCTCCGGGGTGTGGAGCTGGCGTTTTACGTCCATGTTGGGCTCCTCCCCCCGGAATTCCTCCCGGATGGGCAGGGCGCCGCCGTGGACCTTGTTCAGCTTGCCCCGCCGGGCCAGCTCGTTCAGGTCCCGGCGGATGGTGGCCTCCGAGGCCCCGGTGATCTGGCACAGCTGGGCCACGCTCACCGCCTGCTCCTTCTCCAGTTCCGCCAAAATGGCCTCCATCCGCAGCTCCGCCAACATATCAAAGACTCCTCCCTGTGTGAAGATGACTCCATCATATCATCAAAAACGTGCACGGTCAAGCGGATTTGTTCAATTTCTGCCACAAAACGGGCCCCATTTCCCACAGCTGGAAACGGGGCCCGCGTTCCACTATTTCACGCCAAAGTGCTGGAAGAGGATTTTCTCCGCCTCGGCGTTCCACAGTCCGTCGTGGGCGTCGCAGGAGTCGGCCAGCTTGGCGAACAGCGGGTCGGTTTTGCCCTTCTCCCGGAAGTCCTCAATGGCGGTGAGGGGCATATCGAACTGGGTATAGGTCAGCTTCTTGCCGCCGGGAATCTTGGGCAGGTTGGCGGTGGCCTGGGCGATGGAGTCGATGCCGCCGATGTGAGTGACCATGACGGCGGGGCGGATCTTCCCCTCCGCGGCCAGGCGGATGGACTCCTTCAAGTCGTCGGTGTTGCCGCCGGTGGTGCCCATGATGTGGGTGGAGGTGTAGTGGCAGTTGTACAGGTTGATCTCGGCGGAGAATTGCTTGTCGGTGGGGCCGGCGAAGAAGTTCATGCAGCCGTCAAAGCCCAGCAGCTTGTCGGCCATTTCCGCCAGGGGGCGGATGGGGGCGTACACGAAGATGTCGTCATAGCCTTTGCCGCCGGTGAGTTCCAGCAGGGCGGCCATCTGGTCCTGGCACTCGTTGGGGTTGACATACACCAGCTTGATGCCGTGCCGGGCGGCCAGCGACTCGGGGATGACCTGGCGGGCGCGAGCGATGCGCTCATTGGAGACGTCGGTGACCACCACCATGGCGGGCTTGCGCTCCAGGGTCATGGGGTACTCGATGGCGCCCAGACCCATGGGGCCGCAGCCGCCCATGATGAGCACGCTGCCCCCCTCTTTGACGCCGATGGTGTGGTCGTGGTTGATCTTGTTGGTGTGGTAGTTGCCGTAGTAGCCGCCCACGATGCAGCTCATGGGCTCTCCCAGGCTGGCCTCGAAGTAGCTCTCGCCGTCGTAATGGAGCAGGCAGTTCATCTCCATCACCTCGTTGGGCATGATGCAGTAGGTGGCCGCGCCGCCGCAATAGCGGTAGGAGTAGCCGGGGGAGTCCAGCTTCCCCTTATAGTTGATGGCGGGCTGCTGGGCGAACTTCTCGCCGGGCTTGAACTCGTGCTGCCACTTCTTGCCCACCTTCACGATGTCGCCGGCGAACTCATGGCCGATGATGACCGGGTTCACGTCCACGTCCTGGGGGCAGCGCTTGTGGGCTTTGCCCTGGATGAGCAGCTTGTAGGTGGACATACAGATGCTGTCGCTCATGACCCGGACCAGAATCTCGTCGTCCTTGATTTCGGGCAGCTCGAACTCCTCCAGCCGCAGGTCGTTGGCGCCGTACAGGCGAACCGCTTTTGTTTTCATAGATATTCTTCCTTTCCGGCCGTCAGGCCAAGCCATTCAGTTTTTGGTACAGGTTTTCCGCGTCGGCTCCGGCCACCAGCGCGTCGGTGTCCCCGTCGGTGGAGGCAATGGCCACGATGCGGCCCAGCACTTCCAGGTGTTCTTCGCCCTTGGCGGCGATGCCCACCACCAGCTTCACCTTGTCGCCGTTCCAGTCAATGCCGTCGGGGTAGGTCATGACCACCACGCCGGTCTTTTTAATGAGGGGCTTCACGTCGTTGGTGCCGTGGGGGATAGCCACATGGCTGCCGATGGCCACGGAGAAGCTGGCCTCCCGGTCCAGCATCCCCTGGATGTAGCTCTCGTCCACATAGCCGCTGTCCACCATCAGCCGCCCGCAGGCCCGGATGGCCTCCTCGGGGGTGACGGGGGCGCAGCCCAGCACGATATTTTTGCGCTCCAGCAGGACGGGCTTTTCCCCGGCGGCGGGGGCGGGTTCTTCCTTGACTTCCCCGGCGGTGGGGGCGGGAGCGGAGCCGCCCTTCTGGGCCTGGAGCAGCTCGTCCACCAGGGCGCCGTACTCCGGCGCGCCCATGAAGTTCTGGATGGGGATGATCCGGGCCTGAGGGGCCCGCTGGGCGGCCCGGCCGGACAGCTCGTGGTGGGTGACCACGATCTGGCAGTCGCCGGGGATCTCGGATACGGGGTGGTGGACCACCTCAATGCCGGCGACGCCCGCGTCTTTCAGCTTGTTGCGCAGCATCGTCGCGCCCATGGCGGAGGAGCCCATCCCCGCGTCGCAGGCAAAGACGATCTTCTTCACGGACTTGATATCCACCTCGGCGCCGGTGCTGGCCTCCGCGGCCTGACCCTTGGAGGCGGCCTTGCTGGCGGCCACCTGGGCCTGGGCGTCGGCCAGGCTGGCGTCCTTGCCGAAGAACTTCAGCAGGAGTACGGATACGGCGAAGCTGACCGCGGCGGCGGCGCCGATGCCCAAAATGTTGGCAAAGTAACAGTCCTTGGGGGTGAGCATCAGCTCGGCGATGACGCTGCCAGGGGAGGCGGGGCCCTTCAGGCCGCCGCCCAGCAGGTTCAAAAGGAAGATACCCACCATGTTGCCCGCCATGGGGCCCAGGATGACGATGGGGTTCATCAGCACATAGGGGAAGTAGATCTCGTGGATGCCGCCCACGAAGTGGATGACGGCGGCGGCGCCGGCGGAGGAGCGGGTCTCCCCCTTGCCGGCCACGCAGTAGGCCAGCAGCAGGCCCAGGCCGGGGCCGGGGTTGGACTCAATCATGAACAGGATGGACTTGCCCATCTCCAGGGCCTGTTCCGTGCCGATGGGGGTGAAGATGCCATGGTTGATGGCGTTGTTCAGGAACAGCACCTTGGCGGGCTCCACCAGAACGGCGGTGAGGGGCAGCACGCCCAGGTTCACCAGGGCGTTGACGCCCGCGCCCAGCAGGGCGGTCAGGCCCACGCACACGGGGCCGATGACGAAGATGGACAGGATGGCCAGCAGCGCGCCAATGATGCCCACGGAGAAGTTGTTGACCACCATCTCAAACCCGGCGGGGATATGGCCCTCCATTTTCTCGTCGAACTTCTTGACGCACCAGCCGCCCAGGGGGCCGCAGATCATGGCGCCGATGAACATGGTGCTCTCGGTGGAGGCGATGGCGCCCAGGGTGGCCAGCGCGCCGGTGACGGCCCCCTTCTGCCCGCCCACCACCTTGCCGCCGGTGTAGCCGATGAGGATGGGCAGCAGGTAGGACAGCATGGGGGTGACCATGCCGGCGATGGTTTCGTTGGGCAGCCAGCCGTCCTTGATGAACAGGGCCGCGATCAGGCCCCAGGCGATAAAGGCGCCGATGTTGGGCATGACCATCCCGCTGAGGAAGCGCCCGAATTTTTGTACCCGTTCTTTCATAGAAAACGTCCTTTCCTGGTGGGTGCGCCGGTCAGCCGGAGGCGGCGGCGCTCAGATAGCCCTCCACCCCGGCGGCGGTGGACAGCAGCATGGCCTCCTGGGCCACCCGTTTGGCCTTCTCTCCCCGCCAGCGGCGGATGTTGGCCCGGGTGTCCAGCACGGAGGAGATGCTGACGGAGAACTCGTCCAGCCCCCAGGCCATGAGCAGGGGGGCCAGGCAGGGGTCGGCCGCGGCCTCGCCGCACATACCCACCGGGATGCCCGCCTCCTTGGCGGCGGTGATGACGTTCCGAATGGAGCGCAGCACGGAGGGCTGGAAAGCCTTGTACAGCCGCTCCACTTTGGCGTTTCCCCGGTCCACGGCCATGGTGTACTGGGTCAGGTCGTTGGTGCCGATGGAGAAGAAGTCGCTCTCCCGGGCCAGCAGGTCGGCGATGAGGGCGGCGGAGGGGGTCTCCACCATGATGCCAACCTTGATCTCCTGATCGTAGGGCAGGCCCTGGGCGTCCAGCTCGTCCTTGCACTGGTCCAGCAGCTCCCGGGCGGCCCGGACCTCCTCCACGCAGGTCACCAGGGGGAGCATGATTTTGATGTTTTTCTCCTCGGCTCCCGCCCGGAGCAGGGCCCGCAGCTGGACCTTGTACAGCTCGGGCCGGTCCAGGCAGTAGCGGATGGCCCGGTGGCCCAGGAAGGGATTGTCCTCCTTGTCCATACCCAGGTATTCGATGGCCTTGTCGCCGCCCACGTCCAGGGTACGGATGATGACCTCCTTACCCGCCATGATTTTGGAGACGGCCTGATAGGCCTCGTACTGCACCGTCTCATCGGGGAGGCTGGCGCGGTTCATGAACAAAAACTCGGTGCGGAACAGCCCGATGCCCTCCGCGCCGGACTGGGCGGCGGCCTCCGCCTCGGCCGCGGAGCCGATGTTGGCGTAGAGGTGGTACGCCTTGCCGTCGGCGTCCACGGTGGCCTGGTTTCGGTAGACCTCCAGCGCCGCCCGCTTGGCCAAAAACTCTTGCTGGCGCTTGAGGTACTCGCTGCGGGTGCTCTCGTCCGGGTTGAGGATGGCCTTGCCCCCGCTGCCGTCCACAATGAGGCCGTCGCCGTCCTCAATGAGCTCCAGCGCCTTGGGGACGCTGAGCACCGCGGGCAGCTCCAGCGCCCGGGCCAGGATGGCGGAGTGGCTGGTCTTGCCGCCCACCTCGGTGAGGATGCCCGCGATGTTCTCCCGGTTCAGCCCCACGGTCATGGAGGGGGTCAGGTCCCGGGCCACCAGCACGCTGCCGGCGGGGAGCCGGGACAGGTCCACCCCCGTCACCCCCAGCAGGATGGCCAGCAGGCGGTCCCGGATGTCCCGCACGTCGGTGGCGCGCTGGCGCATGAGTTCATCCTCCACCCCGGCGAACATATCCGCGTACATGGTGCAGATGGCGTCCACCGCGGCCTCGGCGCAGGAGCCGCCGTCAATGGCCTCCTCCATCTGAGTGTGCATGAAGGGGTCGGCCAGCATGGTGATCTGGCCGATGAGGATCTCGGCCTCCTTCTCCCCCACCTGGGCCCGGATGCGCTGGGCCATGGCGTCGGTGCGGTCCTCAAATTCCTCCAAAGCGGCCTGGAGGCGCTCCTTTTCCGACTCCTTGCCGGAATAACGGACCTCGGAGTAGTCCAGCTTTTCCTCACGCACGCACACGGCGCGGCCCAGGCCCACGCCGCCGGAAGCGGCAATGCCCTGTAAAATCATCTGATATCCCTCCTGTCGGTTTTTGATGCCGCGGGGGCGGTACCCCTCTGCCGAAGCATCAGAGGTCGCCCAGGCCGGAATCCACCAGCTCCACGGCGCGGGCCAGCGCCTCGGCCTCCTGCTCGCCGGAGCACTGAATCTCAATCTCACAGCCCTGCTTGATGCAGGCGGCCATCAGGTTCATGATGGACTTGGCGTTGATGGTCTTGCCGTTGAAGAGGATGTTGACATCGCTCTTAAACTTGCCCATCTCGTTGACAAACACCTGGGCGGGACGCATATGCATTCCCTGGGGATTGATGACCTTCGTTTTTGCGGTTACCATAATGATACTTCCTTTCGTGATTGAATGTGATTGATTTTTATTGTTGTTCGGCCCGTCCGGACCGTGAGTCACGGGGGATTAAAAGGTATCCAGCAGGGCCAGCACCTGGGACTCGGTGGCCAGCCCGTCGGAGAAGGCGGTGGCGGACCCGGCGGCGGCGCCCATGCGGTGGGCGGCGGCGTAGTCCCCGGTTTTCAGCCAGCCCGCCAGGAAGCCCGCCACCATGGAGTCGCCCGCCCCCACGGAGTTGAGCACCTTGCCCTTGGGGACGCCCAGCCGGTGGCAGTTCCCAGCCTCGTCCAGCAGCAGGGAGCCGTCCCCGGCCATGGACACCAGCACATTGCGGGCGCCCTTCTCCTGGAGCTGCCGGGCGCAGTCCACGATTTCCCGGTCGGATGCCAGCGTTTTGCCGAAGATCTCGCCCAGCTCGTGGTTGTTGGGCTTGATGAGGAAGGGCTTGTAGGGGAGGACGGCGCACAGCAGGTCCCGGGTGGCGTCCACCACGCTGAGGATGCCCCGGCCCTCCAGTTTGGCCAGGATTTTCTGGTATACATCGTCGGGCAGGGAGGCGGGAATGGAGCCGGACAGGTCCAGGATGTCCCCGTTTTGGAGGCGGTCCAGCTTACGGAACAGCTCCTCCAGCGCGGCGGCGGGGATGGCCGGGCCCCGGCCGTTGATCTCCGTCTCCTCCCCGGCTTTGATCTTGACGTTGATGCGGGTCAGCCCCTCCGTCAGCCAGATGAAGTTGGTCTGGATGCCGCTCTCCCGCAGGCCGCGCTCCAGCGCCTGGCCCGTGAACCCGGCCAGAAAGCCCAGGGCCACATTGGATATGCCCAGATTGCGCAGGACAGTGGAGACATTGATGCCCTTGCCGCCGAACTGCACCTCTTCGCTCTGGGTGCGGTTGATGTCCCCGGCCCGGAAACCATCCATGCGGACCACGTAGTCCAGGGCGGGATTGAATGTGACAGTGTAAACCATAGCGGGACCTCCTCAAATGAAATAGTGTGCGAGCGGTGATTTGCGTATGGCGGCCGCGCCGCCCTGGAACATACCGGGATGGGGCTAGGGGCAATTGGCGAAAAGCGGTGGATACGATGGTTAAACTTGATTTATTATGATTGTTTTTGATTTATTTACATACTACACCCATAATCAGTTAATGTCAATCATTTTCAATTAAATTCGCTCACAAAAAATTATGCCTCGATTTAGTAATAATAGACAAACCCGGCAGGAATGCTGGCGCAAAAGCAGAAAAGGAGCGGACGGCTTCCGCCGTCCGCTCCGAAATAACTGGGGTAGGTTTATCTCCGCCCCCGTAAGGGGGAACAGAGAGGTTGGCGGGGCTTTCGCGCTCTCACAGCGCCCGCAGCATAGCCGGGCCCCGCTTGGCCAGGAGGGTGGCGCACACCGCCGCCCACACCGCCAGCAGGGCCGCGGGCAGGGCCAGCGCCAGCGCCGCCGACGCCATGCCGCCCAGCCAGTACAGCAGGGCGCACAGCCCCAGTACCGCCATGGGTACAAACATTCCCAGGCAGACGGCCAGGGACTGCTTGACCACCACCGTCTCGTTCACCGCGTCCAGCTTGGGGAAGGCCAGCCCCACCAGCATCCCGAAGGCGGCGTGGGCCAGGTCGAACAGCCCGGTCAGCGCGAGCAAAAGCCCTCCCTCCAGGGGGGACAGCTCCAGGGCGGCGGCCAGGCACACCCCGGCGATCACCGTGCAGGGCACGCTGAGCAGCAGCTGGAAGCCGGTCTTGATCCACAGCAGGGCGCTCTCTCCCACCGGGGCCTCCCGCAGAATCCACAGGTATTTGCCCTCCAGGCTGATGGACGGCGCGGCGATGACGCACATGGACAGGCAGAAGCCCATCACCAGCGCCGCCATGGGCATCAGGGGAAGGCCCTCCAGCAGGCCCAGGTATATCCGCAGGTCGTCCCGCATCACCAGCGCCGCCACCCCCAGGGCCACCAGCATCATCAGGCCGATGCCGGAGTTCCAGAAGTACATGGGAGTGCCGAAGAAGCGCCTGGCCTCCTTAGCCAGCAGGGCCTTTTTCTGCCCGGAGGCGGCCTGGGCGGACAGCTTGTAGTCATTCCGGGCGGCCCTGGCCTGGAAAGCGGTGACCGCCTGCCGGTACACCCGGCCCAGGCCGTACACCACCAGGGCGAAGGGGACGATGCAGCAGGCGGCGAAGGCCAGCAGCTTTCCCCAGTCCCCCATGACGCCGTCCGCCATCCACAGCATGGGGGCTGCCCAGCTCAGGGATTCCTTGACCCCGGCGGCGTTGGCGGCCAGCCCCTCGATCATGCCGTTGAGGTTGAAGCAGAACCACATCACCGCCACCAGGTACAGCGCCATGACGATGTTTTGCCCCAGGGCGCCCTTGGACACCTTGGCCGACAGGAACGCCACCAGCGCCCCAAACAGCACGGACAGGGCAGTGTCCAGCAGGGGCAGGGCGAACACCGCGATGATGAGCCGCACCCAGAACAGCAGGCTGTGCCCCACCCCGCTCTGGGTCATAAAGGCGCACACCGCCCCGGCGGGGGCCAGAACGAAGAAGGAAAACAGCAGGTTTTCCAGGTAGATGGCCGTCACCCGGCTGGCCATCAGCATGGTGGAGGACACAGGCATGGACAGCAGCAGGTCGTTGTCCTTCCCGCCGAACACTACGCCCTTTATGGCAAAGGTGGTGAACAGCAGCCCCCCCACCAGCGCCCCCATGCCCATGAAGATGAACACCAGCACCTCCATATGGATGGGTGAGAGCACCTGCATCAGCAGGGAGCTGTACAGCCCGGACAAATAGAGGCCCAGAAAGGCGATGAGCAGCATGGCCCCCACGCCGGTGGCGGCCTTTTTGCGGCTGCTGCCCCGGGCGTTGGTGGAGGACAGCAGCATGGATTTGACGCTCACCTTCAGCAGCGCGAAGAACTTCTTCATTTGTCTCCCTCCAGCTCCAGGAACACGTCCTCCAGGGAGGAGTCGCCCACCAGCTGTTCGGTGGGGCCGCACTTCACCAGCCGCCCGTCCTTGATGATGGCGATCTGGTGGCACAGCTTCTCCGCCACCTCCAGCACGTGGGTGGAGAAGAACACCGCGGAGCCGTTCTGGCACAGTTCCGCTAAGTACCCCTTCATGATGTGGGAGGCGGAGGGGTCCAGCCCCACGAAGGGCTCGTCCAGGATCAGCAGCCTGGGGCGGCGGATAAAGGCCGAGATCAGGGCCAGCTTCTGCCGCATACCGTGGGAATAGCTGCCGATGGGGGAGCCCAGGTTCCCCGTCAGCTCAAAGGCGTCCCCAAATCTGCCGATGTCGCGGGTCCGCTGGTCCGCCGGGATGTCGTACAGGTCGGCGATGAAGTTCAGGTAGTCGATGCCCTTCATGAACTCGTACAGGTCCGGGTTGTCGGGCAGGAAGGCGGTGACCCGCTTGGCCCCCACCGGGTCCTTTTTCACGTCGTGGCCGTCGATGATGATGGTCCCCTCGGTGAAGTCCATCACCCCGGCGCAGGCCCGCAGGGTGGTGGTCTTGCCCGCCCCGTTGTGGCCGATGAAGCCGTAGATCTCGCCGGGGCGCACATGGAGGGTCAGGCCGTCCACGGCCTTTTTCCCGCCGGGGTAGGTCTTGGAATAGTGTTCAATGCGAAGCATAGCCGGTCTCTCCTTGACAAAATTGATGTAAAGTTCGCTTTACATCGAGAGTATAGCACACTTGACATTTCATGTCAAGCACATTTAATATCTTGACAGATTCTGTTGGCTGTAAAAGGTTACAGCGGGTCAAAGGTTACTTGTACTTCACCGCTGTGCCGTATACGGTGATCTCCGCCGCCCCCTGCATGATGGACGCGGAGGCGTAGCGGATGTTCACCACCGCGTCCGCCCCCAGCTTTTCCGCCTCGTCCACCATCCGCTTGGTGGCCAGCTGCCGGGCCTCGTTGAGCATGGCGGTGTAGCTCTCGATCTCGCCGCCCACAAAGGTCTTCATCCCGGCCATGAAGTCCTTGCCAAAGCTCTTGCACTGGACCACCGAACCCTTTACCAGGGACAGGGCCTCGATCTCCCGGCCGGGGATGTGGTCAATATTGAGCAGCAGCATCCTCTTCCCCTCCTCTGATCTGCTTGATGCGCTGGTAGAGCGCCGCCAGCACCCCGATGATGACAATCACCGGAATGGCCGCCAGGCCGATGATGACGCCGATGGGGGGCGCGTCCTCCGGCGAGACGGTGAAGCCCCACACGATAAGGGCAATCACCGCCGCCATCATCACCAGCACCACCACCGCCGCCCCCACGGGGCTGACGTACCGGGTCAGCTTATCCTGCTTTCCCACGTTCATAAACTTGGTCCCCTCCTGTTCCTGCCGCTCCATGGATGCCAGCACCCCGTCGGCGTCCAGCCCGTCCAGCTGGCTGCGGCTGTCCCGGATCTGGGCGCACACGCCCCGGGCCGCCTCCAGGTTGGCCTGCCTGCGCTCCAGCTGGATGATGTGCCGCCCCATGGCGTCCTCCAAGGTGAGCGCCCCGGACTTCAGCCGCAGGATCTCCTCAATGGGCACGTCCAGCATCCGCAGCAGCTTGATTTTTTTCAGCCACGCCACGTCGGCGTCGCTGTAGTCCCGGTAGCCGTTTTCGTTGTTGCGCCCGGGGGTGAGCAGCCCCTCCTTTTCATAGAAGCGGATATTCCCTTTGGTGATGCCCACCAGCTGCTCCACCTGATTGATTTTCATTGCCTTCCCTCCCTCTCTGGGCAAATGGTATACCTTCCACAAGGTGGAAAGTCAAGGGGGTTTTAAAAATTTTTCGCATTCCAGGTCAAGGACCTTCTTTTTTTCTTTGAAAAGAAAAAAGGAAGCGAAAAAAGAAACTTTTAGACTGTCTCTATCGAAAAGCAAGGATCATTTCTTTAGAAACAGCCTAAAAGTCTTTCTTTTTGCTACTTTTTCTCTCTTCAGAAAGAAAAAGTAGGTCCTTACACCCGCTCCAACGCCTGGCCCAGATCCGCGATGAGGTCGTCCAGGTCCTCGATGCCCACCGACAGCCGCACCAGGTCGGGGGACACCCCGGCGGCGGCCAGCTCGGCGTCGTTCATCTGCCGGTGGGTGGCGGAGGCGGGGTGGAGCACACAGGTTTTGGCGTCGGCCACGTGGGTGGCGATGGAGGCCAGCTTCAGGCCCGCCATGAACCGCTCCGCGGCGGCCCGGCCCCCCTTCACCCCGAAGGACACCACCCCGCAGCAGCCCTGGGGCAGGTACTTTTGCGCCAGCTCATAGTATTTGTCTCCGGGCAGGCCGGCGTACCGCACCCAGGCCACCTTTTCGTGCTTTTGCAGCCACTCCGCCACTCCCTGGGCGTTGGAGCAGTGTTTCGCCATGCGCAGGGGGAGGGTCTCCATGCCCATGCCCAGCAGCCAGGCGTTCATGGGGGCGGGAGTGGCGCCGAAGTCCCGCATGAGCTGCACCACCGCCTTGGTGATATAGGCCCCGCCCAGGCCGAAGCGCTCCGTGTAGGTCACGCCGTGGTAGCTGTCGTCGGGGGTGGTGAGGCCGGGGAACTTGTCCTTGTGGGCGGTCCAGTCAAACCGGCCGGAGTCCACAATGGCGCCGCCCACGGCGGCGGCGTGGCCGTCCAGGTATTTCGTGGTGGAGTGGGTGACGATGTCCGCCCCCCACTGGAAGGGCCGGCACAGGGCCGGGGTGGCGAAGGTGTTGTCCACGATGAGGGGCACGCCGTGGGCGTGGGCGGCTTTGGCGAACTTCTCGATGTCCAGCACGGTGAGGGCGGGGTTGGCGATGGTCTCGCCGAAGAGGGCCTTGGTGTTGGGCCGGAAGGCGGCGTTCAGCTCGTCCACGGTGCAGTCCGGGTCCACAAAGGTGAACGCAATCCCCATCCGCTTCATGGTGACGGCGAACAGGTTATAGGTGCCGCCGTAGATGGCGGAGGAGGCCACGATGTGGTCCCCGGCGGAGGCGATGTTGAACACGGCGAAGAAGTTGGCCGCCTGCCCCGAGGACAGCAGCATGGCGGCGCTGCCCCCCTCCAGGGCGCACAGCCGGGCGGCCACCGCGTCGCTGGTGGGGTTTTGCAGCCGGGTGTAAAAGTAGCCCTCGGCCTCCAGGTCGAACAGCTTGCCCATGTCCTCGCTGGTCTCGTAGCGGAAGGTGGTGGACTGGATGATGGGAATGTTCCGGGGCTCCCCGTTGCCGGGGCGGTAGCCCGCGTGGAGGCAGCTGGTGTCAAAATTCATGGTTTATCTCTCCTTTGTTGCCGGCGCGTCAACCGCCGGGATACAGTGTGGGAAATCGTCTTTCACTTACGGCAGGGGTCCGGACAAGCCGAGGCCGCCGAATTCTCCGGCGGGCTCCCCGTCGATGAGGATTTGGACCTGCTCCACCGTGTCCAGGCTGCACAGGGTGTCCACAATGGACTTCAGGGCCAGCTCCCGCTGCTCCGGCGGCAGGTCCAGCAGGTGGCCGGACAGGTCGGCGGTGCAGGTCCCGCCCTCCACCCAGGCGGAGCGTACAATCAGGTCCTGGGGCAGCAGGGGGAGCAGCCCCTCATCCTCCGGCCCGGCGATGAGGGCGGACAGCACCGCTTTGGCGGGGACGCTGTCCTCCGTCAGACGGAATTTGCGCAGCTCATAGCCCAGGGTGTTTCCGCCCTCCCGGCGGAAATAGAGGGCGGCTGTCACTTCCACCGGCGTCTCCTCCGCGCCGGAAAACAGCACGTCCTCCGGATAGAGGGCCTGCCGGTCCCGGTAGGACTGCCCGCCGCCGCTGGCGGTGATGCGGGCCCCATCCACCCCCGGCAGCTGGGCCAGGGTGAGGGTGATGCAGTAGTCGGCCAGGGTGAGCTCCACCCCCACCAGCCCGGCGTACGCCGCGGACAGCTCCACATTGACCACCCGGTTCTCCAGCGACCAGCTGATGACCCGGGCTCCGGCGGGGAGGACGGCGGCCAGTTCCTGCTCTTCCACCGGCGGGCCGGCGGCCAGGGCGGCCAGCAGGGCGGGGATGGACCGCTCCTCTCCCTGGTAGGGGCAGGAACCCAGGGCGGCGGACAGGTCGTCCAGGGAGGAGTTCACCGGGAACCACAGCCGCAGGCCCTCCTCTTCCTCCCGGGAAGCGCCGGCGCAGCCGGTGGCCAGCGCCAGCAGCAGCGCCGCGGACAGCAGGCGGATCAGCGTTTTTTTCATGGCGGCACCCCCTCCCGCAAGGCGGGGAACTCCGCCTCGAACCGGGTGCCCCGGCCGGCGGGGTTGGGCCCCGCCGTCACGTCCCCGCCGTGGAGGCGGGCGGTGTCCCGGGCGATGGACAGCCCCAGGCCGGTGCCCCCCGCCGCCCGGGACCGGGCCTTGTCCACCCGGTAGAACCGGTCGAAGATGCGGGGCAGGTCGTCCGCCGGAATGCCCAGGCCGGTGTCGGTGACGGTGAGGACCACCTTGTCCCCCCGGCGGCACACCCCGATGTCCACCCGGCCCCCGGGCAGGTTGTATTTGATGGCGTTCTCCATGAGGTTGAAGGCCACCTGGTAGATGTCGTCCTCGGTGGCCAGCAGGGCGCAGGCGGGCTCCAGGGTGCACTTCAGCTCCACCTGGGCCCGGCGGGCCACGGGGGAGAGCAGGTGGGCCACCTTTTCGGCCACCCGCCCCAGCTCCACCGGCTCGGGGGAGCGCTCCTCCCCGGCGTCCAGCCGGGTGAGGGCCAGCAGGTGCTCGCTGATGCGGGTGAGGCGGTCGGCCTCCTCCCCGATGTCGGACACAAACTCCCGCACCGTGGCCATGTCCACCGGGTCGTTCTGCAAAATGGAGTCGGTGAGCAGGCGGATGGAGGCCAGGGGGGTTTTGAGTTCGTGGGAGGCGTCGGACACGAAGCGGCGCCGGGCCTCCTCGGTGGTCTGGAGCCGGTCGGTGAGCTGGTTGAACTCGTCGGCCAGCTGGGCCATTTCGTCCCGGCCCAGGGACTCCACCCGGTGGCTGTATTCGCCCTCCCGCACGTGGCGGATGGCGGACAGCAGCCGCACGGTGTTCCGGGTCAGCGTCTTGGACAGCAGCACCACCAGCACCAGGGCCACCACGCACACCACAATGGAGATGTAGCGCAGGTTGGACAGGATGGACAGGAGAACCCGGGCCTGCTCGGCGTCATATTCGTAGAGGTATACCGCCCCCAGGGTGGTGCCGTGGTACAGGATGGGTACCGCAGCCCGGGTTCGGATGGCTCCCTCCCGGTACTCGGAGCGGGAGGCGTCCTTCCCCCGGAGGGCGGCGGCCACCTCCCCCATGAGGGCGTAGTCCCCCAGCCGGTTGTCCAGGGTGGAGCTGTCGTATAAAATGCGGGCGGAGGCGTCCGTGACCAGCACCCGGGTGCCCTGGGCCTCCTCCAGCAGGGCCATGGTCTGCTCCACCCCCTCCCGGGTGAGCGTCTCGGACACCGCCAGGGTGGACCCGATCACCAGGGCCTGCCGGGTGAGGGTGTTCTGCTTGGAGGTGAACACCATGTTCTCCGCCATGAGCACGGGGTAGGTGTTCATCACGATGAGGATGGCCGCCACCACCAGCAGGTAGGTCAGGGCGTATTTGGCCTGAATGCTGCGGAAAAAGGGAACCCGGCTCTCCCGTTCCCGCTGTTTTGACGTTTCCACCGGCATCCCTCCTCTCCTCGGCACAGGCCAAGCTGCGCTCACCCGCTTTCCCTCCGGGAAAAGCCTGTCCATGCTCTCCCGCGGCGTATTCACGCTCCGATTTGGCGCATTACGGGATGGCTTCCCTCCGACTCGGACAAAGCCAGGGCCCGCCCGGCGGCCCCTGGGCTTTTGCCCTCGCTTCGGTCCATCCATCCCTATGCGCCTATCGTCCCGCTATTCGCCAGATAGTACCCCACGCCCCACTTGGTCAGAATGTGCTCCGGATTGGCGGGGTCGGGCTCCAGCTTCTCCCGCAGGCGGCGGATGTGCACGTCTACCGTGCGGAACTCCCCGATGTACTCGTAGCCCCACACCAGGTTCAGCAGGTTCTCCCGGCTGTACACCCGGCCCGGGTTCTGCATCAGCAGCACCATCAGGTCGAACTCCTTGGCGGTGAGCTCCACCGCCTCCCCGTCCCGCCAGGCGGCCCGCTCCGCCAGGTCCAGGGTGATGGCCCCCTGGGTGAGCCGGTCGGCCTCCCGCTGCTGCTGGGCGGCGGCTCCCGCCCGGCGCAGCAGGGCCCGGATGCGGGCCTTCAGCTCCAGAATATTGAAGGGCTTGGTGATGTAGTCGTCCGCCCCGCACTCGAAGCCGATGATTTTGTCCGCGTCCTCGCCCTTGGCGGTCAGCATGATGACGGGCACGTTGGAGAACTCCCGGATTTTCATGCACGCCTGGAGCCCGTCGATCTTGGGCATCATCAGGTCCAGAATGATGAGGTCGAACTGGCCGGTGCGGGCCTTGTCCACCGCCTCCTCGCCGTCCGAGCCGGTCTCCACCTGGTAGCCCTCGTTTTCCAGATTGAATTTAATTCCCTTTACCATGACGCGCTCGTCGTCAACCACTAATATTTTGGGCATAGCCATCCCCTCCTGTGGTGATTCGGTCCAAAATGTCCTGTAAAATCCCCTCGCCGATCCCCCGCACCCGGATCAGGTCCTCGGGGTAGCGGTAGGGGCCGTTTTCCGCCCGGTCGTCCAGGATGGCCTGGGCCCGGGCCTCCCCGATGCCGGGCAGGGACATGAGCTCCTCCAGCCCGGCGGTGTTGACATCCACCAGCTCCCCTTGGCCCGCCGGAGCGGCGGCGGGGACGGTCCGGGGCAGCGGGTCCAATGGGGCCGGGGCCCCGCAGATCAGCGCGAAGCGCAGGAGCATGACGGCTCCCGCCGCCAGGACCAGCGCCAACAGCCCCTTATCCGTCCGGCCCAGCCCCATATTGTCCGCCCTCCATCCGCCAAAAGGCTGTTTTCCCCAGTTGCGCCGGGAAGCACTTTCTGCTATAATTGATATATGCCGCTTTTCCGGCGCCCCGGCGGGTCCGCCGGGGCGCGTACAGACATTATACCACAAGTGACGGGAGATTCCTATGAAAAAATATCGAATTCTTTCCCTGCTTTTGGCGGGGGTGCTGGCGCTGTCCCTGACCTGCTCCGCACGGGCCCTGGAGGACCCCGCGCCCAACTGCCGGGCCGCCATCATCGTGGACGGCGACAACCGGGAGGTTTTGTACGAATTTAACGGCTATCAGCGGATGTATCCCGCCTCTATCACCAAGATCATGACCTCCCTAGTGGTGCTGGACGCGGTGGCGGCGGGGGAGCTCTCCCTGGACACTCAGGTCACCGCCTCCGCCCAGGCGGTGGACCTGCCCTGGGACAGCTCCACCGCGGGCATCAAAGCCGGGGAGACCCTGTCGGTGCTGGACCTGCTGTACTGCGACCTGCTGCCCTCGGGCAACGAAGCGTGCAACATCCTGTCCGAAGCGGTGGCGGGCACCTCGGCGGAGTTTGTGGCCCGGATGAACGCCAAGGCGGCGGAGCTGGGCATGGAGGACACCCATTTCATGAACCCCCACGGCCTCCACGACCCGGAGCACTATACCACCGCCTATGACATCTACCTCATGGCCAGCGCCGCCATGGAGAACGAGACCTTCCGCACCATTGTGCGCAGCCCCTCCTACAACCTCCCGGCCACCAACCTCCAGGAGGCCCGGACCATCTACTCCTCCAACGGCCTGTTGAGCAGCTTCTATGCCATCGGTTATACATATTCCAAGGCCATCGGCATCAAGACGGGCAATACCGGCGAGGCGGGCCGCTGCCTGGCCTCCGCCGCGGTGGACGAGCTGGGCCGCACTTTTTACTGCGTGGTGCTGGGCACCGAGGACACCACAGACGAAAACGGCCGCCACTTCTGGTCCTTCTCCGAGACCAAGCGGCTGCTGGAGTGGGCATTTAACAACTTCCACCGCATCACCCTGCTGGACCAGGGCACGGAAAACGTGACCCGGGAGGTGGCTGTCACCCTGTCCGACGAGGGGGATTATGTGCTGGCCCAGCCGGTGGGGTCCATTGAGGCCACCATGCCGTCGGACTATGACCCCGCCCAGGCCAAGCTGCTGTTCGACCTGCCCGACTCCCTGGAGGCCCCGATCACCGCGGGCCAGAAGCTGGGCACCGTCACCCTGGAATACCAGGGCGAGACCTACGGCACCCTGGAGATGGTGGCCGCCTACAGCGTGGAGCGGTCGGAGTTCCTCTACACGGTCCAGCAGATTGAGTACTACTGGTCCCAGTGGTGGGTAAAGGCGCTGGCCGCCGCCGGGGCGGCGCTCCTCCTGGCGCTGGTGCTCTTTGTGACTGTGCTCCTGCCCCGGCGGAAGGCCCGGCGGCGGTACAGCCGCGTGGGCGGCGGGCGGCGGTCCGGCTCCAACTACCGGGGCCGCCGGTGATTTCGCCGGTCTCTCCCGGCCGTTCACAGAAACTTCACAGCGTTCATCGTTTTTTCACAAAAGGTTCTCAAACCGTCCAACATTTTCCTTGGAAAGTCTGGTATTATCATCGTGTCAGGTACAAAACCAGACAATCTCCTCCCTCTCTCTTTTCTCAAAAAATGAAGGCTCCCCGGCTTGCGCCGGGGAGTTTTCATGTTGCGCCGCGGGGGAGCGCACCGCCGATGTGGCCCCCGCAAAGCCGTCCTCCGGCTTTGTGGGGAGAGGAGGGGCGGCGGAATGAGCGAGCGTCCGGCAGGGGCCGGACGCGAGGGATATGAAGCTTGCCCAAATGGGGCCCCCGCAAAGCCGCCCTCCGGCTTTGTGGGGAGAGGAGGGGCAGCGGAATGAGCGAGCGTCCGGCAGGGGCCGGACGCGAGGGATATGAAGCTTGCCCCGACGAAGTTCACACAATCTTCACAAAAGGTTCTCAAACCGTCCAACATTTTCCTTGGAAAGTCTGGTATTATCATCATGTCAGGTACAAAACCAGACAATCTCCTCCCTCTCTCTTTTCTCAAAATGAAGCCCTCCGGCGTGAGCCGGGGGGCTTTCATTTTGTTCCGCGGGGAAGGGAAGACCCTCAACATCCCGGCCCCGTGATGTCCACCACGGTGAGCGACCCGTCCCGGACAGTGAAGCGCACCTCCAGCCCGGCAAACCCGAAGCCGTATACCCGGTTCGGGTCGTCCTGGTAGGGCGGCCGGGGGTCCTGGGCCAGCACCCCCATCAGCGCCGCCCGCCGGCCGGCGGGAACCCGCTCCAGCAGCGGCTGCGGGCAGTCCACCGGCAGCGCCCCCTCCGGCGCGTCTGGGGCGAAGCCCCCCGCCGCTTCCGGGTGGCAGTCGGCGTAGGGAACATAGGGCTTGATGTCCAGAATCGGGGTGCCGTCCACCAGGTCCGCCCCGGACACGTGGAGCACCGGGCCCTCCGGCGTGTCCAGCTCCACCCCCTCCAGCTTCACGCAGGACAGGCCGATGGGGTTGGGCCGGAAGGGAGAGCGGCTGGCAAACACCCCCACCCGCCGGTTTCCGCCCAGCCGGGGAGGCCGCACGGTGGGCGACCAGCCCGCGTCTTTGTTTTGGGAGAACTCCCAGATCAGCCACAGGTGGGAAAACCCCTCGATGCCCCGCAGGGCCTCCGGGGCCCGGAAGGGCGGCTCGAATACCACCGCGGCCCGCAGCTCCTCCACCAGCCCCGCCTGCCGGGGCACGCCGAACTTGCTGGAAAAGTCCGAGCGGATTCTTGCCACCGGCTCCATCAGTCCACGTTGGGGCTGGCCCGCATGGCCAGGATGGTTTTGCCGATGAGCTCGTCCAGCTCCCAGCCCAGCATGGCCGCCCCCTGCTCAATGACCTCCCGGGAGCACCCGGCGGCAAATTTCTTATCCTTGTACTTCTTCTTTACTGATTTAACCTCCAGGTCGCCCACGCTCTTGGAGGGCCGCATGAGGGCCGCCGCGCCGATGAGCCCGGTGAGCTCGTCCACGGCGAAGAGCACCTTCTCCATCTGGTGCTCCGGCTTGATGTCCACGCACTGGCCGTAGCCATGGCTGGCGGCGGCGCGGACCACCGATTCGTCGATGCCCCGCTCCCGCATGAGCTCCTGGCACTTGACGCAGTGCTCCTCGGGCCAGCGCTCAAAGTCCAGGTCGTGGAGGATGCCCACCGCCTCCCAGAAGTCGGCGCCGGCCCCATAGCCCAGCTCCTGGGCGAACCAGCGCAGTACGTCGCCCACGGTGCAGGCGTGCCTGCGGTGGAACTCGCCCTCGTTGAATTCACATAACAGGTCCCAGGCCTGCTGCGGGGTGGGGATCATGGCAAACAGCTCCTTTATTTTAGTATTGTATGGAATCATATACCTCCTTTCCGCCGCTTGTCAATCCCCCGTTGACTTTTTAAGCGTGAAACAGTACAATACAAGGACTGCCACCCCAATTCCCGGAGAGGAGAGGACTGTCATGGACAAGCTCATCTATTTTGACTACGCCGCCACCACCCCCGTCCGCCGGGAGGCGGCGGACGCCCTGCTGGACGCCCTGGGGCGGTTTGGCAACCCCTCCTCCCGATATGAATACGCCCGCCAGGCCGCCCAGCGGGTGAAGGAGGACCGGGAGGCCATTGCCGGGGCCTTTGGATGCGCCCCGGCGGAGCTGTATTTTACCTCCTGCGGCACCGAGAGCGACAACTGGGCCCTCCGGCGCGGCGCGGAACTGAACCGCCGCCGGGGAAAGCACATCGTCACCACCGCCATCGAGCACGCCGCCGTGCTGGAGACCTGCAAAGACCTGGAGCGCCAGGGATATGAGGTCACGTACCTGAAGCCGGACCGGGCGGGGCGGGTCGCCGCGGGGCAGCTCGCCGCCGCCCTGCGGCCGGACACCGCCCTGGTGTCCATGATGCTGGTGAACAATGAGACGGGGGCTGTCCTGCCGGTGGCGGACTGCGTGAAGGCGGTCAAGGCCTACGATCCGGCCATTTTGTTCCACTGCGACGGGGTGCAGGGCTTTTTGAAAACCCCCGAGCCCCTGGGAAAACTGGGGGCGGACCTGGTGGCGGTCAGCGGCCACAAAATCGGGGCGCCCAAGGGCATCGGGGCGCTGTATGTCAAAAAGGGCGTCCGGCTCCGCCCGCTGCTCACCGGGGGCGGGCAGGAGGATGGGCTGCGCTCCGGCACCGAGGCCACGGCCCAGATCGCCGCCTTCGCCGCCGCGGCCCGGGCCTGCGCGGCGGACCCGGGCCGCCTGGAGCGGACCGCCGCCATCAAGGAATACACGCTCTCCCAATTGAGAGAGGCCGTCCCCAAGCTGGAGGTCATCTCCGCCGGGGACGCCCCCCACATCTGCGCCGTCACCCTGCCGGGCTACAAGAGCGAGGTGGTGGTCCGGGTGCTGGGGGACCGTGGCGTGTGCGTCTCCTCCGGCTCCGCCTGCCACAGGGGGAGGCCCAGCCATGTGTTCGCCGCCATGGGCCTGCCCAAGCCCTGGTTGGACGGCGCCCTGCGGCTGTCCTTCTCGCCGGACTCCACCCGGGAGGAGGCGGACGCCCTGGCGTCCGCGCTGAAGGACGCGGCGGGCAGTCTGTTTACCACCTTATCGTGACATTCCGCCGGCCGGGAGGGCCGGCGGCGCAAAGGAGCGTCCGCATACTATGTTCAAGCTGTTCCAGCGGGAAAAGGGCTTTTACCGCAAGCTGCTGGCTCTGGCCCTGCCCATCCTGCTTCAAAACCTCATCACCAACTCCCTGGGCCTGGTGGACACCTTTATGGTGGGCACCATGGGCCAGCTCCCCCTGGCCGGGGTGACCCTGGCCAACATCCCCGTGTTCGTGGTCCAGCTGATGATGTTCGGCATCCAGAGCGGCTCCTCCGTCCTCATCAGCCAGTACCGGGGCAAGGGGGACCTGGGGGCCATCAACCGGGTCATGGGCATCGGGATGTACGCCGCCGGGGCCATCGGGCTGGCGTTTGCCCTCATCATGGGCTTTCTGCCCGGCCAGTTCATGTCCCTTTTTGGGGACGACCCCCAAGTGGTGGCCGTCGCCGCCCGGTATGCCCGGATCGTGGGCTGGTCCTACTTCTTCGACAGCTTCGTCCAGGTGTACAACGGCGTCCACCGGGCCATGGGCAACCCCACCCGGGGCCTGTACATTCTGGGGGTGTCCATGGCGTGCAACACCTTCCTCAACTGGGTGTTCATCTTCGGCAACCTGGGGGCGCCCCGGCTGGGGGTGGAGGGCGCCGCCCTGGCCACCCTGCTGGCCCGGATTCTGTCCTGCGCCATCGCGGTGGTCTGGGCCGTCCGGGACAAGGGCTTCCGCCTGGACCCATCCCTGCTCTTCCACCCCGGCCCGGAGATGGTCCGCCGGTTTATCCGCTTCTCCACTCCAGTGATGTGCAATGAGACCTTCTGGGGGCTGGGTACCTCCATCTTTCCCACCATCATGGGCCACATGGAGGGTTCCGAGGAGATCCTGGCCGCCTATGCCATCGCGGGCAACATCACCAACCTGTGCACAGTGGGCGTATTTGCCATCGCCGGCACCGCCGCCATCCTGGTGGGCCAGGAGATCGGCTCGGGCAACGCCGGCAGGGTGTACTCCCTGGGCGCGCTGCTCAACACCCTGGCCTTCCTGTTCGGGGCGGCCATTGGGGCGCTGTTTCTGGGGCTGCTCTACCTCTTCGTGTCCCCGGTGCTCTACCCCCTGTTCAAGCTCACCCCCCCGGCGGGGGACATCTGCACCCTGATGCTCACTATGGTGTTCCTCATGATGCCCCTGCGCTCCCTGGAGTGCACCAACATCGTGGGGGTGCTCCGGGGCGGGGGCGACGTGAAAATGGCCACCCTCATCGACCTCACCCCACTGTGGGCGGTGGCGCTGCCCATCGCGGCGGTGTCCGGCCTGGTGCTCAAGGCGGGCATCTTCTGGGTGTACCTGGGCATGATGAGCGAGAACGTGGTAAAGGCCGTGCTGGGCCTGTGGCGGTTCAAGAGCGGAAAGTGGATCCGGGACGTCACCGTAGCCGAGCTGGGCGGGGCCCCGTGACCGCTTGGAAAAATATTTAAAAACGCTATTGCATTCCGTCCTGCGGCGTGCTACAATGACGACAGCGGTAGTCATGCCGCGAATTTGATTGACATCTTGATTGGAGGTCAAACAATAATGTTTGTCAGGCGTCTCTTACTTTCCTCCCTGGCGGCGGTATGCGCAGCCTCTCTGCTGATCCCCGCCGCCTTTGCCCACGGCGGCTGTCACGGCCGCGGTGTCCGCCGCGCCGCCCAGCCCTGCGCGGTGGAGGACTGCACCCGCGCCGGCTGGCACTACCATGACCGCACCCTGTACTGCGGCCACACCCACGGCGGCAACGGCCTGTGCGACGGCTCCTGCGTCTCCCTGTGCGAGGTGGAGGGCTGCGAGATCGCCGGCCGCCATGAGCACGGCGGCGTGACCTACTGCGGCAACAACCACGACTGCGGTTACTGCGATGGGGCCTGCCTGCCCCTGTGCGAGGTGGAGGGCTGCGAGATCGCCGGCCGCCATGAGCACGGCGGCGTGGCCTATTGCGGCAGCGACCACAGCTGCGGCTGGTGCGACGGGAGCTGTCTTTCCTACTCCGGCGCGGCCTGCGGCGGCCGCCATGGCTGCCACCGCTGACGGGAGAATACAAGCCGGGCGGACCCTGTTAGGGCCCGCCCTTTTTTATTCCCCTTTGTATTTTTTGCGGGTGGCGATGCCGCCCCGGATGTGCCGTTCCGCTTTGTTTTCGTTGAGGATTGCCTTTACCTGCCCGTACAGGCCCCGGTTGATGGTGGGCAGGCGCTCGCTCAGGTCCTTATGTACGGTGGACTTGCTAATGCCGAAGCGGGTGGCGGCGGCCCGGACGGTGGCCTTGTTTTCAATGATGTACAGCGCCAGCTCCTGGGCGCGCTCTTCCATATTGCCTTTCATACAAACAACACTCCCATGCTTCTTGCTGCATGGAAATGGTATGCGTAAAGGCCGGCCGTTATACCGGAATAATCAGGCGGGGCGTTCCGGCGGAGCCCTTACGGCTTCGGATTCTCCGCTCTATTTCGAGGCCGCCTATCTGAAATCCGATGGATCCGCGCCGCTGTCAGGAAGCTGGCGGAACCGGGAAGATTCGTCCGGGGTTCCTTCCGCCCGTCCCTCCTCCGAACAGAGGGCCCCGGGCCCGGCGTCCAGTTCCTCCAGTCCGGGCAGCTGGGCGGTGCATTGGCGCATCTGCCTGATGGTGGGAGCCTGACGCAGCCGCTGGAAATCGTATATCACGTCCTTTTGCAGGGTAAAGTCCCACTCGGCACGGGTCAGCCCTTCATCCATCATGCCGGTGCCGTCAAAATGCACTACGGACCAGTTGTCCGTGCAGCGGAGGTAGACCTCATAATCCGAATCGCAGGGGGGGTCTTTCAGCGTCATATAGACATCAGAGCCCTCCATGGCCAAAGTTTGGACGGTAAACGCGCCGTCCTTCACCACCGCCATTTGGTACTTGGCGCAGATATTCAGCGGCCGCCACCGCTCTCCCTCCAGGATCAGCGCGGATTTCAGGCCGCTTTCCCGCGCGGCATCATCTGAGAAGGTCAGCAGGACCTTTTTCTTCTCCCGCTGGAGCGGAGCGCCGCGGTCCAGCCGGAGCATCGCGCCCGCCGGCACCAGGAACTTCCCCAGCGGGGTGTTCACCCGGATGGCGTCCGCGCCAATGTTCCCAATCACGACCGGCTTGGCGGGCCCGGAAACCTGCTGCAAGAAATTCCCGGACCCGTTTCTCAGGAAAACATAATGGTCCTCATGGGCGGAAACCTCCAGTATGCCGTCCTGAAAGCATACGCCCAGGTCCTGGGCGTCTTCCCCCTGCCAGCAATAGACATAGGCATTGCTGGAGGCGCCTGTGGAAGGACCGCTGCGAATGCCGTCGCGCACGGTCCCGGTATAGATGGCGAGCTCGCCCGGTTGGATGCCGGCTCTCATAAGCTCTTCGCTGAAGTGTGCATAATAGGTACTCAAGGCAGGGGCACCTCCTGTTCAAGATAGGTGGGGTAGGCCAGATTGCCCAGCGGGTACACCCGCTGGTCCGCGGGCACCTCGGAAGGATTTTTCCCGGCCCAAAGGATCTTCAGGGCCGCGCTGTCCAGGTTCCGAACGTACCACTGGGCGGGGCCATAGCTGTCAACGTCCAGTACGTCAAGGGCGGGGCGCCCCATAAAATATTTGGAGTAAGCCTCAAAAACGCCCAAACAGTCGTCCTGATACTGCACCCGCAGATGGTAGGAATCCGTATAGTCGCCGCAGTAGAGGTAGACGTCTCCCCTATGCCAGCTCCCGCCGTCCAGGATGTGGACCGCGCGGATGCGGATATCCAGCGGTCCGCCGTCCCGGTCCACGTCCAGCAGGACCCTGGGCGGTTCGGTCCGGGCCAGGCGGTTGTTGGGCGCCAGCGGCTGGACGCTCCCGGCACAGACCCGGTACAGCAGGCCGTCGGCCGTCTGGAACCGCAGGGATCGCTGGCCGGAATTTTTGATCCAGACTGTGCCTGTCCCGCCAGTCTCAACCTGATAGAAATTATCGTCCGGGTCCGGGTTCTTACGGAACACGCAGCTGGCCTGACGGTATTCGGCCAGCTCATGGCCGCGCAGCTCCAGCGGTTGGAATATCTGCTCAATATCCTCACACCTGGGCAGCACGGCGCCAAGCCGCAGCCCTTTCGCGTAAAGCAGGGCGGAGCCTTCCAGATCCTTGCGGCCCGCTTCGGTCATCAGGTACAGCTCCTTTTTCATGGGAGTTTTTCCCTTGCCCAGCTCTGAGTCGTCCAGCGTCACAAACACATCGCCCGGCTTCATCTGAAGGCTGTTGTCTGCCATGTCCATCACATTCCTTTCGTTTGTCATGTTGCCGGCGGGTTTACCGGGCAAAAAAACGGCCTGCCCTCCGAGTGACCTCCAAAGGCAGACCGTAAAAAAAGACGCAACAGCAAAGCCCAAATACGATCCACAGAGGAGATCATATTTGAAACCGCCGCTTACGCCTGACGCTCTCAAATACCAATATGCAGTTTTCAACGTAAGGCATGGCCGCCGGAGCGGCCCTCCCGCCTGAACATATTGTACACGGCGCGGGGGCGTATGTCAAGAGGAAGTTAAAAAATTTCTGTGTCCTCTCCTTGACAGGGGAGTTCGGGTGTGCTATGCTGAAAACGCAAAATTGAAAGGCGGCAACAACATACGGAACCATGCTTTACGCGGTTACAGATCCTGAGCGGGCGGCCCTTTCGCCTGCGGGCTTTGTAGCTTTTTTTGTTGACATCCTCCTGACCGCTGAAAAAGGCCCCGTGAAAATTGACAACGCTTTGGAGGTGCGCCATGCCCATACTGTTTTCCTGGTATATAAAGGCCCACGGCCCGGTCTTTCTGGCTCACGGCATCGTGTCGGGCCATCCCAAGCTGCCGGAGGGCGAAGCCGTTCACACTTCGTCCCTCATCCGCGCGGAAGAAGAGGAGAACGGCCTGCTGCTGAAGACCCAATCCGGCAGCGTATACCATGTTCGGGCGGAGGAATTCAGCGCGCGGGAAAGCCGGCCGGAGCTCCCGCCGCCGGAGCGGTTGGGCCTGGCCCCGGAGATTTGGGAGCGCTGCGCCCTGGCCCGCGAGCGGGCGGCCAAGGCCGAGAAAGACGCCCTGCTCGGCCTCCACGCCTCCGCCGGGACGTTGCGCCTGCGCGTTGCCGGGGCAGCCGTCCTTTCGGCGCTGTGGTGCGGACGGGAAGGCCAGGTCCGGCGCGTCCCGGCCGCCACCCACCTCGGTATGTTCCAGGATTCCGTCCTGATCCGGGACTTTTTTGAGGATGAGGATGGCCCCTGCCAGTTGGATTTTCGATATTTTCCCTATCCGAACCGCCTGGAGCCCTATGAGGTCTCGGAAGACATCAAAAAAATTCTGCTTGTCAACGACGGCGCGCGGGACGTGTCCTTTGGGTATGGCCAGCGCAAGACCGTGTGTCCCGCGAAAACCGCCGCAGTCATTGATACGGCGGATTGGAGAGGGGCCCCATCATGATTGATTTCACCGCAAGGCGCCGTACGGCAAACTGAACCGGGGCGGCGGGGGATGTCCCCCGTCAGCGCGGAGGAACTCCTCGCCTTCTGGGATGGGGAGTACGGCGCGCGGCCAACACGGGAAAAATGAAACGCATACCTGTTTTGTCCGGCAGGTATGCGTTTCACCTCGTTTTGGGCCGCAGCCCTAAATAAAAAATTAAATCTTTATCGCCTTTACAGCGCAGCGGAAAAAGGTTATAATGATTGTCGTTCACCATACCAGGAGAGGGGGATCACCATGGCGGACAGCTACGGCCCCGGCGGGCCCGACCCGCGGGAGGGCTCACAACAGAACAACACCTATCATTATAACTACAGCTATGGCTCCGGCCGGGGGGCCGGCGGCGGGAGCAGGCCTCCCAAGACCCCCAACGACTGGGGGGAGTGGATTGGCATCGGCTTTCTGCTGTTTATCCTTCCGTTCTGGTTCTGCAAGGTCATCGGCGTGATCTGGCTGCTGAACAAGCTGGGCAAGATGACCGCCGGCGACAAGCGCCGCTACAAGCAGGAGGCCAAAAGGGCCGCCGACCGCGCCAAAAACACCGCGCAAGTCTTTTTCCGCCGGGCCGGCACATATGCCCAGGAGGCGGGGGATGCCCGCCGGCGGGAAAGCCGGGAAAGCCAGGAGTCCGCCGGTTCCTCCGGCGGTTCCTATTCCTACCAGTACGGCCAGCCCGAGCGGGAGCAGAGTGCCCAGCCTGACGCCTGGAATGTGCGCAGCCCTGCCCAGAACAGGCGGAAAAAGGCCAAAAAGGAGGGCGGCGGCACAGGGCTTGTCATCGGCGGGAGCATCCTGGCGGGGATTTTTGGCCTGGGCGCCCTGGCCTGCATGACCCCTGTGTTTTTGGGTGAATTTGAATACCCCATCCTGATCCCCATTCTGGCCTGCCTGATGTTCATGGGTGGCGGCATCGGTATGCTGGCCTCCGGCATCGGCAAAAACCGCCGCAGTGAGCGCTACCTCAACTACCTGGCCTATATCGGCGCCAACCGGGAGGTAGACCTGGCCCCCATGGCCGCCAGCTTTGGGATGCCGGTGAACAAGCTGTGCAAGGACCTGCGGCGGATGCTGGCCAAGGGCGTACTGCCCACCGGCTACCTGGACCTGGCGGAGGGCAAGCTGTACCTCACCGAGATGGGCTACCACGCCCAGCCCCGGCGGGAGGAGCCCCCCGTCCGGGAGGAAACGGCCCAGGAGGCCGCCGCCCGGGAGGACGACATCCTCCGGGAAATCCGGCAGGTGAACGACCAGATCCCCGACGAGGTGATGAGCGCCAAAATTGACCGCATTGAGGAGATCACCCGGAAGATCCTGAACTTCCAGAAGGCCCACCCCAACAAGGAGGGCCAGCTGCGCACCTTCCTGAACTACTACCTGCCCACCACCCTGAAGATCCTCCGGGCCTACGCCCAGCTGGACGCCCAGGGCATCGAGGGGGAGAACATCTCCGCCGCCAAGAAGCGCATCGAGGACATGATGGACCAGGTGGTGTCCGGATTTGAGAAGCAGCTCGACAAGCTGTTCCAGGACGACGCCATGGACATCACGTCGGACGTGGAGGTGCTGGAGAATATGCTCAAGAAGGACGGGCTGTCCGACGAGGGCGGCATCACCATGACACTGTAAAAAAATTCCCCTGGCCGTTGGCCAGGGGAATTTTGATTACGCTTTCCCGCCCTTGAGGGCCTTCATCCGCTTCTCGTGGTTCAAAATGCGCTTGCGCAGGCGCAGATTTTCCGGCGTGACCTCCAGCAGCTCGTCGTCCGCCAGGAACTCCAGGCACTGCTCCAGGCTCATGGACTTGGGGGGCACCAGCCGCAGGGCCTCGTCGCTGCCGCTGGCCCGCATATTGGTGAGCTGTTTCTTCTTGCACACGTTGACGGAGATGTCCTCCATCTTGGGGCACACGCCCACCACCATGCCCTCGTACACGGGTACCCCCGCGCCGATGAACAGCGCCCCCCGCTCCTGGGCGGCGAACAGGCCGTAGGTCACAGACTCGCCCTGCTCGTGGGCCACCAGGGAGCCGGTGTTCCGGCGCTGGATGTCCCCCTTGAAGGGGGCGTACTTCTCAAAGACGGAGGCCATGATGCCCTCGCCCTTGGTGTCGGTCAAAAACTCGTTGCGGTAGCCGAACAGGCCCCGGGAGGGCACCAGGAACTCCAGCTTGGTGCGGCTGCCGATGGGGTCCATGGACAGGAACTCGCCCTTCCGGGCCCCCAGCTTCTCCATGACCGCCCCCACACAGTCGGCGGGCACGTCGATGACCACCCGCTCGATGGGCTCGCACTTTTTGCCCTCCACCTCCTGGTAGACCACGCGGGGGGGCGACACCTGGAACTCATAGCCCTCCCGGCGCATGGTCTCAATGAGGATGGACAGGGACATCTCCCCCCGGCCCGCCACGTTGAAGGCGTCGGTGGAAGCCTCCACCTCCGTGACCCGGAGGGATACGTCCTTCAGGGTCTCCCGGAACAGCCGATCCCGGAGCTGGCGGCTGGTGACGTACTTGCCCTCTTTGCCGGCGAAGGGGGAATCGTTGACGGAGAAGGTCATCTCCAAGGTGGGCGCGGAGATTTTCACAAACTCAATGGGCTCCGGGCGGTCGGGGGCGCACACCGTGTCGCCGATGGTAATGTCGCCGATGCCGCTCATGGCGATGATCTCGCCCGCCTTGGCCTCTGTGACTGGGGTGCGGGCCAGGCCGTCGAAGGTGTACAGGGCGGTGGCTTTGGCCTTTTTGGGGGCCTCGTCCTGCTTATGGTAGTTGCAAACCACGATCTCCTGGTTCTGCTTCACTGTGCCCCGCTCGATGCGCCCCACGGCGATGCGGCCCACAAACTCGTTGTAGTCAATGGAGGACACCAGCATCTGGAAGGGGGCGTCCTGGTCGCAGTCCGGGGCGGGGATATAGTCCAGAATGGTCTCGAACAGGGGGACCAGGTCGGTGCCGGGCACGTCGGGGGAATAGCTGGCGGTGCCCTGCCGCCCGGAACAGAACAGGGTGGGGGACTCAAACTGCTCGTCGGTGGCGTTCAGGTCCAGCAGCAGTTCCAGCACCTCGTCCATCACCTCGTGGATGCGCTGGTCGGGGCGGTCGATTTTATTCACCACCACGATGACCTTGTGGCCCAGCTCCAGGGCCTTGGACAGCACGAAACGGGTCTGGGGCATGGGGCCCTCGGCGGCGTCCACCAGCAGGATGACGCCGTTGACCATCTTCAGGATGCGCTCCACCTCGCCGCCGAAGTCGGCGTGGCCCGGGGTGTCCACGATGTTGATCTTCACGTCCTTGTAGTGGACGGCGGTATTCTTGGCCAGGATGGTGATGCCCCGCTCCCGCTCCAGATCGCCGGAGTCCATGA
>CAMNQF010000019.1 GCA_946548895.1 uncultured bacterium | reverse complement strand
CCCCACAACGGCTGCCGTCCGCCCAAGCGCCGCCGCGTCTGATCTGGAAGGAGGAAAACCGATATGGCAAAGAATATGCAGCCCTATCTGAAACGCTGCCGCACGCTGGGCATCTCCCCCGCCGTCATGGGCGTGAACAAGGAGTCCAACCGCAACCCCGGCCCCCAGCGCCGCCCCAAGAAAAGCGAGTACGCGCTTCAGCTCACCGAGAAGCAGAAGGTCAAGTTCATCTACGGCGTGCTGGAAAAGCAGTTCCACGCCTACTATGAGAAGGCCGCCCGCATGAAGGGCAACACCGGCGACGAGCTGATGACCCTGCTGGAGCGCCGGCTGGACAACGTGGTGTTCCGCCTGGGCCTGGCCAACACCCGCCGGGAGGCCCGGCAGCTGGTTAACCACGGCCACTTCACCGTCAACGGCAAGCGGGTGAACATCCCCTCCTACCTGGTGAAGGAGGGCGAGGTCATCGCCGTGTGCGACAAGAGCCGCTCTTCCGCCAAGTTCAAGAAGCTGGTGGAGGACGACCGCTTCGTGGCCGCCCCCAAGTGGTTAGAGAAAAATAAAAACGCGCCGCTGGAGGGCAAGGTCGTCGCCATGCCCCAGCGGGACGACATCGACTTCGACGTGGCCGTTAACCTCATCGTGGAGTTGTACTCCAAGTAATGCCGCTCCCACGGCAACCGGGCGCTTCAACCCGCGGCGCGCGGATCCGCCCCGCGGCGGGTCCGCCTTGCGGGCGCCCGGAAGCTTTCGCCAATGTTAAAGGAGGGTAACACACGAATGGTAGAAATCCAGAAGCCGCGCATCGAATGTATCGAGAACGTTGGCGACGAGTCCTACGGCAAGTACGTGGTCGAGCCGCTGGAGCGGGGTTACGGCACCACCATCGGCAACTCCCTGCGCCGCATCCTACTGTCCTCCCTGCCCGGCACCGCGGTTACCGGCATCAAGATTGCCGGCGTGCAGCATGAGTTCTCCGTGATCCCCGGGATCAAGGAGGACGTGACGGAGATTGTGCTCAATATCAAGGGCATCATCGCCAAGCTGTACAGCGAAGGGGTCAAAACGGTCTACATCGAGTCCGCGGGCGAGGGCGAAGTCACCGCCGGCGACATCAAGGCGGACAGCGACGTGGAGATCCTCAACCCCAGCCACCACATTGCCACCCTGGGGCCCGAGGCTTCGCTGAACATGGAGCTGACCCTGTCCCAGGGCCGGGGCTACGTCACCGCCGACCGAAACAAGCCCGCCCAGGCCATCATCGGCCTGATTCCGGTGGACTCCGTCTATACCCCCGTGCGCAAAGTGAACTACTTTGTGGAGAACACCCGCGTGGGCGACGCCACCGACTACGACAAGCTGACCCTGGAGGTCTGGACCAACGGCACCATCTCCGCCCGGGACGCGGTTTCCCTGGGGGCGCGCATCCTGGTGGACCACTTCACCCTGTTCACCGACCTGTCCGAGACCATGGGCTCCAAGGCCACGGTGGTGGAGAAGGCGGAGGCCCAGCGGGACAAGGTGCTGGAGCTGACCATCGAGGAGCTGGACCTGTCCGTGCGGTCTTTCAACTGCCTGAAGCGGGCCAACATCAACACGGTGGAGGACCTGATCTCCAAGACCGAGGACGAGATGATGAAGGTGCGCAATCTGGGCCGCAAATCCCTGGAGGAAGTCATCAACAAGCTGGCCATGATGGGCCTGTCCCTGGCCAGCGACGAGAATTTATGAGCGTGGAGCCGTCGTGAGCAGCGCGGATGGACCGAAGCGAGGGGGAAAGCCCAAGGAGGGCCAGCGGCCCGGATGGGTTTTCCCCGAGTCGGAGGGAAGCCGCGCGTCGCGAACAGGCGAAGCGTGACAAGGAAGCGGGACAGGAATGTCCCCGACGAGACGGTGTGGAAGTATGTAACGTTCCTGTCCACACACACAGTGCGCTGTGTCCCGTGTAAGCCGGGCGCCTGAACGAATTGAACTGACTTCGCCACGCGAGGTCGAAGGAGTGCTTACAAATGGCTATGAACCGTAAATTGGGCCGCACCAGCGACCAGCGCCGCGCCATGCTGCGCGCCATGACCACCTATCTGCTGGAGAACGGGCAGATCAAGACCACCTACGCCCGGGCGAAGGAGGTCGCGCCCATCGCCGAAAAGATGATTACCCTGGCCAAGAAGAACGATCTGGCCGCCTACCGCCAGGCCCTGAGCTACCTCACCAAGGAGGACGTGACCAACAAGCTGTTCCACGAGATCGGCCCCAAGTACGCCGACCGGAACGGCGGCTATACCCGGGTGCTGAAGATGGGCCCCCGCCGCGGCGACGCCGCCGAGCTGGCCATCATCCAGCTGGTATGATTTTGAAGCTCCCCCGCCGAGAGGCGGGGGGCTTTTGCGTATCCGGGTTATCAGATAGAAAGATTTGGCTATTTTTATCCGCGCCCGCCATTGACTTTACAGGGGAAATGTGATACGATCCCCTCATCATCAAGTGAATACCGTTTGATAGAGGCGCGGACGCCATGCGTACCGCGGGACCTACGGCCAGGCAGCCGGTCCCGGGGGAGAGGGGCGGCCGCCGAAGGTGCAAGGGCCTGCCTGGGCCCCCATCCTGGGCCGCGGGAGAATATCCCCCGGACTGTCACGAATGTGGAGCGCTATCAATCCGCCGCGCCGCGGCGGGGCCTGCCTGTGAGTGCGCTTCCATTGGGAGCGCTTTTTTTGTGGTCAGGCGGTATCCCCTTGTCAGGAGGAAAGAGAGCTATGAGAAGAAAACAAAGCCGCCTGGGCTTAACCGCCCTGCTGGTGATGCTGGTCTTTGCCCTGACCACCACCGCCTTCGCCACCCCGGAGGACCCCACCGAGCTCACCGGCACCCAGTACATCGAATGCCCCGACTGCGGCGCCCTGGGCGTGACGCTGTCCGACAGCGGCCAGGCCGTCCCCTGCGAGACCTGCGCCGGCAGCGAATACCCAGGCTACATCCACTCACCCAGCCGCTACTTCAACACTCCGCTATCCCTGCTGCCCCCCGTCATCGCCATCGCCCTGGCCCTCATCACCAAGGAGGTCTACTCCTCCCTGTTCGTGGGCATCCTGGTGGGCGGGCTGCTGTACGCCAACTTCAACTTTGAGGGCACCGTCCTCCACGCATTCCAGGACGGCATCGTGGCCTCCCTGTCCGACGGCTACAACGTGGGCATCCTCATCTTCCTGGTCATCCTGGGCGCCATCGTGTCCATGATGAACAAGGCCGGCGGCTCCGCCGCCTTCGGCCGCTGGGCCCAGAAAAACATCAAATCCCGGGCCGGGGCCCAGCTGGCCTCCATTGTGCTGGGCTGCCTCATCTTCATCGACGACTACTTCAACTGCCTCACCGTGGGCTCCGTCATGCGGCCCATCACCGACAAGCACAACGTCTCCCGGGCCAAGCTGGCCTACCTCATCGACGCCACCGCCGCCCCCGTGTGCATCATCGCCCCCATCTCCTCCTGGGCCGCCGCCGTGGCCGCCTTCGCCGAGGACGGCCAGGGCCTGAACCTGTTCATCCGCGCCATCCCCTACAACTTCTACGCCCTGTTCACCATCGTCATGATGGTGGGCCTGGTGGTGCTCAACGTGGACTTCGGCCCCATGGCCTTGCATGAGAAAAACGCCGTCGAGAGCAACGACCTGTTCTCCGGCTCCAACCCCTACGCCATGATGGACAGCGAGATCGACGAGTCCAAGGGCTCCGTGCTGGACCTGGTCCTCCCCATCGTGGTGCTGGTGGCGGCCTGCGTCATTGGCATGATCTATTCCGGCGGCTTCTTCTCCGGCGAGGACTTCATCACCGCCTTCTCCAATTCCGACGCCTCCGTGGGCCTCATGCTGGGCTCCGCCTTCGGGCTGGTGTTCGCCATCATCTACTACCTCATCCGCCGCTCCATGTCCTTCCGGGACCTGATGGGCTGCATCCCCGAGGGCTTCAAGGCCATGGTGCCCGCCATCCTCATCCTCACCTTCGCCTGGTCCCTCAAGGGCATGACCGACTCCCTGGGCGCCAAGTACTTCGTCCGGGACTTCGTCCGCTCCGCCTCCGGCATCCAGGTCCTCCTGCCCGTCATCGTCTTCGTGGTGGGTTGCCTGCTGGCCTTCGCCACCGGCACCTCCTGGGGCACCTTCGGCATCCTCATCCCCATTGTCCAGAACGTGTTCACCATGGACAACCCCATGGCCATCATCTGCATTGCCGCCTGCATGGCCGGGGCCGTGTGCGGCGACCACTGCTCCCCCATCTCCGACACCACCATCATGGCCTCCGCCGGCGCCCAGTGCGACCACGTCAACCATGTGTCCACCCAGCTGCCCTACGCCATCTCCTGCGCCGTCATCTCCGGCGCCGCCTACCTGATCGCGGGGGTGGTCGCTTTCTTCGGCGGGCCGGGCCTGCTGGCCCTGCCCATCGGCGCGGCCATCACGCTCATCTTCCTCTATACCATTAAAATCGTGAAAAAATAAAAAATCCGCGCGGCGCATCCGCCCAGGAGGGGGGGTGCGCCGCGTCCGCGCCCAGATTTGCACAGAAATGGGCAACCGAGGGCTTTGTTACAGTTGTGTTACACTTGAGCTTGACCCATTGACTTTTGCCCTCCGGGATTGCTATAATGGCGACAGCCAAAACGGAAGGGCCGCTGCCGGAGAGGATAGCCTATCCGACGATGCTCCGGCGGAAGTCCTAACAAAATGGCAAAAAAAACAAGGAGGAAACAATCCAATGAGAAATTTGAAGAAGTTTCTCGCGCTGATGCTGGCGATGATCATGGCTATGTCCCTGATGCTCACCGCCAACGCCACCAGCACCGCTGAGGATTTCGCGGACGGCTCCGGGATCACTCCCGAGTTCGCCGAGGCCGTGGACGTTCTCTCCGGCATGAAGGTGTTCAGCGGAGATAACGGCAACTTCAAGCCCGCTGCCAACATCACCCGCGCCGAGATGGCCGCCGTGATCTACCGGCTGGTCAGCGGCGACGTGAACGACTCCCAGGCGGGCCTGTATTCCAACTACGCCCCCTTCAAGGACGTCACCGCTGACAAGTGGTACGCCGGCTACGTGGGCTACTGCTGGAACGCCGGCCTGATTAAGGGCCGCAGCGCCGACGTCTTTGACCCCACCGGCAACGTCACCGGCTACGAGGCCCTGGCCATGCTGCTGCGCGCCGTGGGCTACGACAAGAACGATGAGTTCACCGGCCCCACCTGGCAGGTCAACGTGTCCTCCCAGGGTAAGAACGAGGGCATCCTGAACGACATCTACACCACCCAGTACGGCGGCTCCCTGCACCTGGCCGCCCGCCGTGACGTGATCGCGTCCATGACCTTCCGCACCGCCGCTTATGTGCCCACCGTGACCTACTCCGCCGCTATGGGCTACAACAAGTACATCGGCGTGCCCATCACCGGCGGCGCCGGTAGCGCCGACGTGGCCCCCCGGTTCAACCCCACCCTGGGCTGGAAGGCTTTCGGCCTGGTCTCTGACACCGGCATCGTCGTGGGCAACCAGGACACCGGCGAGACCGTCACCCGCATGAGCTTCTCCCGCAGCACCGGCGACGTCGCCAGCGCTTACGGCGCCGACCCCGTGTACGCCTACGGCCTGGTCAAGACCGACTACACCGCGTGGACCTCTGGTGCCGATCGTGCCAACGACATCGCCACCTTCGACGCCAAGACCGGGCTGGACCTGTTCGCCCACAAGACCGAGATCTGGTACGACGGCCGTCAGACCGGCGTGAACCCCGCCCGCTTCGGCCAGACCTGGTACATTGACTGGCGCGACAGCAACAACAACAACAACCTGCACACCTACGCCTACTTCGACCGCTCCACCCTGACCGACGTGGTGCGTGTGTACACCGACAACAACGGCGCCAACAACGTGACCAACGCCCTGGCTGTGAACGCCGTGCCCAGCTACACTGTTCCTGCTATCGGCGGCGACAACCTCTACAGCGCGGCCCAGAAGGCTGGCTTCGCCGTGAGCAGCGCCACCTCCGTGTTCCAGAACGAGGCTTTCGAGCGCTTCCTGCCCAAGGCCGCCGCTGCCAATGACATCAAGGTCACCACCATCGGCAATGCCACTGGCGCTACCAGCCAGACCATTGACAACGATGTGGAGGAGTCCCCCGAGTACCTGTACCTGCTGATTTCCAACAGCAGCAACAAGGCTCTGGACGTGGTCATCTCCCTGAACATCCAGACCTCTGAGATCACCGGCGTGGACAACGTGAACAGCATCAAGACTGTCACTGTGCCCATCACCGACCCGAACAACAACCCCTTCGGCACGCCCCCCAAGACTCCTGGCCAGACCGACGGCAACTCCTCTTGGAAGTTCATTGCCGACGCCAACGAGATTCCCGCTAACAGCAACGGCTGGGTCCTGGAGCAGGACCAGCTGACCCCGGGCAGCACCACCGAGTTGGGCCGCTATGAGATCGGCGTGCGCATCAACGGCACCGCTCCCATCCAGACCCTGCCCACCGGTATGTTTGTCGCCCAGACTGGCGCCGCCATTAACGACGGCGAGGCCGACGGCTACCGCAACAAGCGCACCACCATGGGTCTGGACACCGCTTGGTTCATGCTGAACCCCGTGACCAACACCAAGGAGGGCACTGTTGTCTCCTACAACCCCAACACTGGTAAGGTCAACCTGGCCGACGGCACCGTGCTGGACCGCTCCATCCTGTACAACACCGTGGTGGAGAACACCCTGCCCCAGATCGGCGCCACCGACAACTACATGAACGCTGAGTACCGCTTCTACCTCACGCCCGAAGGCAAGTACCTGGGCGCGGAGCGGATCTACGGCAACAGCTTCATCTACGGCACTTACATGGACTATGACCAGAAGGTCAGCTCCAGCAAGTTCGAGTACTACCTGACCGGCGTGACCCTGTCCGGCGAGACCACCACCATCCCCGTGTCCCGCGTCAACGGCACTGCCATCCTGGGCACCGATATGCCCGGCGTGCCCTACCGCGATACCTTTAACAACACCGGCCTCGGCCAGGCTGTGAACGGCATCGGCACCGGCATCTACCGCGGCTTCGTGGTGGGCGGCACCAGCATCGACAGCAGGTACGGTGCGCTGAACAACATCGGCATCACCGGCGGCGGCAACGCCCTGGCTGACGGCCACACCCACTCTCCGTTCCCCTCTGCCGGCATTGAGCCCAACCAGGACGCCAACGCCCCCGAGGTGAAGTTCAACGGCAATGACACCATCCCCGGCGACGACGCCGACATCGTCATTGACAACACCGCCGTGGCCCTGGGCGCCAAGTACGCCGGCACCATCGACATCGACGGCACCAACGTGGCCACCAACGGCGCTGACGAGCTGTACTTCACCGACAGCACCAAGTTCATCCTGGTGTCCGGCTACGGCACCGACAGCGTGAAGGCTGAGGTCTATGAGGGCATCAGCAAGCTGCGCGGCGACTCCAGCACCGTCACCCTGCGGATGAACTGGACTGTGGCGGCTGCCTTCAACGCGGCTGCTGAACAGCTGACCCTGCGCAATATCTCCGCCGGCACCCCGATTTCCGAGATGACCTACCTGAAGCAGAGCCCGTTCGTGTACGCCCAGAACCGGGTCCTGTCCCGCCAGGCCGACGTCATCATCCTGCCCAAGGCCGCCGTGTCCTGGAGCTCCGCCTCCACCACCCGCTACGTGGGCGACAGCACCTACACCCTGATTAACGCCGACATCAACGCCACCCAGTTCACCATGTACAACAACGGCGTGGCCGAGAGCGTCTGGGTCAACGGTGTGCCCACCGACGCGGCCACCGCCAGCAGCACCGGCGCCATCATCGCCAACGGCCATGACGTGTACTACAACCTGGTTGACAGCGGCGCCACCGCCAACGACGGCAAGCCCATCTACACCGTGACCGTGACCAACCTGGGCTGGACTGAGAACCTGTACACCGCGTCCACCATGAACGCCCAGACCGGCAGCTTTGACTGCCAGATCGCTGGCAACAGCCGCAACGCGGGCGACATTGACATGATGCGTGTGGACAGCGCGAACATCAGCAACCTGAACGCGCTGAGGGGCGCCGCCGCCACCTGGCCCGGCATCAACAGCCTGACCACCCTGAACTACGCCGGCTCCCTGGGCCAGTACATCGGTGGCCAGTACGCTGGCGAGACCCCGCTGTATGTGTCCTGCAACGGCATCGACGGCGTGACCATTAGCCAGATCTACGTCTGCTTCGATCAGACTCCGACCGTGGGCCGCACCATCCAGAACCCCGCCACTCCTGGGACCTAATCTCCCAGAACCCGGCAAATGACCTAAAAAAGGACCCCCCGGAAATCCGGGGGGTCCTTTTTGGGCTTCAGGCCAGGGCCACAAAAAAGTGGACGGCGTCCGCCTGGTGGACGCTTTCGTAGTTGCCCCAGAAGTTGTCGACTTCAAACCCGTTGTTATTGATGCGCAGATGAGTGGGGTAAGTGCTGGCTGTGTCGAGCAGGATGCGGCTGCCGCAGCTCTTGCAGTTCTGGAGAAACACGATCTTGGGCCGGAAGCCCACGTTCACATAGAGCTTTGGGGATGTTTCGGTGCCGCTGTAGGTGCCGTACTTGAGGCGGTGGGCCTCAAGCACCTGGAGCCGCTGGTCCAGGGCGCCGTCGGCGGCCTGGAACTCCGTCCGGGCGGCCTCCACGGCGTCCTCCAGCAGCTGGGCGTTCTGGTTGAGGGGGGCCGGGGAAAAGGTGTCCGTGGTTTCAATGAGGTTCAGGTTATAGGTTTCGGTTTGTTGCATGGTGTTATCTCCTCCTTCACAGGAGGAGATAAAGGGGGGCGCGGTTGCCTGTTTCGATGCAAACCGCCCGTTGACAAACCCGGCGCGGAAGGGTATAATAACAACCAGAGAGCCCCGTGCTTGTTGATCCGAACAAGCGGTCTGGCCTCGTTGATACAGCTATCTAAAACTTAGACAGCCGTCACTTGGCAGAGTGGCGGCTGTCGCTCTTTACGATAAAATAAGGCAACGTTGCATCAAGGAGGGCGCTTCATGCCAAGCACAGAAGCCGTACAATACTATCAGCAGGCCCTGAAGGCGGGCCAGCGGGAATATAAGAACTGCGTCCACCGGGGGCAGTACCCCAACATCCAGGCCCTGGGGGCGGACAAGCTCCAGCTGTCCCAGGTGAAGCTGGGGGTGATGGAGATCCCTATCTACCTGGTGGTGGGCTCCACGGAGGACGCGCGCTGTAATTCCTTTTCCCCGGGGTTCTACCCCCTGATGGGGACGGACAGCGAATTTGCCGTCAAGTGGACCAACCTGTGCACGGCCCAGCTGAACGAGGGCATCCACGACGCCATCAAGTGTTACGAGTACCTGGGGCGGTTTTACGTCCAGGAGGGGAACAAGCGGGTGAGCGTGCTCAAGTGCATGGGCTCCGCCACGGTGCAGGCGGATATCACCCGGCTGATGCCCGCCCGGGCGGACGACATCACCACCCAGATTTATATGGAATTTTTGGAGTTCTTCCGCCACAGCCGGTGCTGGGGGGTGCACTTCAGCGACCTGGGAGGGTACGCCAAGCTCCAGGCGGCGCTGGGCTTCGCCAAGGACGAGGACTGGCCGGAGGACTTCCAGAAGAAGTTCAAGGCCCGGTATTTCAGCTTCCGCAGCAGCTTTTACCGGCTGGGCGGCGGCGGGCTGGGCCTGACCGCCGGGGACGCCCTGCTGCGCTGGCTGGAGTTCTACCCGGCGCAGGAGTTTTTGAACTCCATCGGCGAGGGGGACTACCGACGGTCGCTGACCGCCGTCTGGAAGGAGCTGTGCGTCCACGGGTCGCCCGAGCCCATTGCGGTGAGCCTGGCCCCCGCCGCCGAGGCCGAGGAGAAAAAGGGCGTGATGTCCGCCCTGCTGGGGGGGAGGAAGCGGCTGAAGGTGGCGTTCCTGTTCCAGGGCACCCCCGAGGCCAGCGGCTGGACCGCCGCCCATGACCGGGGCCGGGAGTACCTGGAAGAGACCCTGGGGGACAGCGTCAGCGTGCGGAGCTTTTACGGCGTATCCCCCCAGGAGGCGGAAGCGGCCATTGGCGAGGCGGTGGCGGGGGGCGCGGAGCTGATTTTCACCACCTCGGTGAGCCTCATCGACGCCACGCTGCGGGTGGCGGTGAAGTACCCCAAGGTGCGCTTCATGAACTGCTCCATCGACCAGCCCTACGTCAACGTAAAGGCGTACTACTGCCGGGTATACGAGGGCAAGTTCATCACCGGCGCCATCGCCGGGGCCATGAGCCGGGGCAGGCGCATCGGCTATGTGGGCAGCTACCCGATCCTGGGCGTGCCCGCCAGCATCAACGCCTTTGCCCTGGGGGCGGCCCTCACCAACCCGGAGGCCGTCATCGACCTGCGCTGGCACTGCCTGCCGGGGGACTATATGGGCGAGTTCCGGCGGCAGGGGCTGCAAATCGTCAGCGACCGGGACTATATCTCCGAGCAGCCCGACGGGGCCCAGGGCCTGGCCCGGCTGGAGCCGGACGGGGAGCTGGTCCAGCTGGCCTCCCCCAGCTGGCACTGGGGGGAGTTCTACGTGCGCATTGTGCGGGAGATGCTCCGGGACCCCAGGACCATCCCCCTGGCGGAGGACAGCAGCCGGGCGATCAACTACTGGTGGGGGATGAACAGCGGCGTGGTAGACCTGCGCTTCAGCCCCGATCTGCCCGAAGGGGTGCGCTCCCTGGCGGAGATCCTGCGCCAGGGCATCCGGGCGGGGACCATTCAGCCCTTCCAGCGCCTGATCCGGGATCAGGCGGGCCGTGTGGTCAACGACGGCAGCCGGAACCTGACCATGGAGGAGATTTTGAAGATGGATTGGCTGTGCGACCGCGTCGACGGCCGCCTGCCCGCCTTTGACGAGCTGCTGCCGGTGGCCAAGCCCACGGTGCGGCGGCTGGGGGTGGACCGGGAGAGCATCCCGCCGGAGGAGGGGAAGGAAGCGTGAAGCTGCTGGTGGTATCCGACGCCCCGGACCAGGGGCTGTGGGACTATTTCTCCAAGGAAAAGCTTCAGGGGGCGGACGCCATCATCTCCTGCGGGGACCTGCCGCCGGCCTACCTCACCTTTTTGGTGACCATGGCCAACCGGCCCCTGTTTTACGTCCATGGCAACCACGACGGCCGCTATGAGAAGACTCCCCCCGAGGGCTGCGACTGCATCGACGGGAAGGTGGTGGAGTTCCGGGGCTACCGCATCCTGGGCTTAGGGGGGTGCATGAAGTACAACAGCAGCACACACCAGTACACCGAGGGGCAGATGAGGCGGCGCATCGCAAAGCTGGGCTGGTCCCTGCGTAAGGGCGGCGTGGACCTCCTGGTCACCCACGCCCCCGCCCAGGGGATGGGGGACCTGGAGGACGGCTGCCACCAGGGCTTTGCCTGCTTCAGAGACCTGATGGACCGCTTTTCGCCCAGTTATCACGTCCACGGCCACGTCCACCTGCAATATGTGCCCAATTGGCCCCGGGTGCGGCAGTACGGGGAAACCACCGTGGTGAACGCCTCGGGAAAATACTTCATCGAGCTGCCGGACCGGCCCGCCGAGGCCCCGGCGGGGGGGCTGCGGGGCTGGATGTCCCGAAAGGGCACGGCCCGGTGAAAAAGAGAACGGGAGGGAATACCCCATGTCAGACTGGGTAGAATTAGAACGCCGCTGTCATGCCTGCCAGAAGTGCGCCCTGGCGGACACCCGCACCAACGTGGTGTTCGGCAGGGGGCCGAAGGACGCCCGGATCATGTTCGTCGGCGAGGGCCCCGGGGAGAACGAGGACCTCCAGGGAGAGCCCTTTGTGGGCAGGGGAGGACAGCTGCTGGACGAAATGCTGTCCCTCATCGGCCTGAGCCGGGAGGAGAACTTTTATATCACCAACATTGTCAAGTGCCGCCCGCCCAAGAACCGGGACCCGCTGAACACCGAGCAGGACGCCTGCATCGGCTGGCTGCGGGAGCAGATGGAGCTGCTCCGTCCCCGGGTGGTGGTGTGCCTGGGGCGCATTGCCGCCATGCGCATCATCAAGCCGGATTACCGCATCACCAAGGAGCACGGCCAGTGGGTGGAGCGGGGCGGCGTGTTTTACACCGCCATCTACCACCCCGCCGCCCTTCTCCGGGACCCGGTGAAGAAGCCGGACACCTTTGCCGACCTGCGGGCCATCCGGGCGAAGCTCCGGGAGGTCTGCCCGGAGGTCTACGGGGCGTCCTGAGGTTCGCCGTCCTCCAGGAGGTTCATGACGGAGATTTCAAAGGCTGTCCGTTCCACCTGTTCCCCGTCGATAAGCTTGTGGTACTGCCGGCTTTGGAGCCGGCCCTCCAGCCTCAGCCGGCCGCCCACGTCCAGCCCGGCGCAGTGGGCGGCCAGGGAGCCCCAGGCGATGCAAGGTAAGTAATCCGCCCGGCCATAGGGGCGGTTGACGGCCAGCAGCAGGTCGCAGATCTCCCGGCCCAGGGGCGTGCGCCGGGCGGTAGGCCTGCGGCACAGCGTCCCGGCCAGCACCAGGCGGTTTTCCCCCTCTTCCAGCCCGCCGTGCTGGGCGGACCGCACCAGCACGGTGATGACCAGCTTGCTGCCCTGGCCGGACCGGTTGTTGTAGGACCGCACCTCGCCCTGCACGTCCACCCAGCTTCCGGGGGCCCACAGGATGGGGTCCGGGTCCGCTGTCACCAGGTTGAGCACATCGTCCACCCCGCTTAAACGGGGAACCCGCAGGGGGAGTGTGCAGTAGTCCACGCCATGGTTTCGGTGGGAGGGGGCGGGAGCCTTCAGCACCTGGCCCCGGAGGACAATCCTGTTTTCGCCTCTGTATTCGTCCATGGATATCACGCTCCGCATATCAAATGGTTTCCTGCCCTGACTATATGACGGGACCGGGAAGGATATGCCCCCTCCAATGGATAACTATGCCCATTGACAAGCGGAAATGGGGATGTATAATATAGAGTTGAGCACAGCCGAAGGAGGGCTAAGGATGGAACTGGAACTGACGCGCAAGCAGCTGCGCCGGCTGCTGGACATGGTGTACATCGGCAACTGGATCTTGAACTCCACCCGGGGAGAGGACCGGTTCAAGGATTACGACGAGGTGGAGAGCCTTCTGTTTGCCCGGGCGGCCCAGGAGGGGATGCCCAGTCTGTCCGAGGTCTACCAGGGGGAGGTGATCCCCTCCCGGGCCTTTGCGGAGGGGGGCATCCATGAGGCCATCATGGAGTATGAGAACAACGTGTTCTTTGAGATCCTGGCGGAGGACCTGGCCCGGCGGGACATGGACGATGTGCCCATCGACGAGAGCAACTACGACGAGCTGACCCAGCGCATCGACGCCTATATCGACGAGTTTGAGGCCCACGGCACGGACAACATCACCGTGGACTGCTAAAAGCTGTCCCCCGCCCCCTGTGGGGCGGGGGACAGGGCTTCAGCCCGTGAGACGGGCAACAACCGTGGACCGCTGAAATGAGATAAACCCCGCGGCGCAGCCGCGGGGTTTATCTCATTTCTTTTTCTTTTTGAAGAAATCCTTGACGGGAGTCGCCGGGGGAGGGGTGCCCTCGCCCATGGTTTGGGCGTAGGCCAGCAGGGCGTCCTTCTGCTGCCCGGTCAGGTTGGTGGGCACCTGGACCTGGACGGTGACGTACTGGTCGCCGCGCCCCCGGCCGCTGACGCTGGGCGCGCCCTTTCCCCGCAGGCGGAACACGGTGCCCGGCTGGGTGCCGGCGGGCAGGTCGTACTTCACCTTGCCGTCGATGGTATCCACCTCCAGGGTGGCCCCCAGGGCGGCCTGGGTGAAGGAGACCGGCTGCTCTGTGTAGATATTGCTGCCGTCCCGCTGGAACCGGCGGTCGGGGATGACGGCCACATTCACCAGCAGGTCCCCGGCGGGGCCGCCGTTGAGGCCGCCGTTGCCCTGGCCCCGCATGGAGATGGTCTGGCCGTCGTCGATGCCCGCCGGTATGCGGACCTTGATGTTCCGCTGGCGGCGCACCTGGCCCTCACCCCGGCAGTCGGGGCAGGGCTGATGGATGATCTTGCCGGTGCCCCGGCATTTGGAGCAGGGCGCGGTGGTGGAGAAGGCAAAGCCGCCCCCACCCCGCTGTATGCGGACCTGGCCGGTGCCCCGGCAGTCGGGGCACACCTCGGCGGTGGTGCCGGCGGCGCAGCCGGTGCCCCGGCAGGCGTCGCAGGTCTCCATGCGGTGGAGGCTCAACTCCTTTTCGCAGCCCGCCATGGCCTCGGCGAATTTGATGGTGAGGCTGGCCCGGAGGGAGGCCCCCCGCTTGGGGGCGTTGGGGTTTGCCTGGCGCTGCCCGCCGAAGCCGCCACCAAAGAAGGACCCGAAGATGTCCCCCAGGTCGATGTCCCCCATGTCGAAGCCGCCGCCGAAGCCGCCCGCGCCAAAGTTGGGGTCCACCCCGGCGTGGCCAAACTGGTCGTATTTGGCCCGCTTGTCCTTGTCGGACAGCACCTCGTAGGCCTCGTTGACCTCTTTGAACTTGGCCTCCGCCTCGGCGTTGCCCGGGTTCATGTCTGGGTGGTACTGCTTGGCCAGCTTGCGGTAGGCCTTTTTCAGCTCGTCGTCGGAGGCGGACTTGGACACGCCCAGCACTTCATAATAATCTCGTTTTTGATCTGCCATATATGGAATCACCTCTTGACACGGGAACGGCGGGGCGAAACGCCCCGCTGTTTCCCGTTTTCAGGTTTCTTACTTCTGGTCATCGTCCATGACCTCGTAGTCGGCGTCCACCACGTTGTCGCCGCCGTCCTGGGGCTGGCCGCCGGTGAAACCCGCGCCGCCCATGTCGGGGCCGGGGCCTGCCTGGGCGCCGCCCGCCTGGGAATACAGCTTCTCGCTGACGGCGTAGAACGCCTTGGTGAGCTCCTCGGTGGCGTTTTTGATGGCCTGGGTGTCGGTGCCCTTCAGGGCGTCCTTCACCTTGTCCAGCTCCCGCTGGATGTTGGACTTGTCGCTGGCGTCCAGCTTGTCGCCCATCTCGTCCAGGGTCTTTTCGGTCTGATACACCATCTGGTCGGCCTGGTTGCGGGTGTCCACCTCTTCCTTGCGTTTGGCGTCCTCGGCGGCGAACTGCTCCGCCTCCCGCACGGCCTTGTCCACGTCCTCCTTGGACATATTGGTGGAGGAGGTGATGGTGATGTGCTGCTCGGTGCCGGTGCCCAGGTCCTTGGCGGACACGTTGACGATGCCGTTGGCGTCGATGTCGAAGGTGACCTCAATCTGGGGCACGCCCCGGCGGGCGGGGGCGATGCCGTCCAGGTGGAACCGGCCCAGGGTCTTGTTGTACTGGGCCATCTCCCGCTCGCCCTGGAGCACGTGGACCTCCACGGAGGTCTGGTTGTCGGCGGCGGTGGTGAAGGTCTGGGACTTCTTGGCGGGGATGGTGGTGTTGCGGTCGATGAGCTTGGTCATCACGCCGCCCATGGTCTCAATGCCCAGGGACAGGGGGGTGACGTCCAGCAGCAGCAGGCCCTTGGTGTCGCCGGTGAACACGCCGCCCTGAAGGGCCGCGCCCATGGCCACGCACTCGTCGGGGTTGATGCCCTTGAAGCCCTCCTTGCCGGTGAGCCGCTTGACCATGTCCTGGACGGCGGGGATGCGGCTGGAGCCGCCCACCATCAGGACCTTCTGGATGTCGTTGCCAGACAGGCCGGCGTCGCTCATGGCCTGGCGGACGGGGCCGGCGGTGGCCTCCACCAGGTGGGAGGTGAGCTGGTCGAACTTGGCCCGGGTGAGGGTCAGGTCCAGGTGCTTGGGGCCGGTGGCGTCGGCGGTGATATAGGGCAGGTTGATGGTGGTGGAGGTGACGCCGGACAGCTCGATCTTGGCCTTTTCGGCGGCCTCCTTCAGGCGCTGCATGGCCACCTTGTCGCCGGTGAGGTCGATGCCCTCCGCCTTCTTGAACTCGGCGGCCATCCAGTCCATGACGCACTTGTCGAAGTCGTCGCCGCCCAGGCGGTTGTTGCCGGCGGTGGCCAGCACCTCGATGACGCCGTCGCCCACCTCCAGCACGGACACGTCGAAGGTGCCGCCGCCCAGGTCGTACACCATGATTTTCTGGTCGGACTCCTTATCCACGCCATAGGCCAGGGCCGCGGCGGTGGGCTCGTTGATGATGCGCTTCACGTCCATGCCGGCGATCTTGCCGGCGTCCTTGGTGGCCTGGCGCTGGGCGTCGGTGAAGTAGGCGGGGACGGTGATAACGGCCTCGGTGACGGGCTGGCCCAGGTAGCTCTCGGCGTCGGCCTTCAGCTTCTGGAGGATCATGGCGCTGATCTCCTGGGGGGTGTATTTTTTGCCGTCGATGGGCACCCGGTAGTCGGAACCCATCTCCCGCTTGATGGAGGCGATGGTGCGGTCGGGGTTGGTGATGGCCTGCCGTTTGGCCACCTGGCCCACCATGCGCTCGCCGTCCTTAGAGAAGGCCACGACGGACGGGGTGGTGCGGTTGCCCTCGGCGTTGGGGATGACGACGGCCTCGCCGCCCTCCATGACGGACACGCAACTGTTGGTAGTACCCAGGTCGATACCGATGATCTTAGACATAGTTGATTTCCTCCTGTTATATGAAAGTGTATTTAAACAATGTGAAATTGGGATGCGCTTTGTTGTCACGCTGCGAAGCGGCCAGGACGTTCGGCCGCTTTCGCTGCGACTCAGGCAAAACCCGGCCCCACAAAGTGGACCCTGGGCTTTTGTCATCGCTCCGCTCCAAGCTCCCTCACTGTCCGCTTCTCGCGCTTCTCAGTTAGCAACCTTTACCATGGAGAACCGAATGACTTTCTCTCCACAGAGGAAGCCCTGCTGGAACACTTCGACAATGGTGCTCTCCCCGGCGTCCGGGTCGTCGCAGTGCATAACGGCGTTGTGGCGGTTGGGGTCGAAGGTCTCGCCCAGGGCGGGAATCACCTCCACCCCCAGCCCGGTGAGGGCGTCCTGGAAACCCTTCATGGTCATCTCCACGCCCTTTTTATAGGCCTCGTCGGCGGTCTCCTGCTTAAGGGCCCGCTCCAGGTTGTCGTACACCGGGAGGAAGGCGGCCACGGTCTGGGCCTTGGCCTCGGACCAGGCGTGGTCTTTTTCCTTGGCGGTGCGCTTGCGGTAGTTGTCGTACTCCGCGGCCAGCCGCAGGTACTTGTCCGCCGCCTCGGCCAGCAGCTGGCCCTTGTCCTTCTGGGGCTTCTCCGCCTGGGGAGGGGCCTCCGGCTCCTGCGGCTGGGGCTCCTGCGCCTCGGGGGTTTCGGGGGCCGCGGCGCTCTCCGCCGCCTCCTGCTCCGGGACCGGCCCCGTGATGTCCTGGGCGTCCTCGGGAACGGGGTTTTCCTTTTTCTGATCCTTTGCCATGGGGCTTTATTCCTCCTTTTCCGGCGTGCCTGGGGGCAGCTCCGGCTGCCCGAACAGCTTGGACAGCCCGTCCGCCACATAGGACAGCTTGGCGGCTACCTTGGCGTAGTCCATCCGGGTGGGGCCCACCACGCCGATGACCCCCTTCATGCCGTCCCCGATGTCGTAGCTGGCCAGCACCACGCTGGTGTCCTTTAGCTCGTCGGCCACGTTTTCCGGGCCGATCAGGATTTTGGTGTCGTCCCCGTCCAGGGCGGGCAGGGCCAGCGCCTGGGCCAGGGAGCGGTCCTCCGACAGATAGCTCATGAGCTTCTGGGCCTTGCCCACGTCCTGGTACTCGGGGTGGTCCAGAATGTGGCTGGCCCCGGCGGTGTACACCGCGCTGTTTTCCAGGCTGTCCAGCACCTCCATGGCGAAGGACACCACCAGGGAGATCAGCCCATAGGAGCCCCCCGCCGCGTGTTCCGCCACCCGCATCAGCTCCGGGGTGAGCTGGTCCAGGGTCTTGCCCACGAAGGCGGTGTTCAGCAGGGTGGTGAGCAGCTGCAACTGGGGTTCGGACAGCTCGGCAGGCAGGCGGAAGAGCTTGTTTTTCACCACGCTGCTGTCGGTCATCACCACCGCGATGAAGGAGGCGGAGTCCACCAGGATCAGGTCGAACCGTTTGATGGTGAGCCGCCGCACCCCCTCCGCCATGGCGAAGGCGGGGTAGTTGGTGAGCTGGGACACCATGCGGCCCGCCTGGCCGATGACCTTATCCAGCTCCTGCATTTTCAGGTGGAGGGCGTCGTTGATCTGCTTTGTCTCCTCCAGGCTCAACCGTTGCTCCTCCATCAGCTCGTTGACATACAGCCGGTAGCCCTTGGGGGAGGGGACCCGCCCGGCGGAGGTGTGGGGCTGCTCCAGATAGCCCTGCTCCGTCAGGTCGGCCAGGTCGTTGCGGATGGTGGCGGAGGACACTTTCAGCCCCGCCAGCGCCGCCAGCGCCTTGGAACCCACCGGCTCCGCCGTCTCGATGTAGCTCTCCACCACGGCGCGGAGGATCTTCTTTTTCCGCTCGGTCAGCTGCAAGGCCCGGCCTCCTCTCAAGGGTTTAGCACTCGATATGCCTGAGTGCTAAGGACAATGTACCACCACCCCCTCAAATTGTCAATAGCCCAGTTGTAAATTAAATGTGAATCTGTGAAGCAACCCGCCGCTGCCAGAAATCCGACTCAATTTTGCAGTCCGAACCTGGGATTGCTGACCGTCCCTGGTTGCCCCTTTGGATGCAAGGCGAAAAAGGGGCTTCCCTTTCCCCGCGGTTCGTAGTATGATAATATAGTATATGAGCTTTTGCTCCTTTTACTGATGAAAGCGCGTTGAGCGCGGATGGAGGCCGCAGATGAATCGCATAGTAGCATTGACCGCCGCCCCGGGGGAGTGCGCGCCGCTCACCCTCCAGGGGGCATGGAACGCGGTGGCGGACGGGGTGAAATGGTTTTTCTCCAACCTGTCCCCCGCCTTTGGCTGGGCGCTGCTGGGAATCGGGGCGTGCGCCGCCTTTTTTGTGTACTACTGGCTGTGCCTGCGCCCCCGGCCCCACAGCCTGGAGTGGATCGCCATGCGGGAGAAGAAGTCCCAGCCCCGCCGGATGACCCTCACCCTGCCCTGCCATCCCATGACGGGCGGGGACGTCCTGCCCGTGGCGCTGATTACGGCGGTATACGCGTTCACCGCCTTTTTCCAGCTGGGCAACCTGGACGGCCCCCAGAGCTGCGTCAAATTCCAGCAGGGGGACGCCTTTACCTTCTCTTATGACGAGCCGGTGACGGTGACCAAGGTGTCCTATTTCACCTCCCTGGGCACGGGCAGCTACCGGCTGGAGTGGGAGGACGAAAACGGGGAGTGGCAGGGCGTGAAGCTGGACCAGGCCTATAACGACCTGTTCAAGTGGAACGTGCTGGACCTGAACTGGGTGGACGAAGAGGGCGAGCAGGTCAGCGCCGGGGAGGAGGGGGCCATAGGCCCGGTGACGGCCTCCCGCTTCCGCATTTACGCCGCCGAGGCTCCCCGGCCGGAGGGGCTGTGGCTGGCGGAGCTGGCCCTGTGGCACGGGGACCGGGAGCAGTATCCCGCCCGGGCCAGCGAAAACGGCCTGGCCCTGTTTGACGAGCGCAGCCAGTGGACCGCCAAGTCCACCTATATGAACTCCTCCTATTTCGACGAGATCTACCACCCCCGCACGGCCCTGGAGCACCTGAACAACGTCTATCCCTATGAGGTGTCCCACCCGCCCTTGGGCAAGCTGATTTTGTCCCTCGGCATCATGATGTTCGGCATGACGCCCTTCGGCTGGCGGTTTATGGGGACGCTGTTCGGGGTGCTGATGGTGCCGGTGCTGTACCTGTTCCTGAAGAACCTGTTTGGCAAGACCTCGGTGGCGGTGTGCGGGACCTGCCTGTTCACCTTTGATTTTATGCACCTGGTCCAGACCCGCATCGCCACCATCGACACCTACGGCGTGTTTTTCATCCTGGTGTCCTACTACTTCATGTACCGGTGGCTGGCGGTGCCCGCGGGGAAGAAGCTGCGCTGTTATATTCTGCCCCTGTTTCTCAGCGGCCTGTTCTGGGGGATCGGCTGCGCGTCCAAGTGGACGGTGGTATACGCCGGGGTGGGGCTGGCCCTGCTCTGGCTGCTGGGCATGATCTTCAAGGCCGGCGACTGGCGGGAGGCGGAGGACCGCGCCCGGAAGGAGCCCGCCCCCCCGGAGGTACGGGAGCAGGTGGCGGAGGCCATGTTCCAGGAGGCGGCGCCCCCCTGGCAGCCCCCCAAGGCGCCCTCCTTCACCGTCCACGTGTGGGGGACCATCGGGCTGTCGGTGGTGTTCTTCGTGGTGATCCCGCTGTGCGTCTACACCGTGTCCTACTTCCCCTACGCGGCGGCCAAGGGCAATGAGGCGGGCTTTTTCGGGCTGGCGGCGCAGGCGCTGTCCTGGCCCTTCACCCAGCTGCCCCAGCACCTGGCCGCTATGGGCGGCGGGGAGGGCGGGGCCGTCAAGGCCTTCTTCGACGCCATCCCCAGCAGCAGCGACCACCCGGTGGACATCATGCTGAAAAACCAGTACTTCATGCTCACCTACCACCAGGGGGTGCACACCCCCCACCCCTATGCCTCTTATTGGTATCAGTGGATTTTCGACGGCCGGCCCATCCTGTACTACCGGGACCTGGACACGCCGGGCATGAAGAGCCTGTTTGCCTCCTTCAACAACCCCCTGGTGTCCTGGGCGGGGCTGCTGGCCTTCTTTGCCGTGGCGGTTCAGACGGTGCGCCGCAAGTGCGGCAAGGGCCTGTTCATCCTCATCGCCGTCCTGTCCCAGTTCGTGCCCTGGCTGCCCATCGGGCGCATCCTGTTTGCCTACCACTATTTCCCCACGGTGCTGTTCCTGTGCTTCGCCGTCGCCTACCTCATGGACGACATGGTGGAGCGGAAGCGGAAGGGCTGGCAGCTGGCGGTGTACGGCTACACCGGCTGCGCCGTCGGGCTGTACTTCGTCTTTTACCCGGAGCTCATCGGGCTCTATGTGCCCACCTGGTACAGCCAGTATTTCCTGCGGTGGTTCCCAAGCTGGCCCTTGTAGGCGCAAGCTCCATATCCCCCGCTTCCGGCTTTGCCGAAAGCTTAGTCATTCCGCTGCGTCTACAATTCCAAACCGAACCCGCGGCGAAACGTTTTACTGAGGTGTTCTGATATGTATCTCTGCGATATGCACAGCCACTCGCGGATTTCCCCCGACTGCGACATCCCGCTGCGGGACATGGCCCGGGCGGCCATCGGCGCCGGGCTGAGGGAATTCTGCGTCTCCGACCACCACGACCTGCTGGACTACGACGGCTTTCCCGCCGGCCCCTTCGACTGGCCCGCCGCCAAGGAGCAGTACCGAACCGTCAAGGCGGAGCTGGGGGACCGGCTCACCCTCCGGCTGGGGCTGGAGCTGGGCTCCGCCCCCTACGACCCGGAGGCGGCCCGGGCGGCGGTGGCCCAGGGCGGGGAGGAGCTGGATTTTGTGCTGGGCTCCCTTCACAACTGGATCGGGTATCACAACAACGACCTGCTGGACATGACCAGCTACCGGGGGGACGAGCCCATGGCCCGCCGGGCCATGGAGAGCACCCTGGACCACACCTGGACCTTGGTGACCCGGCTGGCCGACTGCTACGACAGCCTGGCCCACATCAGCTACCCCCTGCGGTACATCCGCAAGGATGGGATTTGCCTGGCCATGTCGGACTATGAGGAGCGGGTCCGGGCTATCCTCACCCAGGTGGCGGAAACGGGCCACGCGCTGGAGGTGAACGTCTGGCACGGGGCGGACCTGGACTCCTGGCCCCAGCTGCTGGGGTGGTTCAGGGAGTGCGGCGGGGAGCTGGTCACGGTGGGCGCGGACGCCCACCGCCCCCAGGACGTGGCCCGCGGCATCCCCCAGGCCCTGGAGCTGATTCAGGCGGCGGGGTTTGCCTATGTGGCCACCTATGAGCGCCGGAAGCCGGTGCTCCACAAACTTTAACGGAGGAGGCTGGAACCTATGAAGATTTCCATTGCCTGCGACCACGGGGCCTTTGAGCTGAAGGAGCGGCTGAAGGCCCGCCTGGCGGAACAGGGCCATCAGGTCACCGACTGCGGGACCCACAGCGCGGACAGCTGCGACTACCCGGACTTCGGCATTGCCGCCGCGAGGCTGGTGGCGGAGGGGGCCTGTGACCGGGGGGTGGTACTGTGCACCACCGGCATCGGCATGAGCATGGCGGCCAACAAGGTGAAGGGGGTGCGGTGCGCCCTGTGCCACGAGACGCTGTCCGCTGAGATGACCCGCCGCCACAACGACGCCAACGTGCTGGCCATGGGGGCCGGTGTGACGGGCGGCAACCTGGCGGAGCGCATCCTGGACGTGTTTCTGTCCACGGAGTTTGAGGGGGGCCGCCACCAGCGCCGGATCGACAAGATGATGGAGGCGGAGCGGTGAGCGCTCCCGCCGTCGGCCGGGAAAAGCTCCGGGAGCGGTTTGACTACTGGTGCGAAAAGCTCCGCCTCACCCCCGGCTGGGAGGTACGCCTGGAGTGGGTGGAGGACCCCGAGTGGCGCAAGACGGGGGATTTCAAGATCGACTGCACCGACCGCAAGGCGATTCTGATGCTCAACGCCGCCAACCCCAAACAGGAGAATTTGGAGGAGGTCATGGTCCACGAGCTGATGCATCTGAAGCTGTATCCTCTGGATCAGGTAACGGAGTCTCTCATCACCAGCCATTTTGAGGAGGGCACCCCGGCCTGGAATTTCGCGTACCGGCAGTTTTTTGAGTCGCTGGAAATCACGGTGGAGGAGCTGGCCAAGTGCTTCCTGCTGGAGTTCGGGGAGGACCGGGCGCTGTCCTTCGGGCGGTGCGCCGGGGAGAAGTCCTTCAACGAGCTGTACGGCGGGCTCCGAAGCCTGGAGTAAAAAAGAAACTTTAAACTTCATTCCATATCGTTTTGCAGCTTTAAGGCCGGGTGGAAACCGTTCAGTTTCCACCCGGCCTTATGCGATAAAAAATAAATGTCCGATTCAATCAATCGTCTGGCGGCCGTGGGAATATGTCTCGACGGCTGCCCGCGCCTGCGGCGGATTAAAGTTCTTTTTCGGTTCCTTTTTCTTTCAAGAAACAGGAACGAAACAGCGTTTCCAGCTCCTCTGGGGTGTACAGCGCGTTCAGCGCCGCCAGCAGGGCCTTGGCGCTCATGTGCTCCGGCAGGTCCAGCCGCTTCAGAAGCTCGGACCGCCGCCGGGCGGCGTCCGGGGCGCCGGACAGCCCCAGGGCGAACAGGTCCGCCGGGGTCAAATCCCCTTGCTCGCGGTTGGGCGCCTCCCCGTCCAGCACCGTGGCCCCCGCCCGGAGGAGGGCGTCCCGCAGGACGGCGGGGGGCATCCCCTCCACCCCCAGCTTGCCCTCCTTTCCGGGGGCGCGCTTGCGGCGCTCCTTGCCGGATACGTCGGGAATATAGGCGTGCTTGACCTGCTCCCTGGGGATGGCCCCCTTCAGATAATTTCGGATGACGAACCCGGCGCCGTCGGAGTCGGTGAGGACGATGAGCCCCCGCGTTGCCGCCAGTTTGCGCAGAAAGGCCAGCCGCTCCCCGTCCTTAAATACGCCGAAGCCCGCCGTCTCCAGGATGAGGGTGTCCACCACCCCGGCCAGGGCGGCTTTGTCGTACCGGCCCTCTACGACAATTGCTTCCCGGATTCTCATACCAATCCCTCCCAGATATCAAACCGTTCAGCCGCCGGGCGGAAACGGACCAGATACCGCCCCGGGCCGAGACGGACTCAAGTTCTTTTTCGGTTCCTTTTTCTTTCAAGAAAAAGGAACCACCCGCCGGCCGGAGGCCAGCTCCACCAGCAGGGCGGTGAGCACCTCGCCCTCCCGGCCGTAGGAGTTTTTCAGCAGGATGTCGGTCTCGGCGCAGCGGCGCACGGCGTACCGGCACCAGGGCAGGGAGAACTTCCCGGCGGCGTCCAGCAGGCGGCCCGCCTGCTGCTGCATATAGGCGCCGTTCATGTTCCACAGCTCCATGTATTCGGCCCTGCCCCGCCCCGCGTCCCGGAACAGGCGGGCGGTGTACAGCTGGCGGAAGTACTTGCCCATGACGGACAGGATCATCACCGGGGCCTCCTGGCTGTGGAGCAGGTCGGCCAGAACAGAGGCAGCCTTGTCGAAGTCCTTGTTGGCCAGGGCGTCAGTCATGCGGAACACCACCGCGCCCACCTTGGGGGCGGCCACGGCGTCGATGTCCGCCCGGGTGACCCGGGGGGCGGCGGCGTAGGCGGCGATTTTGCCAATCTCAGAGGCCAGGTCGTGCATCAGGTCGCCGCACAGGAATACCAGGTAGCTGGCGTCCATGGTGTCGATGGACTTGCCCGCCTTCTGGAACTGGCGGCAGATCCAGCCGGTGAGCTCCCCCTGCTCCTGGCGCTGGAACTCCACCACCGCCCCCATGCTTTTCAGCAGGGCGGACAGCTTGGAGCGCCCGTCCGCCTTGTAGGGCAGCAGGTCGTACACAAACACCAGGCAGCAGTAGTCCGGCAGGGCGGACAGGATGGACAGCAGCCGGTCCCGGCCCTTCTCCCCCTGGCCGAACAGGTCGAAGTCGGTGACCACCACCAGGGTGCGGGCGCTCATCATGGGCAGGCAGTCCACCGCCTGCTCGATCCAGTCCACCGAGCACTCCGCCCCTTTGGCGGTGTGGAGGTTGAACTCCTCCAGCCCGGGGGGGAGGATGGCCTGTTTCAGCCGGGCCAGGCAGTCGTCCCGGAGGAAGGCCTCCTCCCCGTGGAAGAGGTAGAGGTTTTTGGGGGCGCCCTCTTTGACGGCCCGTTTCAACTCCCGCATGGCGGTGTTGTCCACTTTTTTACGTTTGGGCGGCATTGCGTTTCCTCATTTCGTGTGTTGGATTCCCACGGCCCCGTCCCGCACCCGGACGGTGACGGCGCCGTCCTCGTCGGTGCGCAGCACCCGGACGCCGGCGGCGTCCAGCCGGTCCAAGGTTTCCTGGGCGGGGTGGCCGTAGGAGTTGCCCGCCCCGGCGGAGATGACGGCCAGCTCCGGGGCGGCGGCGTCCAGGAGCTCCTGGCAGGTGGAGTATTTGGAGCCGTGGTGGCCGGCCACCAGCAGCTCCACATCGGGGATGGGGCAGTATTTCACCAGCATTTTCTCCACGAAGGCGTCGGCGTCGCCGGTGATGAGCGCGTCGAAGTCCCCGCGGGAGCAAAGGGCGAACAGGCCGGACTCGTTGGAGGTACCCCCGCCCAGGGGCGGGAACAGGGTGAGGGAGGCCTCCCCCAGGGGGAAGGCCCAGGTTTCGTCCACCAGGATGACCTCCGCGCCCTCCGCCTCCGCCAGCGATTGCAGGCGGGCCATACCGTCCGGGTCCGCTTCCCCCGGCGGGAGGGCCACCCGGTCCACCCTCATGCGGTAGAAGAGCTGCTCCACGCCGTTGCAGTGGTCGGCGTCGAAGTGGGTGAGCACCAGCAGGTCCAGGCGGGCGCGGCCCATGGCGGCGAAGTAGTCGGCGGCGGTGTCCCCGGCGCTGCGGGAGCCGTCCCCGCCGCAGTCCACCAGCGCGGCCCGCCCGCCGGAGAGCAGAGCGGCGGACGACCCCTGGCCCACATCCAGCACGGCGGCGGTGAGGTCCGCCGTCTCCGCCTCCAGCCGGCCCAGGCCGACGGCGGCGCACAGCAGCAGGGCCAGCGCCCCGGCGGAGAGCAATGGGCGGCGGGGCCGCTCTCTGGACAGGGCCGCCGCCAGCAGGACGGCGTACACCGCCCCCAGCCAGATCAGGCAGTACCGGCTGTCCGCGCTGAGGGAGGCGAAGGGGAACCGGCCCAGCAGCAGGGCGATCCATCGGACGTAATGGCCCAGGAGACCCGCGATATGCCCCAGCGCCGCTGCGGGGCCGGGAAAGGGAATGGCCAGCGTCCCCAGCACCAGGGCGCAGCCCATGAGCAGGCTCAGGGCCCACAGGGCCAGCGCGTTGGACAGGGGGGACAGGATCTGGATCTGCCCGAAGTACAGGGCGGAGAGGGGGAGGGTGAACAGCATGGCCCCCAGGGAGGCGGACACGCCGGTGAGGGCGGCCCGGGCCGTTTTCCACAGGGCCAGCCTGACAGGCCGCTCCTTGGGCGGGCGCCGTTTTCGGAGGGGGCGGTACATCCACTGAAACAGGGGGCCGCTGATCAGCAGAATGCCCGCCACCGAGGCGAAGGACAATTGCAGGCTCACGCTGGCGGCGGCGAAGGGGTTCTGGACCAGCAGGACCAGCAGGGCCAGCCCCAGGGCGGAGGGGGCGTCCTCCTCCCGGCGGGCGATGGGGGCCAGCAGCAGGGCGGACTGCATGATGACCGCCCGGAAGGCCGACGGTGTGCCCCCCGCCATGAGGGCGTAGAAGGCCAGCAGGGGGATCATGGCCAGAGCGGGCCCCCTGTGCCGCCGGGTGAGGACCAGCGCCGCCTGCACCAGGAAGCTGATGTGGAGGCCGGACACCGCCGCCGTGTGCATGAGCCCCGTCCGGCTGAGGGCGGAGTAAAGCGCCTGGTCCAGGCCGGACTTGTCCCCCAGGGCGACGGCGGAGGCGATGGGGGCGGCGGTACCGTCAAAGGCGGCGCCGATGCCCGTTCGGAGGGCGCGGGCGCACAGGGCGGGCCAGTAACGCGGAGGGACGCGGTCCGCCGCCTGAATTTCCGCCTCCCCACGGCAGTAGGCCAGAAGATATACGCCCTTGGCGGTGTAGTAGGTGGTCTCTTCCCCATAGGCGCGGCTGGAGAGCGCCACCCGGGCGGTGCAGGAGAGCCCGTCGCCGGGCTTCAGCGCGGCCCAGCCCTCCGGGCCGTAGGCCAGGGCGTCCGGCCCGCCGTCCAGGCGGACCGAAACGGAGTACCCGCCGGTGGAGGTGGGCGCGGGGTAGGAGCACACCTGGCCGGAGATGGGGACGTCCTCCCCCACCCAGCGCTGGGCCGGGGCGCGGTACAGGGCGGAGTAGATCCCCGCCCAGCCCAGCGCCAGCAGTCCGCCCAGGGAGAGGGCCAGCCCCCGCCGGGAGAGCTGGTACAGCGCGGCCCGGGACAGCGGCCCTTTATTGCTGGGGCGGCGCAGAAGGAGGGGGTGTTCGCCTGGCCGGGGCCGGGTGGGGGCCCAAAGGGCCAGCATGATTCCCAGCAGGGCGGCGGCCGGGAGAGAGGCCACGTCCGGGCTGAAGTAGCACGCCCACAGGCAGGCGGCGGCAAACCCCGCCGAGAACCATGCCAGCCTGCGCATACCGCCGCCCCCTCTCCGTGTCTCCCTCTATTTTATCCGCAATGGGGGGACAAGTCAACGCCGGGGCGCAAAATACCGAAAGCCTTGCCAAAACGGCCCCGTTCTGGTATGCTAAAAGAACTTGGGGAAATTCTGACTGATTGCGTCCCCCCTTCGTGTCCGGTGGGGAGGACACTCTGAAAATACGCACGCCAAAACAGCGGGATTTGGATGGAATCAGGGATTCCTTGACAGGGAGCTGATCGAATGTACATATTTGACCTGGACGGTACCATCACCGACACCAACGGCCTGTGGGCGGAGGTGGACCGGGAGTTTCTGGCCCGCCGGGGGCTGGCCCCCACCGCCGAGTACCAGCGGGTGGTGGAGCGGTCCATCTACCCCATTGCGGCCCAGTTTACCAGGGAGTATTACCGCCTGCCCGAGAGCCGGGAGGACATCATGGCGGAGTGGGACGCCCTGGCGGACCGCCATTACCGGGAGCTGGCCCCGCTGAAGCCGGGGGCGGAGGCGTTCCTGCGCCAATGCGCGGCGGAGGGGCGGCCCATGGCCCTGTTCACCGCCTGCCGTCCCGCCCTGTGCCGGGCGGTGCTGGAGCGGTTCCGGCTGGCGGAGCTGTTTTGCCAGGTGGTGTTTGCGGAGGAGATCGGCCTGGAGAAGCGGGACCCCCGGTGCTTTGTGGAGCTGTGCCGCCGCGTCGGCGCGGCGCCGGAGGACTGCGTCCTCTTTGACGACAGCCCGGACAACTGCGCCACCGCCGCCCGGGCGGGGATGGAGGCGGTGGGGGTGTACGACGCCTATTATGAAAACCGCCAGGAGGAGCTGAAGGCGGTGTGCCGCCGATACGTCCGATCCCTGGAGGAGCTGGCCCAGGGATAGCGCTATTGGCAAAAACCTCCCGGCCCACATAGAATGTGGGGCAAAGGAGGTGTGAACATGGAGAATATGATCCCATGCCCGATTCAAGACCAGGAGGTATTTCAGCGGGTGTGGCAGCGGGTGATGGCGGGCCGGTCCGAGGAGGACAGCCCGGTCCAGCCCAATCCCCCGGTGGGCAGCGGCGACCTGTCCTGCGCCTGTTTAGACGCTCTGCTGCGCCAGGAGGGGGGCGGCCTGCCCCCGGCTTGCCGGCCGGAGGAGCCCACCCCGCCCATGGAGCAGGAGCCGCCCATGGAGGAGCCGGCGCCGGAGCCGGAGCCGGAGGAGCCCGCGCCCGGGCCGGAGGGGCCCTGCGCCCCGGCGGAGGGGCTGCCCCCGGCGGAAGGCGCCCACCGGGGGAGCGACCTGCCCCGGCTGTGGGAGGAGCCCCAGCCCGCGGACGACCGCACGGCCCGGCTGCGCCGCCATGTGATGGACGCTCTGGAGGGCTGGCAGTTTTACCGCCACCTGGCCCGCCGGGCCCGCGGGGCGGACGCCCGGATGCTGAACAACCTGGCGGGGGAGCTGCACAAACACGCCCGGAAGCTGTCGGCGGCGTACTTTCTGCTCACCGGGCTGCGGTACTGGCCCACCGAGCTGCTGGGCGCGCCCGCCATTCCGTCCTACTGGGGGGCGCTGCGCCAGCGCCATCAGGCGGAGCAGCGGCAGGAGAGCGCCTTCCGCCTGGCGGCGGACGACTGGGAGGACCAGGAGCTGCTGGCGATGTACGGCGAGCTGGCCGACGCCTGCCAGGGGCGGTGCCGCCAGCTGCGGGCCCTGCTGGAACAGGGGATGTGATACTTAGCCAGGAGAGAAGGAAGCGCCGGGGCCAACGGCCCCGGCGCTTTTTTCGGCCCGCGCAGCTCCCGGCTGCGGAACCGCCCACCAGAGCTGGTGGACGCGAAAGAGGGGCCGGGTTACAGTGGGCCTGCCCCGGAGCCCTCCGAGGCGCTGCCCTTTTCCTCAATGGCCCTGACAATGTGCCACGCGGCCACCGCGATGGCGAAAATGATGCCCAAGTAGCCCTCCAGGTTCAGCAACGCGCCCAGGCAGACGCCCGCGACGCCCGCCAAAATGGTCCAGACCAGCGCGGAAGCGGCGCAGTCATACTTTTTCAACGCAATCCCCCCACAATATATGATACCACATGATACCACAGCTTGCCGGATATGTCCAGGGAGCGCCCATAGCGGGGTATGCCGGCAGGCCCCCGCCGGAGACGGGGAAAACCCGGATAAAATCTCCGCGCCCAGGACGGGCCCCATTTGCGGAGCCCCCCTGTACTTTTTGCCTCCAACCTGATATAATGGGCTCAATTGACTTGATGAAAAGGATGGATGTCTATGCTGACGCCAGAGCAGGAGCTGGAATTCTGCCGCCTCCGCCGGGAGGCCATCGCCCAAGAGCACCGGGACCTGAACCCGGAACAGCGCAAGGCCGTGCTGGCCACCGAGGGCCCGCTGCTGCTACTGGCGGGGGCGGGGTCGGGAAAGACCACCGTGCTCATCCACCGGGTGGCCAACCTGATCCGCTACGGCCGGGGGTCGGACTGCCTGGAGGTGCCCGAGTGGGTGACGGAGGACGACCTGGCCTTTTTGAAGGATTACGCCGCCCATCCCACCCGGGAGGGCCGCCTGAGGGCCGGACGGCTGTGCGCGGTGGAGCCCGCCGCGCCCTGGTCCATCATTGCCATCACCTTCACCAACAAGGCCGCCGGGGAGCTGAAGGACCGGCTGGAAAAAATGCTGGGCCCCGCCGCCCGGGACGTGTGGGCGTCCACCTTCCACTCCGCCTGCGTGCGCATCCTCCGCCGGGACATTGAGAAGCTGGGCTTCCCCTCCTCCTTCACCATCTATGACACCGACGACTCCCTGCGGGTGATGAAGGAATGCGTCCGGGAGCTGAATTTCGACGACAAGCAGTTCCCGCCCCGCTCGGTGCTGGGGACGGTTTCCAGGGCCAAGGACAAGCTCCAGCTGGCCCGGGACTTCACCGGGGAGGCGGACCGGGCGGGGGACCACCGCCTGCAAAAGATCGCCCGGCTGTACACGGAGTATGAGAAGCGCCTGTGGGAGGCCGGGGCGCTGGACTTTGACGACATCATCCTTCACACCGTCCGGCTGTTCCAGGAACACGATGACGTTCTGCAATATTATCAGCGGAAATTCCGCTACGTGCTCATTGACGAGTACCAGGACACCAACAACCTGCAATATCTGCTGGCCTCCCTGCTGGCCGGGGGGCGGGAGAACATCTGCGTGGTGGGGGACGACGACCAGTCCATCTACCGCTTCCGGGGGGCCACCATCGAGAATATCCTCTCCTTTGAGGACCAGTACAAGGGGTGCCGCACCATCCGGCTGGAGCAGAACTACCGCTCCACCAAAAACATTCTGGACGCGGCCAACGCGGTGATCCGCCACAACCAGGGCCGCAAGGGCAAGGAGCTGTGGACCGCCGGGGGGGCGGGGGAGAAGGTGTCCCTGTACACCGCCATGAACGAGAACGACGAGGCCCGGTATGTGGCGGACAAGCTGATGGCGGACTACCGGGCGGGGGTGAAGTGGAACACCCATGCCGTGCTCTACCGCATGAACGCCCAGTCCAACCAGCTGGAGGTGGCGTTCAAGCGCAGCGGCATCCCCTACAAGGTCATCGGGGGCACCCGGTTCTTCGACCGGGCGGAGGTGAAGGATATGCTGGCCTACCTCTGCGCCATCCAAAACCATGGCGACGACCTGCGCCTGTCCCGCGTCATCAACAACCCCCCCCGCGGCATCGGAGCCGCCACGGTGGAGCGGGCCCGGACCATTGCCGCCCGGGAGGGCCTGCCCCTGTGGGAGGTGGTGTCCCACGCCGGGGACTACCCCGAGCTGCAAAAGGCGGCTGGGCGGCTGGGGCAGTTCGCCGCCCTGATGGAGGAGCTCACCGCCCTGTCCCAGGCCATGGACCTGGAGAACTTCTACGAGGAAGTGGTGGCCCGGACGGGCTACGCCGCCATGCTCCAGGCCAAAAACGACGTGGAGAGCCGCACCCGGCTGGAGAATGTGCGGGAGCTGCTCACCTCCATCAAGGGCTATGTGGAGAACGGGCCGGAGGAGCCCTCCCTGGCGGGGTTCCTGGACGAGATCGCCCTGTACACCGACCTGGACAGCCACGACCCAGACGAGGACGCGGTGGTGATGATGACCATGCACTCCGCCAAGGGGCTGGAGTTCCCCACGGTGTTTGTGGTGGGGATGGAGGAGGGGATCTTCCCCGGCATCCGGGCCATCGGCGAGGCGGAGGAGATGGAGGAGGAGCGGCGGCTGTGCTACGTGGCCCTCACCCGGGCCAAGGAGCGGCTGTACCTCACCTGCGCCAGCCAGCGGATGCTGTTCGGCCGCACCAGCAACAACCGCCCCTCCCGGTTCGCGGGGGAGATTCCCGGCGAGCTGCTGGACCAGTCCGGGCGGTCCTATCTGGACCCGGCCCCCGCGGGGGACGGCTGGGAGGACGAGTTCGGCCAGACGCCCCAGGTGTCCACCTACCGGGAGCCCTACCGCCCCGCCTACGGGGGCGGGGAGCGGCGCGGTACATATACGCCGCCCCGGCCGGCGAAATCCGCCCCCGCCCGGCCCGCGTTTCAATCCGCGGGGTCCGGCCCTGCCCTTTCCGAGTATCAGAAAGGGGATATGCTGGAGCACAAGGCCTTTGGCCGGGGGATGGTGCTGTCCACCCAGAAGGTGGGGGGCGACACCCTGCTGGAGATCGCCTTCGACGGGGTGGGCACCAAGCGGCTGATGCTGAAATTCACCGCCCAGCTGATGAAAAAAATATAGGGGAGCGGATTTTATGCGCATTGTAATCAGCGTTTTGGCAGTTCTCTTTGGCCTGCTCCATATCATCGCGGCGAGAACCCAGCTCAAATCCAAGGATGCCGCCGCCCGGGGCCTGTCCATCGCCATGCTCTGCGGCGGTGTCTGTGTGGCCTTTGAGGCGTTTGCGCACCTGGTTGGAAGCAATCCCGGCTGGATGGACGCGCTGGCCTGTGCTTCCGGCTGTCTGCTCATCTGTGTTGCGGCCTATGAAAACGGCAGACGTTCCGGGAATTTCCGCTTGTCCCACCACATTATCCGGGGGATCATCGCCGCCCTGCTGGTGGCGGGCGTGGCCGTCTGGTGATTGCCGCGCCTCAAAAAAGAAAAAGCGCGAGGGGTTCAATTCCCCTTGTGTCCCGCCCGCCGCCAAGACTTTTTCGACGCGCTGAGGCCGGCTCCCTCCGGGGGAGCCGGCCTGTCTGTTATTTCAGCCGGGCCAGGGTGTCCTCCGTCTCCCGGCCCCACAGCTCCAGCTGGGTGAGGGCGGGGAAGGGGGAGGGGTCGTCGGCTTTAATCAAGGTGTCCAGCACCACCCATTCCGCCTGCCGGGGGGCGAAGGGGAAGGGCTGTCCCGCTCCCGTCTTTTCCAGGGAGAGGGTGAGGCGGGAGCCGTCGGAGAAGCGGAGGGTGGCCTCCCGCCACCAGGCGTCGTGGGGGAAGTCCGCCCGGAGGTAGACCACCGCCTCGTCCAGCACCACCGGGCGGCCGAAGTCCAGCCGCCAGGCGGCGTTGGGGTCCCGGTTGATGCCCCAGCTGGTGTAGGGCCATTCGCCGTGTCCGCTGTTGGCCACCAGGCCGTCGATGGCGTTTTTTGCGGCGAACACCATCTCCCCCCGGGTCTCCACGTTGGCGGAGGCGAAGGGGAAGGGCCCGCCGGGCCCGTGGACGGCCCAGGGGTTGAGGGCCAGATTCCTGCGGCCGGACACCTCCCCGGGGCGGGCCAGCCGGGCGTGGAGGTAGTGCCGGGTCCCGGCAAAAGCCCGGCTGGAAAAGACCTTTCTCGCCTCCCCAAAGGGGACGGGGCAGGCGCAGCCCGCCCCTTTGCAGTAGACCAGGGCGGGGGGCACGGCGTCGTCCAGCGCCAGCGCCACAAACTGGTCCGGGGCGGAGCAGGCCAGCGTCAGCTGGTCGCCGGGGGCATACTCCGGCTCATAGGCCAGCCAGGCCTCCCCCGGCCCCGCGGCGGAGGCCAGCACGGCCCCCCGTGCGTTGACTACGGACAGCGTTAGTTCCGTCATGACGATTCTCCTTTCAGCTTCTGCACATATTCTCTGGGGGAGCAGCCCTCAATTTTTTTGAACACCTTGCTGAAGTAGAAGGCGTTTTCAAAGCCCAGCCGCTCCGCGATCTCGTAGAATTTCACGTTTTCCTCCCGCATCATCTCCTTGGCGGCCCGGATCTTCTCCCCGTTGACGTACTCCACGAAGGAGCATCCCGCCTGGCGGGCGAAGAGCTGGGACAGGTAGTTGGGGGAGAAACCGAACACGGCGGCCACATTGTTCAAAGTGAGCCGCTGGCCCAGGTTGGCCTGTATGTATCCCTTGATCTGGTGGATGATCTGGTCCTTGTAGCCCCGCCGCTGGGAGCGCAGGGCCTGGACCAGCCCGGTGCGCAGCCGCCCGATCCACTCTGTCACCTCCGAAATGGTGCGCTGGCGGTAGACGCAGCGGTAGCCCTCCGGCTCATTGGCGAAAATCTGGGAGACGATTTCCTCCCCGTTGGTGAATTGGCTCAGGCAGAGGAACAGCAGGTTGCAGGCGGCGTCCATGGCCTGGAGCTGCCGGGAGGGATAGGCCCGGAGGCTGTCGGTGATCTGGTCCATGATCTGTTCCAGGGCGCCGGCGTCCTGGTCCTCGAAGGCCCGGAGGAGGGGCTCCCGGTACAGCGCCATGTCGAACACGCTGTCCGCGTCCCCGCCGCCCCGGGCCCCGTCGTAAAAGACCACGCCCGGGTCCTGGGGGCGCCGCTCGGACAGGCGCAGCCGGGCGGTGTAGTAGGAGGCGCTCAACTCCATGGGCGGGCCCACCTTGCACCCCACGGAGCACAGCAGGCGGACGCTGAAGTAATTATAGACAATCTCCACCACCTTGTCCAGCACGCCGCCCACCGCCTCCCGGTAGATGGGGGCCTCCTGCTCGGACAGGCAGAAGGTGATGTTGAAGTGCCGGGGGTCCAGGGGGGTGATGTAGCAGGCCATGAACCGGGTGGCGGTCTCCCAGGCCATGCGGGTGGTGGAGGAGTACAGGTTCATCAGCCGCTCCTGGCTCATATGCTCCATGCTGAGGTCGGGCAGCTCACAGTAGCACACGGCGTAGCCGTCGAAGGAGAAGTCCACCCCCAGCTCCTTCTGCTGGGCGCGCATCTGTTCCTCGCTCTCGAAGAGGTCGTTGAACAGCCGGATGAAAAACCGGTCGTAGAAAGGCTGCATCCCGAACCGCTCGGAGGGGGGACGGCGGCGGGCGGGTTCGCTCCGCCTGCGGACGGCCAGCCGCTCCTGGGCCTTGCGCAGGGCGGCCAGCAGGGTCTGCTGGGTGAGCTCCAGCTTGATGAGGTAGTCCACCGCCTGGCGGCTGATGGCCTCCTTCACGAAGGCGAACTCCTCAAAGCTGGTGAGCATGATGAACAGGGGCGGATCCTGATAGGTCTCCTGGGCGGTCTGCATCAGCTTCAGCCCGTCCATCACCGGCATTTTGATGTCGGCAATGACCAGGTCGGGGCGGAGCTTTTCGATGAGCTCCAGGGCCTGGACGCCGTTCCGGGCGGTGCCCACCACCCGGGCGCCGTAATCCTCCCACTTCAGCATGGACTGGATGCCCACCAGCACCAGGGGCTCGTCGTCTACCAACAGCACTTGCGTCATCGTTTGTTCTCCTTCCCTGGACGTTCCGTGGTGTAGGGCAGCCGCACCGTGACGCGGGTGAAGGCCCCGGGCTCGCTCTCAATGGACAGGCCGTACTCCGGGCCGAACTCGTACTGGATGCGGCGGTGGACGTTGCTCAGGCCGATCTGCCGGAACAGGCCCACAGGGCCCGCCTCCTCTCCGGTGAGCAGGGCGGCGGCCCGCTCCGGCTCCATGCCCACGCCGTCGTCGGCCATGGCCAGCGTCAGCAGGTCCTCCGTCCGCCGGACGGTGAGGGAGATTAGGCCCGCGCCGCCCTTGGGCTCCACGCCGTGGAAGATGGCGTTCTCCAGCAGGGGCTGGAGGGTGAGGCGGGGGATGAGGGCGCTGTCCAGCCCCGGCTCCACGTCCTCCTCCAGCACCACGGCCCCGCCGTAACGGTATTTTTGGATCACGTAGTAATCTCGCAGCAGGGCCAGCTCCAACCACAGGGGGATGAGGCTGTCCCGGCCCTTGGACACGCTCTTGAGCAGGTGGGCCAGGCTGGTGGTCATCTCGGCGATGCCGTCGGCGCTCTGGATGGTGGCCATCCACTTGATGGAGTTGAGGGAGTTGTAGAGGAAATGGGGGTTGATCTGGCTCTGAAGCATCTGGTATTCCAGGTCCTGCCGGGCCTTTTCGTCGGCCAGGCGGCGCTCCATCAGCCCCTGGACCGACTGGGACAGGTGGTTGACCCCCCGGCCCACGTCCCCCAGCTCGTTGTCCCACTCGATGGAGGGGTCGGGGGAGAAATCCCCCAGGGAGATGGCCTCCATCCGGGACTGGAGGCGGAGGATGGGGCGGCTGATGGTGCGGCGCAGCACCCACAGCACCGCCGCCCCGATGAGGAGGGAGGACAGGCACAGCAGCAGCAGCTGGGTGCCGTAAAGGGTGTGGAGGCTGGCGTTGAGGGCCTGGGGAGAGATGGTCTGGGTGAGCCACAGCCCCGACCCGCCCACCGGGCAGCTGACGGAGAGGAAGAGGGAGCCGTCCGGGGCGGGGAACTGGCACACCCGGGTGCTGCTGTTAAAGGTTTCGTCCTGGGTGAGGGCGAAGGAATCGGGGGGATCCACGGCGCTGAGGGTGCCGTCCAGAACGAAAGACCGCCCGCTCACCGTCAGCAGCAGGTCGCAGTCCTCCGGCAGCTGATAGTCCGCGATGGGGTCGGTGATGATGGCGGAGGACACCATGAGGAACACGGTGCCCACAGTGGGGCGGCCCCGGCCGGTGCCCTGGCGGATGGGGCCGCAGCTGTACAGGATGCAGGGGGGGTCCACGGTGGAGAAGGGATCGGTGGCCACCCACTGCCCGCCGCCTAAATCCTGCTCCAGGTCCTCCAGCCGGCTGATGGTGTAGGGGTTGAGGGGGATGCCCGCCGTGGTGCCCGAGCCGCACTGGAGGATGCGCTGGTAGTCCTGGCTCACCGCCACCGCCCGCAGCAGGTAGGGGTAGGCCCGGTTGAGGAGCACCTGCTCGTTCATGGCCTCGAAGGCCCGCACCGCGGTGGCGGCCTCGGCCGCGCCGCCGGAGATGTAGCCGCTCACGCCGGCGTCCGTGGCGCACCAGTCCCGCAGGGTGGCCAGAGACTCCATGTCCCGGCTCACCAGCCCGGCCACCAGGTTCAGGTTGAATTCGGCGGCGCGAAGCAGGTTTTCCCGGGCGCTGCGCTGAAAATGCCGCAGGGACAAGGTGGCGGAGGCTAGGGCGCTGGCCAGGGTGAACACCACGACCACCGCCACAATTCGGAATTTGATGGATCCCAGCCGCTTGCGCATGACCCAAAACCCCCTCCGGCCAAGCGGCGGGTCCCCCGCCGCTTCAAAAATAATCCATTATTTTTGATTCCCCAATAATACGATGATACGTTGGTTTTTACCCAATGTCAACATAAAAACAAAATGGTTTTCATTGGAAAAACACAAAAAGTATATGAAAAACTAAATATAATATATGTTTTTTAGGGGCGGCTACAAAAGCTCTAAAAAAAAGAGCAATTCACCTTGAAATTTTACATACCATTTACAGGACCCCTTGCGTAGAATAACACCAGCGACCCGCGCAGACCCGAAATTTTATGGATAGAATGGAGGCTCCTACATGAAGAAGATGCTGAAACGGACCCTGTCCCTGATGCTGGCCCTGCTGATGGTGGCCGGCCTGGCCGCCTGCGGCGGCAACGCGGACCAGCAGGCGTCCAACCCCCCCGCCGGCAACTCCCAGCCCGCGGAGAACACCCCCGCCGGAGGCGGGCAGGCCCCTGACAACAACGCCGGCGAAGTCACCCTGAAGTGGGCGGTGTGGGACATCAACCTGACCACCTATTACCAGCCCCTCATCGACGCCTACGTGGCCGACCATCCCAACGTGAAGATCGAGATGGTGGACCTGGGCTCCAGCGACTACCAGAACGCCCTCATCACCCAGCTCACCGGCAACGCCGACCTGGACGTGGTGTGCGTGAAGGACATTCCCGGCTACGCCAACCTGGTGAAGGGCGGCTACCTGTCCGACCTGAGCGGCGCGGGCATTGACTCCGCCCTGTACGGCGGCACCATCGAGCAGATCACCGTGGACGGCAAGTTCTACGCCCTGCCCTTCCGCTCCGACCACTGGGTGGTGTACTACAACAAAGACCTGTTTGACGCCGCCAACGTGGACTACCCCACCAACGACATGACCATTGAGGAGTATGACGCCCTGGCCCGCAAGGTCACCAGCGGCACCGGCGCCGAGAAGGTGTACGGCTCCCACTTCCACACCTGGCGTTCCGCCCCCTCCCTGTTCGCCGTGCTGGACGGCCAGCACACTGTGGTGGACGGCAACTACGACTTCATGAAGTCCACCTATGAGTGGGTTCTGGCCGAGCAGAACGACGGCATCTGCCAGGATTACGGCACCCTGAAGGCCACCTCCACCCATTACTCCGGCGTGTTCTTCAACAACCAGGTGGCCATGATGAACATGGGCAGCTGGTTCATCCCCACCCAGATTGAGAAGGTCAAGTCCGGCGAGTCCCTGGCCACCAACTGGGGCATCGTGAAGTATCCCCATCCCGCGGGCGTAGCCGCCGGCACCACCCTGGGCACCATCACCTCCGTGGCCGTGAACTCCGCTTCCGCCAAGCAGGAGGCCGCCTTGGACTTCGTGAAGTTCGTGGGCGGTGAGCAGGGCGCCGAGATCATCGCCAAGACCGGCACCTTCCCCGCCATCAAGAGCGACGCCGTGCTGGATGAGCTGGCCAAGATGGACGGCTTCCCCACCGACGAGGCCAGCAAGGAGGCCCTGAGCACCACCCAGGTCTACCTGGAGATGCCCATGCACGACAAGGCCGCCGACATTGAGGGCGTGCTGAACGAGGCCCACGACGGCATTATGACTGGCGCCATGACCATCGACGAGGGCATTCAGAAGATGAACGACGAGGTCAGCGCCCTGCTGGGCTGAACTGAATCGCGGTAAAATCCCACAGAACTGACACAGCTGGCGGGGCGGGGTTCCGCCCCGCCGGCCTGTTTTTGACCGATTAGAGAGGAGGAATTCCATGCAGAAAACGCAACGTCCGGCGGCGTCCGAGGCCGTTGTCCAGTCCCGGAAGCGCCGGGAGCGGGTGAAGAACCTGGTGGCTTACAGCTTCATCGCGCCCAACTTCATCGGCTTCGCCGTGTTCACCCTGGTGCCCATGGTGATGGCGGTGGCCCTGGCCTTCCTGTCCTGGGACGGCTCCTGGAAGAACCCCATTGAGTTCGTGGGGCTCCAGAACTTTATCGACCTGTTTCAGGACAGCAAGTTTACCCAGGCCCTGTTCAACACCATCGCCTACGCCGTCATCACGGTGCCTCTGACCATGGCGGCCTCCCTGGGGCTGGCCATTCTGCTCAACCAGCAGATCCGCGCCCGGAACTTCTTCCGCACCATGATGTTCTTCCCTTACGTGGCCTCCATGGTGGCTGTCACCGCCGTGTGGAATATGCTGTTCAACCCCTCCATGGGCCCGGTGAACATGATCCTGTCCGGCCTGGGGGTGGAGAACCTGCCCCGGTGGTCCGCCGACCCCAACTGGTTCGTCTGTATGGGGACGGTGATTCTGTTCTCCATCTGGAAGTTCATGGGCTACTACATGATTATCTATCTGGCGGGACTTCAGGGGGTCAACCCGGACCTCTACGAGGCGGCCGCCCTGGACGGGGCCAATCCCTGGCAGAAGTTCTGGTACGTCACCATGCCCCAGCTGCGGCCCACCACCTTCTTTGTCACCGTGATGCTCACCATCCAGTGCTTCAAGGTGTACGACATCTTCCTGATGATTACCAATTTTGGCCCCGGCGGCAAGACCCGGGTTCTGGTGGGCAACATCTACGAGGCGGCCTTTACCTCCCGGAACTTCGGCTACGCCAGCGCCATGGCCATGGTGCTGTTCATCCTGGTGCTGATCGTCACCCTGATCCAGTTCCGGGGCGAGAGCTCCATGAAGGAATAAGGGAGGAGGGAGCGCATGAAAGAGAAATCCGGCCTCACCGGCGGAAAAATCGCCGTGTACGTCATCTTGATCCTGCTGTCCATCCTCACCATCATCCCCTTCGCCTGGATGCTGTCCGCTTCTCTGAAGCTGAACAAGGACGTGTTCGCCTGGCCCATGCAGTGGATTCCCTCCAACCCCCAGTGGGCCAACTACGTGAACATCTGGACCAAGATCCCCCTGCTGAAGTTCATCAGCAACACCGCCATCCTGACAGTGATCGTCACCCTGCTCCAGCTGCTCACCTCCAGCTTCGCGGCCTACGCCTTTGCCAAGCTCCGCTTTAAGGGCCGCAGCCTGCTGTTCCTGGGCTACATCGCCACCATCGCCATGCCCTGGCAGGTGTACATGGTGCCCCAGTTCCTGATGATGAGCGGCATGGGCCTCAACGACAAGCTCACCGCCATGATCTGCCTCCAGGCGTTCTCCGCCTTCGGCGTGTTCCTGATGAAGCAGTTCTACGACGGCATCCCCGACGAGCTGTGCGAGGCCGCCCGCATCGACGGCCTCAGCGAATACGGCATCTGGTGGCGGATTATGCTGCCGCTGTCCAAGCCCAGCCTGGCCACCCTGACCATCTTCACCTTCGTCAACACCTGGAACGACTTCCTGGGCCCCCTGCTCTACCTCCACACCGAGTCCAAAAAGACCCTGCAATTGGGCCTGCGTATGTTCATCGGCCAGTATTCCGCCGAGTACGGCCTGATTATGGCCGCGTCGGTGGTGGCGCTGATCCCGGTGCTCATCGTGTTCCTGGCGCTGCAAAAATACTTTGTCCAGGGTATTGCCAGCAGCGGCCTGAAAGGGTAAAATATTCATATGTCCAACTACCGCCAAGGGGCGGGGCCATCGCACCCCGCCCCTTGGCATTCTAATGAGAAAGAGGTGTTTTCCATGAGCAGACCCCTTCCCATTGCCGCCGGCGCGGTCCAGGCGGCTCTGGACCGCGCCGTGGAGCAGGTGCGGCTCAATCTGCCGCTGTACACCCACCGCTGCCAGAACCACTCCAGCGTGGACGGGATTTACGCTCCCTGCGGCAACGTGGAGTGGACCTGCGGCTTCTGGCCGGGGGAGATCTGGCTGGCCTATGAGCGCACCCATGACCAGGCCTTCCGCGAGGCGGGGCTGACCCTGGCGGACAGCTTCGGGCGCCGCATCCGGGAAAAAATCGCGGTGGACCACCACGACATGGGCTTCCTGTACACCCCGGCCTGTGTGGCGGCCTACCGGCTCACCGGGGATCAGGGGGCCCGGGAGGCCGCGATCCTGGCGGCGGACCAGCTGCTCACCCGGTTCCAGCCCCAGGGGGAGTTTCTCCAGGCCTGGGGGGAGATGGGGGAGCCGGGCAACTACCGCTACATCATCGACTGCCTGCTGAACCTGCCCCTGCTGTACTGGGCGTCCCGGGAGACGGGGGACGGAAAATATGCGGACATCGCAAAAAAGCACACCGCCACCTGCCTGGCCAACTCCTTCCGGCCCGACGGCTCCACCTACCACACCTTCTACATGAACCCGGACGGCACCCCCGGCTACGGCCGCACCTGCCAGGGCTACAAGGACGACAGCTTCTGGGCCCGGGGGCAGGCGTGGGCGGTGTACGGCTCCATCCTGAGCTGGCGGTATACCCAGGACCCCGCCGCCCTGGACGCCTTCCGCCGGGCGCTGGACTTCTACCTCACCCGCCTGCCGGAGGACCTGGTGCCCTGCTGGGATATGCTGTTCCAGCCGGACAGCGGCGAGCCCCGGGACTCCTCCTCCGCGGCCATCGTGGCCTGCGGCCTGCTGGAGGCGGCGCGCGTCCTCCCCGGCGGGGACGCCGCCCGGTACGAGACGCTGGCCCGGGAGATGGTGGGCAGCCTGGCGGCAAACTACGCCGTGCCCGACCCCAAGCCGGGGACGGGGCTGATCCTCCACGGCACCTACAGCAAGAAATCACCCTACAATACCTGTACCCCCGAGGGGGTGGACGAGTGCACCTCCTGGGGCGACTTCTACTACATGGAGGCCCTCACCCGCCTGGCCGGGGACTGGGACCCCTATTGGTAATCGGATAAGGAGGGGTTCCCATGGACCCAAAGCTGTTTTTTGACCAGAACCGCACCGCTTTCTTTGACGACCGGGAGGCGGCGGCGGAGTACGCCAGGACCTGGGGCGGCGGGGAGCTGGACACGGTGCTCCGCATGGCCGGGCTGGCGGCGGAGAACAAGTTCCTGTTCCAGCTGCGCTGGGACCTGGAACAGACCCAGGAGCCGGAGGTGTTCGACGGCCCCATCGACTGGCTGCGCCAGCCCGGGGACGACCCGGAATTTGTCTACGCGTTCAACCGAATGCGGTTCTGGCCCTGCATGGGCCAGGCCTATGCCGTCACCGGGGATGAGAAGTACGCCAAAGCCTTTGCCGGGCAGCTGGTCCACTGGGTGGACACGGTGCGCCGGGACGACCCCTCCTGCGAAAAGGCGTGGCGCACCATTGAGGCGGGCATCCGCATGGAGAACTGGTGCAAGGCCATGCGGTATTTCGAGGGCAGCCCCTGGATTACGGAGGAGGTCATGGATAAATTTGTCCAGTCCATGACGGAGCACGCCGAGTACATCATGGGGGTGTGGAACACCTTTAACCTGATGAGCAACTGGGGCGTGCTGGCCAACCACGGACTGTTTGTGGCCGGGTGCTGCCTGCCTGACAGCCAGCGGGCCGCCCAGTACCGGCAGACGGCCCTGGACCGGCTGAACCGGATTGTGCGCATTCAAGTCTACCCGGACGGCGTCCACTGGGAGCAGTCCCCCATGTACCACAACGAAGTGATGCGGTGCTTTCTGGACGTGGTGCTGCTGGCCCGGCGCAAAGACATCCGCCTGCCCCAGGACATGGAGGAGACCGTCCGCGCCATGGCCTGGACGGCGGCGGCGTGGCAGAAGCCCAACGGCTGTGAGCCCATGATGGGGGACAGCGACGATGTGGACCAGCGGGACCTGGTGACGCTGGCCGCCGCCATCTTCCAGGACGGCGCGCTGAAGGCGGCCGGCTATCCCCGGCTGGACTTCGAGAGCGTCTGGGAGGTGGGAACCGGGGAGGCGGCGCGGTACGAGGCCCTGCCCGCCCAGTTCCTTGCCCGGACGGACTTTGCCCTCCCCGACAGCGGCAACTACGTGTTCCGGGACCGCTGGGGGGAGGAGGCCGCCTGGGTGCGCTTCCACTGCGGGATGCTGGGGGCCGGCCACGGCCACGCGGACCAGCTCCACTTCGACCTGTCCGCCTATGGGGAGGATGTGCTCACGGACAGCGGGCGGTACACCTATGTGTTCGGGCCCAGCCGCCGGGAGTTCAAAGACCTGTCCGGCCACAACACCGTGTCGGTGGACGGCTTCCCCCTCTATGACTGCCGGGACAGCTGGGAGTGCGGCCATCTCAGCCGGGCGGTGAACCGGGCCTTTTACAGCGACGGCCGCTACGGCTACGCGGAGGGAGGCCATCTGGGCTGGTACGGGCAGGGAGTGTTTGTCAACCGCCGGCTCATCTTTTTGAAGCCGGATGTGCTGATTGCCGTGGACGAGTTTTATTCCGGGCAGGCGCACACCTACCGCCAGTTCTTCCACTGGGGGGAGACGGGAACGCTGGCCCCCGGGGAGGGCGGATTCGTTTGGACGGGGCGGTCTTGTACCGCCCGGCTGCGGCTGGTGTCCGCCGCCCCCGTGTCCGCGGAGCTGAAAACGGGGCGCGTTTCCCGCCACTACAACCACGCGGCGGAAAATCCCGTGCTGGAGACGCTGGTTCAAGGGAACGGCTTTACCGGCGTGTTCGCGGTGATTGCCCTGGACCGGACGGGGGAGGAGGAGCCGCTGGCGGTGGAAAAGCTGCCCGTCACCTCCAACTTCAAGGGTATTCAGTTTGCGGACCAGGAGATTGAGGCGGTGCGGGTGCGCAAGGGCGGCAGGAGCTGGGTGGTGGTGGTGTCCCACATGGAGTACGCCAGCCCCACCGACACCTTCAACGCCGGGGGCTGCTGCGGTTTCGGCGGCGTGGAGGTATTTGACGAGGCGGCGGGCGAGCGGGAGACCGGCACGGTGCTGGCCCGCTGACCGCACAGGACAGGAGGGGAGCCGCATGGGGTGGTATCAGGCGCTGTACGAGGGGGACGGCCGGGGAGAGGGGCCTTCCGGGCCCAGGCCCAAGGGGCTGAGGTTGCTGGGGCACGTCCTGCGGTGGCACTGGTGGACGCTGGTAAAAGCCAACATCCTCTTTTGCCTGTTCTGCCTGCCGGTGGTGACCATCCCCGCCGCGCTGAAGGCGCTGACCCGGGTGTGCGTGCTGCTCCTGCGGGGGGAGCCCCTGGACCTGTGGCCCGACTGGTGGGCTGCGTTCCGCCGGGGCTTTGGGCGGACCACGGCGGCGGGGGCCGCCATGGCATTGGCCCTGTCCGCCGCCGGGTACGGCGTGGGCTTCTACGGCAGCGGCATGGCGGAAAACGGCCTGCTGGCCGCCCCGGCGTTTCTGCTGGCGGCGGCCATGGCGGTGCTGGCGATGTCCCTGTTCTCCCTGTTCCCCCTGCTGGAGTTCTCCGAGCTGGGGCTGGGAGAGGCCGTCCGCAGCGCCCTGCTGCTGGTGCTGGTGCGCCTGCCCCAGAACCTGGCGGCGCTGGCGTTTCTGGCGGCGCTGGCCGCCGCATACCTGATGGCCTTTCCCTACTCCACCTTTGTGCTGGCGTCCATCGCCTTTTCCCTGTTCTGGCTGACGGCCTGCCTGGCGGCGTGGCCGGGGCTGGAGCGGTATGTGTTTCATCTTGCCGAACCCCCGGAGGAGGACGGCGGCTGAAAAAACAAGCGGTACAGCGTATGGCTGTACCGCTTGTTTTTATTCGTAGACGGCCCGGCTTCCGCCGATGAACTTGGGCCGGGTGCGGGCGCACAGCAGGATGGCCTGGCCCACGTGGTCCAGGCTAAGGCGCACAGGTACCGCCACGTCCCGCAGGTGCATTCCGATGAGGGTGCCGCCGATGTCCAGCCCGGCGTGGGCCCGGATATGTTCCACCGCCGCGGGGCGCTGGAAGCGCCGCCACGCCTGGGAGGCGAAGGAACCCCCCGCCTTTGGCTGGGGCACCACGCACACCGGCTCCAGGCCGTACTTGTCCGCGCAGTCCGCCTCCACGATGAGGGCGCGGTTCAGGTGTTCGCAGCACTGGGCGGCCAGGTATACCCCCCGCTCCCGCAGGACGGGATAGACGCCGCTGAATACCGCCTCCGCTGTCTCCATGCTGGAAGCCTTGCCGATCCGGCCCCCCAGCACCTCCGAGGAGGAGCAGCCCACCACAAAAATGTCTCCGGCCCGCAGCCCCGCGGCGTCCAGCAGTTCCACCGCCGCCGTCCGGGCCTGAGCCTCAATCTGCCTGAAATCTGTCTCCATAGCGTTTCCTCACAGTCTGTATAAAATGGTGTGTTTCCCCTCCAAATAGTCCGCGAACACCGCGGGATCAAAGGCTCCGCGGGCGTTTTTCACCGCGCCGCCGGTCAGACGGTATCCAGCTCCTCCGGGGAGAAGGCCACCCCGTTTTGCTCCGCCAGGGCCTGGGCCAGGGCGATGCCATCCCGGTCCAGACCCCGGTCCCGGATGACCACCTCGCCCCACCACAGCCCGGTGCGCCGCAGCCACAGCAGGGCCTTGACGGTCTGCTCCAGGCCGCCGCCGTCCCCCTGGGCGTCCACCACCATGCGGGAGGGACATACCCCGGGCAGCAGCAGCGCCCCCATGGCCAGCCAGCCCAGGCTCACCAGCCCGAAAGCCGCCAGCAGCACCGCCAGAAATTGAAAGACCGACCCCATATCCGCCGCCTCCTTTGCTTGCTGAGGCATCCTATGCCGGGGGGCGGTGTTTTGTCACCGGTTGAAGCGGACCAGCTCCGCCCCGGACCCGTCAACCCGGACGGCGGAGTAGCACCCGTGGCGGAAGGTCCACTCCCGCCGGAACAGGTCGTTCTCTTTGACCAGGCCCAGGTGCAGGAGAACCAGGGACAGCGAACCGTTGTGGGCTACCAGCAGGGTATCCTCTCCCCGGCGGACCAGCCCGTCCACGCAGCCGCCCACCCGCTCCAGCATCCGGGCGGGGGGCTCGCCGCCGGGGGGCGTGGTGTGGAACCAGTCGTTGAGCAGCAGCCCGATGTGGTCGCCGAACCGGGCCTCCGCCGCTCCCCAGGTGAGGCCCTCCAGTTCTCCCATATCCTGTTCCAGAATGGCGGGGCAGGACTCGGGGACCACGTGGCGGCCCCCGGTGCAGATCATAGCGGTGTCCCACGCCCTGGACAGGGGGCTGGACAGGCACCGGGAGAACTCCACCTCGTTCAGTTTCTCCGCGGCCTCCCGGGCCTGCTCCCGGCCCAGTTCGGTGAGGGGATGATCCCGCAGGCCAAAAAACAGCTGCCGCTCGTTGCCGGTGGATTGGCCGTGGCGGACCAGGTAAAGGTACATGATGTCAGCCTTCCTTTCTTGTCACACGGCCGTTGGGCCCGCGGCTATCCTCGCGCTTCTAAAACAGGCTTGCCACGCCGTAGGTCAAAATACTGATGGCCATGCCCGCGATGAGCACCCCCGCCACCACCGAGGGAATGGCCTTCCGCAGAGGCATATCCAAAAACGCCGCCGCCAGGGAGCCCGTCCACGCCCCGGTGCCGGGCAGGGGGATGGCCACAAACAGCATCAGCCCCAGGTACTTGTATTTTGTCACCTTCTGCCCCTTCAAATGCGCCTTGCGTTCCAGGGAGTCCACCATGCGGTTCAGCGCGGGGATCCTCCGGCGCATCCACTGGAAGATCCGCCGGATATAGACGATGATGAAGGGGACGGGGATCAGGTTGCCGATGACGGCGGCAAGGAAGGCCGCCCACACCGGCAGCCCCGCGGCCACCCCGAAGGGAATACCCCCCCGCAGCTCCACCACCGGGATCATGGACACCAGTATCGTAAGGGTGAATTCTCCAGCGGAGGTCTCCGTCAGCCACCGCATCAGGTCCGCGGGAAGTACTTGCATATCCATAAAAAGCCTCTTTTCCTGCCGCTTCGGCCTATCCCAGCACTGCTTTCAGATACTTGCCCGTGTAGCTCCCGGGGTGCCGAGCCACCTCCTCGGGTGTGCCCGTGCACACCACCGTGCCGCCGCCGGAGCCCCCCTCCGGGCCCAGGTCGATGATATAGTCCGCCGTCTTGATGACGTCCAGGTTGTGCTCGATGACCACCACCGTGTTCCCCTTGTCCACAAACCGCTGGAGGACCTCCACCAGCTGGTGGACGTCGGCGGTGTGGAGCCCGGTGGTGGGCTCGTCCAGGATATACACCGTGGACCCGGTGGACTGTTTGGACAGCTCGGTGGCCAGCTTCACCCGCTGGGCCTCGCCGCCGGACAGGGTGGTGGAGGGCTGGCCCAGCTTCACGTAGCCCAGCCCCACGTCCTTGAGGGTCTTTACCCGGTTGTACAGCCGGGGTAGGTTTTCGAAGAAGGGCAGGGCTTCCTCCACCGTCATCTCCAGCACCTCGTGGATGTTCTTGCCCTTGTAGCGCACCTCCAGGGTCTCCCGGTTGTACCGCTTGCCCTTGCACACCTCGCAGGGGACGTAGATGTCGGGGAGGAAGTGCATCTCGATTTTCAGCAGGCCGTCCCCGGAACAGGCCTCGCACCGCCCGCCCCGGACGTTGAAGGAGAACCGACCCGGGCCGTAGCCCCGGGTCTTGGCGTCCTGGGTGGAGGCGAACAGCTCCCGGATGTCGTTGAAGAGCCCCGTGTAGGTGGCGGGGTTGGACCGGGGCGTGCGGCCGATGGGGGACTGGTCGATGGCGATGACCTTGTCCAAAAACTCGATGCCCTCCATGCCGTCGTGCTTTCCGGGCCGGGCCTTGGTACGGTTCAGCTCCGCCCCCAGCCGCTTGTACAGGATTTCGTTCACCAGGGAGGACTTGCCCGACCCGGATACTCCCGTCACCGCGATGAAGGTGCCCAGGGGGAAGCTCACGTCGATGTGCCGCAGGTTGTTCTCCGCCGCCCCCCGCACGGTGAGGACGTGGCCGTTGCCCGGCCGCCGCTCTGCCGGGACAGGCACCTTTTTCCGTCCCGCCAGGTAGTCGCCGGTGATGGAGCCGGGGGTGTCCATCACCTCTTGGGCGGTGCCGCAGGCCACCACCTGTCCGCCGTGGACCCCGGCCCCGGGGCCGATGTCCACGATGTAGTCGGCGGCGCGCATGGTGTCCTCGTCGTGCTCGACTACGATCAGCGTATTCCCCAGGTCCCGCAGGTGCTTCAGGGTGCCCAGCAGCAAATCGTTGTCCCGCTGGTGCAGGCCGATGGACGGCTCGTCCAGAATATACAGCACCCCCATCAGGGAGGAGCCGATCTGGGTGGCCAGCCGGATGCGCTGGCTCTCGCCGCCGGACAGGGTGCCCGCCTGCCGGGTGAGGGTCAGGTACTGCAGGCCCACCGACTTCAAAAAGCCCAGCCGGGCGCGGATCTCCTTCAGGATCTGGTCGGCGATCATGGCCTGGGTGTCGGTGAGGGTGATGGTGTCCAGGAAGGCCAGGGCCTCGTCCACCGGCTTCTCGCAGAACTGGTGGATGGAGCTGCCCCCCACGGTGACGGCCAGGGCCTCCCGCTTGAGCCGCTTCCCCTGGCACTCGGGACAGGGGCACTCGCTCATGCACTCCTCGATCTCCCGCTTCATGGCGTCGGACTGGGTCTCCCGGTAGCGGCGCTCCAGGTTGTTCACAATGCCCTCGAAGGGCTGGTACAGGGTGCCCTTGCCCCTGGGCTGGTCGTAGTTCAGGGTGAGCTTCTCCCCCTTGGTGCCGTAGAGAATGATGTCCACCACCTCTTTGGACAGCTTCTCCACCGGGTCGGTGAGCTTGAACTTGTACTTTTTGGCCAGGGCGTCGAAGTACATCCGGGAGATGCCGTCCGACTTGATGTGGTTCCAGCCGGAGGCGGTGATGGCCCCCTCCAGGATGGACAGGGAGCGGTTGGGGATAACGCGGTCCGGGTCAATCTTCATCTGGCTGCCCAGCCCCGTGCAGGCGGGGCAGGCGCCGTAGGGGTTGTTGAAGGAGAACATCCGGGGGGTGAGCTCCTCGATGGACACGCCGCAGTCCTCGCAGGCGTAGTTCTGGGAGAACAGGATATCCCGGTCCTCGTCCGCCACGTTGATGATGACGATGCCGCCGGACAGGTTGGAGGCGGTCTCCACGCTGTCGGTGAGCCGCCGGGCCACGTCCTCCCGGATCACCAGCCGGTCCACCACCACCTCAATGGAGTGCTTTTTATTTTTGTCCAGCTTGATCTCCTCGGTGAGGTCGTACAGCGACCCGTCCGCCCGCACCCGGACGTAGCCCGACTTCCGGGCGTCCTCCAGCACCTTGGTGTGTTCGCCCTTCTTCCCCCGGATGACGGGGGCCAGCACCTGGATGCGGGTGGCCTGGGGCAGGGTGAGCACCTGGTCGATGATCTGGTCGATGGTCTGCTGCTTGATCTCTTTGCCGCATTTGGGGCAGTGGGGGGTTCCGACGCGCGCCCACAGCAGGCGGAGATAGTCGTAAATCTCCGTCACCGTGCCCACGGTGGAACGGGGGTTTTTGGACGTGGTTTTCTGGTCGATGGAGATGGCGGGGGACAGGCCCTCGATGTAGTCCACGTCGGGCTTTTCCATCTGGCCCAAAAACATCCGGGCGTAGGAGGACAGGGACTCCACATACCGCCGCTGGCCCTCGGCGTACAGCGTCTCGAAAGCCAGTGAGGACTTGCCCGACCCGGACAGGCCGGTGAGCACCACCAGCTTGTCCCGGGGGATGGTGACGTCGATGTTTTTCAGGTTGTTTTCTCTCGCGCCTTTGATGACGATCTTGTCCTGCATGGGTGTTCTCCTCGGTTTTCTTCAAATTTGGGCCCGATATAAGGATAATGAAACTAATTTTTAATGTCAAGCCCCATTTTTACAACTTTTTAAAGCGGTCCGCCATTCAGGGCAGGACGGCGTTCCAGGGCTGGAAAATCAGCAGGGCGGCGCACGCCAGCACCACGATGATCTCCCACACCACCCCGGCGTTGAGCAGCAGCTTCACCGACAGCAGGGCGTACCGCCTCCAGCCCTCGTAGCTGTTAATAAACGTTTTTTCCATCCGCCCGGTGGCCTTCCACTTGAAGCGGATGAACAGCAGCAGCGCCAAAAAGCCCGCGTTGGCGGCCAGCAGAACCGCCGCCACCGTGGTCAGCGCCATGCCCAGCCAGGGCAGGAGGAAGGCCAGGGCGATCATGATAATCCACACGGGCCACAGCAGGAACATGAAAAACAGGGACACAAAAGCCATATACAGCGCTCCTCTCTTTCCGGGCGGTCACTCGCCCTTCAGCTCCCTCTGGACGTATTTGGGCAGCTTGGACGCCACCAGCTCGTAGGACATATCGCACAGGTCCCTCAGCACGACATCGGGCAGGTCCCCGTCCAGCAGGGCGGCCACCCACAGCCGCTTGTCGCAGTAGAAGCCGGGGAGTATCTCCGGGTACTGCTCCCGAAAGGCCTCGGCCAGCCGGGGGTCGCACTTCAGGTTCACCAGGTCGTGATCGTTGTACCGCTCGTCCTTCATTCCCCTGGGGGAGCATACGGCGGCGAACAGCTTGCCCCGGACCATATAGCGGTGCCAGCCCCATTCGATCTTGAAATCCTTTTCCGCGCCGGGTTTGCCCAGCAGGTATTCGTCCAACCAGGCGTATTTCATAAGCTCGACCTCCTCAAAATACTTCCCCATGGGATACCGTCCACTCCCGCCCGTCGTGCCTGGGGCGGAAGGTCCGGCAGCGGTAGTTGACGCCGGCCTTCCGGGCCTGGCTGTGCTGGAACTTTCTGGGGATGCGGTACAGCTTCCCGTCCTTCACCAGCCTGGCCCCGGTCTGCTTGAACAGGAAGGGCACCCCGGCCTCCACGCACTGGCGGCGGAGGTCCAGGATCCATTCGTACCGGCAGGGGCGGGCGTCCGGGCCGGACTCGCCCCCCGCCACCACCTGGGTGATGTCCGGCCCCAGCCAGGGGGTCAGGTCAATGGGTCCCAGCAGGGGCTCGCAGGTGATGGATTTGTGCTTGATGGGGGCGGTTTTCAGGATGGGCAGGCGAAGAGCGGCCCGCTCCTGGTCCTCCGCCGTGGAACAGATGGCCACGTTGTCATAGCCTTCCCCCCAGTCCGGGGGCAGGCAGTCCGCCAGGCGGTGGATGCGCTTGGTGATGAAGAAGAAGTTCAGGTCCCGCCGCACCTTCATCATGGCCCAGGCCCAGGGCCGCCATTCGTCGGCGTCCTCCAGCAGGAAGTCCGACGAGAAGCAGGTCCACACCATGTCGCCGGGGGGAATGGTCCAGCTTCCGTTCCGCTTCTGCCGCAGGGGCAGGTCGTAGGCCTTTGTGCGGTACACCCGGGAGGCGTCCAGCCCCCGGCGTGCATCCCCCCGGTAGACGTAGCAGTTGGCGCAGCCGGGAGAGGCCTTATGGCACCCGTGCCACGGGTTCCAGCTGGCCATGTCAGTCCAGGGCGGCGGCGTACCGCAGGCAGCCGTCCCGCAGCAGGGCGATGTTTGCTTCGTCCAAAATGGTGTCCCGGTTGGTGTGGATGCGGTCCATGTAGTAGCCGACCACTTTTTTGTGCTTCAATGCGCACACCCCCGCGCCCTTTTTGAAATTGGCGTTGTCGGAGGGGTACAGGCTGAAGCCCCGCACCACCTGCACATCCCTGCCCGCCGCCGGGAGAAAGGCGGCCTCCAGGCGCTCCAGGGCGGCCTCGTTCTTTTTCAGCCGCCGCTGGGGGAAAAACTGGATGGAGTCCCCGTCCCCCACGCAGTCGAAGTTGAGCGCCACGGTGTGTTTCTTCGCGCTTTTGTGCTTCTTGGCAAAGGCGGCGGAGCCGAACATCCCCTTTTCCTCGTTGTCGAAGAACACAAAGCACACCCGGTCACGGTGCTCGGGGGGAAGGGCCAGGGCGGTTTCCAGCAGGGTGAGCACACCGCTGGTGTTGTCGTTGGCGGTGTGCCGGTTGGCTTTGCCGTCCAGCAGCCACCAGATAAAAAAGATACAGATGGAAAGACAGGACAGCGGCGCCAGCCACCACGCCACAAATCCCGGGGCAAAGGCAAAGATGAGGCCCTCCGCCAGCCCCACCGCGAGGAACAGCGGCAGCACGATGAGCACCTGGTAGAGCACAAAGAAAAACGGGTTGCGGGGGGTGATGAAGTTGGGGACGGGCAGGACGGCCTGGGTGTCGTAGTGGGCGGTGAGCAGGACCTTGGCCTTGTCCGGGTCCCCCGCCACCACGTTGCGGGCGGCAAAGCCCTCCTCCACGGCGGGGGCGTAGCCCGCCGCCTCCAACTCGTGGCACAGCCAGGCGCGGAAGTCCTCCTTCTGCCGCCTGGATTTGCGCACCTGCATCTCGGCCAGGACCTTTTTCGACTGTTCCGTCATATGTTATCCCTCCGCAGTCAGGTCGGCGGCGGACGCGCCCGTCAGGGACATCAGGTCCGCTGGACTCACCTCCACCTGGAAGCCCACCTTCCCGGCGGACACGCAGATGGTTTTCTGGTCCAGGCAGCTCTGATGGAACACGGTGGGGAACCGCTTTTTCATCCCCACCGGGGAGCAGCCCCCGTGGACGTAGCCCGTCAGGGGCAGCAGCTCTTTCGCCGGGAGCATGGCGATGGATTTCTCCCCCACCGCCTTTGCCGCCTTTTTCAGGTCCAGCGTGGCCGCCACCGGAATGTCGAACACGTAGTACCCGCCGGAGGCCCCCCTGGCCACCAGGGTCTTGAATACCGCCGCCGGGTCCTGGCCCAGCATCCGGGCCACGCTCACGCCGTCGGGGGCGGCGTCCCCCGCCGGGTAGGTGTGGGGGGTGTAGGGCACCTTTTTCTGGTCCAGCACCCGCATGACGTTGGTTTTTTCCTCTTTTTGCTTGGACATGAAACGCTCCTGTCTGCGCATCCCCGCCCGCGGGGCGGGAATGCGCGCTGTTTATTTTCCTTCGCCCCGCAGCTTGATGATCTGGTCCCGCAGGGCCGCGGCCACCTCGAACTCCAGCATCTTGGCCGCCTCCTTCATCTGCTTTTCCAGGCTGGCGATGGCCTCCATTCGCTGGAGCTTGGTCATCTGGGACAGCTGCTTGTCGTTGTAGTCCGGCTTTTCCTCGGCGGACAGCACCATCAGCTCCCGCACCGACTTCTTCACCGTCTTGGGCACGATGCCGTGGGCCTTGTTGAAGGCGTCCTGCTTTTCCCGGCGGCGCTGGGTCTCGTCCATGGCCCTCCGCATAGAGGGCGTAATGGAGTCGGCGTACAGGATGACCACGCCGTCGGCGTTCCGGGCCGCCCGGCCGATGGTCTGGACCAGCGACGTCTCCGAGCGGAGGAAGCCCTCCTTGTCCGCGTCCAGAATGGCCACCAAACTGACCTCCGGCAGGTCCAGGCCCTCCCGCAGCAGGTTGATGCCCACCAGCACGTCGAACTCCCCCAGCCGCAGGTCCCGGATGATCTCCATCCGCTCAATGGTGTCGATGTCGTGGTGCATATACCGCACCCGAATGCCCGCCGTCTTGAGGTAGTCGGTGAGGCTCTCCGCCATCTTCTTGGTGAGGGTGGTGACCAGCACGCGCTCGTCCCGGGCGGTCCGGGCGGTGATCTCCCCGATGAGGTCGTCGATCTGGCCGTCCACCGGGCGGACCTCCACCCGGGGGTCCAGCAGGCCGGTGGGCCGGATCACCTGCTCCACGATCTGGCCCGAGCGCTCCCGTTCGTACTCGCCGGGGGTGGCGGACACGTACACCACCTGGTTCAGCCGCTTCTCGAACTCGTCGAATTTCAGGGGCCGGTTGTCAAAGGCGCAGGGCAGGCGGAAGCCGTACTCCACCAGGGTGGTTTTCCGGGCCCGGTCGCCGTTGAACATGGCCCGCACCTGGGGCAGGGTGGCGTGGCTCTCGTCGATGAACAGCACGAAGTCCTTGGGGAAGTAGTCCAGCAGGGTGTGGGGCGGGGAGCCCACCGGCCGGCCCTCGATGACCCGGGAGTAGTTCTCAATGCCGGAGCAGTAGCCCAGCTCCTGCATCATCTCGATGTCGTACATGGTGCGCTGCTTGATGCGCTGGGCCTCGATGAGCTTGTTCTCGCCCTCGAAGAAGGCCACCCGCTCCTCCATCTCCTTGTAGATGTCCTGGATGGCGGCGTCCATCTTCTCCTTGGGGGTGACGTAGTGGGTGGCGGGCCAGATGGGGATGTTGTTCAGCCGCCGGATGGGGGCCCCCGTCACCACGTTGATCTCGCTGAGGCGGTCGATCTCGTCCCCGAAGAATTCCACCCGGATGGCGGTGTCCTTCCAGTAGGCGGGCCAGACCTCCACCGTGTCCCCCCGGACCCGGAACATATTGCGCTCGAAGGCGATGTCGTTGCGCTCGTAGCGGATGGCCACCAGCTTTTTCAGCAGGTCCTCGATTTTGATGACCGCCCCCACCCGCAGGGCCACCATCATTTTGGCGAAGTCCTCCGGCTCGCCCAGGCCGTAGATGCAGGACACGGAGGACACCACGATCACGTCCCGCCGCTCCAGCAGGGACGCGGTGGCGGACAGCCGCAGCCGGTCGATCTCCTCGTTGACGGAGGAGTCCTTCTCAATAAAGGTATCGGTGTGGGGGATGTACGCCTCCGGCTGGTAGTAGTCGTAGTAGGAGACGAAGTACTCCACCGCGTTGTGGGGGAAGAACTCCTTGAACTCGGCGCACAGCTGGGCGGCCAGGGTCTTGTTGTGGGCCAGCA
>CAMNQF010000018.1 GCA_946548895.1 uncultured bacterium | reverse complement strand
GCATCGGCCTGCTGGACATCGTGGAGAACCGGCTGGTGGGCATGAAGGACCGGGGGGTGTACGAGACTCCGGGCGGCGCCATTCTCTACCGGGCCCACGAGGTTCTGGAGATGATTACCGTGGACAAGGACACCAAGCACATGAAGTCCAAGCTGGCGGTGGATTTCGCCGACCTGGTGTATAACGGCAAGTGGTTCACCCCCTTGCGGGAGGCCCTTCAGGCTTTCGCGGTGGACACCCAGAAGCACGTCACCGGCACGGTGAAGCTGAAGCTGTACAAGGGCAATATGATCACCGCCTCCGTCACCTCTCCCGAGACGCTGTATTCCGAGAATCTTGTCACCTTTGAGGAGAGCGACTACAACCAGAACGACGCCACCGGGTTTATCAACCTGTGGGGCCTGCCCGACAAGGTCCAGGCGCTGCGGGAGCGGGGGAAGCTGTAAGCGTCCGAGCCGTTGTGAACAGCGCGATGGAACGGAGCGAGGGCAAAGGCCCAGCCGCCGCACAGCGGAGGCGGGTTTTGCCTGAGCCGGAGCGAAGCCGCGCGTCGCGAACAGGCGAGGCGTGATAACGATAACGTGATAGCGATAAGGAGGACGGCCATGAAGGTATTGATGATTAACGGCAGCCCCAAAGCCAACGGGAACACCGCCGCGGCCCTGGGAGAGATGGAGAACATTTTCGCCCAGGAAGGCGTTCAAACCGAGCTCCTTCACATCGGCAGCCAGGTGATCCGGGGCTGTATCGGCTGCGGGCAGTGCGCGGAGAAGGGCCGCTGCGTCTTTGACGACGCGGTGAACGAGGCCGCGGCCAAGTTCGAGGCCTGCGACGGCCTGGTGGTGGGCAGCCCGGTGTACTACGCCTCCGCCAACGCCACCCTGGTGGCCTTTCTCACCCGGCTGTTTTACAGCACCCCCTTCGACAAGCGGATGAAGGTGGGCGCGGCGGTGGTGGCCGCCCGCCGGGGCGGGCTGTCCGCCACCTTCGACGAGCTGAACAAGTTCTTCACCATCTCTGGGATGCCGGTGGCCTCCAGCCAGTACTGGAACAGCATCCATGGCCGTCTGCCCGGCGAGGCGTCGGGAGACGCCGAGGGCCTCCAGACCATGCGCACCCTGGCCCGGAACATGGCCTTCCTGATGAAGAGCATCCAGTTGGGCAAGGACGCCTATGGCCTCCCCGAGCGGGAGCCGGCGCAGAGAACAAATTTTATCCGTTAAGGAGCGATCATTATGAAACTCTGGGCGGGCCGTTTCCAGAAGGAGACCGACACCCTGGTCAACGACTTCAACTCGTCCATCGGCTTTGACGCCCGGCTGTATGAGCAGGACATCCGGGGCTCTATGGCCCACGCCGCCATGCTGGGCAAGACCGGGGTCATTGAGGAACACGAGGCGGAGAAGATTGTGGAGGGCCTCCAGGCCATTTTGGCTGACATCGAGGCGGACCAGGTGGAGTTCTCCCTGGATAACGAGGACATCCACATGAACATTGAGGCCCTTCTGACCCAGCGCATCGGGCAGACGGGCAAGCGGCTGCACACCGCCCGGTCCCGGAACGACCAGGTGGCCACCGACTTCCGGCTATATGTGAAGGAGGAGATTCCCCGCATCATCGGCCTGGTGCTTGACCTGGAAAAGGTGCTGGTAAAAAAGGCCAAGGCCAACCTGTCCACCGTCATGCCGGGGTACACCCATCTCCAGCGGGCCCAGCCCACCACCTTCGGCCATTACATGATGGCCTACGCCAATATGCTCAAGCGGGACGTGACCCGCCTGGAGGACTGCATGGAACGGATGGACGAGTGCCCCCTGGGCTCCGGGGCGCTGGCCACCTCCACCTATCCCGTGGACCGCTTCCAGACCGCCGCGGCCCTGGGCTTTGCCAAGCCCACCGACAATTCCATGGACTCGGTGGCCGACCGGGACTACGCCATTGAGCTGCTGTCCGCCCTGTCCATTTTGATGATGCACCTGTCCAGGTTCTCCGAGGAGATCATCCTGTGGTGCTCCTGGGAATTCAAGTTCGTGGAGCTGGACGACGCCTATTCCACCGGCTCCTCCATCATGCCCCAGAAAAAGAATCCCGACGTGGCCGAGCTGGTCCGGGGCAAAACGGGGCGGGTATACGGCTCCCTCATCACCCTGCTCACCGTGATGAAGGGCCTGCCCCTGGCCTATAACAAGGATATGCAGGAGGACAAGGAGCCGGTGTTCGATGCCATCGACACCGTGGAGCTGTGCGTCCCCGTATTTGCGGCCATGCTGGACACCCTGACGGTGAAGGACAGGAACATGGCCCGGGCGGCCTCCGTGGGCTTCATCAACGCCACCGACTGCGCCGACTACCTGGTGAAGAAGGGGATGCCCTTCCGGGAGGCGTACATGATCGTGGGCCGGCTGGTCCATATGTGCATCCGTACAGGGGAAAGCCTTGACACCCTGCCGCTGAAGGACTTCCGGGCCATCTCCGGGCTGTTCGATGAGAGCGTGTACGACGCCCTCCAGCTCAAGACCTGCGTCAACGAGCGCAAGGTGTACGGCGGCCCGTCGGAAGAGAGCGTGAAGCAGCAGATCGCGCTCATTGAGGAGTTTGTGGCGGCACGGTCGGGAATGATTGGAGAAGCGCATGAATCTATTGCCTTATCTTAAAAGTGTCCTGGAGCAGGACCGGGCCCCGGTGGTGCTGTGCGACTTGAATCACACAGTGCTCTACATGAATCCGGCGGCGGGGGAGCGGTACGCCAAAAACGGCGGCATGGCCCTGGTGGGGCGGAGCCTGCTGGACTGCCACAGCCCCAAGGCCAACGAGATGATTGCGCGTGTGGTGGAGTGGTTCGGGGCGGATCGGTCCCACAACCTGATCTATACCTTCCGAAATGACAAAGAGAACAAGGACGTATACATGGTAGCCCTGCGGGACGGGGACGGGGCGCTCATCGGCTACTACGAGAAGCACGAGTATCGGGACCGGGAGACCATGAAGCGGTACGATTTTGAGCCGTAAGCCGGCATAGGACGTGACCAAACATGAGCAAGCCAAAAATTTACATTGACGGCAAAGAGGGCACCACCGGCCTGCAAATTTACGAGCGGCTGGGGGAGCGGGACGACATTGAGCTGCTGCTCATTGACGAGGACAAGCGCAAGGATGTGGACGAGCGGCGCAAGCTGCTCAATGCCGCCGACCTGGTGTTCCTGTGTTTGCCGGACGGGGCAGCCCGTGAAGCGGTTTCCCTTGTCACCAATGGACACACCAGGATTATTGACTGCTCCTCTGCCCACCGCACGGCGGAGGGATGGGTGTACGGCTTCCCGGAGCTCCACGGTCAGCGGGAGAAGATCCGAACGGCCGGGCGGGTGGCGAACCCGGGCTGCTATGCTACGGGCTTTCTGTCTCTGGTCCGGCCGCTGGTGGAGCTGGGGGTGCTGGATCGGTCCGCGTATGTGGCTTGCCACGCCCTGTCCGGCTACACCGGGGCGGGGAAGAAGGCCATCGCGCAGTATTCCGACCCGGAACGGGACGTGGAGCTGGACTCCCCCCGGCATTACGCCGTGTCGCTGGCCCATAAGCACCTGCCGGAGATGACAGCGGTGAGCGGCCTTACTCGGAAGCCCATCTTCATGCCCATGATCTGCGATTTTCCCCAGGGCATGACGGTGACGGTTCCGCTGTTTGTGAATCAGCTGGAAGGGGCGCAATCCATTGAAACGCTCCGGGCCCTGTATGAGGGCTATTATTCTGAAAGCTCCATCGTCCGGCTGAGACCCGCCGACGCCCCCAGCTGCGGCTTTATCGGCTCCAACAACCTGGCAGGTAAAGATACTTTACAGATCTTTGTCAACGGGAATGGAGAGCAGTTGATGCTCACCGCACGGTTGGACAACCTGGGCAAGGGCGCCTCCGGCGCGGCGGTGCAGAATATGAACCTGATGCTGGGGTTTGAGGAGACCATGGGGCTCAGTCTGTCATAAGGAAAACGAAACGCGGTTTCACCTTAAAAGTTTCTTTTCGATTTTTTTAACGAAAGGGAACAATATGAATTAGGAGTTGCGATCATGTTGAAAGAGATTTCCGGCGGCGTGTGCGCCGCCAAGGGTTTCAAAGCCGCCGGCGTCCACTGCGGTGTCAAAGCGGGGAGCAGCCCGGACAAGAACGACCTGGCCATGATCCTGTCAGAGCGGGAGTGTTCCGCCGCCGCCGTCTATACTTTGAACCGGGTGAAGGCCGCCCCCATCTATGTGACCATGGGCAACCTGGAGGATGGGGTGTGCCGGGGAATTGTGGCCAACAGCGGCAACGCCAACGCCTGCGCTCCCCTGAGCCACGAAAACGCGGAACAGATGTGCGCCCTGGCCGCCCAGGCCACCGGCTTGAAGCCGGGGGATTTTGTGGTGGCGTCCACCGGCGTCATCGGCCAGGAGCTGAACATCTCCGCCATTCAGAAGGGGATGCCCGCCCTGGTGGAGGGGTTGAACGGCAGCGGTTCTGACGCCGCCGCCCATGCCGTCATGACCACTGACACGGTGAAAAAGGAAACTGCCGTATCTGTCAGCATCGGCGGAAAAACCGTCACCGTCGGGGCCATTGCCAAGGGCTCCGGCATGATCCACCCCAATATGGGCACCATGCTTTGCTTCATCACCACCGACTGCGCCATCACCCATGAGGTGCTCCAGGACGCTCTCCACGAGATCGTTCCCCGCACCTTCAACCGGGTAACGGTGGACGGCGACACCTCCACCAACGATATGTGCGTGGTGCTGGCCAACGGTATGGCGGGCAACGAGCAGATCGAGTGGAAGGACGACAGCTACACCGTGTTCTACAAGGCCCTCCACCAGGTGTGCGAGACGATGGCCCGGGCCATTGCCGCCGACGGGGAGGGGGCGTCCCGGCTCATCACCTGCACCGTCCGCTCCGCCCGCAGCGAGGACAGCGCCGAGCGGCTGGCCAAGGCGGTGGTTGGCTCGTCCCTGGTGAAGGCGGCGCTGTTTGGCGCGGACGCCAACTGGGGCCGGGTGCTGTGCGCCATGGGCTACTCCAAAGCTCCCTTCCGCCCGGAATATGTGGACATCGGCTTTTCCTCCATCCAGGGGAGCGTGGTGGTGTGCGAGAAGGGCACCGGCCTGGACTTCGACGAGGAGCTGGCCAAGAAGATCCTCACCCAGGACGAGGTGGTGATCGAAGTCGCCCTCAACGAGGGGAGCCACGAGGCCACCTGCTGGGGCTGCGACCTGACCTACGACTACGTGAAGATCAACGGCGACTACAGAACTTGATTACAGTAAAGGTGGGTTGAACCATGTCCTCCCTCATTGACCGCGCCCAGGTGCTGGCAGAGGCCATGCCCTATATCCAGAAGTACAACGGTAAGACCGTGATTGTCAAATACGGCGGCAACGCCATGATCTCAGGGGAGCTGCGCCAGGCGGTGATTTCCGACCTCATCCTGCTCTCCCTGGTGGGGGTCCGGGTGGTGGTGGTCCACGGCGGCGGGCCGGAGATCAGCGATATGCTGAAGCGGCTGGGCCATGAATCCCGGTTTGTGGACGGCCTGCGGTACACCGACGGGGAGACCATGGAGGTGGTCCAGCAGGTGCTGTGCGGCAAGGTGAACAAGGACCTGGCCGCCCTCATCAACGGCCAGGGGGGGCGGGCGGTGGGCCTGTGCGGCATGGACGCCGATCTGTTCCAGGCGGTGCGGCTGGACGAGAAGTACGGCCTGGTGGGCTCCATCGCCAAAGTGAACCCGGCGGTGGTGGAGGACGCCCTGCACAACGGCTATATCCCGGTGGTGTCCACCGTGGCCCGGGGCACCGACGGCCCCATGGCCTATAACGTGAACGCGGACACCGCCGCCGCCAAGCTGGCCATCGCCATGAACGCGGAAAAGCTGCTGCTGCTCACCGACGTGCGGGGCCTGCTGGTCGACCCGGAGGACGAGGGCACCCTGATCCCCCACGCCCGGGCTTCGGAAATCCCGGGGCTGGTGAAGGACGGCGTCATCAAGGGCGGCATGATCCCCAAGATCGACTGCGCCGTGGAGGCGGTGCGATCCGGCGTGCGGAGCACTGTCATTCTGGATGGGCGCATCCCCCACTCCATCCTCATTGAGCTTTTGAGCGATGCCGGGGTGGGCACGATGATTACGGTGTAAAGGGGAGTACATGGAAATGACCTTTGAGGAACTGAGGGAGCTGGACCGCCAATATGTGATCCAGAGCTATGGCCGCAATCCCATCGCGGTGGACCACGGCCACGGGGCCACGCTGTACGGCCCGGAAGGCAGGGAGTACATTGATTTTGCCTCCGGCATAGGGGTTCTGTCGGTGGGCACCGCCCATCCGCAATGGACGGCGGCGGTGTCGGAGCAGGCCGGCAAGCTGGGCCACATCTCCAACCTGTACTACTCAGAGCCCTACGCCAGGCTGGCGGAGCGGCTTTGCACCCGGTCCGGCATGGCGGCGGCCTTTTTTGGCAACTCCGGCGCGGAGGCCAATGAGGGGATTATTAAGCTGGCCAGGAAGTGGTCCTGGGAGAAGTATGGCGAGGGGCGGGGCACCATCATCACCTTGAACCGCTCCTTCCATGGCCGGACCATCACCACCCTGGCCGCCACCGGCCAGGATGTGTTTCATCGGTATTTTTTCCCCTTTACCGAAGGCTTCCGACGGGCGGACCCCAGCCTGGACAGCGTAAAGCAGGCGGCGGGCCACGACGTATGCGCCGTACTGGTGGAGCTGGTCCAGGGGGAGGGGGGTGTGCTGCCCCTGGAGCCGGAGTTCGTCCGTGATCTGGTCCAGCTGTGCCAGGACCGTGACTGGCTGTTTCTGGTGGACGAGGTGCAGACCGGTATCGGCCGCACCGGCTCCCTGTTCTGCTTCCAGCAGTACGGGGTGCAGCCCGACGCCGTGTCCTTCGCCAAAGGGGTGGCCGGAGGCCTGCCCATGGGGGGCTTCCTGGTGAACGAGCGGTGCCGGAAGGTGTTTGGCCCCGGCGACCACGCCTCCACCTTTGGGGGCAACCCGGTGTCCGCCGCCGCGGCCTGCGCGGTGCTGGACATTTTGGACGATGAGGCCATCCGGCAGGTGAAGGAGAAGGGCAAGTACCTGCGGGACTCCATGGAAGCCATGGGTTTGCCCTGCCTGGGCAAGACCCGGGGTATGGGGCTGATGATCGGCGTGGAGGTCGAGGACGGCTTCTCCAACAAAGAGCTGTGCGTCCGGCTGAATCAGGCGGGCCTGCTGTCCCTCACCGCAGGACAGGGACTGCGGTTCCTGCCGCCGCTGACCATCACCAAAGAGGAGATGGACAAGGGGCTGGCCATTCTGAAAGCGACGCTTTCCTGAGCGGAGGAGATACCCATGAAAAAAGATTTGCTTAAGCTGCTGGACCTGTCCCGGGAAGACATCCACGAGATTTTGGATACGGCAGACCAGATGAAGTTCAGCCAAAAGCGCCGCATTGCCCACGACCACCTGAAGGGCAAGACCTTGGCCATGATCTTCGAGAAGAACTCCACCCGCACCCGGGTGTCTTTTGAGGTGGGGATGTACCAGCTGGGGGGCCACGCCCTGTTTCTGTCCGGCAAAGAGAGCCAGATCGGCCGGGGTGAGCCGGTGGAGGACACCGCCCGGGTGCTGGCCCGGTATTGCGACGGTATCATGATCCGCACCTTCGCCCAGGCGGAGGTGGAGGAGCTGGCGAAGAAGGCGTCCATTCCCGTCATCAACGGGCTCACCGATTTTGCCCACCCATGCCAGGTGCTGGCCGACCTGATGACCGTCCGGGAGAAGATGACCCGGCTGGAAGGGCTGAAGCTGGCTTTCATCGGGGACGGCAACAACATGGCCAACTCCCTCATCGTGGGCGGCCTGAAGTGCGGAATGGACGTGTCCGTGGCCTGCCCGGAGGGATACGACCCGGACCCCATTGTGCTGGACTTTGCCAAGACGGTGACGGACCGCAAATTTGAGCTGGTTCGGGCGCCGGCCGACGCGGTGGTGGACGCCGACGTGGTCATCACCGATGTATGGGCGTCCATGGGCCAGGAGGAGGAACGGGCTGTCAGGGCAAAAGCCTTTACAGGATACTGCGTGGACGAAGCGCTGATGAAACTCACCCATCCCGGCTGTATGGTGCAGCATTGCCTCCCCGCCCACAAAGGAGAGGAGATCAGCGCCGGTGTGTTTGAGGCCCACGCTGATGAGATCTTCGAGGAGGCGGAGAACCGGCTCCACGCCCAGAAGGCGGTCTTGTACCTGCTGATGAAGGACTGACCTGCTTTTTCTTGAAAGAAAAAAGTAGGCAAAAAGAACTTTAGCCCGCTGACGGACGGTGTGGCCTGCGGCACATTCCTGCCCGGTAATGGGACCGAAAGCCCTCTTCCCCGTGGAGAGGGCTTTTCTTTTTGGGCACAGTGTGCTATAATCCACACAAAGGAGGGAACAGCCATGACACCGCAGGAGCAATTGCAGCAGTGGATTCAAGGCAGCGATAACATTGTCTTTTTTGGCGGGGCGGGGGTGTCCACCGAGAGCGGCATCCCGGACTTTCGCAGCGTGGACGGCCTGTACAACCAGCAGTACGACCAGCCGCCGGAGACAATTCTGAGCCACACCTATTTTGCCCGGCATACCAAAGAATTTTACCGCTTTTACCGGGATAAGATGCTCTGCCTGGGCGCCAAGCCCAACGCCGCCCATTTAAAGCTGGCGGAGCTGGAGCGTGCGGGCAAGCTGCGGGCGGTAGTCACCCAGAACATCGACGGCCTGCACCAGCTGGCGGGGAGCCAGACGGTATATGAGCTCCATGGCTCCGTTCACCGCAACTATTGCACCAAATGCCGCGCCTTCTATGGCGTGGACTTCATCGCGGAGGGGGAGGGCGTGCCCTGCTGCCCCGTGTGCGGCGGTCTGGTGAAGCCGGACGTGGTGCTCTATGAGGAGGGGCTGGACCAGGATATTCTGGAGGGAGCCGTGCGGGCTATTGCCAACGCGGATGTGCTCATTGTGGGCGGGACTTCGCTGGTGGTGTATCCCGCCGCCGGGCTCATCAACTATTACCGGGGGAATAAGCTGGTGCTCATCAACCGGGACCCAACCCCCTACGACAGCGAAGCGGACCTGGTCATCCACGATTCCATCGGTAAGGTGCTGGGGGGGATTGCGCTATGAAGCCGGGCAGGGCGGAGCGGGCCGGAAATATTCTGCTGGCGCTGCTGAAATCCGGCTGTTATGTGGCCCTATTTTTGGGGATGCAGGTTCTAGTGATGCTGCCTACGGTGATCACCGGCATCATTCAAGCGAGTATAGGCGGGGAGACGGACGAAGCCTATGAGCTGTTGTCTGCCGGAGCCCAAACCTACACGCTGGTCTCCGGGCTGATTACGATAGCCGTAATTATGGCCGTCTACCTCATTCGGCGGAAACCCCTCGGCGACGCGCTGTGGCTGCGCCGGGTGGACGGCAGAACCTTATGGACAGGGGTGGCGCTGGCTCCGGGGCTGTTTCTGGTGGTAAGCTTTGTGCTGGCCGCCCTGCCGGAGGAGTGGATGAACAGCTACAATGAGGCGGCTTCCAGCATTGCCACCGCCAGCCTGGCGGGCTTCATCGCCGTGGTTGTGGTAGCCCCGGTGGTGGAAGAGCTGATCTTCCGGGGACTGATCGTGAACCGTCTCAGCCGGGTGATGCCGGGGTGGCTGGCGGTGGTGCTGGCCGCGGCCGTATTCGGGGCCTGCCACGGCCACCCGGTCTGGTTTGGCTACGCTTTTGTGCTAGGGTGCGTGTTTGGCTTCATCGACCTGCGGGCTGGCTCCATTTGGCCATCCATCCTGGGGCACATGGTGTTCAACAGCTTCAGCCAAATTCTCAATCTCCTGCCGGAGAGTGAGGAGGAGACGGAGGTTCTGGCCGCCCTGGGCGTCATTGTGCTCATGGCTGTTGCCCTCCCTATTCTGGACCGTAAAGGGCTTGCGGCCCTGTTCCGGCGCGGGTCCAAGGCGGAGCCGGTGCGGAAGCTTTCCACGGCTCCCGGGGTGTACGAGTTCGATCCCTGGGAGGAATAAGGGCAAAGACCCCGCCGGAGTTCCCGGCGCGGCGCGGTTCTCTGCCCTGGAGGCCATCTGTGAAGCGCTGGACTACCAGCTGGGGGACATTTTGGAGTTTGTGCCTGAGCGCGGTACAGAAGCGGCGTGGCTGACTTGCTTTTTGCCGCCAAAGCCGCTATAATGAGAGAACATTGAACAGAAATGAGGTGCGGACATGATCCAATCCGAACGGCAATTTCACATCAGCTGCAAAGAGGGCGACGTGGGGCGGTACTGCCTGCTTCCCGGCGACCCGGGGCGCAGTGAGAAGATTGCCCGCTATTTTGACGGCCCCGTTCATGTGGCCACCAATCGGGAGTATGTCACCTACACCGGCACACTGCTGGGGGAGCGGGTCACTGTCACCTCCACCGGCATTGGCGGGCCGTCCGCCGCCATCGCCATGGAGGAACTGGCCAACCTAGGGGCGGATACCTTTGTCCGGGTGGGCACCTGCGGGGGCATTAAACTGGAAGTGACCAGCGGGGACATTGTGGTGGCCACCGGGGCCGTCCGCATGGAGGGGACCAGCCGGGAGTACGCCCCCATGGAATTCCCCGCGGTGGCGGACTATGAGGTGCTCACCGCTCTCGTGGACGCGGCTAGGGCGTCGGGACGGCGCTGGCACGCCGGGGTGGTGCAGTGTAAGGATTCCTTTTACGGCCAGCACGCCCCGGAGCGGATGCCGGTATCCTATGAGCTTCAGAACAAGTGGGAGGCGTGGAAGCGGCTGGGAGTATTGGCCTCCGAGATGGAGAGCGCGGCGTTATTTACCGTGGCGGCGCACCGGGGCGTGCGGTGCGGCTCTGCTTTCCACGTGATCTGGAATCAGGAGCGAAACGCCGCTGGGCTGGACCAGACCCGGGATGAGGACACCGAATCCGCCATCCGGGTGGGCGTGGAGGCGGTGAAGCTGCTTATCCAAAGAGACCGGGCGTCGGGCCGATAAGGGTGTCGTAGAAGTCGGCCCGGGCTTCCGCCTGGGCAGGAGTCCGCTGCTGTCCGGGTTGAATATCGTCGCTCACCGTGTTCAGCGCCATGAGGGCAAGGTTGCTGCGCATGAGGTCGAACAGGGAGGCCAGGATTGCCAGTTCATCCGCTGTTTTGCCTTGCCCAATCCAGATAGACAGGGCGGCCGCCGCGGCCACCAGGTCGCTGCCTTGGGACTGAGAATGGTTGAAATTACGGCACGGCACACCGAACCCCCCTTTTCCTTAGTGTATGCGGGAAAGGGAAACAGGGCAATAAAAAACCGCCGGGAACGAGAAATTCCCGGCGGTTTTTTATAGTTTTTTCACATACCGCAGGTCTACGCAGACGGTATTGTGGGGAAAAGGGATATCGGCGTGGGTGCCGTCCCAGGCGAAGCCATGGGAGGCGTAGAACCGCCGGGCCCTCTCGTTTTCCCGGAGGACGAACACGAAGGCATTCTGAAACCCCGCCTCTTTCATCCGGCGGCAGGCCTCCTCAAACAGCACTCCCCCATAGCCCCGGCCCCGCTCTTCTGGATGGGTGTAGAAAGACGCAATCTCCCCCCAGTCGGCGTAGGCGGCGTTGTCAAAGGTGCAGATGCCGCCCACGTTATAATTGGCGGTCCGGGCCTTGCAGTAGTTCAGGCAGGATACCGGCGCGTTTCCCCGGTACAGCAGTAAGCCGCGCACGCCGTTCTGGGTCACATAATTTTGGCGAAACACCGCTACCCAGCGCTCGTCGGTGATCTCGCGGGCCATGTAGTCGGCGGGCAGCGCGTCCGCGTAGGTGTCCCGCCAGCCCAGGGCGTGGATCAGGGACATGGCGCGGAAATGCGCCTCAGTGCAGGCGTCTACAAATCTCAGTTCGTCCATAAAACCTCCTAAGGAAAGCGGACCCGCCCCGGTTGGGGCGGATCCGTGGTCCGGCGGCAGTTCCCCTTGCCCGCCCTCGCTCTCAGTCAACGCGGTTGGTAATCACCATAAATGGAGCCGCGCTCCGTAACAATGCCATTGTACACGGTCTGGGCGTAACGATACGCGGGGATTTGAACCCCGGAGCTGTCCATAACACACCATGCAGGCCGGTCTAAGCCATTTCCGGCTGGCCCGCGTTCGCCCTGAAAGCTACCAAACAACCGCCGAATCAGTCCAGTTCTGTGTTCCAGTTGGTTTCCTGGATGGAATTATCCAGCAGGCGAAGCTCTTTCGCCATTTGATCCACTTGCTTCTGCAGCTCCTTCACGTTGACGGTGCTGAGAAGCTTGATCTCTGTCCGAGTGGCCCGGCGGCTCACCTGGCTGGCGGACTGGGCCAAATTCCGATAGGCGCCGAGCTTCACTGTCAGCATATCCCGCCGGGCCAGCAGGGAGGTGAGATTTTCGCCGTTGACCTCGGTGCGGCAGTTGGCAAGGTTAATCCGGGCGATAAGCCGCTCCAGATTTTCCACGCAGCCGTCCAGCTCGGCCAGAAGTTCCGCAGGGTCCTCGGCGGGCAGTTCTCCCTCCTGAACCACGGCGTTGCTGTTCAGGCGCTGCTGGAGCTGCTGTATCCGGCGGTTCAGGTCCGCCCGCTCCTGTAGGGCTTCCGCTAATTTCATGTCAAGTGCCTCCTCTTTACACGCCTGCGCCCGCAAGCGTTTTCTCTGTCTCTTGCTTGGCCAGGGCTTTGGCGTTGGCCAGCATCAGCTTGATGCGGTTCTCCTGGTTGATTTTTGTGGCGCCGGGGTCGTAGTCGATGGCTACAATGTTGGAGTAGGGATAGTCGTCCTTCAGCTTGCGGATCATGCCCTTGCCCACGATGTGGTTGGGCAGGCAGCCGAAGGGCTGGGTGCATACGATGTTGGGCACCCCGGAGTGGATGAGCTCCAGCATCTCGCCGGTAAGCAGCCAGCCCTCGCCCATTTTGTTGCCGTCCCCCAAGTAGCCATGAACCAGCTTGTGCATCTCCTCAAAGGTGCCGGGGGCACGGAAACGGGTCTTTTTCAGCGCGGCAATCATGTCCCGCTGGCACGCCTCGATGTAGCCCTTGAAGATCTGGCAGAACTTCTTTTTGGCCCAGAGCCCGCCATAGATGTTCACGTCCACCTCTCGATTGAATATCTTAAAGATCATGAAGTCGGTGAGGCCGGGGACCACCGGCTCCGCCCCTTCGGACAGCAGAAAATCCTCCAGATTGTTGTTGCCCAGGGGGGAGAATTTCACGTAGATTTCCCCAACCACGCCTACCCGGACTTTTTCCTCGCCGGACACGGGGATAGCGGCGAAGTCGGCCAAAATAGCGTCGAAATTGGTCCGCATCTCTTTTCTGTTCATGCCGCGGCCCGCCTGGAAGCCGTCGATGAGCTTTTTTTGCCAATGGTCCAGCATCTGGTCGGTATCGCCCGGGGTGAGTTCGTAGGGCCGTACCTGGTTGGCGGCGTTGACCAGCAGGTCGCCGTACAGCATGGCGTAGATGAGCTTGCGCACCAGGGGCAGGGTGAGGGAGAAGCCGGGGTTTTTCTCCAGCCCCGACAGGTTCACCGAGATGACGGGGACGAACTCCAGGCCGGCCTTTTCCAGCGCCTTGCGCAGCAGGTGGATGTAGTTGGACGCCCGGCAGCCGCCCCCGGTCTGGGTGATGAACAGGGCCAGCTTGTGGGGGTCGTACCCGCCGTTTTTGATGGCGTCGATCAACTGGCCGATGACCAGGAGGGCGGGGTAGCAGGTGTCGTTGTGGACGTACTTCAAACCCTCGTCCACGATCCCCCTGTGGTTGGTGGTGAGCATATCCACTTTGTAGCCTTCCAGCTCCAGCAGCTGCCGGAACATCCCAAAGTGGACGGGGAGCATCTGGGGCATGAGGATGGTGTACTCCTCCTTCATCTCCTTGGTGAAGAGGAGCCGCCCGTCCTTGCTGTATTTCAGTTCAGCCATGGGTAAAACCTCCTTGGGGTCAGGCGCGGCGGCGCTTGCGTTCTTCCATAGCCGCCATCAGGGAGCGGACACGGATCTTGACCGCGCCCAAATTGCTGATATCGTCGATTTTCAGCTGGGTGTAAAGTTTACCGCCTTGCTCCAAAATAGAGCGCATCTCGTCGCCGGTGATGGCGTCTGTGCCGCAGCCGAAGCTCACCAGCTGGATCAGCTCCATGTCGGGCTGGGCGCAGACATACCGGGCCGCGTTGTACATACGGGCCTGGAAGGTCCACTGATTGAGCACCTTCCGGGGAGCGTATTCCTCGTGGAAAGCCACCGCGTCCTCGCTGACCACCACAAAGCCGAAGGAGCCCACCAGCTCGTCGATGCCGTGGTTGATCTCCGGGTCAATATGGTAGGGGCGGCCGGCCAGCACGATGACAGGCAGGCCCTGGGCGCGGGCCTGGTCGATGAACTGCTGCCCCGTGCGGTGGACCTCCTCCTTGTAGCGGTCGTAGGCCTGATAGGCCGCCCGGATGGCGCTGGCAGCCTCCCGGCGGGGGATGCCGAAGGCGTCGGCGAACCACTGGGAGCCGATGCGCTCGTAATCCTTTGGCCTGTGGAGCCCGGCATAGGGGTTGAGGAAGCGGGTCTTTTTCAAATCGGGCATATTGGCGGCCAGAAGCTCCGGGTAATAGGCCACTACCGGGCAGTTATAGAAGTTATCCGATGCCTTTTCATCGAAATTGTAGGACATACAGGGGTAAAAAATGGCATCCACCCCTGCTTCCACCAAGGCCTCCACGTGGCCGTGGAGCAGCTTGGCAGGGTAGCACACCGTGTCCGACGGGATGGTGCGCTGGCCTTTGATGTACAGCTTCCGGGAGGATTCGGGGGAGAGCACCACCTCAAAGTTGAGCCGGGTGAACAGCTCGAACCAGAAGGGGAGGTTCTCGTACATATTCAGCCCGAAGGGGATGCCGATGCGGCCCCGTGAGCCGTCCCCGAAGCCGTTGCCCTCCATGGCCCGGAGCTTTTGATATTTCCAGCGGTACAGGTTGGGCAGCTCCACCTTTTCCTTGCCCAGAGGACGGGAGCAGCGGTTGCCCGAGATGAACCGCCGCCCGCCGTCGAAGCTGTTGACGGTGAGGGAGCAGTGGTTGGTGCACAGGTTGCAGGTGACAGGCTTTGCGGTGTGGGAAAACGATTGTAAAGCGGATTTGCTTAACAGGCCCGATTGGTTCAGCTTCAGGTCCCGGGCGGCAAGCGCGGCTCCGAATGCCCCCATGATGCCCGCGATGGTGGGGCGGGTGACCTCCCGGCCCAGCTCCTGCTCAAAGGCCCGGAGCACCGCGTCGTTGAGAAAGGTGCCCCCTTGGACCACGATGTGTTTTCCCAGGTCGTCGGCGCTGGCGGCGCGGATCACCTTGTAGATGGCGTTCTTTACGATGGAAATGGACAGCCCCGCGCTGATGTCTTCCACGGAAGCCCCATCTTTCTGGGCCTGCTTGACGGAGGAGTTCATGAACACCGTGCACCGGGAGCCCAGATTCACCGGCTTTGGGGTGAACAGGCCCAGTCTGGCGAAGTCGGCGATGTCGTAGCCCAGGGCCTTGGCGAAGGTTTCGATGAAGGAGCCGCAGCCGGAGGAGCACGCCTCGTTGAGCATGATGGAGTCCACCGCGCCGTTGCGGATTTTGAAGCACTTCATGTCCTGCCCGCCGATGTCGATGATGAAGTCCACGTCGGGGTTGAAGTGGGCGGCGGCGCGGTAGTGGGCCACCGTCTCCACCAGCCCCAGATCGCAGGAGAAGGCGTTTTTGATGAGGTCCTCGCCATAGCCGGTGACGGCGGAGCCCTTTATGCTGATGCGGTCCCCACACAGGCGGTAAATTTCCCGCAGCTGTTCCAGGGCGATGGCCACGGGATTGCCCAGGTTGGAGTGGTAATAAGTGTAAAGCAGCCCGCCGTCGGGGGCGATAAGGACGATTTTGGTGGTGGTGGAGCCGGCGTCGATGCCCAGGTATGCGTCCCCTTGGTAGGTATTGATGTCCAGCTGGGGCGGGGTGGAGGCGTTGTGCCGGGCGGAAAAGGCGTCATAATCCGCCTGGCTCTCAAACAGGGGGGGCATGGTGTCCACCACCGAGGTCGCCCCCCGGCTCTCCTCCAGCAGCCGCAGCAGCTGGTCAAAGGGCTGGGGCTCGTAGTCCGACGCGCACAGCGCCGCCCCCATGGCGGCGAAGCAGTCTCCATCTTCAGGGAAAACGGCGTGGTCCCCGTCCAATTGCAGGGTGTCCACAAACCGCTCCCGCAGGCCCATGAGGAAGTGGAGGGGCCCGCCCAGAAACACGATTTTGCCTTTCAGCTCCCGGCCCTGGGTGAGCCCGGCCACCGTCTGATCGACGACGGCCTGGAAGATGGAGGCGGCCACGTCCTCCTTCCGCCCGCCCTGGTTCAGGATGGGCTGGATGTCGCTTTTGGCGAACACGCCGCACCGGGAGGCGATGGGATAGATTTTTTCATGCTTGAGGGACAGCGCGTCCAGCTCGTTCACCGTGACGTTCATCAGGGTGGCCATCTGGTCGATAAAGGCCCCGGTGCCCCCGGCGCAGGAGCCGTTCATCCGCTCCTCCAGCGCGCCCCCGAAGAAGATGATCTTGGCGTCCTCGCCGCCCAGCTCGATGACGGCGTCGGTGTCCGGGATGTAGGCGTTCACCGCGGCGGCGGTGGCGTATACCTCCTGGACAAAGTCCAGCCCCGCGGCCTTGGCGACGCCCAGGCCGGCGGAGCCGGTGACCACCAGGCGCACGTCCTTCCCCCGCAGCATATCCTCAATGGAGCGCAGGGTTTCGCAGGCCCGCTCCCGGGCCTTGGAATAGTGCCGCTCATAGGAGCGGAAGAGCAGTTTGTTATTCTCGTCCAGCACCACCACCTTGACGGTAGTGGAGCCGATGTCAATGCCGACGCGCAGTATCATAGGAGCCCTCCTAAAAAAGCGATGCCTGACCACAGTTCACCCGATATTATAGCGAAATGATATGCTTTTTTCAATAGTATAGTTTGACGTTTTTTCCGCAATTCGACATCGTCGGGGCAAAGTCCGCTATACTCCGCTTCCGCCTGCGGCGAAAGCTCCGTACGCTCCCTTGCCCCTCCTCTCCCCACAAAGCCATAGGTCGGCTTTGCGGGGCCCCAAATAGAACTCCCGCCGTTGGGCCAACGGCGGGAGTTTTCGTCATTGCTTGGGCACAAACGGCTCCGCGCCGCACTTTTCCGGGAAATACACCTGATACCATATGAGAAAGGACAGCACGGTGTACAGCTTGCGGTGGGTTTTCTCCTGCCTGGAGTAGTGCCGTTCCAGCAGGTCCAGAAGGTACTTCTGGTCAAAGAATTCCGCCACGTAGGGCTGAGAGATCAGATCCTTGGCCCAGTTGTAGTATTTTTCCTCCCGCAGCCAGGCGATAAAGGGGACGGGGAAGCCCTTTTTGTCCCGCTTGACCCAGTCGCCGGGGAGGAGGGGAACCGCCGCCATGCGCAGGGGATATTTGGTCATGGTCTTGCCCCGCATTTTCTGGGAGCTGGGGATGGCCCGGGCCACCGCCCACACCTCCCGGTCCAGATAGGGCACCCGCAGCTCCAGGGAGTGGGCCATGGTCATTCGGTCCGCTTTGCGGAGTATGTCCAGGGGCTGCCACAGGTGGAGGTCCAGGTACTGCATTTTGGTCAGGTCGTCGGCGCCCTGAATGGCCTCGAAATAGGGCTCAGTCACGTCGTGCCAGGTCAAATCGGAGCGGTAGGCGGGGGTGAGCACCCGCTGGGCCTCCTCGTTGCCGAAAATGAACGCCTGCCCTATGAAGGTCTCGTCGATGGGCTTGGCGGCCTTGGTGAGGAAGCCCTGGCCGTGGAAGCGGGGCAGGCCGGCCACGGCCCCGGCCACCGCCTTCCGCAAGGCCAGAGGGGCCTTGCGGTACAGCCGGTAGGGCTTGGTGGTGTGGTAGGTGATATACCCGCCGAACAGCTCGTCCGCCCCCTCGCCGGACAGCACCACCTTCACATCCCTGGCCGCCAGCTGGGACAGGAAGTACAGCGGCACGGTGGACAGGTTGGCGTTGGGCTCGTCGGCGTAATACTGGATGGCGGGGAGGGCGTCAAAAAATTCCTCCGCGGTGATGGTTTTGGAGATGTTGCGCAGGCCCAGCTCTTTGCACAGGGCCTTGGCCTCGCCGGTCTCGTCGAAATCCTTGTTGGCAAAGCCCACGGAATAGGTTTTATCCGGGCGGGACAAAGCGGCGATGACGCTGGAATCAATGCCGCCGGACAGGAAGGAGCCCACCTCCACGTCGCTGATCTGGTGGGCCTCCACCGACTCGGACACCACCTCCCGGATCTGGGCCGCCCGCTGCTTTAAAGGCATATTCTCAGGCGCGAAGGAGAAGGTGTGGTAGGAGTACAGCTCGGTGCGTCCCTGCCGGTGGATGAGGCAGTGCCCGGGGAGGAGCCGGTACACGCCCTTGAAAAAGGATTCGTTGAGGGCGGAGTACTGGAAGGTGAGGTAGAGCTTCAGGGCGGCGGGGTTGAGCTCCTTGTGGAAGCCGGGGTGGGGGAGGAAGCTCTTGCACTCGGAGCTGAAGAAGAACAGGTCCCCCATGAGGGCGTAGTAAAAGGGCTTGATGCCGAAGGGGTCCCGGGCGCCAAACAGCTCCCGCTTTTCTTTGTCCCAGATGACGAAGGCGAACATCCCCCGCAGCTTTTTCAGCACCTCCGCGCCCCACTCCATATAGCCGTGGAGCACCACCTCGGTGTCGCAGTCGGTGAGGAAGCTGTGGCCTTTGGCGGCCAGCTCTTCCCGCAGCTGCCGGAAGTTGTAGGTCTCTCCGTTGTAGGCGATGACGTACCGCCCGTCGGGGCTGACGATGGGCTGCCGCCCTTTTTCCAGGTCGATGATGGACAGGCGGCGGTGGGCGATGCCGCAGTGGGCGTCCACGTAGTACCCCTCGCCGTCGGGGCCCCGGTGGCGGATGGTGTCCCCCATGGCCCGCAGGGCGTTCTCGTCGGGGGGGGCGGAGCGGGACACGAAGCCGGTAAATCCGCACATATGATGATCCTCCAGTTCATTGGATGGGTGTTTTGAGAAAAGTCTATCTTTTAGAATAAGGCTTTCCGGGAAAAAAGTCAACAGCCGAAAGGAAAAAACTGTTGTGGAATAGCTGGACAAAGGGGCGGCGGCTGTGGTATGATGCTTTGACAAGGAATCAAAAAACCACCGGGAGGATGGGCCGTGAAAAAACAGTGGAACACATACCTGCCGCCTGTATGCGCCGCACTGGGCGTGCTGGCGCTGGGCGGAACTTCTTTTGTGTGCGCCGGCCTGGAACGGGGCGCCGCGGCTGACCACATCGGAATGGCGGTGATGCTGGCCGCGCTGGCGCTTCTGGCGCTGTTTCTGCTGCGGCTGGAGGGCTGCGGCCGGGACGCGCTGCTGGCAATGCTGCTGCCCGTGGGGGCGGCTATGCTGGTCCGGGCGCTGTGCCTGGACTGTGTCACCGACGACTTCAGCGACTTTTTAAGCCCTTGGTACTCCTACTTCAAGGCCAACGGCGGCTTTGCCGCCATGGCGGGCAGCGTGGGCGACTACAATATACCTTACCTGTACTTTATCGCCGCCATTTCCTATCTGGACGCGCCCGACCTGTATCTCTACAAGCTGTTCTCCATCCTGTGGGACGTGCTGCTGGCCTGGGGCTGCTTCCGGCTGGTGCGTTCCCTGGGCAGGGAACGGCAGGGGAGCGCCGCTCCCCTGATCGCCTTTGGGACCGCCCTGCTGCTGCCCACGGTGGTGCTCAACGGGGCCTATTGGGCCCAGTGCGACGTGATTTACGGCGCGCTGGCCATCCATGCCGCAGCGCTGGCTCTGGAGGGACGGGGCAAGGTCTCGGTGGCGCTGATGGCGCTGGCCTTTTCCTTCAAACTTCAGGCTATTTTTGTGCTGCCCCTTTGGGGGGTGCTGTGGCTGGCCAAACGGGTGAAGTTCCGGGAGCTGTGGGTGTTCCCCCTGACTTATCTGGCCATTGTCCTGCCCGCCGCGGCGCTGGGCAAGCCGTGGAAAGATATTTTGGGGGTCTATTTTCAGCAGGTGGGGGAGTATCCCCGGCTGGTGCTCAACGCCCCCTCGGCCTACCAGTTTATCCCCTATGGCGTGGAGGTGGACCAAACACTGGCCTCCGCCCTGGGCATCGCCGCCGCCGGGCTGCTGGTGCTGGCCCTGCTGGCGTTGGGCTGGCGGCTCCGGGGGCGGATGAGCCGGGAAACAGCGATGGCCGCCGCGGTTGTGCTGTGCCTGGGCGTGCCTTTTTTCCTGCCCCGGATGCACGAGCGATACTTCTTTCTGGCCGATGTGTTCACCCTCTGCTGGGCCTGCGCCTCCCCCAGGCGGGTACCGGCGGCGGTGCTGGCGGAGGGGGCATCCCTGGCCAGCTATCTGGTGTTCCTGCGGCTGAAGTTCAACTGCGTGCTCCGGCTGGGGGGCTTCACCTTTGTCATGGCGCTGGAGGCGCTGGCCGTGCTGGCGGCGCTGGCGCTGGCAGTCTGGGAGCTGGCGAAAGAGGCCAAAACGGATTTGAGGAGGAACCCGGCATGAAATTCGTGTCCTGGAATGTAAACGGCCTGCGGGCCTGTATGAAAAAAGGGTTTGCGGAGTCCGTGCTGGGTTTGGACGCCGATTTCATTTGTCTCCAGGAAACGAAGATGGAGCGGGGCCAGGCGGAAGTGGAGCTGCCCGGCTACCACGAGTTCTGGAACTCGGCGGACAAGAAGGGTTATTCCGGCACCGCTGTCTTTGCCCGCACCGAGCCCATGTCCGCGGCTTATGGCATGGACTTGGACAAGCACGGCCACGAGGGGCGGCTTATCACCCTGGAATACCCCGATTTCTGGCTGGTGAACTGTTATACCCCCAACGCGCAGAATGAACTGGCCCGCATCGGCTACCGCATGGAGTGGGAGGACGACCTGCTGGACTATCTGAAGAGCCTGGACAAAACCAAGCCGGTGGTATACTGCGGCGACCTGAATGTGGCCCACGAGGAGATCGACCTGAAAAACCCCAAGACCAACCGGGGGAACGCTGGTTTTTCCGACCAGGAGCGGGCCGCCATGACCCGTCTGCTGTCCTCCGGCTTCACCGACACCTTCCGCCTGCTCCACCCGGAGGAGGAGGGTGCCTATTCCTGGTGGAGCTACCGCTTCCACGCCCGGGAGAAGAACGCGGGCTGGCGTATCGACTATTTTATTGTGTCCGACCGCCTGCGCGGCAGGGTGGATTCCGCGGCCATCCACCCGGAGGTCCAGGGCAGCGATCACTGCCCGGTGTCTTTGATTTTGAAATAGTTTCCAATCAAAAAACAGGCTTCTTCGCGGAAAAACGGGCAAGCTAACGGGGCGAAGGAGTGATGACAATGAGAATGGACAAAAAGGCCATCCTGCCCATCGCCGGGGCCACCATGGCGGCGGGAGCGGCCATCGGCATGATGATGATGCCCAAGAAGAAAAAGCACTCCGCCCAGAAGGCGGCGGGCCGGGCCATCAAGGCCGTGGGCGAGGTCGTGGAGAACTTCAGCGGCTCGCTGAAAATGTGAGGGAAAGCCCCGCCGGGTCCGGCGGGGCTTTTTCACAGGGTAAAGCGGGCGGCGTCCGCTTCCGGCCGGGCGGGGTCCAGCAGCAGGATCTCCCGGCCCTTGTCCATGGCGTAGTTCAAGGTGTACTGGGTACCGCCCGGCGTGCCGTCGAACACCGCCAGCACCGCGGCGGATCGGTCCACCATGTAGCGGTCCCGGCGGTGCATACAGAATCGGTCGTAGTGCTGCTGGACCACCGTCTCCAGGTCGCAGTCGTTCAGAATCAGCCGCCGCCGCCGGCGCAGCCGCTCCGGCCATTTTTGGGCCTGAGTGGGGCAGGGAACCGCTCCCTCCACCGTCACCTCCGGGTACCGTTTCCGCAGAGACAGCGCCGCCTCCGCGAAGTAGAGGTCGCACCCCATGGCCATGCCGGAGATAAAGTGCCGGTAGCCCCGGCGGTACAGCCCCTCCAGCTCCCGGGTCATGCTGCGCTTGATGGCCAGGCAGCGGGGGTCGCTCTCGTCCAGCCCCCAGGGCAGCTTGTCCGGCCGGTGGCCGGTGAAGCAGCAGGTGAAGGTTTCCTCGTAGGCCACAGCGCTTCCTCCTCAACATTGATTGATACAATTGTACTATGCTGTTGGGATGAAGTCAAGGGGATATAAAACATTCGTTTTAAGAAGTTTCGACATAATCCGACAAAAATGGGGCTTGCTTTTTTTGTGAGCCGGGCGTATAATGAAACGCGAAACAATTGATAGATTGTCTTCAGGGCGGGGTGAGATTCCCCACTGGCGGTATAGTCCGCGACCCGCGCAAGCGGCTGACCCGGTGAAACTCCGGGACCAACGGTATAGTCCGGATGGAAGAAGACGGGTGGCCCCTCTTGAGGTAGTGTCGCGCCTGGAAGACAGTGTTTTCAGGCGTTTTAGACCGCCTTGGGAGGTATTTTTATGTTAGAAAATCCGGGAAAGCTTTTGGCGGCGGTGGTGGACAACGCGATATTCCTGCTGATGTGCCTGGTGGTATTCGCGGGCATCTTCGCGCTGGCTGTGCTGCTGGAGCGGGTGTGGCTCAAGCCGGAGAAGCAGTCCCCGGCCCGGCGTGTCGCCTATGTGGGCATATTTGCCGCCATCGCCGCCGTGCTGATGTACTTCGAGTTCCCCCTGCCCTTCGCCCCCGGCTTCTATGAGCTGGACTTCAGCGAGATCCCGGTGCTGATCTGTTCCTTCTCCATGGGACCTGTGGCCGGCGTGGTGTGCGAATTCCTGAAGGTAGTGCTGAAGCTGTTCTTGAAAGGCACGTCCACCGCTTTCGTGGGCGACTTGGCCAACTTCGTGGTGGGCTGTTCCTTCATCCTGCCCGCCTCGGTGGTGTACTTTGCCCAAAAAACCAAGACCGGCGCCATTATCGGCATGGGGGTGGGTACCGCCGCCATGACCGTGTTCGGCAGCCTGTTCAACGCCGTATACCTGATCCCCGCCTTTTCTGTCCTGTTCGATATGCCGCTTGAGGTCATCATCGGGATGGGCACTGATATCAATCCCTCCATCGTCAGCGTCAACACCCTGGTGCTGTTCGCCGTGGTGCCCTTTAACCTGCTCAAGGGCGCGGTGGATTCCATCATCACCTTTTTCCTGTACAAGCACATCGAGCGCCTGCTGCGCATGAGATAACAGGAAAGGTCCCCCTCCGGCCGGATCGGAGGGGGACCTTTTCTTACAGGCTTTTGAGGAAGCCGTACAGCAGGTGGAGGGGGAAGTACCCCAGCACAAAGCTGGCGATGTTGGCGGCGAAGGCGTATCCGATCCGCTTGCGGCGGTCATGTTCGCTGACGAGCAGGGCATAGGCCGCGGCCTCCGCCGCCCAGATGACCAGCTCCGGGATCAGGATGGTGAGAAAGTAATTGAGAAAGTGCCAGCCCGCCTGGGTCAGCGTGGAGCCCATGGCCAAGTGGAGGCCGGTCTGGGTGACGGCGTTGGCCAGGAGGAACACCAGCCAACTGCGTTTCTCCCGGAAGCCGAACAGCCAGAAGATGACGCCCTCGATGAGCAGGGTGGGCGCCAGCGTGGCCGCCAGCCGGGCCAGGAACCGCAGGGGAGCGGGGGTGGCCTCCCGGACGGTGTTGGCCTGCCAGTCGTAGACGATATTGCCCACAAATTCCCGGGTGTAGGGCGTTTCCGCGGCCTGGGCCTCATCCGCCGTGGCGGCGGCCACCCGGAAGGTCTCGGGCAGGCCGATGTAGGAGTAGCGCCAGCTCCCGTCCTCCTGGGGGCGCACATCTCCAAACACAGGGGGGCCGGACACGCCGGTGGTGTAAGCCAGCACCCAGCCACCCCCCTCCAGGGAGCGGAGGTTTTCCAGGATGGCAGGGTCGCGCTCGCCGTTGGAGTTGGGGTAGGGGTGGTCAGTAGGTGTCCCCTGGGTCAGCAGGTCCAGGTAAAGCGTCCCCTCCGGGGCGTTGACCACGGTGATGGTAATCTCCGGCTTGGGCCCGATGTCGGCGTAGGCGGTGGGGAGAAGGCAGAGCAGGCACAGCAGCAGGACAGGGATCAGGCGGGCAGGAGATACGGATTTCTGTTTCATGGCAGCCTCCTTTTCAAGCAAAACTATCCTCCATATACAGGGCGCAGGCGCACCTGACAGGAATAGTATACCATGAAGCTGCGGCTAACGCAATAGAACGGGCCGGGGAGTACGCGGGGGCAGTGAAAGCTTGCAAATTTCGTAGACAGCGGGGGACAAGTATGTTAAAATAAATGACACGCGGGCGGCTGGGAGCCGGACAGGCTCCTCCGCCGCGGAAGGGAGGGAGGGAAGCCATGGCTTGCCTGGGGGACAAGGAGCTGTTTTTGCTGGACATGGACGGCACCATCTACCTGGACCGGGACCTGTTTCCCTGGACCGTCCCTTTTCTGGAGGCGGTCCGGGCGGAGGGGTGCCGCTATCGATTTCTCACCAACAACTCGTCCAAATCGGGGCGGGACTATATCGACAAGCTGGCGGGGATGGGCGTTCACGCGGTGCGGGAGGAGTTCGTCACCTCGGTGGACGCGCTGATTGCCGATCTGCTGTCCCGGCCCCCATACCGGCTGTGCTACGTGTTCGGCACGAAGAGCTTCCGGGGGCAGCTCCAGGCGGCCGGCATCCCCGTTACGGACCGCCGGGAGGACAGGGTGGACTGCCTCATTATCGGCTTCGACACCGAGCTGGCATTCCAGAAGCTGGAGGACGCCTGCATCCTGCTGAACCGGGGGGTGGACTTTATCGCCGCGAACCCGGACTGGGTGTGCCCCACCTGGTATGGTTCGGTGCCCGACTGCGGCAGCGTGTGCGAGATGCTCTACCGGGCCACCGGGCGCCGGCCCCGGGTGATCGGCAAGCCCCAGCCCGCCATGGCGCGGCTGGCCATGGCCCAGGCGGGGGTCCCGCCCGAGAAAACGGTAATGGTGGGGGACCGGCTGTACACCGACATTGCCGCCGGGTACAACGCCGGGGTGGACACCGCGTTCGTCCTGTCCGGCGAGGGGACCCTGGCGGACCTGGAGGACAGCCAGGTGAAGCCCACCTGGGTATTTGACAACCTTGCCGCCCTCCACCGGGCGTGGGAGGGGGAGCGGCGGGCAGGCCGCTTCAAATCAGGAGAAAAGGGCGTGAAAGCATGAACGAGCTGAAGCTGAGCAACAGGCGGACCATCTTGGTGGGGCTGGCCTTCCTGTCCATCTGCTCCTTCTGGCAGATGTATGACAATCTGGTGCCCCTGATCCTCAAGGGCACCTTTCACATGGACGAGTCCCTCACCGGGGCCATCATGGCGGCGGACAACATTTTAGCGCTGTTTCTGCTGCCCCTGTTTGGGGGGCTGTCCGACCGCACCAGCACGAAGCTGGGCCGCCGCACCCCGTACATCCTGGCTGGCACCGCCGGGGCGGTGGTGCTGATGAACCTGCTGCCCATCTTGGACAACAGCTATTTTCAGCAGGCCGCCCCCTTCAAGCTGGTGAGCTTTGTCATCACGCTGGGGCTGCTGCTCATTGCCATGGGTACCTACCGGTCTCCCGCCGTGGCCCTTATGCCGGACGTCACCCCGAAGCCCCTGCGCTCCAAGGCCAACGCCATCATCAACCTGATGGGGGCGGTGGGCGGCGTGCTCTACCTGGGGATCAGCGTGGCGCTGTATCCGGCGGAGGTCACCCGCGGCCAGGTCCATGTGAACTATCAGCCCCTGTTCATCGTCGTGTCCCTCATCATGCTGGCTTCGGTGGCGGTGCTGCTGCTCACCATCCGGGAGCCCAGGCTGGCGGAGGAGAACCGAACGCTGGAGAGGAAGCACCCGGAATGGAACCTGGCGGAGGATGACGGCAGCGGCGGCGAGGTGCTGCCCGCCCCGGTGAAGCGGAGCCTGGGGTTCCTGCTGGCCTCCATTGCGCTGTGGTTTGCGGGGTATAACGGCGTAACCACCTGGTTCTCCACCTATGTGTCCCAGGTGATGGGGGAGGGAATCGGCGGCACCAACACCTGTCTGATGGTGGCCACTGTGGGGGCCATCGTGGCCTATATTCCCATCGGTATGGCGGCGTCCAAATTTGGGCGCAAGCGCACCATTCAGGCGGGTGTGGTCCTGCTGGCGGCCTGCTTCCTGGCGGGCTTCCTCATGACCCGCAGCGCCCGAACCATCACCGCTCCCATGTATGTGGCCTTTGCCCTGGTGGGGCTGGCCTGGGCGGCCATCAACGTAAATTCCCTGCCCATGGTGGTGGAGATGTGCAGGGGCTCCGACGTGGGCAAATTCACTGGCTACTACTACACCGCTTCCATGACGGCGCAGGTCATCACCCCGGTGCTGGCGGGCACCCTCATGAAGGAAATCAGCTACCAGATTCTGTTTCCCTATGCCGCGTTCTTTGTTGCCATGAGTTTCGTCACCATGCTGTTTGTCCGCCACGGCGACAGCAAAGCGGAGGCCAGGACGGGGCTGGACGCCTTTGAGGATATGGACGGCTAGTTCTTTTTCTCTGTTCTTTTTCTCGAGAGAAAAAGAACCAAAAAGAGCTTGAGACCGTCACCGCCGGGGCTGGCGCCGTCCAACGGAAGCTCGGCAACGATATGGGGTGTGTTCCGGCAAGGGAAAAAGAACCAAAAAGAGCTTGAGACCGTCACCGCCGGGATAGAAGGCCACCGGCGCGGCAAATCAAATAAGAGGCGAAGATTGATGAAGACTGTTGTAAAAATCGGCGCGGGCTGCCTGGGCGTGCTGGGAACCTGGACCCTGCTGCTGCGGCCCCGGCAGAATCATCCGGGCTGGGAGGGCCTGGAGGGCGTCCGCTTTGCCCACCGGGGCCTCCATGACATAAGCCAAGGCGTGCCGGAGAACTCTATGGCGGCGTTCCGCCGGGCGGTGGAGGGCGGTTTTGGCGCGGAGCTGGACGTCCACCTCATGGCGGACGGTGAGCTGGCGGTGGTCCACGACAGCGACCTCACCCGGGTGTGCGGCAAAAAGGCGCGCATTGAGGACCTCACCGCCGCGGAACGGAAGGATTACCCCCTCATGGGGACAGAAGAAACCATTCCACTGCTGCGGGAGGTGCTGGCCCTGTTTGAGGGGAAAACGCCCCTGGTCATTGAGCTGAAGGTGGAGCGGGGCAACGCCAACGCCCTCACTGATGCGGTCATGAAGGCGCTGGAGGGCTGGAACGGAACCTTCTGTGTGGAATCTTTTCACCCGGCGGCCCTGCTGCGGCTGAAGGAGCGGTATCCCTGGGTGATCCGGGGCCAGTTGAGCCAAAACTTTATGAAAGGCAGCGAGACGGGCAATCTGTCCTGGCCGGCCCGGTTTATCCTCACTAACTTGCTCACCACCGCGTTTACAAAGCCAGATTTCATCGCTTACCACTGGAAGGACCGAAAAAACCTGAGCCTGCGGTGGATGCGGATGCTGTATGGCGTGCGCGAGGCGGGGTGGATCGTCCGGGACCGGGAGACTATGGAGGCATTGGACCGGGATGGGGCAGTCTCCATTTTTGAGGGGTTTCAGCCCTGAGCGCGTGGCGCAGACACCGCCGGGACGGCATGGGTCCCGGCGGCGTTTGCTGTAACCCGGGGCGGAGAGAATTCTCACCAAAAAGTGAAGGCTCTCTATTGACAAGGAAAGTTAGCTGTGGTAAACTACACACGCTGAAAATGTTAGCCCGATCTAACTGCGGCACAGCCGCAGCGCGCTTGGATCGGGAATGGGAGTGAGGGCATGAAAACGCTGAAGGATGTGCGGGTGGGGGAGGCTGCCGTAGTGCGCCGCCTCCACGGGGAGGGCGCGGTGAAGCGCCGCATCATGGACATGGGCATCACCAAGGGGGTAGAGATTTACGTACGCAAGCTGGCTCCGCTGGGCGATCCCATGGAGCTCACGGTGCGGGGGTATGAGTTGAGCCTGCGCAAAGCGGACGCGGAGATGATTGAGGTAGAAGCGTCCGAGCCGTCGTGAGCAGCGCGGATGGACCGAAGCGAGGGCAAAAGCCCAGGGCCCATGAAATGGGGCCGGGTTTTGTCCGAGACGGAGGGAAGCCGCGCGTGGCGAACAGGCGAGGCGTGACAACATAGAAGCGTCCGAGCCGTCGTGAGCAGCGCGGATGGACCGAAGCGAGGGCAAAAGCCCAGGGCCCATGAAATGGGGCCGGGTTTTGTCCGAGACGGAGGGAAGCCGCGCGTGGCGAACAGGCGAGGCGTGACAACATAGAAGCGTCCGAGCCGTCGTGAGCAGCGCGGATGGACCGAAGCGAGGGCAAAAGCCCAGGGCCCATGAAATGGGGCCGGGTTTTGTCCGAGACGGAGGGAAGCCGCGCGTGGCGAACAGGCGAGGCGTGACAACATAGAAGCGTCCGAGCCGTCGTGAGCAGCGCGGATCGTTAGCTCAATTTAACAAAAAGGCCGTGATCATTATGGATGTCAAAATTGCGCTGGCGGGCAACCCGAACTGCGGCAAGACCACGCTGTTCAACGCGCTCACCGGCTCCAACCAATATGTGGGAAACTGGCCCGGCGTCACCGTGGAGAAGAAGGAGGGCAGGCTGAAAAACCACCCCGATGTGATCGTCCAGGACCTGCCTGGCATCTACTCCCTGTCCCCCTATACCATGGAGGAGGTGGTGGCCCGGAACTACTTGGTAAAGGAGAGGCCCGACGCCATCCTGAACATTGTGGACGGCACCAATATTGAGCGCAACCTCTATCTCACCACGCAGCTCATTGAGCTGGGCCTGCCTGTGGTGGTGGCGGTAAACATGATCGACCTGGTGCGGAAAAACGGCGACAAGATCGACCTGGAACGGCTGGGCCGGGCGCTGGGCTGCCAGGTGGTGGAGATATCCGCCCTGAAAAACGAGGGCGGGCTGGACGCGGCGGAGCGGGCCATGACTTTGGCCCAGGCTCACCGGGCGGGGGAGCTGCCCCATGTGTTCACCGGCAGCGTGGAGCACGCCCTGGCCCATATTGAGGAGTCTATCCAGGACCGGGTGGACCCGTGCCATCTGCGCTGGTACTCCATCAAGGTGTTTGAGCGGGACGCAAAGGTGCTGGAAGAGCTGGGGGTGGACGAAGCCCTCCGGGCCCATCTGGAGGAGCACATTGCCGACTGCGAGAGGGAGCTGGACGACGACGCGGAATCCATCATCACCAACCAGCGTTACGACTACATAGGCGGCGTGGTGGAAAAAGCGGTGGTGAAAAAGTCTCCCAAGCACGCCGCCACCGTCTCGGACCGAATTGACCAGGTAGTCACCAGCCGGGTGCTGGCCCTGCCTATTTTCGTCGCCGTGATGTTTTTCATCTATGCCATCGCTATGGGTCCCTGGCCCGTCTCCGTGGGCACACGCCTCACCGGCTGGGCCAACGGCGGACTGTTTGGCGACGGCTGGTTTGTCCCCTTTACCGCCGATCAGGAGAGCTGGGACCTGGCGTCCGGCGCGTTTGAGGAGGCGGAGGCCGTCATCGCCGCATACGAGGCGGGGGAGGGCGAAGCCTACCTCTACGACGCGGACAGCGGCGAGGTGATTACACTTGCCGCGACGGAAGAGGCTTACCGGGCGGCCCTGGCCGTGGAGGAACCAGATCCGCGTGATTATGGCGTATGGGTTCCCGGCCTGCCGGTGCTCATTGAAAACGCCCTGGACGCGGTGAACTGCAACGCTGTGGTGAAATCCCTGGTAATGGACGGCATTGTGAGCGGTGTTTGCAGCGTACTGGGTTTTGTGCCCCAGCTGATGGTGCTGTTCCTGCTTCTGGCCGTGGTGGAGGACGTGGGCTATATGTCCCGGGTGGCCTTTATCATGGACCGGCTGTTCCGGCGGTTCGGCCTGTCCGGGAAGTCCTTCATCCCCTTGCTGGTGGCCACCGGCTGCGGCGTGCCCGGTATCATGTCCTCCCGCACCATCGACCAGGAGCGGGACCGCAGAATGACCATCATGACCACCTGTTTCATTCCGTGCAGCGCGAAAATGCCCATCGTGGGCCTGTTTGCCGGGGCGCTGTTCGGCAAATCGGTGTGGGTGGCGGTGTCCGCCTACTTCATCGGCGTGGGGGCGGTGGTGGTGTCCGGGCTTATGCTGAAAAAGTTCCGGGCCTTCACCGGCGAGCCCGCCCCCTTTGTCATGGAGCTGCCCGCCTACCACGCCCCCTCTGCCGCAAATGTGTTCCGGGCCACCTGGGACCGGGGCTGGTCCTTTGTCAAGCGGGCGGGTACCGTGATCCTCCTGTCCACTGTGGTGCTTTGGTTCCTTCAGAGCTTCGGTTTTGAGGGGGGGACCTTCGGCCTGGTGTCCGACAGCGACTTCTCCCTGCTGGCCACGGTGGGCCGCATGGTGGCCGTGGTGTTCATCCCGCTGGGCTTTGGCTCCTGGCAGACGGCGGTGGCTACCCTCACCGGCCTCATTGCCAAAGAGCAGGTGGTGTCCACCATGGGCGTGCTCTACCCCGGCAACCTCTACGCCAACGTCAGCGCGGCTTTTACCGGCATTGGGGCCTACTCTTTCATGATCTTCAATCTGCTGTGCGCCCCCTGCTTTGCGGCTATCGGGGCCATCCGGCGGGAGATGAACAGCCCCAGGTGGACCTGGGCCGCCATCGGCTATATGTGCGGCTTCGCTTACACGGTCTCCCTGATTGTTTACCAGCTGGGCGGGCTGCTGGCAGGAATCGTGCCCGTTAACCCCTTCACCATTGCGGCGCTGGCCCTGCTGGGGGCGATGCTGTACCTGCTGGCGCGCCCCGCTGGAAAGCCGGCCGTCTCCGGCGCGGCGAGGGGGTAAGCTATGACGGCCTTTTTTGCGGAAAACGGCGGCACTATTCTGGTGCTGGCCATTCTGTCGGCCGTCCTGATCGCGGTTGTGCGGTCCATGATGCGGTCAAACAAGGCGGGAAAGAGCGGCTGCGGCCACGGCTGCGCCGGGTGCCCCTCCAGAGAGATCTGCCACCCAGGCCAATGAGTGAAAATTCCCCCGGGAGCATAGCTCCTGGGGGAATTTGTTGTGTTTATGGCCGGTTCTCTTCGTTCAGCGCTCACACTGCCAGTAGGACACGCTGTAGGGGGGCAGCTCGCTGCCGCCGCCGAAGTCGTGGGTTTCCCCGGTGAGCAGGTCCACCGCCAGCCCGCATCCCGCGTCGAAGTGGGCGGTGTAGGGCTCGCCGTCCGCGTTCACCGCCACCAGAACCCGCTGGTCATCCGTCCGGCGCTGGAAAATGGCCTGCTTGTTGGTGAGCACCAGGTCCTTGAAATCGCCGAAGCACAGGGCTTCGCTCTCACGGTGGGCCTTGGCCATGGCCGCGATCTGATCTGTGAGGGCGTTCCACTCCGGCTGGCCGAAGCAGGGCCGCAGGGCGTCGTCTCCCTGTGATTTGTCACCCAGAACGCCCCACTCGCTGCCGTAATAGACGCAGGGGATGCCGGGCATACCGAACACCAGGCCGTAAATCAGGGGCAGGTGGGCGGGGTTGCGGAGGATGGAGGCCGCCCGGGTGACGTCGTGGTTGTCGGCAAAGCACAGCAGATGCCTGCCCTTGTACAGCGTCCACTGCTCCGGGCCGAACTGCCGCTTCAAACTGTGGACGATTTCAAACAGATTCATAGAGTTCAAGGCGGAGTGGAGGCCTTTATAGCACTCGTAGTTGGTGCAGGAGTGGAGCATCTGGTCGTTGACCCACTGGTTGTAGTCGCCGTGAAGGGTTTCGCCCAGCAGGAAGAACTCCGGCTTCAGCCCGTCGCAGAAGGCCCGCAGGCGGCGCAGGAAATCTTTATCCAGGCAGTAGGCCACGTCCAGCCGCAGTCCGTCGATGCCAAACTCGTCCACCCAGAATTTCACGGTGTCCAGCAGGTAGTCCACCACGGCGGGATTGCGCAGGTTCAGCTTCACCAGCTCAAAATGGCCCTCCCAGCCCTCGTACCAGAAGCCGTCGTCATAGCTGGAGTTGCCGTCAAAGTTGATGTGGAACCAGTCCTTGTAGGGGGAGTCCCATTTCTTTTCCCGCACATCCCGGAAGGCCCAGAAGCCCCGGCCCACATGGTTGAACACCCCGTCCAGCACCACCTTGATACCGTGGCTGTGGAGGGTGCGGCACACCGCCGCGAACTCCTCGTTGGTTCCCAGGCGGCAGTCTACCCTGCGGTAGTCCCGGGTGTCGTAGCCATGGCGGTCGCTTTCGAACACCGGGCCCAGGTACAGCGCGTTGGCGCCCAAGGTTTGGATGTGCTCCGCCCAGTCTCCGACCTTGCCGATGAGGCTGGCCTGGACGCCGTCATTTTCCTTGGGAGCCCCGCAGAATCCCAGGGGATAGATGTGATAGAATACGCTTTGGTCCGCCCACATGGGCGTCACTTCCTTTCTTTCTGAACCGTTGTATGGCCGGGGGAATATGGCGTGTTCAGTATACCAGAAGCGGGGGAAAAAAGCAAGCTATCCCCGGCGGCACTCCATCCGGCTCAACAGGGTTCTCATTTGAGCCGCGTTCCGCCGCTGCTGGGCGGCGGTGGCGCGGAGAATGGGCACCAGCTCGGCGCTCACGTCGTATTTCAGGGCGTTTTCCGCCATAAGCACGGCCCCGCGGCAATGGGGGAGCATTTCCCGCAGGAATACGGCAGCCAGGGCGCTGCTCTCCGGGGCGGCATTCATTTGGGCGTACATCTGCCGGCAGATGAGCTCCATCCGCCGCTGATACAGCCGCAGGTCCGCCTGGGCGTTGGTGAGCCGGCCGCAGACAGGCAGAATCTCCTCCATCTGGCCGATGCCCTGGGCCTCGTCCTTGACAATTTGCTGGGCCAGGCAGCGGACGGCCTTGTGTTCGGTGAACCGCAGGATGTTGTTGGACATCCGAATGGCCGCCCGGTGGCGGGGGATCATCTGGACGATAAAGTTGTGAGAGATACTCTGGGTAAGCCCTGTGGTGGTCATCTCCTGGACCATGCCGTCCAAGGTCTGATAAAAGCAGCATAAGTACGTTTTGGCGTCCTCGTTGAGCAGACAGGTGTGGATCATGATTTCGCCCTCCTTTGGCCCATTCTATGAGGGAAAGGACGGGGTGGTTCAAAAACCCGCCTCCTGCGGCTGGACCGCCGGAGACGGGTGTGGGAGTTATCTTACGATCTTGTAATAGGTTCTGGCGGTGACGGAGTACACCCCGGCGTACACCGCCAGGAAGGCCAGCAGCGTTCCCGCGGTGCACAGCGCAACCGTCAGCACGCTGCGCACCCCGAACAGGGTGAGCATTCTGGCCACCAGGTTGAAGTCGAACAGGATGTGGACCGCCGCCACCGCGATGGGCAGGCAGAACACCAGCAGCACCTGACTGCGGATGGAGGCGCGCACTTCCCGCTGGCTCAGGCCCACCTTGCGCATGATCTCGAACCTGCCCCGGTCCTCGTAGCCCTCGGACACCTGCTTGTAGTAGATGATGAGCACGGTGGCCATGAGGAAGATGACCCCCAGTATGATCCCCAGGAACAGGAAGCCTCCAGCCATGGAATAGCCGTCCACCGCCATCTCGGCCCGGGATTCCACCCGCCAGTATTCCCAGTCCCCGGTGCCGTTGAAGAAGCCCTCGCTCACCGACGCCTCCGACCAGGCGTCCACCAGGGCCAGCTCCTCCTCGCTGGTGCAGTCCAAATCCACCAGCAGGGTGGTGACCAGATCGGCGGCGTAATTGTCCAGCGCCTCGCTCTGGAGGGCCCAGAACTCCATGACGTCTGCGGAATCCGGCAGCACCAGACACAGGGTTTCGCTCATGTCAAAGGTGGTGTCGAAATGGGTGATGACCGGCAGGGAATCTGTCACAGTAAGGGATTTCGGCACACCGGTCTCGCTGCCCCCGCTGATTCCCTGGATGGTGAGTTCAGGGCCAAAACCAGGGGGGAGCTGGCCGCACACCACCGTTTCCCCCGGCTGGAGCGCCGGGGCGGCGTTCCCCGTCAGGTTGGCATAGTCCTGGGCGGTGAGAAGGTAGACGGCCCTGCGGTCGTTGTTCTCCCCCTGTCCGCCCACCTCCAGGCGGTGGGTGTCCGGGTTGGCCAAGGCGTTGAAGTGGAGAAATTCCACCGCGCGCAGGCTGGTGATGGGGACGTTCTGATCCGCCGCGAACCGCCGGATCAGCCCCTCGGCCTCCTCCCGGTTCAGCGTCTGGCTGTATGCGGGATCATAATGGACGGTCATGTTCAGGCTGGCGGGGTACTGGGCGGCGATGATTTCCCCCTGCCCCAGATAGAGGGCCAGGGTGCCGGAGATCATCACCATCACCATGGTGGACAGGATGCAGATGTTGGACAGCCCCACGGCGTTGCGCTTCATGCGGTAGAGCATCCCGGACACGCCGATGAAGTGGCCGGTCTGGTAATAGAAGCCCTTGTTTTTCCGCAGCAGCTTCAACAGGGCGATACTCCCGGCGGTGAAGAGGCAGTAGGTGCCGATGATGACCAGGATCACCGCCAGGAAGTAGAAGGCCATGGCCAGGGCGGGGTCCTTGGTGGTGACGGCGATGAAGTAGCCCGCCCCCAGGGAGAGCACCCCGATGACGGCCATCAGCCAGCGGGTGCGGGGCTCTTTCTCTCCCACGTTGCCGCCGTGGAGCAGCTCAATGGGACTCACCACCCGCACCCGAAACAGGTTGAGCAGCAGGGCCAGCAGGAGGAGCAGCCCGAAGAACGCCGCCGTCTCGATCACGGCGGGCAGAGAGAGGGCGGAGGAGAAGGGGATGGAGAACTGCAGCAGGGAGGTAAGGGCCATGGTGGCCAGCTTGTGGAGGGCAACGCCCAGCGCTAGCCCGCCGCCGATCCCCAGGATGGCGGTATACAGGCTCTCCCAGCACTGGAGGAGGGCGATGTTGCCCTTGCCCATGCCCAGAATGTTGTACAGCCCCAGCTCCTTTTTGCGCTGCTTCATCAAAAAGCTGTTGATGTACAGCAGGAGGATGGCGGACAGGATGCCCGCCACAAACATACCGATTTCCATCATCACCATCACGTAGGCGAAGCCCCGCATTTCCATCACGCCGGGGTCGGCGCACAGGGCGGACATGACATAGAAGGCGGCGGTGAGCCCCGCCAGGGCCAGCAGGTAGGGGACGAAGAACCGGCGGTTCTGGCGCATCCCCTGGGCGGCCAGCTTGGGATACAGTCCGTTACGCAAGGCGCTCACCTCCGTCGGCCAGCCGGGTGAGGGTTTCGGTGATGAGGCGGTACATCTGCCCGTCGGAGCGGTTCTCCCGGTAGAGCTGGTGGTACACCCGGCCGTCCCGGATGAACATCACCCGGCCCGCCCGGCTGGCAGCCGCCGCAGAGTGGGTGACCATCAGCACCGTCTGCCCGCCGGCGTTGATTTTGGTGAACAGGTCCATCAGGCTGTCCGCGGCCCGGGAATCCAGCGCCCCGGTGGGTTCGTCGGCCAGCACGATCTGGGGCTGGGTGATGAGGGCCCGGGCCACGGCGCACCGCTGCTTCTGCCCGCCGGACACCTCGTAAGGATATTTGTCCAACAGCTTTTCAATGCCCAGCGTCTCCGCCAGGGGAGTGAGGCGGCGCTTCATCTCCGGGTACTTCCTGCCCGCCAGCACCAGAGGGAGGAGGATGTTGTCCCGCAGGGAGAAGGTGTCCAGCAGGTTGAAGTCCTGGAACACAAAGCCCAGGTTGTCCCGGCGGAAAGCGGCCAGCTCTTTTTCCTTGACGGCGGTGAGGTCCCGGCCCGCCAGCAGCACCGACCCGGCGGTGGGCCGGTCCAGCGCCGCCAGAATGTTCAGCAGGGTGGTCTTGCCCGAGCCGGACTCGCCCATGATAGCCACATATTCCCCCTTGTCCACGTCAAAAGACACGTCCGCCAGGGCTTCCACCTTCTGTCCGCCGAAGCGGGTGGAATAAACCTTTCTCACATGACTGACTTCCAGGATTGCCATAAAAATTTCCTCCAAACTGTTTTCACGCTTCACGACGGCTCCGCGCTCCTAAACTGTATTACCTGTGTTGGTACAGATAGTATAGCAAAAAAGGGTTAAGAAGCAAGGAAAAATTTTTGAAAGATTTTCTTAAGGCCAGCCTGTGATTTTTCGGCGAATGGCTGCAATTGTCTCTTGCATTTTGAAACAAGAAATGTTAAAATCTTAACAGATTTGGGCGGACCAATTTGCCCGGCCAGATATCATATATCATGGAGGTAATACATATGGCACGTTTTACTCTTCCCCGGGACCTGTACCACGGCAAGGGCGCGCTGGAGGCGCTGAAGTCTTTTGACGGCAAGCGGGCGATGATCTGTGTGGGCGGCGGCTCCATGAAGAAGTTCGGCTTCCTGGACCGGGCTGTGGCCTACCTGAAGGAGGCCGGCATGGAGGTGGAGCTGTTCGAGGGCATCGAGCCCGATCCCTCCGTGGAGACCGTGATGAAGGGCGCGGACGCCATGCTGAAGTTCCAGCCCGACTGGATCGTGGCCATGGGCGGCGGTTCCCCCATCGACGCGGCCAAGGCCATGTGGATCAAATACGAGTACCCCGACATCACCTTTGAGGAGATGTGCAAGGTGTTCGGCATTCCCGCCCTGCGCAAGAAGGCCCGCTTCTGCGCCATCTCCTCCACCTCCGGCACCGCCACCGAGGTGACCGCCTTCTCCATCATCACCGACTACCAGAAGGGCATCAAGTACCCCATCGCCGACTTTGAGATCACCCCCGACGTGGCTATCGTGGACCCGGACCTGGCCGAGACCATGCCCAAGAAGCTGGTGGCCCACACCGGCATGGACGCCATCACCCACGCCATCGAGGCCTACGTGTCCACCGCCAACTGTGACTACACCGACCCCCTGGCTCTCCACGCCATCAAGATGATCCAGAACGACCTGGTGGACTCCTACAACGGCGACATGGCCAAGCGGGACGCCATGCATAACGCCCAGTGCCTGGCCGGCATGGCCTTCTCCAACGCCCTGCTGGGCATCGTCCACTCCATGGCCCACAAGACCGGCGCCGCCTTTGCCGACTACGGCGCCCACATCATCCACGGCGCGGCCAACGCCATGTACCTGCCCAAGGTTATCGCCTTCAACGCCAAGGATGAGACCGCCGCCAAGCGGTACGGCGACATCGCCGACTTCATGGGCCTGGGCGGCGGCACTGTGGAGGAGAAGGTGAAGCTGCTCATCGCCTACCTGCGCAAGATGAACGACGACCTGAACATCCCCCACTGCATCGGCAAGTACGGCCCGGACAGCTACCCCTGCGACCAGGGCTTCGTGCCGGAGAACGTGTTCCTGGAGCGGCTCCACGACATCGCCGTCAACGCCATCGGCGACGCCTGCACCGGCTCCAACCCCCGCCAGCCCTCCGTGGAGGAGATGGAGAAGCTGCTTAAGTGCTGCTACTACGACACTGAGGTGGACTTCTAATCCAGGCAAAGCCATTTCGGCCCCCGCCGGCGCGTCCGGCGGGGGCTTTTTTCGCGCCGCGGCGAAAAAATGTCGTTCCGCTGTCAGGATCTGCCCCTCTGAATCGTATTCCAGGTGAAGGCGCCTTTGAAGGAGAGATGTCCATGAGAGAACTTGACCCGCGGGAGGCGGAACGGCTGGTGAATACCTACTCCGACCTGATCCTGCGGTTGAGCTATACGTATCTGAAGTCCACCCAGGACGGGGAGGATATCTGCCAGACGGTGCTGCTCAAGCTGCTGACGGAGGGCAAGGTGTTCGAGAGTCAGGAGCATGAGCGGGCGTGGGTGGTCCGCATGGCCATCAATGCCTGCAAGGACGAGCTGCGGGCGTTCCGGCGCAGGGCCGTCCCTTTGGACGCCGCGGCGGAAACGGAGGCCCCGGAGCCGCCCCGCTCGGAGGTGCTGGACGCGGTGATGGCCCTGCCGGAGAAATACCGGGAGGCGGTTTATCTGTTTTACTATGAGGGGTATTCCATTGATGAGATCGCGGCCCTGACCGGGCGCAGCGGGGCGGCGGTGTCCGCCCATCTGAGCCGGGGGGCGGAAAAAACTGAAAACCATACTGGAGGGCGAAAATTATGGGACTATTTGAACGGGAGTATCAGGACGCGCTGGACGGCCTGCGCTTCTCCGATGCAGAAAAGAAGCGTATCATGAAAAACTTGATGGAGCAGCGGGCGGGGCAGCCTGTAAAGGGAAAGCGGTTCCGGCCCCTGAGAACGGCGCTGATTGCGGCGGCGCTGTGCCTGGCTCTGGTGGGGACGGCATTAGCTGTCCATTACTTCGGCGTGACTATCGTAGACGGGGACGATGGCATCATCTATCTGCAGGGTGGCATCGCTTACTACCCATATGACAGTCTCTCCGATCAGATCAAGGCGCTGGAAGGGTCAAACGGCGACCTGATTCGGCCTGTTTCCTCTTGGCAGGATGCGGAGGACTTCATTGGCGTCAATCTGATGGATAACCCGGTGCTGGACGGCTGCCCACCCACTCATTTCAGCCATATGTTTGACGGCGTGATGGGCGATTACCTGATCGTAACAGATCCAGACCTGTCCACCGTCCTCACCTATGGCTGCTACGAGATGGGAGAGGCAAACATCATGGTGGAGGCCCGCCTGTTCACCGACCGCAAGGCCACACAGGGGGAGGACTGGGACGAGCAATTCCTGGGCTACAAATTCCACGATGGGACGCAAGTGAACCGGGACACCTACACCGCCTCCAATGGCGTGGCGGCTCAAATTTTGGAGTACACCTGCCCAGGCGATACACCCACCTGCAAGGCCGCCTTTTCTATCAACGGGATTCCCACCATTGTCACCGTGTCGGACAGCCCTGATGTCCGCGAGGTGCTGTATCAGGTGCTGGACGGCTTCGTCCTGGAATAAGTGTAAACGGCCCCGGAGGGTTTTTCTCCGGGGCCGTTTTGTCAACATTCCCCGTTGACAACGGCCAAAAATATGATAGAATAAGTGGGCAATGACGGAGCCCAGTCCGGCCCGCCGCGCTTAAGCGAGAGGGGACAGTGAAAGCCCTCGCGTATGCCGCCGGACAAGCCACTCCCGAGCGTTCCCGGGTTGACCGGGCGGGACGTCCCCGTTATCGGACGAACGAGTGTCCTCGCCAGGAGGAAATCAGGGTGGTACCGTGGGGTTTTTCCTCACCCCTGAGATTTGGCGGGGATTTTTTGCCGCAAAGGAGGACTATACCATGACCCATCAGGAGCTGTGGGCGGCCTATCAAACCGTCAACCCGGAGGCGGGGGGCGGCTATGAGGCGTGGGCCTACGGGGCCGACCCGGACGCGCTGGCGGAGCTCACCCGGACCGGGGTTAAGACCGCCACCGCCAGCGCCGGGGTGTGGTACGAGAGCGGGGAAGAGCCAATGCCCCGGGTAGGGGAGTACAGCGTGGTCCTCAACAGCCGGGAAGAGGCGGTGTGTGTGATCCGCACCACAAAGGTATACGCCGTCCCCTTCGACCAGGTGGGCGCCGGGCAGGCGTACCGGGAAGGGGAGGGCGACCGCTCCCTGGCCTATTGGCGAAAGGTCCACGAGGACTTCTTCCGCGCCGAGCTGGCCCAGGCGGGGCTGGAGTTTTCCCCCGATATGCCCGTGGTGTGCGAGGAGTTCGAAATGGTTTATCCTCTGAATCCAGATTAGACCTCAAGCGAAACGAACTTTCGCGTCCAAAAGTTTCTTTTTGGTTCTTTTTCTTTTCAAAGAAAAAGAACGCCCTTGACCTTCGTTATCAGAATAAATCAACATATATGGAGGTAATTCCCATGTACGATCCCAAGCCCTACGGCCTGAATGAGCTGCGGGAAATGTTCCTGAAGTTCTTCGAGACCAAAGGCCACCTGCGCCTGCCCAGCTTTTCCCTCATCCCCCAGAACGACGCGTCCCTGCTGCTCATCAACTCGGGCATGGCCCCCATGAAGCCCTATTTCACCGGGGAGCAGGAGCCCCCCCGCCACCGGGTCACCACCTGCCAGAAGTGCATCCGTACCGGCGACATCGAGAACATCGGCCACACCGACCGCCACGGCACCTACTTTGAGATGCTGGGCAACTTCTCCTTCGGCGACTACTTCAAGAAGGAGGCCATCCACTGGGCCTGGGAGTTTTTGACCTCCAAGGAGTGGGTGGGGCTGGACCCCAGCCGCCTGTACCCCTCCGTGTTCGCCGGAAACGAGACTACGCCCGCCGACGACGAGGCCTTCCGCATCTGGAACGAGGAGATCGGCATTCCCGCCGACCGTATCTTCAAGTTCGGCAAAGAGGACAACTTCTGGGAGCACGGCTCCGGCCCCTGCGGCCCCTGCTCCGAGATCTATTATGACCGCGGCCCTGAGCACGGCTGCGGCAAGCCCGGCTGCACCGTGGGCTGCGACTGCGACCGCTATATTGAGGTGTGGAACGTGGTGTTCTCCCAGTTCGACAACGACGGCAACGACCACTACACCGAGCTGAAGCAGAAGAACATCGACACCGGCATGGGCCTGGAGCGGCTGGCCTGCGTGTGCCAGGGGGTGGGTTCCCTGTTCGATGTGGACACCGTCATGAACATCACCAACAAGGTGTCTGAGATCACCCACGCCCACTATGGCGAGACGCGGGAGAAGGACGTGTCCCTCCGGGTCATCACCGACCACATCCGCTCCGCCGCTTTCATGATCTGCGACGGCGTGCTGCCCTCCAACGAGGGCCGGGGCTATGTGCTGCGCCGCCTGCTGCGCCGGGCCGCCCGCCACGGTAAGCTGCTGGGGGTCAACGAGCCCTTCCTGTACCAGGTGTGCGGCACCGTCATCCACGAGAACGAGGGCCACTACCCCGAGCTGCGGGAGCGCCAGGACTATATCACCAAGGTCATCCGGGTGGAGGAGGAGAACTTTGCCAAGACCATCGACGGAGGCCTCAAGATTTTCAACGAGATGCGCGACCGCCACAAGGAGAAGGGGGAGAAGACCTTCTCCGGCGCGGACGCTTTCAAGCTGTACGACACCTACGGCTTCCCCATGGACCTGACCCTGGAGATGGTTCAGGAGCAGGGGATGGAGCTGGACCAGGCCGAGTTCAAAAAGCTCATGGAGGAGCAGCGCCAGCGGGCCCGCAAGGCCCGGGAGGCCCTGGGCGACCTGGGCTGGGCCGGTGTGGAGTTCGGTAAGGACGTGCCCGAGACGGAGTTTGTGGGCTATGCCGAGAAGGATGAGGATAAAAAGAAGTTAGAGGAAGGTATTACCGACGCCAAGGTGGTGGCCCTGGTGGTGGAGAACGAGCTGGCCGAGGAGCTGATGCCCGGCGTAGAGGGCATCGTGGTGCTGGACAAGACCCCCTTCTACGCGGAGATGGGCGGCCAGGTGGCCGACCACGGGGACATCACGGTGATTGGATCCTTTGATCCCTTCCAGCTTACGGAGGCGGTGTTTACCGTCACCGACGTGCAGAAGAACAAGGGCGGCAAGTATATGCACTATGGCAGGATGGCCGGGGGTGTGCTCAAGGTGGGCGACACCGTGTGCGCCAAGATTGACCTGGAGCGCCGGAACGCCGTGGCCCGCGCCCATACCGCTACCCACCTGCTGGACAAGGCCCTGCGGGAGGTGCTGGGCGACCACGTGCACCAGGCCGGCTCCCTGGTGGAGCCCGACCGGCTGCGCTTCGACTTCACCCATTTCGAGTCCATGACCCCGGAGCAGGTGGCCGAGGTGAGCCGCATCGTCAACGACGCCATTCTGTCCGGCTATAAGGTGCGCACCGACGTGCTGCCCATCGAGGAGGCCAAGCAGAAGGGGGCCATCGCCCTGTTTGGCGAGAAGTATGGAGACACTGTCCGGGTGGTGGACATGGGGGAGGGCTGGTCCGTGGAGTTCTGCGGCGGCACCCATCTGCCCAACACCGCCATGGCGGGGGCCTTCCGCATCAAGAGCGAGTTCTCCGTGGCCAGCGGCGTGCGCCGCATCGAGGCCACCACCGGCCGGGAGACCCTGGCTTTCTTCGGCGAGGTCCAGGAGCGGGTCAGCCAGGCGGCGGCCGTGCTGAAAGCCAAACCCTTTGAGCTGCGAGAGAAGGCGGAGGCCGTCATGGGCGAGATCAAGAACCTGCACCAGATGGTGGAGAAGTTCAAAGCCCGGGAGGCGGCGGGTGAGACGGAGCGCATCCTGTTCGGCGCCCACGAGGTGGGCGAGCTGAAGGTGCTCACCGCCACCGTGCCCGAGGCGGACGGCCAGCGGCTGCGCCAGATGGGCGACCTGCTCCGGGAGAAGGACGCCAACGTGGTGGCGGTGCTGGCCAGCGTCAACGACGGCAAGATCACCTTCCTGTGCGCCTGCGGCAAGGAGGCGGTGAAAAAGGGCGTCAAGGCCGGGGACATCATCAAGCAGGTGTGCGCCATCGCGGGGGGCTCCGGCGGCGGCAAGCCCGACTCCGCCATGGGCGGCGGCAAGGACGTGCTCATGCTGGACAACGCCCTGGCTATGGTGGACAACGTGGTGGCCATGAAGCTGGGAATATAAGCTATGACCCGGGACGATTTGAAGCGTTTTCGGGCGCTGGACATCAACTTTGATTCCATCGGCCTGCTCCAGGCCGGAGCGGATGATTTTGCCTATTTCTGCACCCCGGTGGACGCGGAGTTTGTGGGCCGCATCGGCTGTGACGGCGTCCACTTCATCCTCCTGCCGGGGGATGAGCGGGTGTTCTGCGTGGATCCGTCCATGGGGGAGCGGGGAACCTATGTGCTCCCCGTGGCCAGTGATTTCCGGGAGTTCCTCTCCTTTGTCCTCTGCTGTCAGGACGCCAACCCGTTGAGCCAAATCTACTGGATGGACCGAAAGCAATACCAGGAGCTGGCGGCGGAGGACGCCGCCGCCCGGGAGAATGAGTACCAGGCGAAGTATTTTGAGGAGAAGGACAGGGCCCTGGCCGCAATTGTAAAGGAATTTGGCTTGACCCCTGTTGACCCCTTTAAAAAGGTCAAGGCCATGCAGAAAAAATTTGACCCGGCGGTGCTGAACTTTTCCGAGGAATACTATGACGCCGTGGGCTATGAGCGCCCGGCGGAGACGGATACCATTCACGTTGCCACCGCCGCGGTTTCATTTGAAAAGGAGGAGCCTATGCTGCCCCAAGACCCCAACATTTTGCTGAGTGTTGTGAACACCAAGCTCCGGGACGAGTACGGAAGCCTGGACGCCCTGTGCGGCGGGCTGGACGCGGACCAGGCGGAGCTGACCGAAAAGCTGGGGGCGCTGGGCTATGCCTATGACGCCCAGACCAATCAGTTTAAGCCCGTGTGAAAGGGGAATCATCATGATTTTAGACTATTCCACCATGGAGACCACCCATATCCCCAACTTTTTGGGGGGAGACGGCGCCATCCACGCCCAGATGCGGGTGGACGAGCTGGGCAAGATTTTGAAGGGCGTGCTGGACCCCGGCTCCTCCATCGGCTATCACACCCACGAGACCAGCAGCGAGATCATCTACATCCTGTCCGGCGCGGGAAAGGTGAAGTACGACGGCGGCGAGGAGGCGGTGGAGGCGGGCCAGTGCCACTACTGCCCCAAGGGGCACAGCCACGCCCTCATCAACAATAGCGGCGAGCCGCTGGAGTTCTTCGCGGTTGTTCCGAATCAGTAAAAGAAGCGCTGAGAAGCGGACAGCGAGGGAGCCTGGACCGAAGCGAGGGCAAAACCCCAGGTCCCGTGAAACGGGGCCGGATTTTGCCTGAGCCGAAGGGAAGGCGGCCGAGCGGCGATGTTTGCCTGTGGCAAACGCCCATCGCCGACCGAGCCGAAGGCGAGAACCTGGCCGCTTTGAAGCGTGACAACAAAAGGAGGTTTACCCATGCAAGACCCCAACTGCCTGTTCTGTAAGATCGTCAAGGGGGAGATTCCCTCCAAAATCCTCTACAAGGACGAGAAATGCGTGGCGTTCTATGACATTGACCCCCAGGCTCCCACCCACTTTCTGGTGATCCCCAAGGTCCACATCGGCTCCTGCGGGGAGATCAACGGCGCCAACTCCCTGGTGGTGGGCCGCTGCTTCGAGGTCATCTCCCAGGTGGCGAAGGAGTTGGGGATCACCGATTTCCGGGTGGTGTCCAACTGCGGGCTCCAGGCGGGCCAGTCTGTCCCCCACCTCCACTTCCACGTGCTGGCCGGCCGGGATATGACCTGGCCTCCGGGCTGACGCCGTCGGCACAAGCTGCGCTGATTCGTTTCCCCCCGCGGGGAAAACTCGTCCGCTCCGCTGTGCCTCCTCTCCCCACAAAGCCACAGGGCGGCTTTGCGGGGCCCAGTTTGGGCAAAATCCGTTCTATAAAGAGAGCTCACCCACCGCGCAGAAAGTGGGCGAGCTTTCTTTATGAAAATTTTAGAAATCCTTTCGCATTTTTGCGCGCCGCTTATGATATGCTGTGCCACATCACAGAAAAGGAGGCGGCGGCCATGACGAAAGAGGAGGCAATTCGGGACTCGGCGCGTTGGGACAGGGCGGCGGAAGCGGCGGCTCAACCGCTCACTCCATACCGGGTGTTCTGGCTGTTTCTCATCGCGGGCTTTGTGGGCGACCTGATTGAAGTTGTATTCTGGCTGCTCACGCGGGGAGAGCTCATCAGCCGCAGCAGCTTGCTCTATGGGCCGTTCAGCCTGGTGTGGGGACTGGCGGCAGTGCTGCTCACCCTGGTGTTCCACCGCATGGACGACCAGAGCGGCGGGCGCATCTTTATCACCGGGGCGGTGCTGGGCGGCGCTTACGAATACATATGCTCCTGGATTCAGGAGGTTCTGTTTGGCGCCTGCTTTTGGGATTACCGGCATCTGCCATTTAATATCGGCGGCCGGGTGAACCTGGTATTCTGCCTGTTCTGGGGACTGGCGGCCATGGCCTGGGTGCGCCTGGTTTTTCCGATGCTGTGCGCCGTGATCGACCGGGTCCCCCTCCGGCGGGGCAGGCGGATGGTTCGGGCCGCGGCGCTGTTTTTGACGTGCAGCACCGTGCTGTCCGCCGCAGCCTTGTGCAGGATGGACCAGAGGCGCAAAGATGTGCCCGCCCTGGGTGCGGTAAGCCGTTTCCTGGACGAGGCCTATCCCGACAGCCTGCTGAAGGACCGCTACCCCAATATGGGTATTTTAGACGAGATCGGCTGGTATGGCCGGGACGGCTGAACGTATAAAGCCGCTTTGGAGGACATCCAAAGCGGCCTTTTTATTTGTCATTAGCCGTTTTCCTAAAGATAATAAACTTACTCAGCACGTAGTTGACGATGACCACCACGACGTTGGCGATGAGCTTGACCACGCCGTGGGGACAGAGCAGCACGTCCACGAACAGCCACAGAATACCCATCTCCAGCCCCAGGGAGAACAGCCGGGAGGCCACCATCTGCCACAGCTCCCGCAAGGCCACCCGCCAGGCCCAGTCCCGGGACTGGAACACATACAGCTTGTTGACAAAGTAGGCAAACAGCACGCTCACCGCCCAGGCGATGATGTTGCCGGTGAGATAATAGACCTGGAATCCTTCGGTGAGCAGAAAGTAGACCGCATAATTTACCACAGTGGTCATGACGCCCCAAAAAACGTAGCTGACCAGCTCCCGGTGCTTGCGCAGCAGCGCAAGAATGTTGTTAAGCATGGCGGGCCCTCCCATTGGCGGATCGTTCGCGTGTCAATATCATTATAGACTATTTCGCCCAATTGGCAAGCTTTTTTTCATCCGTACCGGGAGGTGAAGGGATTTTCATCGCTTATATATTTTGAGCGTGACTTTTTCCAGGTCTTATGGTATATTAAAAAGGACTGAGTAAGGAGGGGGGATGCCATGAGGGTTTTGATTATCGACGCCCAGGGCGGCGGCATTGGGAAATTGCTGGTATCCGCGGTGAAAAAGGCGTTTCCCAACGACGTGGTGACGGCGGTTGGGACAAATAGCATGGCATCCTCCGCCATGCGGAAGGCGGGGGCGGACTTCACCGCCACGGGAGAGAACGCCGTGGTGGTGAACTGCCGCAGGGCGGATGTGATTCTCGCGCCTATCGGCGTGGTCATCGCCGACGCCATGCTGGGAGAGATCACGCCGGCCATGGCCCTGGCGGCGGGGCGGAGCCCGGCCAAGCGTATCCTGCTGCCCATCGGACACTGCGACAATATAGTGGCCGGGGTCAGGGAGTTGAGTGTGGGCCAGCTGGTGCAGGAGGCCGTCGCGCAGCTGGAGGCGGTTCGAAGGGGCTGCGAACAGTAATGGCAAGGTAATGGCGAGTTTACATACGAAATCATGAAAGGAGAGACCAAGCATGAGCAAACCTGTTCTGGTTATTATGGCCGCGGGCATGGGCAGCCGTTACGGCGGCCTGAAGCAGCTGGACCCGGTGGGAGGGCACAATCAGGTGATCCTGGACTACTCCATGTACGACGCCCGCCGGGCGGGGTTTGAGACGGTGGTTTTTGTCATCAAGAGGGAGATTGAGGAGGAGTTCAAGGCCAGGGTGGGCCGCCGCGTGGAGCGGCATATGGACGTGAAGTACGTTTTTCAGGCGATGGACGACCTGCCAAAGGGGTACGCCGTACCTGAGGGGCGGGCAAAGCCATGGGGCACCGCCCAGGCGGCGCTGGCGGCCCGGAATGTGGTAGACGGCCCCTTCGCCATCATCAATGCCGACGACTATTACGGCCCCGAGGCGTTCCGGGCCATTTATCAGTATCTGTGCGCTCATCAGGACGGCGCCCGTTACTCCTACGCCATGGTGGGCTATCGGGTAAAGAATACGGTGACGGAAAACGGCTCCGTGGCCCGGGGCGTGTGCAGCGTGAACCAGGATGGCGCCCTGATTGATATCCACGAGCGCACCACGATCGAAAAAGACGGCGAAAATGCCCGTTACACCGAGGACGGCGGGCAGAGCTGGACGGCTTTGCCCGGGGATACCCTGGTATCCATGAATATGTGGGGGTTTACCCGCAGCTTCTTGGACGAAGCGGAGGCCCGGTTCCCGGCTTTTCTGGATAAGGCGCTGGCGGAAAACCCGCTGAAGGGGGAGTACTTCCTGCCCAGCGTGGTGGACCAGCTTATTCGGGAGGATAAGGCCGGGGTTCAGGTGCTGCCCAGCGAGGACAAGTGGTACGGCGTCACCTACCGGGAGGACAAGCCCACCGTCACCGCCGCCATTGCGGCCATGACCGAAGCGGGGCTGTATCCTGAGGAGCTGTGGCCGGAGTGCTAACAAAACCGAAAGGGAGGAGCGGACTATGAAAATTGAACTGAAGCGTGGAGCGTATACTGCCGCCGTAAACACCCTGGGCGGCGAACTGGTATCCTTTCAGGACGGACAGGGCGTGGAATATATCTGGCAGGGCAGCGCCGGTTCCTGGCCGGGGCAGAACCCCAACCTGTTCCCCATTGTGGGGAGCCTGAAGGATGGGACGGTGCGCATCAAGGGGGAGGACTGCGAGATGGCCCGCCACGGCTTTGCCCGGCACAGCGAGTTCGCGGTGGCGGAGCAGGGGGAGGACTATGTGGTGATGGAGCTGCGCCACTCCCCGGAGACCCAGGCGTGCTATCCCTGTCCTTTTGTGCTCCAAGTTCGGCACCAGCTGCTGGACGGGGGCTTTTCCACCCAGTTTGAGGTGCGCAACCCCGGCGGGGAGGACCTGCTGTTCTGCGTGGGGGCGCACACCGGGGTCAATTGCCCCCTGGGCGCGGGGGAGCGGTTTGAGGACTACCGGCTGGTGTTCGACCAAAAAGAGGAGGTCCGCCCCCTGATCCCAACGGCCCAGGGCCTTTTGGCCGCCGGGCGGTTTGGGCCGGAGCTGGAGGGCGGCGACACCATCCGCCTGGACCACCGGGTATTCGATGAGGTGGACACCCTGATTTTTGAGGGGCTGCGTTCCAAGGGCGTGACCCTGCGCCGGGAGGGCGGGGGCCGGGAGGTCCATATGACCTTTGACGGCTTCCCCATGATCGCGTTCTGGACCATGCCCAACGCCAACGCCCCCTATATCTGCCTGGAGCCCTGGCACGGCTGCGCCGCCTATGAGGACGAGACCGGCGATTTCACCGACAAGCCCTATGTCATCCGGCTGGCCCCCGGCGGGGAAAAGCGCCTGATTTACACTGTGGAACTGCGGTGAAAAGCTGGAGAATTCCATCCGCTCACCGTGAACCAATATCAAAAAGGAGAACGATTGACATGAACAAAGCCATTCACACCGACAACGCCCCCGCCGCCATCGGCCCCTATTCCCAGGCGGTCCGCTGGGGCAATGTGGTCTATGTGTCCGGGCAGCTGCCTATCGACCCCGCCACCGGCGCCTTTGCCGGGGAGGACGTGGCCGCCCAGACCAGGCAGTCCCTCACCAACATCAAGAATATCCTGGCGGCGGAGGGGCTGGATATGGCCTGTGTGGTCAAGACTACGGTCATGCTCAAGGATATTGCCGACTTTGCCGCCATGAACGAGGTATACGCCGAGTTCTTCTCCGCGCCCTATCCCGCCCGGGCCGCTTTTCAGGTGGCCGCCCTGCCCAAGGACGCCCGTGTGGAGATTGAGTGCGTCGCCGCGTTTTGAGCGGATGGAGCGTTTGACGGACCTGCCCAACATCGGCCCCAAGCTGGCGGCTAATTTGGAGAAGATCGGCGTTGCCGGGCCGGAACAGCTGCGGGCCATGGGGGCGGAGGAGGCGTTTGTGCGCATCCGCGCCCAGGTGGACCCCGCCGCCTGCCTCCACCAGCTGGAAGCCCTGGCCGGGGCGGCGGCGGGGATCAAGAAGAGCCTGCTGCCCCCGGAGCGCAAGGCGGAGCTGAAGCGCTGGTTCCGGGAACTGTGAGGAGGGCGCCATGTTTCGCGTAATCAAGACGGAGGGAAAAGCCCGCCGGGGGGAGTTCACCTGTCCCCACGGCACGGCGCAGACCCCGGTATTCATGAACGTGGGTACGCAGGGAGCCATCAAAGGAGGGCTGTCCGCCTTTGACTTAAAGGATGTCGGCTGTCAGATCGAGCTGTCCAACACCTACCACCTCCATCTACGCCCCGGGGACGATGTGGTGCGGCGGATGGGGGGGCTCCACCAGTTCATGCGGTGGGACGGGCCCATGCTCACCGACTCGGGCGGGTTCCAGGTGTTCTCCCTGGCGGGGCTGCGGAAGATCACCGAGGAGGGAGTGACATTCTCCTCCCACATTGACGGGAAGCGGATCTTTATGGGCCCGGAGGAATCCATGCGCATCCAGTCCAACCTGGGCAGCGACGTGGCCATGGCCTTTGACGAATGTGTGGAAAACCCCGCCCCCTATGACTACGCCAAATCCTCCTGTGCGCGCACCCTGCGCTGGCTGGAGCGCTGCAAGGCGGAGCATGACAGGCTGAACGCCTTGCCAGGGTGCGTCAACCCCGGGCAGGTGCTGTTCGGCATCAACCAGGGGGCCACCTACGAGGACCTGCGGGTGTGGCACATGAAGGAGACCGCCAAAATCGACTGCGGCGGCTACGCCATCGGCGGCCTGGCGGTGGGCGAGCCCACCGAGGTGATGTATGCCATCATTGAAGCGGTGGAGCCCCATATGCCCGCGGATAAGCCCCGGTACCTCATGGGGGTGGGCACACCCTCCAATATCATTGAGGCGGTGGCCCGGGGGGTGGACTTTTTCGACTGCGTCATGCCCGCCCGCAACGCCCGCCACGGCAAGCTGTTCACCTGGGAGGGCTCGCTGAACCTGAAAAACGAGCGCTTTAAGCTGGATGAACGGCCCATAGATTCCCATTGCGGCTGCCCGGTCTGCCGGAATTTTTCCAGGGCCTACCTCCGCCATCTGTTTGTGGCGGGGGAGATGTTGGCCATGCGGCTGGCGGTGATGCACAATCTGTATTTCTACAATGACCTGGTCCGCCGCATCCGGGACGCCTTGGACGCGGGACAGTTCGCCGCCTTTCGGGACGCTTATTCGGAAAAGCTGGGCGGGAGGGCAGATTGAGCTGTTTCCGTGCCTGTTTTAGGGATATTGGAAAATAGGGGTTGTGTTTTGCGGCACAATCCGCTATAATATTTCCATTGCGTGTTCGTATTAAAATGACATTGGAGGAAAAATCTGTGCCTGTAGAAATTATTATGATCGTGGTCATGATCGCCGTCATGTACTTCATGCTCATCCGGCCGGAGAACAAGAAGAAAAAAGCGGCCGAGGAGATGCGCAGCAGCCTGAAGGTGGGCGACGTAATCACTACCATCGGCGGCATTGTGGGCACCATCTGCGCCGTGAAGGAGCAGACCGTTGTGATGGAAACCGGCGCTGACCGCGTTCGGATTGAGTTCACCAAGTGGGCCATTTCCAGCAAGGGCACCCAGAGCACGGAGGAGGCTCCGATTTCTGAGAAAGAGGAGAAAAAGGACAAAAAAGACGATAAGTAAGACGCTTGCCCCTGGCATGACAAGCACCCCTTTTGCATATGGTAGAGGCAGCACCGCAATGTTCGGTGCTGCCTGTGGAAACCATGTGAAAAGGGGTGCTTTTATGGGTAAGGCGGAGGCGCAGGGAAACAACGCCGTCCAAATGGCCACGGGGGTGGTACTGGGCGGCCTGCTGGCCCTGGGGGTGGAGCTGATGATCCTGCTGCTGGGCTCGCTGGCAGTGTCCAACGGGATCCTGAAAGAGGACGCCGCCCCCCAGATTACGGCGGCGGCCTGCGTGCTCGGGGGCTTCGGCGGCGGCCTGCTGGCCTGCGCCCGGTGGAAGTCCCGGCGTCTGCTGGGGGGGCTGGCCGCGGGCGCGGTGTGCTATCTGCTCATTCTGGCGGTGGGGCTGCTCATGAGCGATGGGATTGTGCTGGGCGCTCAGGCCCTGATTGAGCTGGCCGGATGCCTGTGTGGCGGGGCGCTGGCCGGTATGCTGCGGGGCGGAAGAAAGAAAAAACGGCCCGCAGCCCGGAAAAAATGACGGACCGGGCCGGCGGCAGGCCCGGAACCACTTGACAAAGGTGGGTAAAGTATCTATAATTCCATAGAACAATATTTGCGGCCGGCCTGCCGCCGCCGGCCGCAGGCCCGGCTTACGAGACACTGCGGGACAAAGAAAGGATGAGATAAAGATGGCCAAGGAATACAAGTTGAGCGCCGAGCGCCTGGAGAAACTAAAACAAGAGCTGACCTACCTCAAGACCGTGCGGGAAAAAGAGGTGGCCGACCTGATTAAGGAGGCCAGGTCCTTCGGCGACCTGAGCGAGAACAGCGAGTACGATGAGGCGAAAAACGAACAGGGCAAGCTGTACTCCCGCATCGCTGAAGTGGAGAACATCCTGGCCAACTATGTGGTCATTGAGGAGAGCGCCGACAATACCGACGTGGTGGGTATGGGCAGCAAGATCACCGTGAAGAGCGTAGTCACCGGGGACGAGGAGAGCTATCAGGTGGTGGGCTCTCAGGAGGCCGACCCCATGAACGGCCGTATTTCTGAGGAATCCCCCTTTGGCAAGGCCCTGCTGGGCAAAGCCGTCGGCGACATCGCCGTGGTGGAGGCTCCCGCCGGCAATATCGAATACGAGGTGGTCGCTATCCAGCGGTGATGGCGGCCCGCGCATACAAAGGAGAGAAAAACAATGTCTGACCAGACCAGCAGCCAGCAGCCCGTTCAGGGAGAACCCTCCCTGTCCGAGCTGCTTCAGATCCGGCGGGACAAGCTGGCCGCCCTGCGGGAGCAGGGGCGGGACCCGTTTGTCATCACCAAGTTCGGCGTTACCCACCACAGCGATGAGGTTAAGGCCCGCTTTGAGGAGATGGAGGGCCAGACCGTCCGCCTGGCGGGCCGCCTCATGAGCAAGCGGGGGATGGGCAAAGCGGTGTTTTCCGACCTCCAGGACGGAGCGGGGCGCATTCAGCTCTACGTCCGCATTGACGACGTGGGGGAGGAGGCCCTGGCCGCATTCAAGAAATACGACATCGGCGACATTGTGGGCGTGGAGGGAGAGGTATTCCGCACCCAGCGGGGGGAGATCTCCATCAAGGCCAAGACCATCACCCTGCTGTCCAAGTCCCTGCTGCCCCTGCCGGAAAAGTTTCACGGCCTGACGGATGTGGAGACCCGCTGCCGCCAGCGCTATGTGGACCTCATTGTCAACCCGGATGTGAAGCGGAATTTCATCATCCGCTCCCAGTTTATCAAGCACGTCCGGGACTTCATGGATGGAAGAGGCTTTATGGAGGTGGAGACGCCGGTGCTCAACACCATCTCCGGCGGCGCCACAGCCCGGCCGTTCATTACCCACCACAACACCCTGGACATGGATATGTATATGCGCATTGCCACTGAGCTGCCCTTGAAGCGGCTCATCGTGGGCGGCTTGGAGCGGGTGTATGAGATCGGCCGCATTTTCCGCAACGAGGGCATGGATAACCGGCACAACCCGGAGTTCACCACCATTGAGCTGTATCAGGCCTATGCCGATTTCAACGACATGATGGACCTCTTCGAGGACCTGCTGTCCTCCGCCGCCCAGAAAATTTTGGGTACCTACCAGGTAGAGTGGCAGGGGGAGCGGATTGACCTGACCCCCGGCTGGCCCCGCCTGCCCATGCACGAGGCCGTCAAGCAGTATACCGGGCTGGACTTTATGGCCATCACGTCGGACGAGGAGGCGGTGGCCGCCGCCAAGTCCATCGGAGTGGAGCTGCCTGAAACCGCCGACAAGACCTGGGGAAACGCTCTGTACGAGTGCTTCGACCAACGGGTGGAGGAGAAGCTGATTCAGCCCACCTTCATCACCATGCACCCGGTGGACGTGTCCCCGCTGGCCAAGCGGTCCCCGGCAGACCCCCGGCTCACTGAGCGGTTTGAGCTGTTTATCTGCCACAGCGAGATGGGCAACGCATTCTCTGAGCTCAACGACCCCATCGACCAGCGCCAGCGCTTCCAGAAGCAGGTGGAGCTTCGGGACAAGGGGGATGATGAAGCGGGCATGATGGACGAGGACTTCCTCACAGCCTTGGAGTATGGGATGCCCCCCACAGGCGGGCTGGGCATCGGTATCGACCGATGCGTCATGTTGCTCACCAACAACGACTCCATTCGGGAGGTTCTCCTGTTCCCCACAATGAAGCCGCTGGAGTGATGTAAAGCCTGGAAAGTCTTGCAATACGGCGATTCCTGCAATACGCATCAGGTTAGCCCTCCAGATATTGTATCACTTTTATATCAAATGCCGTAATAATGGCGTCCTGTCCAGACCGGGCGGGACGCTTTTTCTACGGCTTGAATGGAAGATACGTGATATTTGCTCCACCCCGCCCCAAAAGCCACTGGGCGGGGTGATATGTCACATTTTAACTTGGAAAGGCTTGATGTCTCTGCGTTTTGGCTCTGCCGCCATGTCACAAAGATGCCATTTCATTTGAGTGATAGATGCATTATAATAATGCTCATGACGAACACATATCGCACATCACGAACTATTGAACTGGAGGATTTATATGCAAACGAGAATCAGGCATAACCTGGAAAAACAGGAAGTCAAAACGGGCGGCATTGACGAGGCTTGTGCCCGGTACGGACTGGGCAAGGCGAGTATGCGGAAAGTGGCTGAGGACGCTGGCGCGGTTATTAGAATCGGAAAGCGGTATCTCGTGAACTATTCCAAGGTCGATGTGTATATGAACAGCATTTCGCAGTAAGCAAAGGGAGTGCGGAGGTGAATTGGATGCCGGATACCGGGAAACCCTCGCCAGAATCGCTTTTTTGACTGCGAAAAGAAAGCTGTCCGGTACGGGTGGCACCGAACAGCCATAGCTAAGGATACGCGGATGACCTTTCCTGAGTGGCAGGACGCTTTGTGATACGATCATTATACCACGAAGGAGGGGCCTGGTTCAAGTGACACGTCAAGAATTTACAGCGGCGGCGGAAGCGGTGCAGGTAGGAGAGCCGGGAGCCACGCTGAAGCTATGGGAGGAAGTGCGGCGGTTCGTGGCAAAGTCCGCGTACAGATGGGCGAGTAATTCCAACGGGCGCACACCGCATGAGGATCTGATGCAGGCCGGCTTTCTCGCTATGCTGGACGCAGTGGAGAAATTCGACCCTGAGCGGGAGGGCGGCGGGTTTCTTTCGGTGCTGCGCCTTACCCTCAAAACTCGATTCGCGGAGGAATCCGGCATCAGGACAACAAGGCGGGATGCACTCCACTATGCGGAAAGCGCGGATGCTCCTGCATATGAGGACGGCCCAGCAGTCGCGGACACTGTGTCGGACGGGAGCGCGACCCTGGCCTTTATAAGCGTGGAGTACGGCGATTTTCTGGACTATTGCCGCCGTATCATCGGCGCAGCACTGGACGGTCTGCCGCAGGCGCAAGCCGCTGTTGTGCGCCTGCGCTATCTGGACGGCCTGACGCTGGATGAGGTTGCCGCAAGGCGCACCAGCAAGCAGGCGGTGAAGGAGGCGGAAGAACGCGCCCTTGACCATCTGGCCCGGGGGAAATACCGGCGGGAGCTACGGGAGTGCCTGGATGGGTTTGAGGATTTTCGTGCGACCAGGGATGCGGCGAGAGCCGATACATGGAGTACAGCAACCAGCCGCACAGAGACAGCGGCGTTGAGGAGCATCGAAAAGGAAGTGATGACAGCATGATTCAAATGGAAATCAAGGAAGGTCAAGCGTGGATGAGGGAGTTCTTTTCCAGGCATAGAGAATTGACCCCGGAGGAAAAGTCGTCCCGTGTCGCGGTTATTCGGGGCATTGCGGAACAGTCACGGGTGGATGCCGAGGCACGATCATATGTGGAATGGCTAGGGCCTGTTTGAAAAAACAGAAAAGATGTGCTAAATCAACAAGATAGCAATAG
>CAMNQF010000017.1 GCA_946548895.1 uncultured bacterium | reverse complement strand
TGAACTGAGGCGCGCGGCGGGCGGCCTTGAGGCCGTACTTCTTGCGCTCCTTCATGCGGGGGTCGCGGGTGAGGAACCCGGCGGCCTTCAGCGCGGGGCGGAACTCGGGGTCCATCTCCAGCAGGGCCCGGGCGATGCCGTGCCGCAGGGCGCCGGCCTGGCCGGACACGCCGCCGCCGGTCACGGTGGCGGTGATGTCCACCTTGCCCACGGTGTTGGTGGTGTTCAGCGGCTGGCGGACCACCATTTTCAGGGTCTCCAGGCCGAAATACTCCTCAATGCTCCGGCCGTTGATGGTGATATTGCCGGAACCGTTGGGGAACAGGTGCACCCGGGCCACGGAGGACTTCCGGCGGCCGGTGCCGTAGTGATAAGGCTTCTTGCTCTTGTACATGATCCGTTACCTCCTTATTCCACGGTCCAGGTCTCGGGCTTCTGGGCGGCGTGGGGGTGCTCCGCCCCGCGGTAGACCTTCAGCCGGGTGAGAGAGTCCTTGGTGACGATGTTCCGGGGCATCATCCCCCGCACGGCCAGCCGCACGGCCAGCTCGGGCTTCTGCTGCATCAGCAGGCGGTACTTGGTCTCCTTGAGGCCGCCCACCCAGCCGGAGTGGGTGCGGTAGTACTTCTGCTCCAGCTTCTTGCCGGTGAGCACCGCCTTCTCCGCGTTGATGACGATGACGAAATCGCCGCAGTCGGCGTGGGGGGTGTACTCGGGCTTATGCTTGCCCCGCAGGATGGTGGCGGCGGCGACGGCGGTTTTGCCCAGCGGCTTGCCGGCGGCGTCCAGCACGTACCACTTGCGCTGAATGTTGGCCTTGTTTGCCATAAAGGTGGACATTCTGGTTTCCTCCATTTATCTCGAATTTGTACGAAGCATGGGAATGCTCCCCCTTTACAGCGGGGAGCATGGTGTATTATAATGCGGAAAAGCGGCCGTGTCAACGGGAAACGGGGATTTTTTTGAAATATTTTAAAAATACTCGTTTAAACGCTCGGATACGCCGTTAAACGGCTGAACGCTCGTTTTAATATTTTGCTTTCGTGAGAGAGGGGGCGGCGGTAATGCGGCTGATTTTGTCCCATATGCGCCGGTGCGTGGAGGACTACCGCATGATTGAGGCGGGAGATCAGATCGCGGTGGGGGTGTCCGGCGGCAAGGACTCGTTGGTGCTGCTGTACGCCATGGCGAAGCTGCGGGAGTTTTACCCGCTGCCCTTCGAGCTCCACGCGGTGACGGTGCACCCGGGCCCGGCGGAGATGGACTTCGGGCCGGTGGCGGCGCTGTGCCGGGAGCTGGGGGTGGAGTACCACCTGATTCAGACGGAGATATTCCGCGTCATATTTGAGTACCGGAAGGAGAAGAATCCCTGTTCCATGTGCGCGAAAATGCGCCGGGGGGCCATGCACAACGCCCTGAAGGAGCTGGGCATCTCCAAGGTGGCGCTGGGCCACCACTTTGACGACGCGGTGGAGACCTTTTTCCTGTCCCTGTTCTACGAGGGGCGGCTGTCCTGTTTCCAGCCCGTGACCTATCTGGACCGCACGGGGATCACCCAGATCCGCCCCCTGCTGTACTGCGGGGAGGGGGTGCTGCGCAACGCGGCGGCGCGGTACGGCCTGCCTGTGGTCCACAACCCCTGCCCGGCGGACGGCGCCACCCGGAGGCAGGAGGTGAAGGAGCTGGTGGCGAAGCTGTCCAGGGACTACCCCAAGCTGAAGGACTACGTGTTTGGGGCCATGCAGCGGCTGCCGCTGCCCGCATGGGGGCCGCTGGAGCACGGCATCAAGCGGTACGGGGCGGACTACGCCCCCGGCCAGGAGGAATAGGGCAGGCGGCCCCCCGGTTTATGCCGGGGGGTCCTTCGTCAAGGCGTTTTGTGCTTTTTAGGAAAGCGTTTCCCGGCCATGGCCATCAGGCCGCCCGCCGCCAGGAGGGCCCCCATGGCAATCACGGCAATGGTGACGCCGAAAATCACCGGCATGGGCCCGTCTTTCGCATACCCCATAGCATTGCTGCGCCAGCTGTGGTGGATCTCCGCGTCCGCAAACTGGATCACGATCAGCGAGAACAGCTCCGCCACCAGCAGCACCACGCCTACCAGGGCGGTGATCCATCCGGCGGTGAAGCACCGCTTCGCCCCGTTCATCCGCACGCAGTCCTCCAGGCCGGCCCCCTGGGGCGGCGCCTGGGGGAGTGGGGCCTCCCGGCCCAGCAGCGCGTCGGCGGACACCCCCAGTACCCCGCACAGCAGGGCCAGCTTGTCGATGTCCGGCGCGGCCTGGTCCGTCTCCCACTTGGACACCGCCTGGCGGGACATTCCCACCAGCCCGGCCAACTGCTCCTGGGACAGCCCCGCCGCTTTCCGTACCTGCTGGAGTCTCTCTCCAAAGGTCATGATACCGGCCTCCTTTCTATGCTATCTTACCGCGAAACGCGGTGGCAGTCCACCAGCTTTCTCTGGAAAAACCGCCACCAGCAGTGGCGGCGGCGGAAAATGGGCGGCGCGGGACCTGTGATCCGCGCGCCGCCCCATGTCACAGCGACAGGATGAATTGCAGGGCGGTCCGGGGGGTCTGGGCCCCATGGAACCGCTCCCAGGCCACGGCCCGGGCGTGAAGATCCTCCCGGGGCAGGTCCACGCCGTGCTGTGCCGCCAGCATATCCACCAGGGCCAGGAATTCCGCCTTGTTCAGCCCCTGGAACAGCACCCGCAGGCCGAAGCGGTCCGCCAGGGAGGTTTTCTCCCGGATGGTCTCGGAGCGGTCCATCTCGTCCCCCGCCCGCTCGGAGATGGTCTGGCGGACCAGGTGCCGCCGGTTGGAGGTGGCGTAGATGGCCACGTTCCGGGGTCGGCGCTCCACGCCCCCCTCCAGGATGGTTTTAAGTACCGAATAAGTCGGGTCGTCCCGGTCAAAGGTGAGGTCGTCGATGAACACAATGAACTTTTGCCGCCGCCCGTCCAGCGCCCGGATCAGGGCGGGCAGGCCGCTGAGGTTTTCCTTGTCCGCCTCGATGAGCCGCAGCTCCCCCATGCCGGGCAGGGTGAGCAGGTGCTTCACCGTGGCGGATTTGCCGGTGCCGCTCTCGCCGTAGAGGAGGACGTTGTTCACGTATTTCCCCTCCACCAGGGCGCGGGTGTTGCGCTCCACCTCGGCCCGCTGCCCGTCGTAGCCCAGCAGCTGGCCGGAGGAGGGGCAGTCGGGGTGTTCCACTGGGATGAGGGCCCCGTTCTCCCAGACAAAGGCCCGGTAGCGGGCGAACTGGCCCGCGCCCTCCTCCCGGTAGGCGGCGGTGAGCTGCTCAAAGGAGAAGGGCACCCCCCGCTGCCAACGGGGCAGGGAGGTGAGCACCCCCTGATAGCCGCTGTCCAGCAGGCGGCCCAGATGGGCCAGCCATTTGTCGCAGTCCACGCTGGCCAGCAGTTCAAAAGCGGACACGTCCAGCCGCGCGGCCTGCTCCAGGGCCGGGTCCAGCCCGCCCCGCCCCGCCAGCAGGGGATAGGGGCCCTCCGACCACCGCAGGGCCTCCCCCAGCCAGTGGCCCAGCCCCGGCTGGCCCTCCACCCGCAGGCGGTAGAACAGGTCGGTGTACGCCTCCAGCCCGCCCAGGCCGTCCCCCTGGGCGGCGCAGGTGACCAGCCGCAGGGCCGCCTCCATCACCGGCCGGTCCAGCACGTCTTTATAGGCCGTCACGCCCCGCAGGGCGCAAAGCACTGTGTTTACATTCATGGGAATCACCTCTTACGGGAATATTATAGAGGATTCCGCGGGAAATGGCAATCCCTCAATTTCCCGGGAAAATCTGACTTTTACCTTTCTATTTTCGCCGTGCTGTGGTAGAATAAAAAAGCTTATATCATATGCCGGGAGGTATCTGACCATGGAGTTGATGGAGAAAACGCTGGCCAGCCAGCAGATTTTTGACGGGCGGCTGCTGAAGGTTTACCGCGACGAGGTGGAATTGAGCGGAGGGGGAACCTCCATCCGGGAGTTTGTCCACCACCCCGGCGGGGCGGCGGTGGCGGCCCTGGACAGGGAGGGAAACGTCTACCTGGAGCGGCAGTTCCGCTATCCCTACCACAAGGTGGTCACGGAGATTCCGGCGGGCAAGCTGGAACCGGGGGAGGATCCCTTCGACGCCATCAGGCGGGAGCTGAAGGAGGAGATCGGCGCGGAGGCGGGCCGCTGGGACGCCCTGGGCTACATCATGCCCAGCGTGGGGTACACCGACGAGATGCTGTACCTGTTTCTGGCCCGGGATTTGACCTTTGGGGACCGCCATTTGGACCAGGACGAGTACCTGGAGCCCTTCAAAATGCCGCTCCGGGAGGCGCTGGCCCAGGCGGCGGACGGGCGGATCAACGACGCCAAGACGGTGGCCGCCCTGTTCCGGGCGGACCGCCTGATGCGGGAGGAAGCCCATGGGTAAGAAGATCCTGGTGGTGGAGGACGAGCGGAATATTGTGGACATCCTCACCTTCAACCTGGCCCGGGAGGGCTATGAGACGCTGGAGGCCCTGGACGGGGCGGCGGGGCTGCGCCTGGCCCTGGAGCAGGACCCGGACCTGATCCTGCTGGACCTGATGCTGCCCAAGATGGACGGCTTTCAGGTGTGCCGCACCCTGCGGGAGCAGGGTCGGGCCACCCCCATCATCATGCTCACCGCCCGGGAGGAGGAGACGGATAAGGTCCTGGGGCTGGAGCTGGGGGCGGACGACTATATCACCAAGCCCTTTTCCATGCGGGAGCTGCTGGCCCGGGTGAAGAGCAACATCCGCCGGACGGAGATGCTGGCCCAGGCCGCCCCTCAGAGCGCCGCCAACCGGCTGGAGCTGGGCCGGGTGCAGGTGGACCTGGACGCCATGCTGGTATATAAGGACGGGGAACCCCTGGACCTGACCCAGCGGGAATACGAGCTGGTGAGGACCCTGGCGTCTAGCCGGGGGCAGGCGGTCTCCCGGGAGTCGCTGATGGAGCAGGTGTGGAACTACGACGGCTATGTGGGCGACGTGCGGGCGGTGGACGTGGCCATCCGCCGCCTGCGGGAAAAGCTGGAGGACGACCCCGCCGAGCCCCGGTTTATCGTCACCCGCCGGGGGCTGGGCTACGCCTTCGGCATATAAAGGGGGAAGCGCCCATGCGCCGCAGCCTGCATATCAAGCTGGTGCTCATCATCATCCTGCTCATCGTGTCGCTGATGGTGGTGGTGGGCGCGTTCCTGATGAACTCCGTCACCGGCTACTATATTGACAAGTTTTACGGCCAGGTGGCCGACGCCTTCGGCCAGAGGAACGTGGACTTCATCCGGGACCTACAGACCGCCACCCCGGACGAGGAGGACGGCGCGGCCATGATGGAAGAGGTGCTGTTCGCCTACGCGGGCGCCCTGGGGGTGGACAGGCGGGACCGCAACTTCTTTGTGCTGGACGGGACCACCGGGCGCTGCCTGGGGGGGTCCGCCCCGGAGCCGGAGGGGGGCGTGGCCATCACCCCCAACATCTCCACCGCCCTCCTGGGAGAACCGGGCTTTGACAGCAGCGTCACCGCCGACTATATGGACGCCGCCATCCCCATCACCCGGGGCGGGCAGCCCTATATCGTCTATATTCTGGACAACCGGGAGACAGCCCGGAGCCTCAACGCCGAGATGTTTTCCCTCATCGTGGAGGCGCTGGCGCTGGGCCTCATCATCTCCGTGCTGCTGTCCTTCCTGCTGGCCAAGACCATGGTGGACCCCCTCCAGCGGCTCACCAACGGCATTGAGGAGGTGGCCCGGGGGGACTTCTCCCGGAAGCTGGAAATCACCTCCAGCGACGAGATCGGCCAGCTCACCGAGAGCTTCAACGCCATGGCCCAGCAGCTGGAGACCACCATTGCCGACCTGGAGAAGGCGGAGCAGCAGCGCAAGGACTTTGTGGCCAACGTGTCCCACGAGCTGCGCACCCCCCTGACCAACATCACCAGCTACGCCGAGACCCTGGCCGGCGGGGTGGGAGAGCTGCCGCCGGAGATGGAGAGCCGGTTCCTGGGGGTTATCCTCAACGAGTCCGACCGTATGGCCCACATCCTCCAGGACCTGCTCACCCTGTCCCGGTTCGACTCCGGGCGCAGTGAGCTGCGGCTCACCCGGTTCCCCTTCGCCCAGGCGGTGGACGACACCTATCAGGCCGTCCTCATGGACGCCCAGAACCATGCCCACACGGTGGAGCTGCGCCTGGCGGAGGACCTCCCGGAGGTGCGGGCGGACCGGGAACGGATCATGCAGGTGATGATGAACATCGTGTCCAACGCCATCAAATATACCCCCGACGGGGGGCATATCGTCCTGTCCGCCGGGCGGGCGGGGGAGAAGGTGTGGATGGAGGTGGACGACAACGGCATCGGCATCCCCGCCGGGGACCGGGACCGCATTTTCGAGCGGTTTTACCGGGTGGACAAGGCCCGCTCCCGCCAGTCCGGCGGCACGGGGCTGGGGCTGTCCATCGCCCAGGAGATCATGCTCCGCCACGAGGGCGGGCTGTACCTGGTGGACAAGGAGGAACCCGGCCTGACCATCCGCATGGAGCTGCCCATCCGGGGGCCCCGGGAGGAGGGCGGACATGAGGAATAAGCGCCGTTGGATCGAGTGGGGGAAGGACGCGCTGATTGTGCTGCTCACCCTGTCCGCCGCCTACCTGCTGTCCGTGACGCCGCTGGTGCGGGACAGCGGCGTGCTGGACCTGCTGGCCCCGCAGGAGAGCCCCGGCGCGGGCGCCGCCGCCGGCGGCGCGGCGGCGGCCATGCTCCCCGCCCGGCTGGCCATCACCGGGGCGGGCGGGCGCTGCGGCATTCAGTATGACGAGAAGCGGCTGGAGGAGCAGTTCCCGCCCCTGGGCGCCCTGCTGGGGGACGCGCTGGCCTCCGCGGGGCGGCCTCAGCCCCTGGAGGAGGCCCGCTGGCGGCGGCTTTTGGGTGGTAAGGGGATCTATTTCGATTTTTTGGGCGACGTGCCCCTGTCCGCCCTGGAGCGTTGGCTCCAGGGGCCGGAGGGAGGGGCGCTGGACGGGTCCGCCCGCCGGGTGCTGCTGTGCGCCGGGGAGGGGGACCAGGTGATCCTATGCTGGCAGGAGGCGGACGGCGGGCAGTTTTTCTATAGCGCCACCGCCCTGACCCAGACCCTCCACCTGGATCCGGCGACGGAAAGCGCCGTGCCCAACGGGGCCTATTTTGCCTTTGAGAGCCCGGTGCTGGAGGACCGGCTGGCTCCCTACACCCTGGTCACGGAGGGCGGGGCGGAGGGGGCCTGCTATGCCGCCTCCCTCCCCCTGGCGGGGGAGGCGCAGAAGGCGGCGGTGCTGGAGGCCCTGTCCTTCACCGGCCCCAACCACGCCCCGGTGAGCGGTGGCGAGGTGTACCCCGACGGCGGGGACCGCCTGGTGGTGTACGACAACGGCACGGTGGCCTACCGGGCGGCCCAGGGCGAGAAATACCCCGTGGGGTACAGCTTGGCCGCCGGGGTGGACGGGGCCCGGGTTCTGGCGGAGCGCACCTTGGGGGCGCTGTGCGGCGAGGCCCGCCTGTACCTCATGTCCGCCAAGGCGACGGACAACGGCCTGCGGGTCCGCTTCGGCTACCTGCTGGACGGCAGCGCCGTCTACCTGGGCGGCGAGGGTTGGGCGGCGGAGTTCTGGGTGCGGGACGGCTATATCGTCCAGTTCACCCTCCGCTTCCGCAGCTACGCCGCCAACGGCCGGCAGGCCCTGCTGCTGCCCATCGACAAGGCGGCGGCCATGCTGCCCGATTACACCTCGGAGCGGCGGGAGCTGGCGGTCCAATACCGGGACGGGGGCGGGACGGAGGTATCCCCCGACTGGGTGGCGGCGTGAAAGGAGCCGGGTGGATATGGAGTGGCCAAAGCTGAAAAATCTCATCATCCTGGTGCTGCTGCTGGTCAACGGCTTTCTGCTGGTGCTGGCGGGGACCCGCTGGGAGGAGTCGGCCCGCTACGAGAGGACGGCGCTGGAGCAGACGGCGCAGGTGCTGAAAAAGGGCGGCATTGACGTAAATCTGGAGGCTGCCGTCCCTGCCGGCGGGCTGGCCCCCACGATGGTGGAACGGGACTTGGACCGGGAGCTCCAAATGGCCCAGGCCCTGCTGGGCAAGACCGCCCGGGCGGACAACCGGGGGGGCGGGCTGTACCGCTACCGCGAGGAGACGGGGGAGCTGAACGTCCGGGCGGGCGGGGAGCTGTCCGCGGAACTGGCGGACCATTCCCGCTGGCAGGCCAGCCACCCGGAGCGCCACGCCGCCGGCCTGCTGGAGGAAATGGGAATTGAGGCGGAGCAAACCGGGCTGGCCGAGGAGGACGGGCGGACGCGGGTGCGGTTCCGGCAGCTGTGGAACGGCGCGCCGGTGTTCTCCTGCGAGGTGGAGTTTGTGTATGAGCGCGGCGCGCTGAACGCCGTCCACGGGACGCTGATTGCCGCCGGACAGGGGACGGAGGAGGCCGGGCAGGTTCTCACCCTGCCCACGGCGCTGATGCGTTTTTCCGAGGAAATTGCCGCCGCCGGCGATGTGTGCTCTGACCTGCAGTCCATGGAGGCGGGCTACCGGGGGACGGCCCAGTCCCTGTCCGGCGGCGTGCGGCTGGCGCCGGTGTGGCTGGTGACAACCGACACCGCTAAATACTATTTGGACTGCGTCACGGGGACCCTCACCCGGCTGGCGGAATAAGAAGCGTGGAGAAGCGGCCGGCGCGGGAGTTTGGAACGAATGTCAGACAAGCCCCTCTTCATAGGATAGGCGTAGAGCTATCCTGTGAAGGGGGGCGAGCCTTTGTCCACGATCCTGGCGGGGACCCTGCTGCTCACCGCCACCGGCCTGTTTTCCCAGGTGGTGGGCTTTCTATACCGCATGGCCCTGTCCCGGCTCATCGGGGCGGAGACCATGGGGCTGTACCAGCTGGTCATGCCGGTGTATTCCATGCTCATGTCGGTGACCGCCGTGGGGCTGACGGTGGCGGTGTCCACCCTGTCCGCCCGGCACCACGCCCTGGGGGACAGCGGCACGGTGCGGCTGGTGCTGCGGCGCGCGCTGAAAAATTTTTTCCTGATGGCCGTCCCCCTGGGGCTGGCGGTGATGGCCTTGTCCGACCCCATCTCCGTCTACCTCCTGGGAGACGCCCGGACCCGGCTGGGGATCGTACTGCTGGCGCCCTGTGTGCTGCTTACCGGGGTAGAGAACCTCCACAAGCACTGCTTTTACGGCATCGGGCGGGTGCGCCCCCCCGCCGCCGTGGAGACCGCCGAGCAGCTCATCCGGGCGGGGGCTGTGCTGGGCCTGCTGCTGGTCCTGCTGCCCCGGTCCGCCGAGGAGACGGTGGGTCTCATCGTGCTGGGGATGGTGCTGTGCGAGGTGTTTTCCGCCTGCGCCCTCACCCTGCTGTTCCGGCGGCACTGGCGGCGCTTTCCCCCTGGGGAACTGGGGGAACAGGTCAGCGGACGCCGGCTGATGTCCATTGCCGTCCCCGTGGGGGCAACCTCCCTGCTGGGCACCCTGCTGGGGTCGGCCAACGCGGTGCTCATCCCCGCCAAGTTGGTGGAGGGCGGCATGACCTTGTCCGAGGCCATGGCGGAATTCGGGGTGCTCAGCGGCATGACCCTGCCCCTGCTGGGCCTGCCCACCGGGTTTATCGGCGCGCTGTGCCTGGTAATGGTGCCCGACCTGTCCCGGCGGACGGCCCAGGGGGATAAGCGGGCGGCGGCGGGATTCCTGGACCGGGTGATGTCGGCCACCTCCCTGCTGATGGCCCCGGCCATGGCCCTGCTCACCGTCATCGGGCCCGCGCTGGGCCGGGCGCTGTTTCAGGATCAGCGGGTGGGGGAGCTGATGTTTCCCCTGGCCGCCGGTACCCTGCTGGGATGCTGGCAGTCGGTGCTGTCCGGGGCGCTGAACGGCTTGGGCCTCCAGGGAAAGGCCGCCCGCAACGCCATTCTCAGCGACGCGGTTCAGCTGGCCTTCACCTTTTTTACCGTGCCCCGGTGGGGGCTGGCGGGATTTGCCGCCGGGTACGCGGCCTCCGGCCTGGTGGGAATGGCGCTGAACCTGGCCTCTGTGCTTCGGGCGGCGGCGCTGCGGCCCAAGCTGTTTGAGTGGTTTGTCCGCCCCCTGCTGGCGGCGGTCCTCATGGGGCTGTGGTGCAACCTGCTGTTCCGTGTGATGCTGGGGGCGGGGTGCGGCCAGGGGTGGTCGGCGCTGGCGTGCGCCTTGCTGGGGCTGGCGGTGTACGCCGCCGCCCTGCTGGCTCAGGGGATCACTTTTTCCCACCCTACTTTTTCCCACCCCACTTTTTCTCGCCCTACTTTTTCTCGAGAGAAAAAGTAGGCAAAAAGAGCTTTAAACCGCCACCGCGGTGCCGCATAACATCCCGTATTCCGACGGCAACGAAATGGGGCGGTCAGTGGCCGCGGATCAAAAGCAGGCAAAAAGAGCTTTAAACCGCCACCGCGGTGCCGCATAACATCCCGTATTCCGACGGCAACGAGATGGGGCGGTCAGTGGCCGCGGATCAAAAGCAGGCAAAAAGAGCTTTAAACCGTCACCGCGGTGCCGCATAACATCCCGTATCCCGACGGCCACGGGGCGGGAGCGGTCAGCGGGCACAAATCTAAAGGAGAAATGCCGAATGAGCCCCAGAATTTTGATTTCCACCGGCGGCGGGGATGCCGCCAACTACCTGGCCGCCCTGGCGGCCGCCGGGGGCGCGGGGGACGCCCGGTATCTCCCTGCCCCGGACCTGGGCTATGACGGGCTGCTCCTGGCCGGCGGGGGCGACATGGACCCCGCCCTGTTCGGGCAGGAAAACCGGGGCTCCCGTGGGATCGACCGGGCCCGGGACAGGGCGGAGCTGGCCCTGCTGGACGCCTTTTGCGGGGCGGGAAAGCCTGTACTGGCCGTCTGCCGGGGACATCAGGTGGTCAACGTGTGGCTGGGGGGCGGGCTGATCCAGGACCTGGGCCCCGGGCTGGTCCCCTTTCACCGAAAAGAGGAGGGGGACCAGGTCCACCTGGTTCAGGCGGAAAAGGGGACCCTGCTCCACCAGCTGTACGGCCCGGTGTTCCCGGTGAACAGCAGCCATCACCAGGGCCTGGGGCCGCTGGGCCGGGGCCTGCGGGCCACGGCCTGGGCGGAGGATGGGGTGGTGGAGGCGGTGGAGCACGAGGCGCTGCCCATCCTCTCCGTCCAGTTTCACCCGGAGCGGATGATCGGGCCGGATACGGTGGACGGCGGCGCGCTGTTCCGAATTTTTTTGGATCTGTGCGGGTGATTAGCACTCTAACAAAGAGAGTGCTAATTGTTTACACCCAGTTCATGAAATCCAGGGAAGATGGGGTATACTACAAGGTGAAATGACAGATTGGAGCGCGAATTGGAGCGCGGAGGATAGACACGCAGGGGAGCTTGGAGCGAAGCGATGGCAAAAGCCCAGAGCCCGCAAAGCGGGATCGGGTTTTGCCTGAGCCGCAGTGAAAGCGACCCGGCCGCGTGTCCAATCCGCAGCGTGAATACGCTTCGCGCTTCCTCGAAAAGGAGTGAATCCCATCATGAACATGAACCAATTTACCCAGAAATCCCTGGAAGCCATCCAGAATGCCCAAAATATCGCCACCCAGCACGGCAACCAGCAGATTGAGCAGGCCCATCTGCTGCTGGCCCTGGCGGACCAGGAGGGGGGCTTCATCCCCCAGCTGCTCACCAACATGGGGCTGACGGTGGAGTCTTTCCGGGCCGCTGTCCGCCACGAGGTGGAGATTTTGCCCAAGGTGTCCGGCTCCGGCCGGGAGGCGGACAAGGTCTACATTGCCCCCGGGGTGGACAAGGCCCTTAACCAGGCTCTGACCATCGCCGGAAGCATGAAGGATGAGTTTGTCTCGGTGGAGCACATCCTGCTGGCCCTCATTGACACGGCGGAGGGCAATTTGAAGGAGCTGTTCCGCACCTACAACGTGGACAAGGAGAAAGTCATGCAGGCCCTGGCGGCCCTGCGGGGCAGCCAGCGGGTGACGTCGGACAACCCGGAGGACACCTACGAGGCGCTGAAAAAATACGGCTCCGACTTGGTGGAGCGGGCCCGGCAGAACAAGCTGGACCCGGTGATCGGCCGGGATGACGAGATCCGCAACGTGATCCGCATCCTGTCCCGGAAGAGCAAGAACAACCCCGTTCTCATCGGTGAGCCCGGCGTGGGCAAGACCGCCATCGCCGAGGGGCTGGCCCAGCGGATCGTCAAGGGCGACGTGCCCGCCGGGCTCAAGGACAAGACCATCTTTGCCCTGGACATGGGCGCCCTCATCGCCGGGGCCAAGTACCGGGGCGAGTTTGAGGAGCGGCTGAAGGCCGTTCTGAACGAGGTGAAGCAGTCGGAGGGGCGCATTCTGCTGTTCATCGACGAGCTGCACACCATCGTGGGGGCGGGCAAGACCGAGGGGGCCATGGACGCGGGCAACCTGCTCAAGCCCATGCTGGCCCGGGGGGAGCTCCACTGCATCGGGGCCACCACCCTCAACGAGTACCGGCAGTATATTGAGAAGGACGCCGCCCTGGAGCGCCGCTTCCAGCCCGTGATGGTGTCCGAGCCCACGGTGGAGGACGCGGTGGCCATCCTCCGGGGCCTCAAGGAGCGCTATGAGGTGTTCCACGGGGTGAAGATCACCGACGGGGCCATCGTGGCCGCCGCCACCCTGTCCAACCGCTATATCACCGACCGTTTCCTGCCCGACAAGGCCATTGACCTGATTGACGAGGCCTGCGCCCTCATCCGCACGGAAATGGACTCCATGCCCACCGAGCTGGATGTGATCTCCCGGAAGATCATCCAGTGCGAGATCGAGGAGGCGGCGCTGAAAAAGGAGGACGACCAGATGTCCCAGGCCCGGCTGGCCGACATCCAGAAGGAGCTGGCCGAGCTGCGGGATCGGTTCCACGCGGGCAAGGCTAAGTGGGAGAACGAGAAGAACGCCATCGGCCGGGTGCAGAAGCTGCGGGAGGATCTGGAGGCCGCCAACGCCCGGCTGGAACAGGCCCAGCGGGAGTATGACCTGGAAAAGGCCGCCCAGCTGCAATATGGCACGATCCCGGAGCTGAAAAAGCAGCTGGAGGAGCAGGAGGGCTATGCCGCCCAGTCCAAGGAGGACAACCTGCTCCGGGATAAGGTCACCGAGGAGGAGATTGCCCGCATCGTGGAGCGGTGGACGGGCATCCCGGTGTCCAAGCTGATGGAGGGGGAGCGGGAGAAGCTGCTCCACCTGGAGGACATCCTGCACCGGCGGGTGGTGGGCCAGGACGAGGCCGTCCGGCTGGTGAGCGAGGCCATCCTGCGCTCCCGCGCCGGCATCGCCGACCCGGATAAGCCCATCGGCTCCTTCCTGTTCCTGGGCCCCACCGGCGTGGGCAAGACCGAGCTGGCCAAGGCCCTCAGCGAGGCCCTGTTCGACAGCGAGAAGAACCTGGTGCGCATCGACATGAGCGAGTATATGGAGAAGTTCTCCGTCTCCCGGCTCATCGGGGCCCCTCCGGGGTACGTGGGCTATGAAGAAGGCGGCCAGCTTACCGAGGCAGTGCGCCGCCACCCCTACAGCGTGATCCTGTTCGACGAGGTGGAGAAGGCCCATCCGGACGTGTTCAACGTATTGCTGCAAGTTTTGGACGACGGCCGGATTACCGACAGTCAAGGCCGGACGGTGGATTTCAAGAACACCGTCATCATCCTGACCTCCAACCTGGGCAGCCAGTTCCTGCTGGACGGCATCGGGGAGGATGGAGAGGTCAGCGCGGAGGCACGGGCCCAGGTGGACGAGCTGCTCAAGCGCTCCTTCCGGCCGGAGTTCCTCAACCGGCTGGACGAGATCGTGTTCTACAAGCCGCTGACCCGGGAAAATATTTACCACATCATCGACCTGCTGCTGGCGGGGCTGAACCGCCGCCTGGAGGACAAGCGCCTGAAGGTGGAGCTGACGGACGCCGCCAAGGACCTGATCCTGGACGCCGCCTACGACCCCATGTACGGGGCCCGGCCCCTGCGCCGGTATCTCCAGCATACGGTGGAGAACCTGGTGGGCCGCAGGATCGTGGTCGGGGAGGCCGCGCCGGACAGCGTCCTCACCGTGGACGCCCGGGACGGCGGGCTGGCCATCCGATAAGCCGCAAAGGAAAATCCCCGTCCAGCGCCTGCTGGGCGGGGATTTTTGGCGGGTTCAGCGCTCAGGAAGATACCCGGCGGGGTCTACGGCCTGCCCGTCCTTGAGCAGGGCGTAGTGGAGATGGGGCGGACGGCCGCTCTCGGCGGCGGCGGTCTCCCCCACGGAGCCGATGATTGCCCCGGTGGTCACGCTGTCCCCCACTTGGACGGTGGGCACGGCGGCCAGATTGGCGTACCGGCTTACCAGGCCCTGGCCGTGGTCGATTTCCACCACAGTGCCCATCAGGTCGTCCTGGTACAGGGCGGACACCGTGCCGTTGGCGGCGGCCAGCACCTGGGTGCCCAGGGCGGCGGAGATATCCAGCCCGCCGTGGGTGCGCCAGTCGCCCATAGTCTCGTCATAGGCCAGGGCCTCCACCGAGAACCCGGCGATGACCGTGCCCTTCACCGGCCATGTAAAGACCAGGGGGGCGGGGGCCGGGGTGGGGACGGGCGCGGCCGAGACGGCGGGCTGGGCGGAGGGCGCGGGGGCGGCGGAGATGGCCGGGGGCGCGCTGGTCTGGGCCGAGTGGGCGGTGGGGGGGTCGGTGGGTTTGGCGGACGGCCTCACCGACGGCTTGGGCGTGGGGGCCGCGGAGGGCTGCCCCGGAATGGCGGCGGTGCCGGACACCGGCTGGTCCAGCGCGCTGTCCAGGCCGCCCCGGACCCCCTGCACCAGGTAGTAGCCGGACAGGGCGATAGCGGCCACGCAGATGAGTACCACAAGATAGAAACCCTTTCCCGAGATGAAATCGCCTAGCTTTTCGATCCATGTTCGTTTGCTGTTCATAGTAACACCTCCGGCCCTATTGTGGACGGGGGCGTTACAATTTATACCAGCCGGAGGGGAAAAATCCAATGGGGATTGTTTTCGACGGGGAAGGTGTGGTAAACTATATCAAAAACTGCCAAAGGCGAAGAAGGTGACTGGGATGCCGCTGACGCGGGATACCCCGCTGATTGAGCTGCCGGGGGTGGGGCCCCAGCGGGCCAAACGGCTGGAAAAACTGGGCCTGCGCACCCTGGGGGACACGCTAGACCACCTGCCCCAGCGCTACGAGGACCGGCGGGAGAGCCATGCCCTCCGGGACGCGCCGGAGGGCCAGCCCTGCTGCGTCACCGCCATGATCGCGGAGACGCCCCGGGTGAGCTATATCCGCCGGGGGCTGTCCCTGGTGAAAGTGAAGGCGGCGGACGGCGCGGATCTGGTGACCATCACCTTTTTTAATCAGGACTACATCCGGGAGGTGCTCCGCCGGGGGGACAGCTACGTGTTTTACGGCACGGTGGAGCGGCAGGGAAACCAGCTTTTCATGACCAACCCCGCCTTCGAGCGGGAGGGGGCGGGCCGGTACACGGGGGTGATCCTGCCGGTGTATCCCCTGACGGCGGGCATTTCCAACAACCTGATGGCGGGGCTCACCCGCCGGGCGGTGGACGGGTGCCTGGACGGCCTGCCCGAGGCGCTCCCCGCCCAGGTGCGGAAGGATCACCGGCTGTGCCAGACCCAGTTCGCCCGGAAAAACATCCACTGGCCCGCCTCCTTTGAGGAGCTGGCCATGGCCCGGCGGCGGCTGGTGTTTGAGGAACTGTTTGTGCTCACCTGCGGCCTGGCCCAGCTGAAGGGCAGGCGGGATCAGAGCGCGGGCCGGGTGCTGGCGGGGAATGTGGAGGAGTTCGCCGCCCTGCTGCCCTTCGCCCCCACGGGGGCCCAGCGCCGGGCTATGGACGGCATCGCCGCCGACCTGCGGTCCGGCCGGGCCATGAACCGGCTGGTCCAGGGGGATGTGGGCTCGGGCAAGACGGCGGTGGCCGCCTTCGGGGCCTGGACGGCGGCGAAAAGCGGGGTTCAGTGCGCCCTGATGGCCCCCACCGAGCTGTTGGCGGAGCAGCACGCCCGGACCATGGAGGCCCTGCTGGGCCCCGCCGGGGTGCGGACGGCCCTGCTCACCGGGTCGGTGAAGGGGAAGGAGCGCAAGGCCCTGCTGGCGGCGCTGGCGGCGGGGGAGATCGACCTCCTTGTGGGCACCCACGCCCTGTTCTCCCAGGGGGTGGAGTACCGTGACCTGGGCATGGTCATCGCCGACGAGCAGCACCGCTTCGGGGTGGCCCAGCGGTCCGCCCTGGCGGAGAAGGGACAGGGAACCCCGCCCCATGTCCTGGTCATGTCCGCCACCCCCATCCCCCGGACCCTGGCCCTCATCATTTACGGCGACCTGGACGTGTCCATCATGGACGAGCTGCCCCCCGGCCGCACCCCGGTGTCCACCCGGCTGGTGGGGGAGGACAAGCGGCAGCGGATGTACGGCTACGTCCGCAAGCAGGTGGGCGAGGGGCGGCAGGTGTATATCGTGTGCCCCGCGGTGGAGGAGAACGGGGGCGGCGGCTGGGAGGAGGCCCCCGGCATGGACTTGAAAGCCGTCACCGCCTACGCCAGGGAGCTCCGGGAGCGGGTGTTCCCCGACCTGCGGGTGGGCCTTGTCCACGGCAGGCTGAAGCCCAAGGAGAAGGAGGACGTGATGGCCGCCTTTCACCGGGGGGAGGTGGACGTGCTGGTGTCCACCACCGTCATCGAGGTGGGGGTGGACGTGCCCAACGCCTCCCTCATGATTATTGAGAACGCCGAGCGGTTTGGCCTGAGCCAGCTCCACCAGCTCCGGGGCCGGGTGGGCCGGGGGAAGCACCAGAGCTGGTGCATCCTCATGACGTCCAGCCGCAGCGAGGCCGCCCGGGAGCGCCTGCGGGCCCTGTGCGCCACCAACGACGGCTTCCAGATCGCGGAGGAGGACCTGCGGCTCCGGGGCCCCGGCGACTTCTTCGGCAAGCGGCAGCACGGCCTGCCGCAGCTGAAGGTGGCCGACTTTGCCGCCGACATGGAGCTGCTGAAGGAGGCCCAGGCGGCGGCGGCGGAGCTGGTCGCCGCCGACCCGGAGCTGAAAAAGCCCGCCCACCGCCTGCTGAAAAAGCGGGTGCGGCAGCTGTTTGACGAAAACGCGGAGTTATTTCATTGAGCGGTATTACAAACAGGCGGAGAGACCGCCGTGAGGAGAATGTGTGATGAAGCGGCTGACCATCGGGATGCTGGCCCACGTGGACTCGGGCAAAACCACCCTGTCCGAGGCCGTGCTGTACCGCGCCGGGGAGGTGCGCCGCCTGGGCCGGGTGGACCACGGCGACGCCTTCCTGGACACCGACCAGCAGGAGCGGGAGCGGGGGATCACCATTTTTTCCAAGCAGGCGCGGCTCACCTGGGGGGACAGCCAGCTCACCCTGCTGGACACCCCCGGCCACGTGGACTTTTCCGCCGAGATGGAGCGGGCGGTGCAGGTGCTGGACTACGCCGTGCTGTTGGTCAGCGGGCCGGACGGGGTCCAGGGCCACACCGAAACCCTGTGGCGGCTGCTGGCGCGGCACCGTGTGCCCACCTTCCTGTTCGTCAATAAGATGGACCAGCCGGGCACGGACCGGGAGCGGCTGCTGGCGCAGCTGCGCGCCCGGCTGTCCGACGGCTGCGCCGATTTTTCCGGGGATTGGGAGCAGGTGCTGGAACAGGCGGCGCTGTGCGGCGAAGAGCTGATGGAGCGGTATCTGGAGGCGGGGACGCTGGAGGACGGGGACCTGTCCGCCCTCATTGTGGGGCGGAAGCTGTTCCCCTGCTACTTCGGCTCGGCGCTGCGGGTGGAGGGGGTGGACGCCCTGCTGGACGGCCTGGACCGCTTTGCCCTGGAGCCGGACTGGGGATCGGATTTTGCCGCCCGGGTGTTCAAAATCAGCCGGGACGGCAAGGGGGAGCGGCTCACCTGGCTGAAAGTCACCGGGGGCGCGCTGCGGGTGCGGGACGTGGTGAGGGGCCCGGGCTGGGAGGAGAAGGCCACCCAGCTCCGGCTGTACTCCGGGGCGAAGTTCACCCCGGCGGACGAGGCCCCGGCGGGGACGGTGTGCGCCGCGACCGGACTGAGCCGCACCCGGGCGGGCCAGGGCCTGGGCCTGGAGGAGGACTGGGAGGGGCCCCAGCTGGAGCCGGTGCTGGCCTGCCAGGTGCTGCCCCCGGAAGGGGGGGACGTCCACACCCTGCTGGGCCAGCTGCGCCAGCTGGAGGAGGAGGACCCCCAGCTCCAGGTGGAGTGGAACGAGACATTGGGGGAGATCCAGCTGCGGCTCATGGGGGAGGTGCAGCTGGAGGTGCTGTCCCGGCTGCTGGAGCGGCGGTTCGGGGTCCGGGCAGCTTTCGGCCCCGGCCGCATCGTGTATTTGGAGACCATCGCCGCCCCGGCGGAGGGGGTGGGCCACTTCGAGCCCCTGCGCCACTATGCGGAGGTGCACCTGCTATTGGAGCCCCTGGAGCGGGGGGCGGGGCTGGTGCTGGACACCGCCTGCGACCAGAACGCGCTGGACGGCCACTGGCAGCGGCTCATCCTCACCCACTTGATGGAAAAGACCCACCTGGGGGTGCTCACCGGGTCCCCCATCACCGACATGAAGATCACCCTGCTGACGGGCCGGGCCCATCTGAAGCACACCGAGGGGGGCGACTTCCGCCAGGCCACCTACCGGGCGGTGCGCCAGGGGCTGATGTGCGCCGGGAGCGTCCTGCTGGAGCCCTGGTACTCCTTCCGGCTGGAGGCGCCCACAGGCTGCGTGGGCCGGGCCATGACTGACCTCCAGCGCATGGGGGCGGAGTTCGGCCCCCCGGAGGACCTGGGGGAGACGGCGGTGATTGCCGGCGCCGTCCCGGTGTCCGAGACGGGGGGCTACTGGTCGGAGGTGGCGGCCTACACCGGGGGGCGGGGGCGGTTTTCCTGCGAGGTGGAGGGCTACCGCCCCTGCCACAATACCCAGGCCGTCATAGCGGAGCGGGGCTACGACCCGGACCGGGACGTGGACAACCCCTCCGGCTCGGTGTTCTGCGCCCACGGGGCGGGGTTCAATGTGCCCTGGGACCAGGTGCGGGACCATATGCACCTGGACAGCGGCTGGCGGCCCGCCGGGGCGGAAACCGCTGGGGACGCCGCCCCCGCCCGCCGGGAGGCCATGAGCTACGAGTCCCGGGCGGCGCTGGACAAAGAGCTGGAGGCCATCTTCGAGCGGGCCTATGGCCCGGTGAAGCCCCACGCTTTCCGCCCGGTGCGGAAGAGCGCCCCGCCCAAGCCCAGACCCTGGAAGGGGCTCAAAACCCGGGACGGGGACGACTACCTGCTGGTGGACGGCTACAACATCATCCACGCCTGGGACGGCCTGCGGGCCCTGGGCCGGGAGGACCTGGACAGCGCCCGGGAGCGGCTGATCCACCGGCTGCGCAACTACCAGGGCTGGAAGCGGTGCAAGGTCATCGTGGTGTTCGACGCCTACAAGGTGAAGGGGAACCCGGGCAGCGTGGACCGGCTGGGGGACCTCTTCGTGGTGTACACCAAGGAGGCGGAGACGGCGGATATGTATATCGAAAAGACCACCTACGCCCTGGCCCGGGACCGCCGGGAGCACCGGGTGCGGGTGGCCACCTCCGACGGCCTGGAACAGATGATTATTTTGGGCCACGGGGCGGTGCGTATGTCCGCCGCTGAATTGGAGTTTGAGCTCCGGCAGGTGGAGGCGGACATCCGGCAGGCCATCGGCGGAACATAACCCCGGGACAGGAATCTTTTTCCACCCCAGGAAAAAAGGCACAGAGCTTTAAAAAATGTATATTTTCCCCGCACTTTCCGGGAAAAATGGCGGAAGTAGGCCGGGTTTATGAAGAAATGTGCCGCGAAATGAAATAAAATTTCTATTTTCCCTTGACGGAAACCCCAGAAACAAGATATGATATGGATATGAAACGGCGCGGGCGGCGGCCATGCCGCGCACCCGCCGGAGGCGGACAGAAAGGAGGAGCTTATGTCTTACGGCGATGTATTCACCAGAATCAACCGGGAGTATTACCATCTGACCGGCGCGGAGCGGAAAATCGCGGACCACATTATGCTCCAGCGGCAGGACTGCCAGTTCATGTCCATCTCAGAATTGGCGGAGGCGGCGGAGGTGGCGGAGGCCACGGTATCCCGCTTTTGCCGGCGGATGGGCTATAAGGGCTACAGCGCGTTCAAGCTGGCGGTGGCCAGCTCCGCCGCGGGGAGCCGGTCCGCCAGCCCGCTGCACAGCGAGGTCGCGGCGGAGGACGAGGTGGGGGAGATGTGCCGCAAGATCTGCGAGGCGGACGTGGAGGCCGTCACCCAGACCATGGCCGCCCTGGACCCGGCGGCCGTGGCGGCCGCGGCGGACATGGTGCTGGCGGCGGACCGGGTGCTGTGCATGGGGCTGGGGGGCTCCATGATCCTGGCCCAGGAGGCGGCCCACCTGTTTTCCACGGCGATGCCCAACTTCTACGCGGTGGATGACTCCCATTTCCAGGCCATTCGGTGCGCCATGCTGGCCCCCGGGGACCTGGTCATCTATTTCTCCTATTCCGGAGCCACCAGGGACCTGGTGGACGTGATGAAGATCGCCCGGGACCGGGGGGCGGCCACCATCCTCATCACCCGCTTTCCCAAATCCCCCGGCGCGGCCTTGGCCGACTTGGTGCTGGAGTGCGTCGCCAAAGAGGGCCCCTTCCAGATGGGCTCCGTGGCGGCCCGGATGGGCCAGCTCTACCTCACCGACGTGCTGTTCAACGAGGTGTGCCGCCGGGACATGGACGGCTGCCGGGAGCGGCGCAGGCAGGTGGCCAACGCCCTGGCGGATAAGCACCTCTGACGGCGGGCCCTGTGCCATTCCCTGAAACTTTGGCCCCTTACGGCCAAAGCTGTGTTGACAAAGATAGGGATAGATTGTACAATTTATCCAGACCGTCCGATTCCGGGGCCGGACGGAGGCGCGCCTGTGCCGCACGGAAAACGGCGCCCGCGCATGGACCCGGACCCTGCCGGCGGATCGCCGCCGGACTTCAATGATTGTAAGAGGTGTATGTCATGCGTATCTATCAGGAAAAGGACTATAACGCCATGAGCCGCCGGGCGGCCTCCATCATCGCCGCCCAGGTGGTGTCCAAGCCGGACTGCGTACTGGGCCTGGCCACCGGTTCCTCCCCTGTGGGAACTTACCAGCAGCTCATCAAGTGGTATGAGCAGGGGGACCTGAGCTTCCGCGAGGTGCGCTCGGTCAACCTGGACGAATACTACGGACTGGCCCCGGACCACGACCAGAGCTACCGCTATTTTATGCAGGCCAACCTGTTTGACCATGTGGACATCCGCCCGGAGAACACCAACGTGCCCGACGGCCTGGCCAAGGACCCGGCGGCGGAGGGCGCACGGTATGAGAAGCTGGTGGAGGGACTGGGCTACGCCGACCTCCAGCTGCTGGGCATGGGCCGCAACGGCCACATCGGCTTCAACGAGCCCTGCGGCGAGTTCCCCGTGGCTACCCACCTGGTGGACCTGGCCGAGAGCACCATCGAGGCCAACGCCCGGTTCTTCGCCAGCGCGGACGATGTGCCCCGGCAGGCGCTGAGTATGGGCATTGGCACGATCATGCGGGCCCGGAAGATCCTGGTGGTAGTCAGCGGCGCGGATAAGGCGGAGGCGGTGGCCAAGGCTGTCTTTGGCCCTGTCACCCCGGAGGTGCCCGCGTCCATCCTCCAGCTCCACCCCGACGTCACCCTGGTGGCGGACGAGGCCGCCATGTCCAAGGCGGCGGAGGTTGGAAAAGCATGAAAATCACAGGCGGCAGGGTATTTGACCTGGAACGGGGGTTTGTGGAGCGGGACGTGTGCTTCGACGGCCCCCTGCTCACCCCGGACAGCCGGGACGGGCAGATTTATGACGCGGCGGGCTGCTGGGTGATCCCCGGCCTCACCGACGTGCACTTCCACGGCTGCCGGGGGGCGGACCTGTCCGACGGCGACCCGGAGGGCCTCCAGACCATGGCGGAGTATGAGTTGAGCCGGGGCGTGACCCAGATCTGCCCGGCGGGGATGACCCTGCTGGAGGACCGGCTGCTGAAGGTGTGCCGGACCGCCGCCGCCCACCGCCGGGAGAACCGCCCCGGCGCGGACCTGGTGGGCATCAACCTGGAGGGGCCCTTCCTGTCCCTGGCGAAGAAGGGCGCGCAGAACGGCGACTGGCTTCACGCCCCGGACGCGGCCATGCTCCGGCGCCTGATGGACGCCGCCGAGGGGCTGGTGAAGCTGGTGTCCGTGGCCCCGGAGGAGCCGGGGGCCATGGAGTTTATTCAAGAGGTGTGCGAGGACGTGAACGTGGCGGTGGCCCACACCACCGCCGGCTACGACACGGCGCTGGAGGCGTTCCGCCGGGGCGCCCGGGAGGTCACCCACCTGTTCAACGCCATGCCCGCCTTCAGCCACCGGGCCCCCGGCGTGGTGGGGGCGGCGCTGGATTCCCCCTGGGCCCGGGTGGAGCTGATCTCCGACGGCATCCACATCCACCCCTCCGTTGTGAGGGCGGTGTTCAAAATGTTCGGCCCGGACCGGGTGGTGCTCATCTCGGACACCATGCGGGCGGCGGGCATGACCGACGGCAAGTACGACCTGGGCGGGCAGGAGGTCACGGTAAAGGGGCCCCTGGCCACCCTGGCGGACGGCACCATCGCCGGGTCGGCCACCGACCTGATGGCCTGCATGAAGGCCGCGGTGTCCTTCGGCATCCCCTTGGCGGACGCGGTGCGGTCGGCGGCGGTGACCCCCGCCCAGGCCATCGGCATTTTTGACCGGGTGGGCAGCCTGGAGCCGGGCAAGCGGGCCAACGCGGTGGTGCTGGACCGGGACCTGAACGTAAAGGCCGTGTTCTTCAAAGGCCGCCAAGTGGTTTAACAGACAAAACGAGGGAGGCCGCGGCAGCGCCTCCCTTGTTTTAAAGTCAGGCAGTTCCTCAAGATGCGGGTGCGTCCAGGAAAGCCCGGGGCGGGATCGGTCAGAGGGCGGCGGAGTCCGCCTGGCCCTGCGGCGGCGAGGGCTGCGCGCTGGGGGCGGGTTCCGGGAGGGTGAGGCCGTGGACAAAGCTGCCCGAGGAGGACTGGACCTGCCCGCCCACCACCTTTCCCCGGTAGATCAGCAGGGCGACCTGCACCGGCTCGTCCTGGGCGGGGTAGTTGGTGAGCTGGTAGGTGTACCGCTTCACCCGCTTCCCCCGGTACTGGGTGAGGTCGAAGCCCTGGTCGGCCTGGAGCTTCAGGTAACCCTGATAGCTGTCGCCGAACTCCTCCGGGATGAGCAGCTCCTCGGTGGCCAGGGGCTGGGGAGAGACCTGCCAGCCCAGGCCGTTGAGGTAGGCCAGCCGGTCGTCGTTGGTCTTGACGTTCTTCACCTCCGCCGAAGCGGCCACCGCCCGCCCCCCAAGGGTGAGGGTGAAGGCGAGGACCGCGAACACACAGCACAGGGCGGCGGCGGACGCCGCCAGGAGCCGTTTCTTTGGTAGGCGCGCTGTGACGATGAACATAGTACCACGACCTTCCGTGTTGATTCAAAGTGTGCCCGGGGCGCCCGGGGCGCTCTTGTGGTGATAGATAAGGATATGAGCCGGTTTTCCCCGATATGTATGGCCGGCGGCGGAGAGGAGGGGTCCGCGTGGAGCGGCTGGACAAGCGGCTGGCGGACACGGGCAGGTGGAGCCGGAAGGAGGCCCGGGCGCTGGTCCGGGCGGGCCGGGTGGCCGCGGGCGGCGCGGTGTGCCGCAGCCCGGAGGAGAAGGTGGCTGCGGACGCCGCCGTCACGGTGGACGGCGCGCCCATCGGGCCCCGGGGCCCGGTGTACCTGATGATGAACAAGCCGGCGGGGGTGGTGTCGTCCACCGGTGAGCCGGGAGAGCGGACGGTGCTGGACCTCCTGGGGGAGGCGTACCAGAACATCGGCCTGTTCCCCGCCGGCCGGCTGGACAAGGACACCGAGGGCCTGCTGCTGCTCACCAACGACGGACCCCTGGCCCACCGGCTGCTGTCCCCCAGGCGCCACGTGGACAAGGTGTACTATGTGGAGACGGAGGGCGCTTTGGATGAGAGCGACGTGGAGGCGGTGCGCCGGGGGGTGGTCCTGGGGGACGGGTACGCCTGCCTGCCCGGCGAGCTGGAGCTCCTGTCCGCGGAGAGCGCCCACATCACCCTTCATGAGGGGAAATACCACCAGGTGAAGCGGATGCTGGCCGCCCGGGGCAAGCCGGTGCGCTACCTGAAGCGGGTGCGGTTTGGGCCGCTGGCGCTGGACGAGAGCCTGCCCAAGGGAGGCTGGCGGCCGCTGACGGAACAGGAGCGGGAAGCCATTTTCAGTGATTGATACGAAAAATTTGGCAGATTCCACAAAAAAATTTCAGAAAACTATTGAATTCTCCTAAGAGACCCGGTATAATAAAAAAGCGAGTGTATGAAAAATCAACAAAGTGGCGGAGTGCGTCAGTGCCGGCCGCGTAGAAAGGAGAAAGCGCAATGTCCAGCAGGATCTTTCAGAGCGTCGTTCTTCAGATGAAGGATTGTTCCGACCGTGCGGTGGGGGTCATCGACGAGCAGGGCACCGTCGTGGCCTGCAACGAGCTGGCCTGCATCGGGGAAAAATGGGCCAGCGCGGCGGCCCTGCTGGCCGCGGATCAGGACGCGCAGGTGGTCAGCGGCGGCTTCACTTTCAAGGCGCTGCCTGGCTGGAGCGGCCAGTTCGACTACGCCGCCTTTGTCCGGGGGGAGGACGAGCGGGCTTCCCTCATCTGCGCCATGGCGGTGATCGCCCTCAACGGCGCCAAGAATTACTATGAGGAGAAAAACGACAAGGCCGCCTTCGTGAAAAACATCCTGTGCGACAACATCCTGCTGGGGGACATCTATGTCCGGGCCAAGGAGCTGCACTTTGTGTCCGAGACGCCCCGGGCGGTGATCCTGGTGCGCCAGCTCAGCACCCCCGACGTGTCCGCCGTGGATGTGATCTCCGGGCTGTACCCCGACAAGCAGACCGATTTTGTGCTGTCCGTCAGCGAGACGGACGTGGCCCTGGTGAAGCACCTGGGGGAGAACGCCGACGCCCGGGAGCTGTACAAAATCGCCCAGACCGTCCAGGAGGCCCTCACCCGGGACCTGGGCATCAAGACAGTGGTGGGCATCGGCACCATTGTGGGCCATATCCGGGACCTGGCCCGCACCTACAAGGAGGCCCAGGTGGCCATCGACGTGGGCAGGGTGTTCGAGACGGAGCGGTCCATCATCAACTATGAGAACCTGGGCATCGGGCGGCTCATCTACCAGCTGCCCACCACCCTGTGCGAAATGTTCCTGCGGGAAGTGTTTAAAAAGAACCCCATCGACGCCCTGGACCAGGAGACGCTGTTCACCATCAACAAGTTCTTTGAGAACAACCTGAACGTGTCCGAGACCGCCCGGAAGCTGTTCGTCCACCGCAACACCCTGGTGTACCGGCTGGAGAAGATCAAGAAGCTCACCGGCCTGGACCTGCGGGAGTTCGACGACGCCATCACCTTCAAGGTGGCGCTGATGGTGAAGAAGTACCTGGTGTCCCGGGGGATTGAGTCCTGAGGGGCCCGTCCATACAACCCTATGAAAAAAGCCGCCCTGGGGGCGGCTTTTTTGTACCCCGGGGCAGGGCGGGAGGGGATAGATTTTTTCGGGGGGATGTGCTATAATATTTGCGTTTGCCGCGCCGGGCGCGGCGGCCGGGGGCCGGCGGGAGCACCGGCCCTCAATTTGAAGATGCTTTGGTGATGTGAATATGGAGAGACAAACGATAACCATCGGACTGCCCCGGGCCATGCTGTACTACCGCTGCTATGCCCTGTGGAAAACCTTTTTTCAAAAGCTGGGCATGGAGACTGTGGTCAGCGCCCCCACCGACCGGGAGATCATGGAGCGGGGGACCGCCCTGGCCATCGACGAGGCCTGCCTGTCCCTGAAAGTCTACCTGGGCCACGTGGCCGCCCTGGTGGGCCGGTGCGACTACATCCTGGCGCCCCGGGTGAGCAATTTCGGGCGGCAGCGGGCCATGTGCACCCGGTTTGAGTCTACCCCCGACCTGGTGCGCAATGTGTTCCGGGACAGCCGGCAGAAGTTCCTGTCCTACGAGGTGGACGCGGAGCAGAAAAAAGGGGAGGAGGACGCCTTCCTGGAGATGGGGAAAGAGCTGGGCTGCACCGCCAAGGAAGCGAAGCGGGCCTATAAGGCGGCGAAAAAGGCGGAACTGGTCCAGCACAAGGCGAGAGTCCAAAAACAGGAGCAGCTGTGCAGGCGGGAGGGAATGAAGATTCTCATCGCCGCCCACAGCTATGTGGCCGAAGACCCCTATATGGGCAAGACAGTGACCGATTACCTGAAAAAGGCGGGCATCATCCCCCTGCGGGCGGACCTGGTGGACCGGGACGCGGCGCTGAAGCGCAGCCGGGAGCTGTCTTCCACCTGCAAGTGGGAAATCAGCCGGGAGATTCTGGGCGGCATCGCCCTGCGCCGGGAGACCGTGGACGGCATCATCCTTCTCAGCGCCTTCCCCTGCGGCCCCGACGCCATGGTCAACGAGCTCATCGCCCGGCGGGTGAAGGACGTGCCCCTGCTGAACCTGGTGCTGGACAGCCAGAGCGGCACCGCCGGGGTGGAGACCCGGCTGGAGAGCTTTATCGACATCATCCGCTTTAAGGAGGGGAAGCTGTAATGGCAGAGGCGAAAATCAGGAGCGTATCTTTCCCCCGGTACGCCGAGTATAACTGCGCGTTCAAATATATCATCGAGCAGGCCCTGGGCTGCCGGTACGTCATGCCTCCCGTCCTCACCAAGCGGACCATGGAGCTGGGCACCAAGTACAGCCCCGACTTTGTGTGCACCCCCTTCAAGACCATGCTGGGCAGCATGATCGAGGCGCTGGAGGCGGGGGCGGACACCCTGTTCATGACCCACGGCCTGTGCCGCCTGGGGTACTATGGCGAGTTGCTGGAGCAGATCCTGCGAGACCTGGGCTACCAGTTTGACTTCATCAACCTGTCCGACTACGACATGAGCAAGAAAAAGGAGTATATCCGCGTCGTCCGGCGGTTCAACCCCAAGGTGAACTACGCCCGGTTCCTGCTCCAGTTCATGGAGGGGCTGCGGATGGCGGAGTACGTGGACGACATCACCGCCGAGTACTACCGGAACTGCGGCTTCGATGCCACGGAGGGCCAGTATAAGCGGGCCTATCAGGACTTCCTCACCGCCATGTACACCGCCCGGAGCCGGGCCGATGTGGAGGCGGGCTACCGCGCCGCCAAGGCGGCCCTGGGGGCGGTCCCGCTGGACAAGCCCCAGCAGCCCCTGCGGGTGGGCATCGTGGGCGAGTTCTACACCGCCATGGACGCCTTCTCCAACCTGGAGCTGGAGCAGAAGCTGGCGGATATGCGGGTGGAGGTCCACCGCTGGATGAACGTGACCAACCAGTTCCTGCGGTACGGCAGCGGCCAGAAGAACCTGCGGGTGAAGGTGCGGGACCTGAGCCGGTACGACATGGGGCCCACCTCCACCGCCAACATCTGGTACGCCCGGGAGTGCGCCGAGCGGGGCTTTGACGGCATCGTCCACATCAAGTCCGCCGGGTGCACCCCGGAGATCGACGTGATGCCCGTGCTGCAAAACATCAGCGCCGACTACAAGGTGCCGGTGCTCTACCTGACCTATGACGCCCAGACCAGCGACGTTGGCCTGATGACCCGGCTGGAGGCGTTTTACGATATGATTGAAATGAGAAAGAAGGTACTCTGATTTGGAACACGCGTATTTAGGCATCGACGTGGGGTCCATCTCCACCAAGGGCGTCATCATCGACAAGAAGAACAACATCCTGGCCAGCCGGTACATCTGGACCCAGGGGGACCCCATCGGCGCGGTGAAGGAGCTGGTCCGCCTGCTGGAGGGGGAGTTCGACAAGGAGAAGTACAAGATCGTTGCCACCGGCACCACCGGCTCCGCCCGGAAGCTGGTGGGCGTCATCACCGGGGCCACCATGGTGAAGAACGAGATCACCGCCCACGCCGTGGGCACCACCACCTTCTATCCCGACGTGCGCACCATTCTGGAGATCGGCGGCCAGGACTCCAAGATCATCCTGGTGGAGAACGGCGTGGCGGTGGATTACGCCATGAACACCCTGTGCGCCGCGGGCACCGGGGCCTTCCTGTCCAGCCAGGCCAAGCGGCTGGGCATTGAGGTGGAGGAGATCGGCGACTACGCCCTGCGCTCCACCCACCCCACCCCCATCGCCGCCCGGTGCACCGTGTTTGCCGAGTCCGACCTGGTGCACAAGATCCAGATGGGCCACCCCCGGGAGGACATCATCGCCGGCGTGTGCAACGCGGTGGCGGCCAACTACCTGAACAACGTGGGCAAGGGCAAAAAGATCGTCTCCCCGGTGGTGTTCCAGGGGGGCGTGAGCAAAAACCAGGGGGTGGTGGCCGCCTTTGAGCGCACCCTGGGCTGCAAGGTCATCGTGGACCCCAACGGCCACCTGATGGGGGCGCTGGGGGTGGCCATCCTGGCCCGGCGGGGCAGCGACCGCCGGGAGTTCGACTTCGCCATGGAGGACATGGAGTTCCGCACCCGGGAGGCCAGCTGCGGCGGCTGCTCCAACAACTGCGAGATCATCTGCGTCTACCGGGGCAAGGAGCTCATCGACTCCTGGGGCAACCGCTGCGAGCGGGGCGCGCAGGCGCGGTGACGGCCATGTATCTCTCCGACTATCATTTCCACACCCGCTGCTCCTCCGACTCCACCGCCACCCTGGCCCAGCAGGTCCAGGCGGCCCGGGAGGCGGGCGTGCGGGAGCTGTGCGTCACCGACCACTGGAACCTGCTGGACCAGCAGGGGAACCGCCTGCCCACCGTCTGCGACTGGGCGCCCTCCCTGGCCCAGTGGCGGGAGCTGCGGGACCGCTGCCCGGGCGGGCTGGAGCTCCGCCTGGGGGTGGAGGTGGGCAACGGCGTGCTGGACCCCGCCGCCGTGGACGCCTCCCTGGAGCTGCCCGAGCTGGACTTTGTCATCGGCTCCCTCCACAGCCAGAGCGCCGCCGCCGGGGGGCGGGGCATCTTCACCGCCGCCCATGCGTGCACGAAAAAAGAGGACGGGACCGCCATCCTGGACGACTATATGGATATGCTGGAGGAGCTGGTCCAGACCAGGGGCTGGGACGTGCTGGGCCATGTGATTTACCCCCTGCGGTATCTCCCGCCGGAGTACGGCCTGGACCTCCGCCCCTGGTGGGACCGGCTGGCGGAGGTGTTCCGGGCCGCCGTCGACCAGGGGAAGGGCATTGAGATGAACACCAGCGCCGGGGCCACGGTGGACCAGTGGCGGGAGGTGCTGGCGCTGTACCGGGACCTGGGGGGCGAGGTGCTCACCCTGGGCTCCGACGCCCACAGCCCCCAGTTTATGGCCGCCGCCTTCCCCCAGGCCCTGGCGCTGCTGGGGGAGCTGGGCTTCCGCTGGCTGTGCGTCTACCGGCGGCGCACGCCCCTGTTCTGCAAGCTGGACAGCTGAAAAAACCCATCACAGGGCAAAGAATTCGCTGTTCCCCCGGCCGCCGCCGCGGTATACTGAATGCTGAACCAGTATATTCTGCGGGAGGGCGGCGGTCAGATGGTCGTATTGGACAAGGGCAATATCATCCCCTACCTGCGGGAGCGCTATCCCGCTTTCGACACCTCCGGCCAGGTGTCCGTGTCCGCCATCGGCGACGACGCGGAGGACTCCCAGGGGCTCATCAATTACGTGTTCCGGGTGCGCAATGAGAGCGGCTCCCTCATCCTCAAGCAGGCCCGGGACCATATGCGGCTGGACGAGGACGCCGACGCCGCCGGCTCCAGCTACAGCCCGCCCCAGGACCGGAATTATTCGGAGTACCTGTCCATGAAGCTGCGCCGGGCCATCGCCCCGGACTGCGTGCCCCAGGTGTACTGCGCCGACCGGGAAAACCATGTGTTCCTGATGGAGGACGCGGGGTATCTCAAGCCCGCCAGGGCCCAGCTGGCCCGGGGCGTGATGATCGGCGGGCTGGCGGAGCGGGTGGCCCGGTTCCTGTGCGACATCCACTTCTACACCACCGAGTTTTATCTGGACACGGAGGTGTTCCGGGAGCTGGACCGCCGGTTTGTCAACACCGGGATGCGGGCCATCATGGAAAACTGGCTGTTCCTCCGGGACACCCCCACCCATCAGTGCCCCGCCCTCACCCGGCATTTCCTGCCCTACATTTTCGCGGACGATGTGGTGGTCCAGTCCCACCTGCTGCGGCATAAGTACATGAACAGCACCCAGGCGCTGATCCACTCCGACGTGCACACCTCCAACATCTTTGCCGGCGGCGCGCGGATTCAGGTCATCGACATGGAGTACACCTTCGCGGGGCCCGTGGCCTACGACCTGGGGTATTTCCTGGCCAGCCTGGTGAGCCAGTACTGCTCGGCGGTGTTCCGGCCCTTCCCGTCGGAGGGGGAGCGGAGGGATTTCAAACAGTACATCCTGGCCTCCATCGCCGCCCTGGCGGACAGCTACCAGCGGCGGTTCGCCGCCCACTGGGACGGGGAGGCCAAGGCGGTCTACCGCGGCTGCCCCGGCTTCCGGGACGCCTTCCTGGAGGGCCTGATCCCTGATGCGGCGGGCTTTGCCGCCATGCCCATGTTCACCCTGTGCGTCAGCTCCTTCGGCTTCACCCAGGAGTTTGAGATTATAGAGGATGAGGAGCGCAAGCTCCACGCCCTTCAGCTCTACTGCGCCCTGGGCCGCAGGTTCCTCATGGGCCGGGAGCGCATCCGCACCCCCCTGGACCTGGTCAAAACCGTTCTGGAGGGGGAGCGGGAATATAGAAACTGCATCCGATGAGCCGCGGCGGGACGCGGCCGCCCCAGGGGCGGCCCGCCCCGCTTTTTTTACAGGTGGGGGCATTGAAGATATTTACAAAACCAGCCTTTACAAACGCGAAATTTATTGTTATAATATACAAGAACCTATTTCAGGAAAAGAGGGATTTTCATGTCATACCGCGTATATGTCATCACCGCAAATACTGCCCGTTATAATGGGGAAGAGCCGGACCTGTCCGGCCGCGCCGTGGTCAAGACCCTGGAGCAGGCCGGCTACACCATCGCGGGCCACCAGGTGCTGCCCGACGAGCGCAAAATTTTGGTGGAGTGCATGAAAACCATCTGCGACCAGCGGGTGGCGGACATTCTGGTCACCACCGGCGGCACCGGCTTCTCCCCGGAGGACTGCACCCCGGAGGCCACCACGGAGATCCTGGAGCGGCCGGCCCTGGGCATCCCGGAGGCTATGCGGGCCCATATGCTGAAGGCCTCTCCCCTGGGGGTGCTCACCCGCGCCACTGCGGGCATCCGCAAAAAAACCCTGATCGTGAACCTCCCCGGCACGCCGGACATCGCCCAGCAGTGCCTGGCCTACATCCTGCCCTTCCTGAAGCTGGGCATCCAGACCATGAACGAGACCACCTGACGGGATCGGGCGCACATGGCACGGAGCGCCTCGGGAGCCGCCGCTCCCGGGGCGCGTTCCATAACTTGCCGGGGAGGGGGAGCATGAAATATACCTGTCATTATCCGTCGCCGCTGGGGGGCGTGACCCTGGCCAGCGACGGGACGGCGCTGACCGGGCTCTGGTTTGACGGGCAGAAGTACTTTGGGCAGGGCCTGGACGGAGCCCCGGAGGAGCGGGAGCTGCCCGTGTTCGCGGAGGCGGCGCGGTGGCTGGACCGGTATTTCGGCGGACGGGACCCCGGCGTTACGCCGCTCCTGCGGCCGGCGGGCACCCCGTTTCAGCTGTCGGTGTGGGCGGCCCTGGGCCGCATCCCCTTCGGCGGGACCGCCACCTATGGGGAGATCGCCCGGGAGCTGGGCCGGGGGGAGGGGCGCGGAACCTCCGCCCGGGCGGTGGGCGGCGCGGTGGGGCGCAACCCCATCTCCCTCATGATACCCTGCCACCGCGTGGTGGGCAGTGGCGGCCTGACGGGGTACGCGGGCGGGCTTGACAGAAAAGCCTGGCTGCTGGCCCTGGAGCAGGCGGCCGCCGGAACGCGGGGACCTACAATTTGACCGATTCCCGCACTAAGAAGGGCTCGTTCGGCTTGCCAGCTTGAACGAGCCTCTTATGCGTTGGGAACAAACTTGCGGGCACGGTTCCCGCGTTCCACTTAGGGCGAAAAAAAGACCACTTAGGGAAATTGCCTTGAAGAAACGGGGGAAATTGTGCATAATTGCAAGGAGTAATGCGGAGAATGATTGGTGATATTGCGCAAAAACGAGGAGAAGGGGGATTTATCAGGATGAGAAAACAGATTGCGCTTATGGAGGACTGGCGGTTTACAAAGCCGGGAGAGCAGGAAATCACGGTGAACCTGCCCCACACCTGGAACAACGTGGACGGCCAGGACGGCGGCAACGACTACTGGCGGGGGACGTGTGTCTACCAAAAGACCTTCCCCAAGCCGGAATTCGGGGCGGACCAGCGGGTTTACCTGGAGTTCCGGGGGGTGAACGCCTCCGCCAAGGTGGAGCTGAACGGGAAGCCCGTGGGTTCCCACGACGGGGGTTACTCCACCTTCCGCTGGGACGTGACGGATTTGCTCCGGGAGGAGAACGGCCTCACCGTCCACGTGGACAACAGCCGCAACGACCGGGTGTACCCCCAGAAGGCCGACTTCACCTTCTACGGCGGTATCTACCGGGACGTGCTGCTGGTGATTGTGAACAAGGACCACTTCGATATGGATTACTGCGGCGGCCCCGGCATGAAGGTCACCCCCGGCGTGGACGGGAAGGACGGCCGGGTGCGGGTGGAAACCTTCCACCAGGTGGAGGGAGCCCAGGTGAAGGTCAAGCTGCTGGACGCCGGCGGCAAGACGGTGGCGGTGGGCACCGGCACGGACATCACCCTGGCGGTGGCCAACGTCCGCCTGTGGGACGGGGTGAAGGACCCGTACCTGTACACCTGCGAGGCGGAGCTGGTGGTGGACGGCACGGCGGTGGATCTGGTGTCCACCCGGTTTGGGGTGCGCACCTTCTCCGTGGACCCGAAGAAGGGCTTCTTCCTCAACGGGCGGCCCTACCCCCTCCACGGTGTCAGCCGCCACCAGGACTGGAAGGGCATCGGCAACGCCCTGACCAAAAAGCACCACGACGAGGATATGGCCATGATCCGGGAGGTGGGGGCCAATACCATCCGGCTGGCCCACTACCAGCACGACCAGTATTTTTACGACCTGTGCGACCAGTACGGCATGGTGGTCTGGGCGGAAATCCCCTACATCTCCGAGCATATGCCCAACGGCCGGGACAACACCATCTCCCAGGCCAAGGAGCTGGTGGTCCAGAACTACAACCACCCCTGCATTGTGGTGTGGGGCGTGTCCAACGAGATCACCATCTCCACCAAGGACAAGGCGGATATGCTGGACAACCACCGGGTGCTCAACGACCTGTACCACCAGCTGGACCCCACCCGCCTGACCACCCTGGCCTGCTACGCCATGTGCGGGCCCTTCAACCGCTCCGCCCACATCACCGACATTGTGAGCTGGAACCTGTACCTGGGCTGGTACGTGCCGGGGCTGTTCCTCAACGACCTGTGGATGGGCTTCTTCCACCTGCGCTATCCCAACCGGGCCCTGGGCTATTCGGAGTACGGCTGCGAGGCCATGCCCAACCTCCACTCCTCCAAGCCCCGCCGGGGGGACCACACGGAGGAGTACCAGTGCGTGTACAACGAGTATATGCTGAAGTGCTTCGCCAAGCACCCCTACCTGTGGGCTACCCACCTATGGAATATGTTCGACTTCGCCGCCGACGCCCGGGACCAGGGGGGTGAGCCGGGGATGAACCACAAAGGCATCGTCACCTTCGACCGCAAGACGAAAAAGGACAGCTTTTACATTTACAAGGCATGGTGGAGCGACGAGCCCTTCGTCCACATCTGCGGCAGCCGGTACGTGGACCGGCCGGAGGCGGTGACCACGGTGAAGGTGTACTCCAACCAGGACAAGGTGGCGCTGTACGCCGACGGCAAGCTGGTGGAGGAAAAGACGGGGGACAAGGTGTTCGAGTTCCAGGTGCCGCTGGAGGGCGAGGTGGAGCTGGAGGCGTCGGCGGGCAAGTTCATGGACCGGTGCCGCCTGCGCCGGGTGGAGGAGCCCAACCCGGCCTACAAGCTCCAGGGCAAGAGCTCGAATAGCGCGAACTGGGTGTAGAAGCGCGAGCGTGACAAGAAGCGCGAGCTGAAAAACGATCAAGGAGGAGAGTCCATGAGCCAGGAACCCAATACCGGCCTGAACCGGGCCAAGCCATACCAATTGGTGCTGTTCCCGCTGAATAACGGCGCCACCAACGTGTACTATGTCCTCATTCTGTCCTATATCGCCACCTTTGGCAGCGCGGTGCTGGGCATTGCCATCACCTTTGCCTCGGTCATGGTTACGGGTATGCGCTTGTTCGACGCCGTCACCGACCCTATTATCGGGGCGCTGATGGACAAGACCAACGGCAAATTCGGTAAATTCCGGCCCTTTATGGTTATCGGCTCCATCATCATGGCGGCGTCGGTGGTCTGCCTGTATGTGCTGACCCCCTTCGTGCCCGCCAGCATGATGTGGCTGCGCTATGTGCTGTTCGTGGGGCTGTACGCCGTGTGGGTCATCGGCTACACCTTCCAGACCTCCGTCACCCGCGCCGCCCAGGCGGTGCTCACCAACGACCCCAAGCAGCGCCCCCTGTTCACCATCTTTAACACGGTGGGCTCTCTGGCGGGCATGGGCGTGATGCAGTTCCTGGGCCCCATCATGGCCCGGCCGGAGTTTGCGGGCGACTTTAACCAGACCTGGTTTGCCATTATGACTCCCATCGGCATCGCGGTGTCCGTGGTGCTGACCATCCTGGCCATCATCGGCATCTGGGAGAAGGACCAGCCCAAGTACTTCGGCCTGGGCGGCGGCAAGCAGGAAAAGGTGAAAGTCAGCGAGTATATCCAGATCATCAAGGCCAACAAGCCCCTCCAGCGGCTGATGGTGGCCGGCGGCGGCTGCAAGCTGGCGCTGTCCATCGCCACCAACGTGTCCGTGCTGATTATGCTGTACCAGTGCATGATGGGCAATTATGACGGGCTGTACCTGCCTATGATGGTGCTGGGCTACGTGTTCGCGGTGCCCTTCTTCCTGCTCACTGTGCGCACCTCCCAGAAGAAGGGCCAGAAAGCCTCCCTGACCCGGTATGTGGCGGTGGCTTTCTTGTGCTACATCGGCGTGCTGGTCATTCTGATGATGTGGAACCAGGGCGACCCCAGCCTCACTTTCTCCATCATGGGCGAGGGCGGGCTGTCCCTGAACCTGTACACCGTGCTGTTCATCCTGCTCTTCGGGGTGGGCTACGGAGCCTACTACGCCACCGCCGATATGCCCATCCCCATGGTGGCGGACTGCGCGGACTATGAGACCTACCGCTCCGGCAAATTCATCCCCGGCATCATGGGCACCTTGTTCTCCCTGGTGGATAAGCTGGTCTCCTCCCTGTCCGCCACGGTGGTGGGCGTGGCCTGTACCATGATTGGGCTGGAGTCCCTGCCCACCAAGTCCACACCCTATGTGCCCGGCATGAAGACAGTGGTGATTGTGCTGTTCTGCGTCATTCCCATGGTGGCCTGGGCGCTGACCCTGTGGTCCATGAAGGGCTATGAGCTGGACGGTGAACGGGTCAAGACCATCCAGGCGGTGAACGCCGCCCGGAAGGAGGCTGTGGCCAAGGGCATGAGCCTGGAGCAGGCCATGAAGGAGATTACCGACGACACAGTGAAAACAGGGGCGTGAGCGCAGGCTTGGCGGCCCAGCGCGAACGTGAAGCTGGATTGACAAATCAAAAGGAGGGACCGCATATGAAAATGACCTGGCGCTGGTACGGCGAGGGCAACGATCAGATCAAATTGTCCGACATCAAGCAGATCCCCGGGGTGGAGGGCATTGTGTGGGCGCTGCACAGCAAGATGCCCGGTGAGGTGTGGCAGCCCGAGGAGATCGCCGAGGTGAAGAAGCAGCTGGACGAGTACGGCTTCAACATGGACGTGGTGGAGTCCGTCAACGTCCACGACGACATTAAGATCGGCCTGCCCACCCGGGACCAGCTCATCGAAAACTACAAGCAGACCATCCGCAACCTGGCCCCCTTTGGCGTAAAGGTGATCTGCTACAACTTCATGCCGGTGTTTGACTGGACCCGCACCGACCTGTTCCACCCGGTGGGGGACGGCTCCACGGCGCTGTACTACGAGGCGTCCAAGATCCACGACGACCCCAAGGAGATGGCGGAGTACGTCATGTCCTTCACCGAGAAGTACCACATGACCTTCCCCGGCTGGGAGCCGGAGCGGATGGCCAAGCTGGACGAGCTGTTTGAGAAGTATAAGCCCGTCACCAAGGAGAAGCTGTGGGACAACCTGAAGTACTTCCTGGAGGCCATCATGCCCACCTGCCGCGAGTGCGACATCAAAATGGCCATCCACATGGACGATCCCCCCTGGGATATCTTCGGCCTGCCCCGGCTGATGGTGGACGCCGAGGCGGTGGACCGCTTCCTCAGCATGGTGGACGACCCGTATAACTGCCTGACCCTGTGCTCCGGAAGCCTGAACGCCAACCCGGAGAACAACGTGGCCAGCATCGTGCGCAAGCACGCCGACCGCATCGCCTTCGCCCACATCCGCAACATCAAGCACTTTGAGAACGGCGACTTCTCCGAGGCGGCCCACCGGGACTGCTGCGGCGACACGGGCATTCTGGACATCCTGAAGGCCTATCACGACGCCGGCTGGGACGGCTACATCCGCCCGGACCACGGCCGCCACCTGTGGAACGAGGGCCCCGGAACCGTGCGGCCAGGCTACGGATTATACGACCGCGCCCTGGGCATCATGTATATGCTGGGCGTCTGGGATTCTCTGGACAAATTTGACAACAAATAATTGACGGGAGGAACTGAACATGATGGATCTGCCTTTGAAAGTTGATTTTACTGGTAAAGTGGTCGTTGTGACCGGCGCGGGCGGGGTGCTGTGCGGCACCATGGCCAAGGCCTTTGCCCAGGCGGGGGCCAAGGTGGCCGCCCTGGACCTGAACGAGGAGGCCGTGAAAAAACTGGCCGGCGAGTGCAAGGCGGAGGGCCTGGTGTGTGAGGGCTACAAGGCCAACGTGCTGGAGCCGGAGGCCCTGGAGGCCGTCCACCAGCAGGTGCTGGCCGACCTGGGCCCCTGCGACATCCTGGTGAACGGCGCGGGCGGCAACAATCCCCGGGCCACCACCGACAACGAGTACCAGCACGAGTGGGCCGAGGGCCAGAAGGGCTTCTTTGACCTGGACGCGGGCGGCGTGGACTTCGTGTTCAAGCTGAACTTCCAGGGCACCCTGCTGCCCACCCAGGCCTTCGCCAAGGACATGGTGGCCAAGAAATCCGGCGTCATTCTGAACATCAGCTCCATGAACGCCTATATCCCGCTGACCAAGATCCCCGCTTACTCCGGCGCTAAGGCCGCCATCTCCAACTTCACCCAGTGGCTGGCCACCCACTTCGCGGGCACCGGCATCCGCTGCAACGCCATCGCCCCGGGCTTCCTGGTGTCCAACCAGAACCGGAAGCTGCTGTTCAACGAGGACGGTACCCCCACCGCCCGGTCCGCCAAGATTCTGAACGGCACCCCCATGGGCCGCTACGTGGAGAGCGAGGAGCTGCTGGGCGGCGTGTTCTTCCTGTGCGACGACAAGGCTGCCTCCGCCATTACCGGCGTGGTGCTGCCCATCGACGCGGGCTTCGCCGCTTACTCCGGCGTGTGACCCCGCTTCCCGCCCGCCGCCCCGGCCGCCGCGGGCCGGGGCGGGGCGGCGGCGCGATCAAAACTTAAAGGACGAGACGTATGATTCTGATTGCGATCATAGACGACAACCGGCAGGAGAGACAGGCGCTTGAGGAGTATGTGGAGCACTATTTAAACGAAAAAAATACCGCCTTTCTCATCCACAGGTATGATTGCGGGGTGGAGTTCATCCGCAGCCGCACCGTCTACGATATTGTTTTTATGGAGCTCCAGTTGAGCGACATGGATGGGCTGGACGCGGCCCGCTTCCTGCGGATCGTCAACAAAAACGCGAAGCTGGTTTTTGTCACCCACATGGCCCACTTGGCCATCCGCGGATATGAGGTAAGCGCCGTGGACTTTGTGGTAAAGCCCGCCGAGCAGAGCACCATTGACCGCGTTATGGACAAAGTGCTGGAGGATATGGAAAAGCGCCGGGGCGAGTACATTACGCTGAAAACGCAGAACGGCGTCATTGCCCTGCTCACCAGCAGTATCTACTATGTGGAGGTGTACGACCACGACCTGGTCTACCACACGGACCAGGGGGATCACCGGGTGCGGGGCCAGCTGGGCAAGGTCCGGGAGAAGCTGAACGACCCGGCGTTTGTCCAGTGCAGCCGCTCCTACCTGGTGAATATGCACCATGTGCAGAGCGTCCACAGCGACTACCTGATGGTCAACGGGGACAAGATCCAGATCGCGAAATCCCACCACAAGGAGATCAAGGAGCGGTTCCTCCACTATATGGACGAGCGCGGGTAATTGACATCCCCAAAGCGGAGGCGCTTCGCGGAGCTGGATGTGCAATTCACGGCACAAATCACTATTTACGGCAGAAAAAGCGGGGCTTGTGCTGTCAAGCGTCAGGCGGCGGGCCAGATATTTACATTTGCGGAATAGGCATCGCTTCCGTTATCCTTCGTCATATGGTATAATTCTATACATATTTCATAGTTTTTGATGGACAATCCAGGGAATCTACGGGCATATTCCCAAACAACACCATGAGAACAGCGGCGCGCGGGGCGCGAAACGGCGTCCGCGGCTGTGTTCAAATATAAAAGAGGAGGAAAGATCATGAAGAAGAAGACCCTGTCCCGGCTGATGGCGGCGGCTCTGAGCGCGGCTATGCTGGCTGGGCTGCTGGGCGGCTGTAAGCCCGCCGCCGCGGAACCCAGCGCCACCCCCGCCCCCACTCCCACGCCCTCCGCGGCTGCGGAGCCCGAGTACATCCCCGCTCCCTACACGGTGAGCAGCGAGGACGAGCTGATTTCCAAGTTCCTCGAGCCCGTGTTTTATGAGAACGAGGGCGGCCCCACCATCGGCGTAACCCTGGTGGGCGTGATCCACGAGGACGGGAAGTATTTCCGCGACCTGAACAACAACCAGAAGCTGGACGACTTTGAGGACTGGCGGCTGGACGCCCAGACCCGCGCCGAGGCCATGGCCAAGGCCCTCACCGACAACCAGCTGACCCATCAGGTTGTCAACTGCATGGCCTACAGCCCCGCAAGCACCAAGAAGGACGATGTGGTGGATGCCAGCGGCAACCCCGACTGGACGAAGGTCTATACCCCTGTCGGCGGCTTCGGCGCCACCAGCGACGCCCCCAACAACCTGGAGTGGCTGAACACTTCCAATCTGCGCACCTACGTCATCCGCAACAACCCGGAGACCGAGGTGGCTGTGTGGTTCAACAACGGCCTGGAGCAGTACAGCGAGTATTACGCCATTCAGCACAACGAGGTGGCGGTGCCGTTCTTTAGCTTCACCAACCCCATTGCCCACGGTATGCCCGGCACTGAGGGCGTCACCGCCGCCGCTCTGGGCGACGGCAACGCGGACCTGGTGCTGACCGACGCCCAGTATGACCGCGAGGTCATGTGGGCCAAGGGCATTGACGGCCTGTACGGCCCCCAGGTGGACCTGGTGACCGACCCCCGCTGGAGCCGCAACGCCGGTACTTATGGCGAGCGTGAGGACATGGCCTCCGAGATCGCCAAGAACCTGACCATCGGCTATCAGAACGGCGACCAGGGCATGGTGCCGGGCAGCGTGCTGCTGACCATCAAGCACTTCCCCGGCGACGGCGCGGCCTTCAATGGCTTCGAGAGCCACGGCCAGACCGGCCGCTACCGCGTCTACACCGTCGAGAACTCCCTGGCCGACTACCAGCTGAAGCCCTTTATCGCCGCCTTTGAGGCGGGCGCCGCCGGCGTCATGCCCGCCTATTCCCAGCCCATCATCGACGCCCGCATCGCCCCCCAGTCCATTACCTACAACGGCAAGACCTATGACATCCGCTACGAGGGCCGCGGCAACGCTTTCAACGAGGACATCCTCCTGGGCCTGCTCCGTGAGGTGCTGGGCTTTGACGGCCTGATTAACTCCGACTCCCTGTCCCTGGACTCCCAGCAGGGCGTGGAGGACCTTGAGATTTATGATCGTATGGTCCTGTTCCTCAAGGCCGGCTGCGACTGCGGCGTGATTCAGTTCGGCCGTTACGAGACCGATGAAAACGGCAAGCGCGTTATGGTCGACGATTCTAATCCCTCCGAGCTGCTGGACCAGGCCCTGGCCGCCGGCGATATCACCCGCGCCGACCTGGAGCGGGCCGCCACCAACCGCCTGAAGCCCCATGTCCAGAGCGGCAACCTGGATAACCCCTACCGCGACCTGGACGAGAGCGTGAAGACCGTCAACGAGGTGACCCCCAAGGTCCAGGCCCTGGCCGAGGAAACCCACCTGAAGTCCGTGGTTCTGATGAAGAACAGCGGCGGCACCCTGCCCATGGCGGACACCAATAAGAAGGTTTACATTCAGGGCTTCAGCCAGAAGAGCGACGCCAAAATGGAAGGCATCACCGCCGCCCTGCAGGCTCAGGGCTTCACCGTGGTGGACGACTACGCCGGCGCCGACATCGCCTACCTGCGGGTGACCCCCACCATCGTGGGCACCGGCAGGAGCGAGCTGGCCATTCTGGACCTGGCGGAGGATGTGGAAACCCCGGTCTACGACAACAACGCCAAGCGCACCGATGAGACTGAAAGCATCACCACCGTGCAGGACATGAAGCAGTTCAAGAAGGTGGCCGACGCGGTCCACGCCAACGGCGGCAAGGTCATCGGCGAGATCGTCGCCACCAGCCCCTGGATTCTGACCAACATGGAGCCCTACTGCGACGTCCTGCTGGGCACCTTCAGCACCTCCGACGACGCCATCGCCCAGGTCGTGGCGGGCACCCACGCCCCCACCGGCAAGCTGCCCATCACCATGGTGGCTGACGCCTCCGTCATCGCCCTGGTCGAGACCGACCTGGACGGCGAGGTGTGGGATGTGTGCGTCTCCCCCAACGATGTTCCCGGCTATGTGAAGGACCAGCACATGGACAAGGCCGTTCTGGACGCGTCCCCCTCCGGCTCTTACGCCTACAAGGACGCCGACGGCAATATGTACATCTCCGGCTTCGGCCTGACCTTTGAGGCTGTCGCTCCCAGCAACAACAAGCCTTCCGGCGGCAACGATGAGAAGCCCACTGGCGGCGATGATAAGCCTGCTGCTCCCGCCGCCACCGCCGACGCCGTGGTCATTGACTACGATGCCACTCCCGATGCCTTCGTGGGCAAGTGGACCCTGACCGGCGCCTACGCCAACGGCGAGATGCTCAGCGTCAAGGAGAACGCCTGCTTCCTCGAGGTGGAGAAGAGCATCGACAACAACAAGCTGGTGGACGAGGCCGCTTACATCCACGCCGACGCGGTGAACCTGTCCGCCACCATGAGCTTCGACTCCAGCATCAGCGGCAACGAGTACAAGTGCTCCTCCAACTGGGAGAAGTGGACCACCGTCGATGTGAAGGGCGAGGGCGACTGCGACTTCTTCGGCGCCAACCAGTTCAAGATCCGCGACGACGACGAGGGCGTGTTCTTTGAAGAGATCGCCGGCGTCGAGGCGGAGGAGCTGCTGGACGTGATCGCTGTGAACAAGGACGGCCAGCTGCTGGTTGGCTACGCCGACGGCCACATTGAGAACGATCCCAGCGCCACCTGGGAGTACGTCTACATCTTCTCCAAGTAAGCGTTTCCCACAGTGTCCTGAAACAAACAGCAAAGCGGCGGCCCGGGCTTCCCGGGCCGCCGTTGTTTTGCGCGCAATGTCAGGGGACCTCCCGCTGCCCTGGCCGTGCCCAAGCGCATTTCGGACCAGCAGGATGCTGCGCTCCCGGTATTGCCTCCGCTTCTGGTTCCCATGGGCCCCCGCCCGCACCGCCGGGTTGGCCTGCCCCGCAGGCCTCCGCGGGGCCACACATTCCCCCTTAAAATGCGGCCAGAAAGGTTTTTGGGGACGCGGCCCCAGAGCCGCCGCTGGAGATAGAAAAGCACCCGCTCAACCAGTGAGCGGGTGCTTGTGTTGGTGTGGGAGTTACTTCTTTTTCTTGCCGCTGATTCCGGCCATGTCCATAATCATGAGGGCCGCGCCCGCCAGGGTCAGGATGCCGGTGACAATCTGAACCGCGGTGATGGCGGTGGACCACCAGGGTGTGACCTGGATGATGACGGTATCCGAGCTGATGCCGTCCATGCCGCGGGAGTGGACCACAGTGTACAGGATGCGGTGGGCGGACTCCCGCATGGCGCGGGCCATGGGCGCGTTCTCCTTGGCGGCGCCGGGGCCGTACTCCGCGAACTCGAAGCCGAGGTCGCTGGTGCCGCTGCCCACCGCGGTGCCGGTCACGCCGGGATAGTTGTCGGGGATGTCGTTGCCCGCCAGGACCTCGTGGGGCTTGGACATATAGCTGCCGTCGTACATATCGGTGACGGCAAAGCCGCTCATGCCCGCCTCGCCGCGGAGCCAGCTGGTCATCAGCTCGGGCATAGCCCCGGACCAGAACGCGCCCAGGCGGTTGAAGGCGGTCATCACGCACTTGGCGTCGGCCCGGACAATGGGCAGCTCGAAGGCGCGCAGGTAGATCTCACGGAGGGCCTGCTCGTTGCACCAGGTGCCGATGCCCTGACGCTGCTCCTCCTGGTCGTTGAGCACAAAGTGCTTGTTGTAGACATAGACGCCCTTGGACTGGATGGCCTCCGACTCGGCGGTAGCGATCAGGCCGGTGAGGATGCCGTCCTCGGAGTAATACTCAAATACGCGGCCGGAGTAGGGGGTGCGGTGGATGTTCAGGCCGGTGCCGTAGAAGCCGGCGTAGCCCGCCCACATGGCGTCCTCACCGATGAGTTCGCCCACCTCGCGGACCAGCTGGTCATTGAAGGTGGCGGCGATGATGCCGTTGCAGGGGTAGCAGGTGCCGGTCTGCTCCTTGTCGGGGTCGTTGGTCTGGGTGGCGTAGCCATTGGGACCCAGGCTGTACTTCTGGGTCACGCCGCTGGGGCCATTGTGGTCCAGGGTCTCGGGCTTACCAATGGCGGACACGGCCACGGTCATGCGCAGGCCCACGGCGCACAGCTCACTGAGCTGGCTGTAGGTGAGCTGGTCCAGAAGCTCGTCCCACATGGGGTCGTCGTAGGGGATGGGGTTGTCCTCCGCGTCCCGCATCAGGTTGACCAGCTGATATGCGGTGTCGGTGGAGCCCATAGTGGGCCAGTCGCCGTCGTTTTCCGGCAGGTCGGCGTCGTCCAGCACCACGTCGGCGGCAATCTGGTCGGTCATGCTCAGGCGCACGTAGCTGTCGTTCTCATCGTCGCTGTTGGGGGACCACAGGGTGGTGGTGCCCTCCCAGTCGCTCCGGGTGATATAATCCACATGGTTGCTGCCGGCGCCTTCGTAGCGGTTGATATCCGCCGCGGCAAACAGGCTGGTCACGTCCGCGCCGGTGCCGTAGGACTTGGCGTAGGTCTCGCTGTCAAAGCTGTAGTCCACGCTGTAGGTCAGGTCCTTGTCGCCGTCGGCGGTCATGCCGTTGGAGGTGGTCTTGCCCTTGGCGGCCAGAATATTGTTGACGGCGGCGTGGGCGTTGTCGGCGGCGGTCAGGTAGTGGGTGCCCTCGTCCAGGATGAACACGCCGGTGCCCAGGGCGTCGTAGGAGGTGAGGAAGTACTCCGGCACCTCCACCGTCACCGTCTCGCTGGCGCCGGGGGCCAGGAGCTGGGTCTTGCCGTAGCCCACCAGTTCCACGGCGGCCTTCTCGATCTGGTTGGATTTGGCGTAATCGGTGTAGGGCTTCTGGGCGTAAATCTGAACGGTCTTTTTGCCCTCCACGCTGCCGGTGTTCTTCACGTCCACCGTGACGGTGTAGGAGGTCTCCATGCCGCTGCCGGCCTTTTCCACCTTCATATTGGACATCTCAAAGGTGGAGTAGCTCAGGCCGTAGCCGAAGGGATAGGCCACCACGCTGCCGTAGTCAAAGCTGCCGGTCTTGGCGGTGCCCAGCACTTTGTCCTCGTAGCGGGTTTCGGTGTAGCGGTAGCCCACGTAAATGCCCTCCTGGTACACCACGTACATATTAAATACGCGGCCGGTGGAGCTGAAGGAATACTGGTCCGCGCCCTGGTAGGTGTAGCTGCCGAAGTTGGCCATGGCGGGGTCCAGCAGGTTGTCGGTCCACCAGGTGTCGGGCAGGGAGCCGGAGGGGTTTACCGCGCCGGACAGGATATCCGCCACGGCGTACAGGCCGGTCTGGCCCACGGAACCGATCCACAGGGCGGCGTCAATGCCATAGGCGTCGTCGTTGATGAACTGGGCGGAAATGGGGTTGGCGCTGTTGAGCAGCAGCACGATGTGGGAAATCTGCCCCGCGTCCTTCATCTCCTTCAGGCCCTCCAGGATGGCCAGCTCGTTCTTGTTGGGGCGGAGGTAGTCGCCGTTGGCGCCGTCGTCGTGGTTGACGCTCTTCAGGTCGTTGGCCTCGCCGCCCACACGGCCGATGACGAAGATGGCGGTTTCGCCCTTGCCGAAGCTGTCCACGGCGTCAGACTTCTGAATCTGTTTCCAGGAGGCCTCGTTGATGTTGCCCGGGTCAAAGTCGCGGCCATACTCCTCCGCCACGTACCAGTCCAGCAGGTCCTTGTTCACCACGTTGAATCCGGCCTCGGTGAACACCTGCTGGTAGGTGGGGGCGTTCTCAGAGGAGACCGCGCCGGAGCCGGTGCCGCCGAATACCGGGGAGACGGCGGTGGCGCCGAACAGGGAGACGTCCTTGCCGGACAGGGGCAGCGCGCCGTTGTCGTTTTTCAGCAGCACGGCGCCCTCATTCTCCACCTCGCGGACCTTGGCCAGGCCCGCCGCCTTCAGGTCCGCGACAGACTGGAACGTGCTCTCAAAGTACCGGGCGTACTGGGCGTCTCCCTCCCCCGTGTGCTCTGTCCGGGTGGTGGAGATGCCCAGGAAGGAATTGATCTGCCCGGCGAATTCGTTGGCAATATTGCCGGCAAAGAACGAGATGACCAGCAGTACCGCCATGATATTGGTAAAGATCTTCTTCCAAAGCTTGGGAGTTCCCATGAATATCAGCATCCTTTCCTCGATCCAAATCTGGCAACCGCCCGGCTGTCCATGCGGAGACGGCCGGGTCTGCTCGCCGTGCCGCCGTGCCCTCCATTCCTGCCCTCCATTCGCACGGCGTCCGGGAGCCTCGGCGGGGTGCCGCCGCAAGGCAGTTGACTAAAAATATGATACACTATTTTCATCTTTTATGAAAGTTTACGAAAATATACCAGTTGTCGTATAAGGTTTGACGTTTGCCGTGGAAGAATATTTTGCTCATTAACGGAGTAAAAAATACTGTTCAAGAATAAAAAGACGTGAACAGGCGTTTTTTTGCCGTGAACTGGAAACGCTGGAAATATGTTAGTCCCAATCCCGATTGACGAACCGGCAATTTCATGCCATAATAAACTTGTCTTCATTGCTGCGGTGCCGATTCCTGAAAATGCGGTTTCGAAATTCGGCCCGCCTGTTCCGCGCACCTCAAATTCCTGCCATTGCAAAATGAATGTCTCTTTTTTTATGGAAGGAGTTCGTGATTCATGAAACAGAATATTCTGCAGAACAAGGCCGCCGGGTTTTACGCCGGGCTGGCCGCCGCTGTATTGTGCGTTGTCTCCGCCGCTGTCTACGGCGCCACGTTCAGCGGCATCCAGTATAAGGAACCGATTTTTGACGCCGCCGTGTGCGGCCTGCTGGCCGCCGCGGCCATCATCGCGGGCGTGATGCTGTTTGTGGATAAGCTGGCCCCCTTTGCCCCGGTGCTTCTGTGCGCGGGGAGCGGCATTGCCCTGATGATGTATATCCACGCCATCATCTGGCCGGTGTCCGACACCATTTACGGCATTGAGCCCTTTACCCACATGACCGAGCTCATCGCCTGCGCCGTGCTCATCGTGTTGAGCTTCCTGGTGTCCGAGGTATCCCTCTATATGAAGAAGGTCAAGGCGTAAAATTGACAGCGGCACGCAGAAAGGCGGGCGGCGCGGAAGTGCGCCGCCCGTTTTTCGCGGCCATCCGCGGGGCGGAACGGGAGATTGCCGTTCCGCCCCTTAACTTCTCGCGGGAAATGCCGACTTGATATAAAACGCCTGCCTTCCGGCCGGCCGCGCCGGGGCAGTCAAGAATCATGAGGAGGCAATGAAATGATGAAGAGAATGCGGAAGCCCTTGGCCCTGCTGCTGGCTTGTCTCCTGGCGCTGGCCGCCGGGTGCGCGCCCGCCGGTTCGGAGGACCGGGAGAAGGACGGCTCCGCCGCCAGCGCGGAGCCGACGCCGGAGCCTACCCCCTCGGAGAGCGCCCCGGAGGAGTCGCTGGACCCGGAGCTGGTGGACAAAGTGAAGTACAACATCTATGTGGAGATGAACAACAAAATCGTGGACGTGCTGGGCACCTTGTACAGCTACTACGAGGTAGTGGAGTACGCCGATGAATTCGCCTTGCGCTCCGACAGTGACTATACCTATAAATACGACATCTCCCCATATAATACGGACCTGCTGGAGGAGGCCCAGTATGTGGCGGGGCTGGAGCCCGCTTTCGAGGAGCTGGATGGGCTGACGCTCCAGATCATTGAGCCCATGCGCGCCCTGATGGATGCCTTCAGCAGTATTTACCGCGACTATGACTATGCCGCCGACCAGTACGCCAAGCCCAAGGAGTATCACCAGGCGATTCAGCCCAACGCCGCGCTGTTTGAGGACCTGGCCTACCAGTATATGGACGCCGTGGCGGAGTTGAGCATTGAGCGGGTGGAGGCCGATGAGAAGCGGATGCAGGAGGAGGGCGAGCTGCTGGCCTACGGCTTCAGCCATGCCATCACCGTGGTGAAGAAGATCACCGCCGAGTGCGCCAGCCAGGGGGTAAGCGACTCCAACATCGCGGAGCTGGACCTGGAGCCCATCCGCACGCTGTACCAGGAGCTGCTGGACACCATTGACGCCTATAAGGCCGCCGCCGGGGACAACAACCAGCTGATGGCGGAATCCATGACCGCGGACAACGCCTACCACATTGGTACCCAGATCGACCGCATGGCCTCCGCCATTGACTGGATGATCCGCCAGGTGGAGAGCGGGCGCTCCATCGAGAACGACGGGCAGCTGGGCGGGGTGGTTCACCTGAGCGAGGTGCTTTCCGACTGCATCAACCTGTACAACAGCTCTTTCGCGTCCTGACCAAACGGGAGGCGCGCCGCAGGGGGGCCGGCGGCGCGCCTTTGCCGGTCATCGGCCTAAAGCGGCCAGATACTCCTGGGCGCTGTGGGCGGCCGCGGCCCCGTCGGCCACGGCGGTGGCCACCTGGCGCAGGGCCTTGGTCCGCACGTCGCCCGCCGCGAACAGGCCGGGAACGTCCGTCCGGGTGGACTCATCCGCCACCACATAGCCCGCCGGGTCCAGGGCGGCCTGGCCCCGCACCAGCTGGGAGGCCGGCTTCCTGCCGATGCTGACAAACACGCCGTCGCAGTCCACCGTGCGCTCCGCCCCGGTCCGGACGTCCCGCAGGCGGACGCCCCGCATCGCGCCGTCATGGAGCAGCTCCTCCACCACGCTGTTCCAGCAGAACTCCACGTTTTCCGCCCGCAGCAGGGGGGCGCGGTAGACCTGTTCCGCCCGGAGGGCGTCCCGCCGGTGGACCAGAAACACCCGCTCACAGACGCGGGACAGGAGGAGGGCGTCCTCCGCGGCGCTGTTGCCGCCCCCCACCACCACCGCCGTCCGGCCCCGGTAGAACATCCCGTCGCAGGCGGCGCAGTAGTGGACGCCCCGGCCCAGCAGCTCCTGCTCGCCGGGAAGGCCCAGCTCCCGGGGGACGGCCCCGGTGGCCAGGACGACGGTTCTGGCCCGCAGGGCCTCTTTGCCGGTCTCCACCCGCTTGACCGGGCCGGACAGCGCCAGGGACAGCGCGGAGGCCAGCCGGGTTTCAGCCCCAAAGCGCTCCGCGCCTTTGCGCATGGCCTCCCCCAGCGCGAAGCCGTCTATTCCGTCCGCAAAGCCGGGGTAGTTGTCGATCCGCTCCGTGAGGCCCATCTGCCCGCCCGCCGCCAGCTGTTCCAGCAGGAGGGCGTCCAGCCCGGCCCGGGCCGCGTACAGCGACGCCGTATATCCGGCGGGCCCGCCGCCCACAATAATCATGTCATGAATGCGCTCCGCGCCTTGTGTCGAGGCTGGCATAGGCTGGGGCTCCTTTCCTGATTTCTGTACACAGTGTGCCCCATTTTTGCCGCCAGCTTCATGAAAAATCATCCTGCGGAGGCAAACGCCGGGGAGCCGCCAAACCGTGAAATCCGCGGGCAGAATGCCTGCACACAAAAACCGGGGGAGAGCAGGCGCTCTCCCCCGGTTAGCTTTTGCGTTTATGCCCAAAGACCCTCAGATAACCCGCATTCGGATGACGCCGGGCACCTTGCGGATGTCCTCGACCGCCTTGGCGCCTATGGCGGAGCCGGTGTCCACCATGGTGTAGGCGTACTCACCCTTGGACTTGTTGGTCATGTTCTCCACGTTCACCCCGTCCGCGGACAGCTGGGTGGTGATCTGGGCGATGACGGCGGGGATGTTGCGGTGAATGACGCACAGCCGCTGGACCCCGGACCGCTCCATAATGACGTTGGGGAAGTTGACGGAGTTCTTGATATTGCCGTTCTCCAGGAAGTCCTTCAGCTGGTTGGCGGCCATGACGGCGCAGTTATCCTCGCTCTCGGGGGTGGAGGCGCCCAGATGGGGGGTGGCCACCACGCCGGGGACCAAGGTGATCTCGTTGTCCGGGAAGTCGGTGACGTACCGGGCCACCTTGCCGGACTGGAGCGCGGCGATCATGTCGGCGTTGTTCACCAGGCCGCCCCGGGCCATATTGATGACCCGCACCCCATCCTTCATCTTGGCGATGGAGGCGGCGTTGACGGTGTCGCGGGTGGCGTCCATATAGGGCAGGTGGAGGGTGAGGTAATCGGCGTTGGCGAACACGGTGTCCATCTCCTTGACCACCTTGATATGGCGGTCCAGCCGGAGGGCGGCGTCCACGGACAGGTAGGGGTCGTAGCCGTACACGTCCATGCCCAGGCTGAGGCCGATGTTGGCCACCAGGGCGCCGATGGCGCCCAGGCCCACCACACCCAGGGTCTTGCGGTACACCTCGGGGCCCACGAAGGCGGACTTGCCCTTTTCCACCGCGGCGGCCACGTCCACGCCGGGGGTGCGGGCCTGCTCCTTCACCCACTCCGCGCCGCCGATCACGTCCCGGGAGGCCAGGAACATGGCGCACATCACCAGCTCCTTCACGGCGTTGGCGTTGGCGCCGGGGGTGTTGAACACCACGATGCCCGCCTCGGAGCAGCGGTCGATGGGGATGTTGTTCACCCCGGCCCCCGCCCGGGCGATGGCCCACAGGTTGGCGGGGAACTGGTAGTCGTGGAGCTTGGCGGAGCGGACCAGGATGGCGTCCTCGTTGTCCACGCCGTCCCCGATGGCATAGCTTTCGGCGGGCAGGCGGTCCAGGCCCACCGCCGAGATCTTGTTCATGGTCTTGATATGGAACATGGTTTTCACCTCAAACGATAGTTTATGGGATTCCTCCCACGCAACCCGCTGCGCCGGGCTTGCGTGGGGGCCCCATCAGTTATTCTTGTCAAACGCTTTGATGAAATCGGCCAATTTCTCGACCCCTTCCACAGGCATTGCGTTATAAATGGAGGCGCGCATACCGCCCACGCTGCGGTGGCCCTTCAGGTTGGTGAACCCGGCCTCCGTGGCCTCCTTCACAAATTTGGCGTCCAGCTCCTCGCTGGCGGAGCGGAAGGTGACGTTCATGTCGGAGCGGCTGTCCTTCTCCGCCGCGCAGGTGAACAGCCTGGAGTTGTCCAGCACATCGTAAAGCAGCGCGGCCTTGCCGTGCTTGATCTTCTCCATGCCCTCCACGCCGCCTTTGGAGTCCAGCCACTCCAGCACCAGCCCCAGCATATAGATGCACCAGCAGGGCGGGGTGTTGTACATGGAGTCCTTGTCGATCATGGTCTTGTAGTTCATCATCAGCGGGGTATAGGGCAACTCATGGCCCGCCAGGTCCTCCCGGACCACGGCGATGGTGAGCCCCGCCGGGGCCAGGTTCTTCTGGGCCCCGCCGAAGATGATCCCGTACTTGGACACGTCCACCGGTCGGGACAGGAAGTTGGACGACATATCGCATACGATGGGCACGTCCCCGGTGTCGGGCACGTACTGCCACTCGGTGCCGTAGATGGTGTTGTTGGCGCAGTAATAGAAGTAGCTGGCCTGGGGATCCAGCTTCAGCTGACCCTGGGCGGGAATGTAGGTGTGGTTTTTGTCCTCGCTGGAGGCGGCCAGATTAATCTGGCCGTACTTCTTGGCCTCCTTGTAGGCCACGTTGGCGAAGTTGCCGGTGACGGCGTAGTCCGCCTTCCCGGTCCTGCCGATGAGGTTCAGGGGGACCATGGAGAACTGGCTGGAGGCCCCGCCCTGCAAAAACAGCACCTTATAGTTGGCGGGCACATGGAACAGCCGGATGAAGCTGGCCTTGGTGTCGTCAAAAATTTTCTGGAACACCTTGGAGCGGTGGCTCATCTCCATCACGGACATCCCGGAGCCCTGGTAGTTGGTGATCTCGCGCCCCGCCCGCTCCAGCACCTCTAAGGGCAGCATGGACGGGCCGGCGGAGAAGTTGTAAACGCGTTCCGTTCCCATGATCTCTTCCTCCTTGATTGCTCCCGCGGGGCGTTTTGCATCCCGCGGGGCCAAATCCTGCATTTTACCGCTTTAGCGTACCTTATTATATGTTTTTCTCAGGCCCTCTGTCAATGCCCAGAAAGGCCAAAAAAGCCCCCCTGTACAGGGGGGCTTTGGGTATTTCGTCCGCACGGGCCGCGGACTGGCCGGTATTTGCCCGCGCCGCTCCCGCCGGGGCAGGATGCAGACCCCTTCTCCCCGCGGATTCACGGCCTGGCTTTTAGCATCCTCGTGGCGTTGAGGATGGCGATGACGGCCACCCCCACGTCGGCGAACACCGCCCCCCACATGGTGGTCTTGCCCAGCGCCCCCAGGAGGAGGAACAGGGCCTTCACCCCCAGGGCGAACACGATGTTCTGCCTGACGATGCCCAGGCACTTCCGGGCGATGTCCATGGCCCGGACCAGCTTGGCGGGGTCGTCGTCCATGAGCACCACGTCGGCGGCCTCGATGGCGGCGTCCGACCCCATGGCCCCCATGGCGATGCCCACGTCCGCCCGGGAGAGCACCGGAGCGTCGTTGACGCCGTCCCCCACATAGGCCAGCACGCCCTTGGGGCTCTTGCGCCGGAGCAGCTCCTCCAGCCGGTCCACCTTGTCGCCGGGCAGCAGCTGGGCGTGGACCTGGTCCAGCCCCAGCTGGGCGGCCACCGCCTGGCCCACCGCCTGGCTGTCCCCGGTGAGCATGACGGTGCGGATGCCCCGGCTCTTCAGGGCCTTGACGGCGGCGGCGGCGGTGGGCTTCACCTGGTCGGCGATGACGGCGCAGCCCAGGTATTGGCCGTCCTGGGCCACGTAGACCACCGTGCCCGCCTGACCGCAGGGCTGGAAGTCAATATTTTCCCGCCTCATCAGCTTTTCATTGCCCGCCAGCACCCGCCTGCCGTCCACCAGGGCGGACACGCCGTGGCCGGGGGCCTCCTCCACGTCCGTCACCCGGGTGGGATCGGTGTCCCCGCCCAGCGCCCGGCGCAGGGACTGGGCGATGGGGTGGCCGGAGTGCGCCTCCGCCAGGGCGGCGGCCTCCAGCAGCGTGTGCTCCTCCACGCCGGGGGCGGGGACCAGCGCCGTCACCTCGAACACCCCCTGGGTGAGGGTGCCGGTCTTGTCGAACACCACCGTCTCCGTCTTGGCCAGCAGTTCCAGGTAGCTGCCGCCCTTCACCAGGATGCCCTGGGCCGACGCTCCGCCGATGCCCCCGAAGAAGGACAGGGGGATGGAGATCACCAGGGCGCAGGGGCAGGAGATCACCAGGAAGGTGAGGGCCCGGTGGACCCAGATGGACCAGTTCCCCGTGGCCAGGGAGGGGATTACCGCCAGGGCCAGGGCGGCGAACACCACGGCGGGGGTGTAGTATTTGGCGAACCGGGTGATAAAGTTCTCCGCCTTTGCCTTTTTGGCGGCGGCGTTTTCCACCAGGTCCAGAATTTTGGCCACGGTGGACTGGCCGAACTCTTTGGCCACCCGGGCCTTCAGCAGCCCCGTGATGTTGACGCAGCCGGACAGCAGCTCCCCGCCTGGGGCCACGTCCCGGGGGGCGGACTCGCCGGTGAGGGCGGCGGTGTTCAGGGCGGAGGAGCCCTCAATCACCACGCCGTCCAGGGGGACCTTTTCCCCGGGGCGGATGACGATGACCTCGCCCACCGCCACCTCCTCGGGGTCCACCTCCAGGATCTGGCCGTCCCGCTCCACGTTGGCCACGTCGGGGCGGATGTCCATAAGCTGGGCGATGGATTTCCGGGACTTGCCCACGGCGTAGCTCTGGAACAGCTCCCCCACCTGGTAGAACAGCATGACCCCCACGGCCTCGGAGGTCTCCCCCAGGATAAACGCGCCGATGGTGGCCACGCACATCAAAAAGTTCTCGTCAAAGACCTGCCCGCGGCCGATGTTGCGCACGGCCTTCCACAGGATGTCCCAGCCGATGGTGAAATAGGCCGCGAAATACAGCCAGATGGGGGAGAGGGCGAACACATCCCCATCCAGCCGGTTGGTGAGCGGCGGGACGCCGAAGGGCGTTCGGATGGGCGGCAGAAATACCGCCGACAGCAGCAGCGCCGCCGCCACGATGATGCGGATCAGCGTCTTTTTTTGCTTTCTGGTCATAACAAATCAACTCCTAACACGGATGTACAGTCCGCTTTCGTCGAGACAAGTTTCGCATCTCTCGCTTCCGCCTGCGGCGAAAGCTCGTTCACTCCACTGTCTCTCCTCTCCCCACGAAAGCTGAGAGGCGCTTTCGCGGGGGCCCCTTTGGCGGTTGCTTCAATGGCTCAGGTCGTACAGCCAGGCAACCCGGTCCCAGAAGGTCCGGCTCACAGCACGATCTCGCAGTCGGGTTCCACCTTGCGGCAGACCTTCACCACGTCCTTCATCACCGCGTCCACGTCGTCCGCCTCAATGGTCATTTTCTGGGTGAGGAAGCTGACGGTGGCGCCGGTGACGCCGGGCAGCTTCTTGATGGCGTCCTCCATTTTGGCGGCGCAGTTGGCGCAGTCCAGGTCGATGAGCTTAAAAGTCTTTTTCATAGCGATGACTTCCTTTCTTATTCGTTGACGTGTTCCATCCCCTGGGCGATGATCTTGCGCACGTGCCCGTCAGCCAGGGAGTAGAACACGGTCTTGCCCTCCCGGCGGAACTTCACCAGGCGGCTCCCCTTCAGCACCCGGAGCTGGTGGGACACCGCCGACTGGGTGAGCCCCAGCAGCTTGGAGATATCGCACACGCACAGCTCCGCCTCGAACAGGGCGTACAGGATCTTGATCCGGGTGGAGTCGCCGAACACCTTGAACAGCTCCGCCAGGTCGTACAGGGTTTCGTCGCTGGGCATCCCGCCCAGCACCGCGTTTACGGCGTCCTCGTGGACGAACAGGCAGCCGCAGCGCTCAATATCAGTGTTCCCGTCCATGGGACCCTCCTTTCAATTGACTAATATATGAACAACTGTGCATATGTTAGCACAACGGCGGCCGGATGTCAAGGGGATGGAGAAAAAATTCCGGGGCCCGTACGGGCCCCGGAACTGTCTATGCGGAGCACAGCGGCAGCGTGACGGTAAAGGCCGTCCCCTCTCCCGGAGCGCTGTGGACGGCAATCTTTCCCCGGTGCCGCTCCACAATGGCGGCGGCGATGGACAGCCCCAGGCCGTACCCGCCGGCGTCCCGGCTCCGGGCGGCGTCCGCCCGGTAGAACCGCTCGAAGAGGTGGGGCTGGGCCTCGGCCGGGATGGGTTCCCCGGTGTTGTGGACGGTGAGCACCGCCCGTTCCGTCCTTTCCAGGGTGACGGTCACCGTTCCGCCCGGCTCGCAGTATTTACAGGCGTTGTCCAGCAGGATGGCGCACAGCCGCCGCAGCTCCTCCCCGTCCCCGGCGGCGGACAGGCCGGGGGCGATCCGGCTGTTCAGGGTCAGCCCCGCCTCAAAGGCCACCGGCTCAAAGGACATGACGCAGTCCTCGCAGAGCGCGGACAGGTCCGCCCGGCCCTGGGGGCGTGCCAGCCCGGCGGCGTCCCCCCGGGCCAGGTACAGCAGGTCCTCCACCAGCCCCTTCATCCGCAGGCCCTCGCCCCGTAGGTGCTCCACCCACCGGCGCTGGTTCTCAATGGTGTCCCCGGGGTGGTCGAGCAGGATGTCCGCGTCCGCCAGCAGGACGGTGAGGGGGGTTTTCAGCTCGTGGGAGGCGTCGGCCACGAACTGCCGCTGGCGCTTCCAGCTCTCCTCCACCGGACGCACCAGCCACCGGGACAGCGCCGCGCTCACCGCGAAGAACCCCGCCAGCGCCGCCGCCAGCACCAGGGCGGCGGTGGCCGCCTGCCGACGGATGGCGCTGCGCTCCCAGTCCAGGCTGGCGAAGGCGATGTTCAGCCGCAGGCTCCCGGATTCCACGAGAAAACGCAGGCCCAGGTCCTTCAGCTCCCCAGACGGGGTCCCGGCGGCCAGCGCCCCCGCCACCGCACGGGCCACGTCCCCCTCGTCCACGGCGGCGTTGTAGCTGATGGCCAGCACCGTCCGCCCGCCCCGGTCCACGATGGCGCAGAAGGCGGGGATCAGGGTATACAGCTCGTCATCCCGGGTGAAGCCGCCCCCCGTGTCCGGACGGAAGGGGTCCAGCGCCGCCGTCCCCCGGTCCAGCGCCCAGCGCAGCACCCTGTCCGTCTCCTCCCGGTACTGCCGGGCGGCGGAGGCGGTCTGCACCGCCAGGGCCGTGCCCAGCACCGCCGCCAGCAGCACCATAATCATGAAAACGAACTTCCACCGCAGCTTTTTCAGCATGGCGTACACTCCCCGGCGTCCCCGCCCCGGAAGGGCGGCACAAAAGTAAAGGTATTAAACTGATTATACCACGCGGCGCCCGCCGGTGCAAACCGGGCAAAATTTCCGCCGGGTTTTTTGCAAAAAGCCCTTTACAAACGCAGGCCGTTGTGCTATTTTATTGTCAGTAATCATTCCTATTAGCGCGGTGCGCAGGAGGAGACGCGCCATGAACAATGTCCGAACCAGCAAAAAACGGGACGCCATGCTGGCGCTGATTCAAGCGACCAGCCGCCACCCCGGAGCGGATTGGGTCTACCGGGAGATGAAGTCCCAGTACCCGGATCTGAGCCTGGGCACCGTCTACCGCAACCTGAACCACCTGTGTGAGCGGGGGCTTCTCCGGCGGGTGGGCGCGGTGAATGGACAGGAGCGCTACGACGGCGTGGTTACGCCCCACTCCCACTTTATTTGCAACCGCTGCGGCGTCATCTTAGACCTGCCCGAGCATTCCCCCGGGCCGGGCTACCTGCACGGCGTGGGCGTGCAATATGGTTTTCGGGTAGAGGGCTGCGAGTTCATTGTCCGCGGCTTATGCCGGGACTGCGTGGAAGCGCTGCCGGACGCCCAAACTTAAAAAACGACATTGGAGGAAAACTATCATGAAAAAATGGATTTGCCCTGTGTGCGGTTATGTCTATGAGGGCGAGCAGCCCCCCGCCGAGTGCCCCGTGTGCCATGTGGCCGGCTCCAAGTTCACCGAGCAGGTGGGTGAGATGAAGCTGGCCGCCGAGCACGAGTACGGCATCTACGCCAAGACCGTTAAGAACAACCCCGACATCAGCGAGGAGGACAAGAAGTACATCTTTGAGCAGCTGATGGCCAACTTCAACGGCGAGTGCGGCGAGGTGGGTATGTACCTGTGCATGGCCCGCATTGCCCACCGCCAGGGCTATCCCGAGATCGGCCTGTACTGGGAGAAGGCTGCCTATGAGGAGGCCGAGCACGCCGCCAAGTTCGCCGAGCTGCTGGGCGAGGACCTGGAGCCCAACATGACCGCCGACACCGCCAAGAACCTGGCCTGGCGGGTGGACTGCGAGTTCGGCGCCACCCAGGGCAAGTTCGACCTGGCCGCCTGCGCCAAGAAGAACGGCCTGGACGCCATCCACGACACCGTCCACGAGATGGCCCGGGACGAGGCCCGCCAC
>CAMNQF010000016.1 GCA_946548895.1 uncultured bacterium | reverse complement strand
AGCGCAAAAGGGCCTGGGTCAGCTCCCGCTCCCGCAGCCGGGAGGCGGGGATACGTTCCCCCTGGGGCAGCAGAACCTGTCCGCCCTGGCATCCGCGAACATGATCCAGGTTGACCAGGTAGCTTCGGTGGCACTTGAAAAAGCGTCCGTCCACCCGCCGCTCCAAGTCCTCCAGCTTGCCGTAGTAGCCGCTCACTGTCCCGTCATTTTTATGAAGATAGATTTTCCGGCCCAGTACCTCGCAGTACACAATGTCCGAGAGGAGAACGACCTCGCAGCCGGTCCCCCGCTGAATCACGATGTCCTCAGCCCTCCTCTGTTCCAGAGAACGGAGGACCCGATCCATTGTCTGGCAAAAGCGGGCGCTGTCCAGGGGCTTGAGCAGATAGTCAAACGCCTCTACCTGGAAGGAGTCGAATACGCACTCCTTCAGAACCGTTACAAAAATCAGCAGGCTGTGAACTCCCCGCTGGCGCAGCAGCTTGGCCGTCTCCATTCCATCCGGCTGTTCCATCTGGATGTCCAGGAAGATCACATCAAAGCTGCCAGCCCTCTCCAACAGGGCACAACCATTGGAAAAGCTGCTGAGGTCGTAATCAGTCATTGATTTTTCTTTCATATAACCCGCGAGATGGCCGGCAAGCTCCCGGGCCATCAGCGGCTCGTCGTCGCAGATCGCAAATGTTATCATGTTCGTCACCACGTTTTGTGCGGTCCTTATTGTGTTCTCCCCGGATCTCGTCTTTGACTCGGCCGGCGATGGACGATCCCCGGCGGGGAGAACACAATAAATCAATGGCCTTAGATTAACAAAAGCAGGACAGAGTTACAACCCCCGATGTAATGGAATGCCGCAGGTATGTCATGAAATGTTTCCGCCCCTCTTAAAAGGTCATCGGGGCAGCCGCGATCTTCTCCAGGCCGCTGGTGGCTTCATCCAGAATCAGCAGCTTGGAGCGGTGGGAAAAGCATTTGCCATGGTCAGTCCTCCGTCAGCAGATTCAGCATTCTGCCAAGAGGTATCCCGCTTGTGCGGGCAATTTCAATCGCCTCGCTGAAATGCTCCTCGATTTTCTTTTGCTGCTCTTCCAGATAAATGTCCTGATCCTGGGCCATATTGGACGAACTTTGGGAAGAAATCAAAGAGTATATACCGAAATAGCAGCGAAATCCAAGTAAGCATTACCAAAAAAGCGCCTCTGGCTCGGGAGTCGGTGGGGCATAATCCAACCGGCCCTGGAAAAAATAAGGGCCGCGATTTTCACCGCGGCCCTCTTGCCTTGATTTGCCTTGGCCCTCACCTGGCCCGGAACACTTTCACGCTGCGGGGGCCAATGGTAAAGCACCCGCCCTCCACGGGCCGGACGGCCTGCTCCTCCTCCCAGGTATCCACCACCTGCTCCCAGCGCATGGACAAGGGCAGCTGGGGCAGCGCCGCGTTCAGCTCGCCCCAGTAGGAGTTGGACGCCACATAGACCACCTGGGGGCCCACGTTCCGCTCCGCCCCGGAAAACATCACGCCTACATAGCGGTCCTCCGGGCCGAATTTGTCCTGCCAGGGAGACACGCCGTGGAAACTCACATCGGGGAAGCCGCAGGCGCCGCCGCTCATGTCGCAGCGCAGCACCCGGTTTTCCCTGCGGAAACGGATCATATATTGGAAAAAGCGGAACAGGGACCGATTTTTTTCCAGCAGCGACCAGTCCAGCCAGGAGGTGATGTTGTCTTGGCAGTAGGCGTTGTTGTTGCCGAACTGGGTGTTGCCGAACTCGTCCCCCGCCAGGAACATGGGGGTGCCCCGGGAGCACATCAGCAGGGCAAAAGCGTTGCGCACCATCCGGCGGCGCAGGGCGTTCACCTCCGGGTCCCCCGTCTCCCCTTCCACGCCGCAGTTCCAGCTGTTGTTGTCGTTGGCGCCGTCGGTGTTGTTCCAGCCGTTGGCCTCGTTGTGCTTACTATTATAGGCATACAGGTCGTGGAGGGTAAACCCGTCGTGGCAGGTGAGAAAGTTCACCGAGGCGTTGCGCCGGGCGGCGGTATCGTAGATGTCCTTGGAGCCCGTCAAACGCAGGGCGGCGGCCTGGGCCATCCCCCCGTCCCCTTTGAGGTAGCGGCGCATATCGTCCCGGTAGCGGCCGTTCCACTCCGCCCAGCGGTTCCAGGCGGGGAAGGAACCCACCTGGTACAGCCCCCCCGCGTCCCACGCCTCGGCGATGAGCTTCACATCCCCCAGGATGGGGTCGAAGGCCATGGCCTGAAGCAGCGGCGGGGACACCATGGGCGCGCCGTGCTCGTCCCGGCCCAGGATGGAGGCCAGATCGAAGCGGAAACCGTCCACCCGGTAGGTGGTCACCCAGTAGCGCAGACAGTCCAGGATCATCTGGTGGACGATGGGGTGGTTGCAGTTCAGGGTGTTGCCGCAGCCGGAAAAGTTGTAATAGTACCCCTCCGGGGTGAGCAGGTAGTAGATGTTGTTGTCAAAACCCTTGAAGGAGAAAAAGGGCCCCATCTCGTTGCCCTCGGCGGTGTGGTTGAACACCACGTCCAGGTATACCTCAATCTTCCGCTCCTTGCAGGCCCGGATGAGCCGCTTCAGCTCGTTGCCCTCCCGGTTGTACTCGGTGGAGGCGGTGTAGCTGGTGTTGGGGGCGAAAAAGCTGACGGTGTTGTACCCCCAGTAGTTGTACAGCTTCTGCCCGTTTACCTCCCGGTAGTCCAGCATCTCGTCGAATTCAAAGATGGGCATCAGCTCAATGGCGTTCACCCCCAGCTCCTGGAGGTAGTCCAGCTTTTCCATCAGCCCGGCGAAGGTACCGGGGTGCTCCACCCCGGAGGAGGGGTCCTTGGTGAACCCCCGGACATGGAGTTCGTAGATCACCAGGTCCTCCATGGGGATGAGGGGCTGGCCCATATTTCCCCAGTCGAAGTCGTCCTTCACCACCCGGGCCTTGTAGTGCTGGCCGTTGGGCTGGGTCGTCCCCCAGCCGCTCTGGCCGGTGACCGCCTTGGCGTAGGGGTCCAGCAGATAACGGGAGGAGTCGAAGATGAGGCCCTTATCCGGCTCATAGGGCCCGTATACCCGGTACGCGTACTCAAATTCCTCAATGTTCAGCTTGAATACGATCATGGAATACACATTTCCGATGCGGTAGCGCTCCGGGAACGGGAGCACCGCGAAGGGCTCGTCCTGCTCCCGCTGGAACAGCAGCAGCTCAATGCCGGTAGCGCCATGGGAGTGGACGGTGAAGTTGACGCCGCCGGGGATGGCGGTGGCGCCGTTGGTCTCATAGAAGCCCGGGCGGACGTCGAAGCCGGCGATCTGGTCCATGGGGACCAGATGGATGGCCCGGGGCAGGACAACTCCCGTCACCTTGGGGGGCTCAAGGGCGGTTTCCTTTTTTACGCTCATGGTTCGCTCTCCCTTCCTGGCCGCCGGGGCGCTGTCATGGCGGCTTCAAAAATAACGGCCGGGCGGGCCCGCGCCCGCCCGGTCTGATAAACCTGATTCGGTCAAAAATACTTTTTCACGCCATCGCTGGCCTTGGAGGCGTCCTCACTGATGGAGATGGTGTACTTGATGCCGGTCTTCTGGGAGAAGTCGTCCAGGAACGCCAGGAAGGGCTCCACGTCCTCGTTGCCCACGGTGGGCACCAGCTTGTTCAGGCTCTCAATGAACACATGGGTAATATCGTAATTGCTGGCGTACAGGCCGTACAGGAAGCCCCGCAGGGTGTCGTAGTTGGGGATGCTGTAGTCGGAGGTGTCCACCAGTCGGATTTTGTAGTTGATTTTATAGTTCAGCTTGGAATTGTGGGCGATGGCAACCACGTTGCCGTGCTCCGTATCCACCGCTGTGTTGATGAGGTCGATCATCTGCTTGGTCTTGCCGGTGCCCTTCAGGCCCATGATAACCTTGACCATTTTGACCACTCCTTACTTGGTATTGGGGGGAGTCCCCCTGTGATAATTCTATGTTACCATCTTTTCTCCAAAATTTCAATACAAGAAAGAGAAGTTCACGAAAAATTAGGAAAGTCCGGCCCGTCAGTCCATCTCCTCCACGGCGAAATGGGCGGCGGACTGGCCCTGGCCCACCGCCTTGGCCAGCTGGAGGGGCTGTCCGGTGCAGTCCCCGGCGGCGTACACTCCCGGCAGGTTGGTGCCCATACGACCGTCCACCTTGATGTACCCCCCCTCCAGCGCCAGGCCGGGGGCCAGCCGGGCGGGGGCGATGGAGGCGCGCAGCAGGAACACCCCGTCGCAGGGGGTCTCCTCCCCCTGGGCGTCGCGCACGCCGGTCACCCGGTCCTCCCCCAGGATGGACAGCCCCGCCAGCCGCTTTACCGCCACCTCGCAGCCGATGGACCGTAGAAATTCCACTTCCTCGTCAAAATTGGGGGCGTCCCCGGCGCACACCACCCGCTTGCCCCGGTAAAACATCCCGTCGCAGGTGGCGCAGTAGCTCACGCCCCGACCCAGCAGCTCCGCCTCCCCCTTCAGGGGCGCGGCCCGGGACACCCCCAGGGCCAGAATGGCCGCCCGTCCCTCCACTGCGTCGTTTTCCACCGATACCATGACGGACTTCCCCATGGGCATCACCGACAGGGCCCGGCCCTGCCTGAACTCCGCCCCCAGGTCCCGGGCCTGGGCCAGCATCCGCTCCACCAGCTCCCTGCCCGACACGCCGGGCAGGCCGGGATAGTTGGCCATCCCGGGGGCCTTGCACAGCGGGGAGGCCAAGGGGTCGTTGGAGACCACCAGTACCGATTTGTCCCGGGCCCGGGCGTGAATGGCGGCGGCGAGGCCGGCGGGGCCGCCGCCCACAATAAGCAGATCGTATTTCATGGCGCATTCCTCCACATCATTTTTCATAGTATATCAGCTTTTCCCGCGGTTGACAATACTTGCAAAATCCCCGCAAATCGGTTATACTCTCCCTGGCAAATCTTCCATTGGAGGGAATCCCATGAAGCGCATCCTATTGCTCACCACCGGAGGCACCATCGCCTCCCGGCTCACCGACGAGGGGCTGGCCCCCGGCCTGGACGGCGCGGCCCTGTCTCACTACCTGGGCGCCCTGGGGGACAGCTATGACCTCACTGTGCGGGACATTCTCCACCTGGACTCCTCCAACATCCAGCCGGAGGAGTGGCGGCTCATCGCCCGCCACGTCTTTGAAGCCCGGGAGGAGTTCGACGGCGTGGTGGTGTCCCACGGCACCGACACCATGGCATACACCGCCTCGGTACTCAGCTATATGGTGCGCAACATTCCCATCCCGGTGGTGCTCACCGGGGCCCAGCTGCCCATCGAGCACCCCCTCACCGACGGGCTGGACAACCTGCGCACCGCATTCGCCATGGCGGCCTCCGGCAAGCCGGGGGTGTTCCTGGCCTTCGACCGGCGGGTGATGCTGGGCTGCCGGGCGGTCAAGACCCACACCACCGCCTTCGGGGCCTTCGACAGCGTCAACTGGCCCCTGGTGGCCCAGGTGGACGGCGCGGGGCTGACCATCCGGGAGGACGCCGTCCCGCCCCTGAACGGGCCCTGCCGCCTGCGGGACCGGCTGTGCGAGGCGGTGTTCCTCATCAAGCTCACCCCGGGGCTGGACCCGGAGATCTTTGATATGCTGCTGCGGATGCACTACCGGGGCGTGGTCATCGAGGCCTTCGGCGCGGGCGGGCTCCACTTCATCCGCCGCAACCTCATTGAAAAGCTCCACGCCGCCGCCCAGGCCGGGATGTCCGTGGTGGTGTGCAGCCAGTGCCTGTACGAGAGCAGCAACTTTACCCTCTACCAGGCGGGACAGAAGGCGCTGGCGGAAGGGGTCATCCAGGGGTACGACATGACCACAGAGGCCGCCGTCACCAAGCTGATGTGGGCGCTGGGCCAGACGGACGATACGGAACAGGTCCGCAAGCTGTTCGCGGAGAACCTGGCCGGAGAAATGCAAAACCGCCGCTGAAGCGGCGGTTTCAAGCTGTCGGTCAAGTGTGCGCCATGCGGTCACCGGGACGGAAGGAGGCTGCGGTTTTGTATTTGCCTCACCCAACCCCCAGGTCCCGGTTGATGTGCTCCCGGAGGGCGTCGAAGGACTCCACGCTCAGGTCGTGCTCAATGCGGCAGGCGTCCTCGGCGGCCACCTTCTCCGAAACCCCCAGGTGAATCAGCCAGCGGGTGAGCAGCAGATGCCGCTCATAGATCCGCTGGGCGATTTCCAGCCCGTCATCGGTGAGGGTGAGAAAGCCCCCCGCGTCCATCACCACGAAGCCCCCCTCCCGGAGCAGGCTCATGGCCCGGCTGACGCTGGGCTTGGAGAAGCCCAGGTGCTGGGCCACGTCAATGGACCGCACGGGCCCCTTTTCCCCCAGGGCTAAAATGGCCTCCAAGTAATTTTCGGCGGATTCGTGGATGTTCAACGCGCTCACTCCAAAACGGCGGCCTGACACAGCCTGTTTTTAGGTAATATATCACAATTATTTCCTTATGGCAACCAGAATTTCCGATCTGCCGGGATTTTTTTCCCAAAGGCTTGCCTTCCGCCGGAAAAGGCGTTAAAATGGCTTGGAATTCAATAAGCTTTGAGGAGTTGGAACAATATGGTAAAGCTTTGGAACCAGGAGGCCGCGGACTGGCGGCTGGAGCTGGAGCTGGGGGATGCCGCTCCCCTGTCCCTGCGCGCCGCCGGAGAGGGCCGCGCCCTGTCGGTGAGCCTGGGCGGAGAACCCACCGCCGAGACCGCCCGCCGCGCCGCCGCCAAGGCGGTGAAAGCCATCCGGGAGCTGGGGGCGGCCAGCGCCGTGCTGGACGCCGCCCCGGCGGCGGAGCTCCTGGGCGCGGACGGCCTGGCCGCTCTGGCCCAGGGGGCGGAGCTGGCCTGCTACCGCCAGGAGACGTGGAAGCAGGCGGAGGACAAGCCCTTTACCCTGTACCTCACCGGCGCGGGCGAACTGGACGCCGCCTCCGTCCTGGCGCGGGCGGACGCGGTGACCCGGGGCGTCCGCTTCGCCAGGGACCTCACCAACCGCCCCGCAAATATGCTCACCCCGGCGCTCCTGGCCCAGGCCATGGCCCAGGCGGCGGAAAAGGCCGGCGTGGAGGTCCGGGTGCTGGACGAGAGGGAGACCCGCGCCTTGGGCATGGGGGCATTCCACGCCGTGGGGGACAGCGCCGCCCATCCGCCCCGGCTCATCGTGCTGCGCTGGCGGGGCGGGAAGCCGGACGCCGCCCCCACCGCCCTGGTAGGCAAAGGGGTATGCTTCGACACCGGCGGGTACAACCTCAAAACCTCCGCCGGACTCAAAACCATGCGGGCCGACATGGCCGGCGCGGCGGCGGTGTGCGGCGCAGTGCTGGCCCTGGCGGAAAACCGCGTGCCGGTGAACGTGACGGCGGTGATCCCGGCGGTGGAAAACCGCATCTCCCCGGACAGTATGCTCCCCGGCGACGTGGTCGTCTCCATGTCCGGCAAGACCATCCAGATCAACAACACCGACGCCGAGGGGCGGCTCATCCTGGCCGACGCCATCACCTACGCCATTCAGAAAGAGGGGGCCGCTCGGGTGGTGGACATCGCCACTCTCACCGGGGCCTGCGTCCAGGCGCTGGGCTTTACCGTGGGCGGGCTGGTGAGCAACGACGACGGCCTGTGCGCCCGGCTGCTGGACGCCGCCCAAAAGGCCGGCGAGCAGTACTGGCGCTTCCCGGACTTCCCGGAGTACAAAAAAATGATTGAGAGCCCGGTGGCCGACCTGTCCAACCAATCCAGCGACGGCTGCGGCGCCATCACCGCCGGGCTGTTCCTGGGCGCTTTCGCGGAGAACACGCCCTGGGTCCACATGGACATCGCGGGCACCGCCTGGGTGGACCGCCCCCGCAGGGAGTACCAAACCGCCGGGGCCACCGGCGCGGGGACCGCCACCCTGTACCAGCTCTGCGCGGCGCTGGCGGCGGAGGGCTGAACCCGCCCATCCCTGCCGAAAGGAGGCCCCAATGAAAATACTCATCATTGAGGACGACCGTCCCCTGTCCGACTCCCTCCGGGCCCTGCTGGAGGACCGGGGCTATGAGGTGGACGCCGCCTTCGACGGCGAAACCGGGGTGCAGTACGCCCTGCTGGGCGTGTACGACCTCATCATCCTGGACGTGATGCTCCCCAAGCTGGACGGCTGGCAGGCCGTCCGGCAGCTCCGGGGAGCGCGGTGCGCCGCGCCCATCCTCATGCTCACCGCCCGCTCCCAGCTGGAGGACCGGGTGGAGGGGCTGAACGCCGGGGCGGACTACTACCTGACAAAGCCCTTCGACACCAGGGAACTGCTGGCCTGCGTCAACGCCCTGCTCCGCCGCCAGGGCGGGCAGGTGGACGAGCTCACTTTCGGCAACACCTCTTTGGACCTGGGCGCTTCCACCCTGGCCTGCGGGGAGAAGTGGGTCCGGCTGTCCGCCCGGGAATTCGAGGTCATGCGCTGCCTCATGCAGGCCAAGGGCCGCAACCTGCCCAAGGAGACGATCCTGGCCCGGGTGTGGGGGTACGACTCCAACGCCGTGGAAAACCACGTGGAGGTATACGTGGGCTTCCTGCGGAAAAAGCTGGCCAGCATCGGCTCCAACGTCCGCATTGAGGCTGTGCGCCGGCTGGGTTACCACCTGGAGGCGGACGGGGCCCCCTGAAACGCCGCCAACACGGCAAAAAAACGCCGCTCCCCTCACCGGGAGCGGCGTTTTGCGGCATATCGAAATTACTGCGCGCCGTTAAACTCGTCGTAGAAGCGGTTGTGGATGACCTGCACCGCCCGGTCCGCGTCGCTGATGTGCACCAGCACCGACACCTTGATCTCACTGGTGGAGATCATGTTGATGTTGATGCCCGCGCTGAACAGGGCCTCAAACATGGCGGCGGCCACGCCGGGGTTGTTAATCATGCCCGCCCCCACAATGGACACCTTGGCGATGTTGTCCGAAACGTCGATGCGGTCGAAGCGGATGCTGTCCCGGTTTTCCTCCAGCAGGCGCTGGGCCAGCTCCATGTCGCCCTTGGCCACGGTGAAGCTGATATCCTTGGTGTCGCTGCGGCCGATGGACTGGAGGATGATGTCCACGTTCACGTTGTTCTTGGCCAGCAGAGAGAAAATCTTGTAGGCGATGCCCGGGGTGTCCTCCAGGCCCACCAGGGCCAGGCGGGCAATATTTTTGTCCTTGGCTACGCCGCTGATGTGGGATTTTTCCATGGTCTTGACGACCTCCTTCACTTTTGTACCGGGCTTGCGCTCAAAGCTGGAGAGGACCTCCAGGTTCACGTTGTAACGCTTGGCCATTTCCACCGAACGGTTGTGGAGCACCTGGGCGCCCAGGGTGGCCAGCTCCAGCATCTCGTCGTAGGTGATCTCGTCCAGCTTGTGGGCGGTGGGCACCAGGCGGGGGTCGGCGGTATAGACGCCGTCCACGTCGGTGTAGATCTGGCACAGGTCGGCCCCCAGCGCCGCCGCGATGGCCACCGCCGATGTGTCCGAGCCGCCCCGGCCCAGGGTGGTGATGTCGTCGTACTTATTCAGGCCCTGGAAGCCGGTGACGATGACGATGCGCCGCTTGTCCAGCTCCGCCCGGATGCGCTCCCCCTGCACCCGCTTGATGCGGGCGTTGCCGTAGCCGGAGTTGGTGCGGAACCCCGCCTGCCACCCGGTGAGGGACACCACGGGGAAGCCCATGCCCTCAATGGCCATGGCGCACAGGGCGCAGGAGATCTGTTCGCCGGTGGAAAGCAGCATATCCAGCTCCCGCTTGGAGGCGGAGGGGTTGATCTCCGCCGCCTTGTCGATCAGGTCGTCGGTGGTGTCCCCCTGGGCGGACAGCACCGCCACCACGCTGTTCCCCTTCTGGTAAGTATCGGTGATGATGCGGGCCACGTTGCGGATCTTTTCCGCGTCCGCCACAGAGGACCCGCCGAATTTCTGTACAATCAAAGCCATACGTTCTTCATCCTCTCATGGATTTTCCATGCTGTCTAGGGACTGCCGGGCCTCAGACCCGGCAATCCATTTTATGCTGTCCGCTTCTCCGCGCTTCTTAATCCAGCACCCGCAGGGCGTTGGACACCTTCAGCCCTGCCAGCTTCTTCTCCAGCTCCTCCCGGGTGAGGGCCCCCTCGGTGAGACAGGCGGACTCCGCCCCGCCGCTCTCCCGGCGGGCCAGCAGCTTGCAGCCCGGGAACCGGGCGCGCAGCTCCTCGGCAGCGGCCCCCGCCCGGACATACCAGCGGCTCTCCAGCCCCTGGGTGCCGCAGGCGGCGTCCTCCCCGCCGGGCTCCCAGGACAGGGCCTTGCGGTGTCCCATGTTCCGGGCCACGTCGATGACATCCGCCACCACCGCGGAGGCGGTGGGCAGCTTGCCCGCCCCCCGGCCGTAGAACATCACGTCGCCGATGGCGTCCCCCCGGACAGAAATGGCGTTGAACACGTCCTCAACCCCGGCCAGCGGGTCGGACTGGTCCACCAGGTGGGGGGCCACATAGGCGCACACCCGGCCGTCCTGCCGGCGGATGGCACGGCCCAGCAGCTTGATCTTCTTGCCGGCGCTCTCGGCGTAGTCCACGTCCGCCAAAGTGACCCCGGTGATGCCCTGGGTGGGCACCTGGTCCGGGCTGATGTGCCGCCCGAAGGCGATGTCCGCCAGAATGCAGATCTTCCGGCAGGCATCGTGGCCCTCCACGTCGGCGGAGGGGTCCCGCTCGGCGTAGCCCTTTTCCTGGGCCTCCGCCAGCGCCGCGTCAAAGGTGAGCCCCGCCCGGATCATCCGGGTGAGGATATAGTTGGTGGTGCCGTTCAGAATGCCGTAGATCTCCAGGATCTCATTGGCGGCCAGGCACTGGCTCAGGGGCCGGATAATGGGGATGCCGCCTCCCACGCTGGCCTCGAAGAGGTAGCACACGCCCTTCCGCCTGGCCAGCTGGGTGAGCTCGTAGCCCCGGGTGGCCACCAGCTCCTTGTTGGAGGTGACCACGCTCTTGCCCGCCTCCAGGGCCCGGCGGGTGAAGTCCAGGGCGATGGCGGCCCCGCCGATGGTCTCCACCACGATGTCCACCTCGGGGTCGTTCTCAATGACGCTGAAATCCTTCACAAAGCGGTCCTCAAAAGGGCTGCCGGGGAAATCCCGCACGTCCAGGATATATTTCAGACGGATCAGCCCGTCCGCCTTGCGCTCAATGCTGCTCTCATGGCCGGTGAGCACCTCGGCCACGCCGGAGCCCACGGTGCCGAAGCCCAGGATTGCCACATTTACCATTGCCAGTCATTCCTCCCATCGGGCCGCGCCGCGGCCCGGTGATTTTGCTTTTTCGGGCGGGAAAACGCCTGTGAACCCAAATTTCTTAGACTATACCACATTTTTAGGCAGATATCAATCGCCGGTCTCCCTGCTTTTTCACCAAACCTTTTCCCTTCCGCGCCCCTTTCTTTAGCGGAATGAAGCAAAGGCCTCCGAAAAGCCGGAAAACCGCCCGGCGGCAGCGCCGCCGGGCGGTTTGAATTGCCGGGGGCCGGCTCCGCCCCGCTCAGGACAGCAGCCAGCTGGGCTTTGGGAAGTCCTCGTCCCCTCCGGCGGGGATAAAGGTCTGTCCGGGGTCCGGGTCCACGGGGATGGGGCTGAAGGTGGGCTCCGGGGGCAGGGGATCAAAGGTGGGGTAGGGCTCCGTGGTGGGCCAGGGCTCCGCCGTGGGCGGGACGATGGGGCTGTCCGTCGGCTCGGGGGGCAGGAAGGGCCAGTCGGTGGGCGGCACCTCGGGGCTGTCCGAGGGCTCCGGGTCCGAGGGCGCCGGCTCGTCCGTGTGGACGTCGCACTGGGGGTGCTCCAGGGTGTCGTACCAGCCCAGCAGGGCGTTGGAGTCCCCCACCCGGACGGAGGAGGGCACTTCCCGCTGGAAGTCCACCATATACACCGTCTTGACCGTCTCCTCCGGGCAGAACTCCCCCGCCAGGTGGTAGCGGCCGGTGGCCTCCCCGTCGGCGTTGAGGATGGGGCTGTCCACGCAGATCTTCACCGGCTTGTGGCAGTCGCAGTACTCCTGGGGGGCGTCCTCGGGAAACAGCCGGAAGGTCTGCACCCGGCTGCCCCGGATATCGTTCTCGCACTCCGCCAGGGCCTTGTTGCCGCAGTCCCGGCAGATGGAGTAGGAATTCAGGGTGCCCGGCACGGTGAAGGCCGCGTTCTCCTTCCCCTCGTGGAGGATGGACATCACCTTCTGCCACAGGTCCACCGACGGGTTGTGGTAGTTGTAGTTGATGACCTCGCTGTTGGGATAGCCCGTCCAGACGGCCCCGGTATAGTAGGAGGTGTAGCCGCAGAACCAGTAGTCATAGGTGTCGCTGGTGGTACCCGTCTTGCCCGCCACGGTCTGGCCGGAGATGCGGGCGCCGGTGCCGGTGCCCGAGGTGACGGCGTTGGTCAGCAGGGCGTTGATATAATAGGCGGTCTTGGGCTGCATAATGAAATTGGGCGCCGTGTCGTTTTCCAGCACGACGTGGCCCTTGGAGTCCCGGATCTCCAGCACGGTGGTGGCTTTGGTGAAAGCGCCGTCCCGGGGGAAGGAGGCGAAGGCCGCCGCCATTTCGAAGGTGGACACGCCCTTGGTCAGGCCGCCCATGGCCAGGGGGCTCAACTCAATGTCCGATTTGATCTGGCCGGTGGAGGTCTCCCAATAGGGCACCATGGAGGTGAAGCCGTACCGGTCCACCATGAAATCGTAGGACGCCTGGGGCGTCACCTGCTGGAGCACCCGCACCGCCACCGTGTTCAGCGAGTTGGTCACGCCGTCCAGCACGGTGGTCAAACCCTTGTAGGTGGGGGTGACGTTCACCGGCCAGGGCTTGCCGTTCAGCTCCTGGGGGCTGTCGTCGATGATGGTGGCGGGGGTGATAAGCCCCATGTCAATGGCCGGGGAGTACACCGACAGGGGCTTGATGGAGGAGCCGGGCTGGCGCTTGGTGTCCACCGGCGTGTTCCAGCCCCGGTTCACCGTCTTTTCCTCGGTGCTGCCCATGGCCACCACCAGGCCGCTCCCGTTGTCCACCACCGAGATGGCGGACATGAGCCGCTGTCCCGTCCGCTTGGACACCTGGTCCAGGTTCTCCCGGTTGTTGAACACGGTGTCCACCGCCGCCTGAACGGTGGGATCATAGGCGCACACAATGGACAGGCCGCCACTGAACACCCGCTGGGAGGCCGCCTTGTCGTTGATCTGATAGGTCTCCTTCATCATCTCAATGGCCTCGTCGATCACCGCCTCCACGTACCAGGAATAGACGGTGGAGGGCTTGCTGTCCGCGGCCTGGTCCGGGTTTTCCGGGTCCTCCGGGGCGTCCTGCCGGTCCCGCTGGAACACCAGGGGCTCGGCGATGGCGGCGTCCCGCTCCGCCTCTGTGATATAGGCCCCGTTGGGGGAGATCTCCGGGTCGGCCATCAGCCTGAGAATCGTCTCCTGCCGGGCCTTGTTATACTCCCGGTTGGTCCACACCGAACCGTTGTCATAGGAGTTCGCCGCACCGCAGTACTCGCACACCGGGTCCTTGGTGAAGGAATACAGCCTGCACTCCGGGTTCTGGCACCGATAGCGCACCACCTCCACCGTGCCGTAGGGGGCGTAGAGGGACGGGTTGTTGGTGATGCCCGCCAAGCTGGCGCACTCGGCCAGGGACAGGTCCCACACGTCCTTGCCGAAGTAGAATTTGGCGGCCGCCTGCACCCCGTAGCACTTGTTGCCCAGGAAGATATAGTTCATGTATGTGGTGAGGATATCCTCCTTTTTGTAGTTGTTCTCCAGCTCCAGAGCGGTAAAAATCTCCAGAATCTTCCGGGTAACCGTGATGTCATCGTACTCGGTCAGGTTTTTGATGAGCTGCTGGGTGATGGTGGAGCCGCCCTGGATGTTGCCGCCGGTGAACAGGCGCAGCAGGCCCGACGCGGTGCGCCCCCAGTCCACCCCGTGGTGGGTGGGGAAGCGCTTGTCCTCCACGGCGATGAAGGCGTTGATCAGGTCCTCCGGGATGTCCTCGTACCGAATGATCTCCCGGTTCTCCTTGCCCTCCAGGGTCTGGAGCTCCACCAGGCCGCCGGTGTCCTTGTCCTTGTAGTAGATCACCGAGTTCTCATCCATGGTGTAGTCGTCCAGGTTCATGTAGGTCCTGGGCATCACCGCCGTGCGCACGTAGACCACGGCGAAGCAGGCCATGAAGCAGCCGGTGATGACGCCGATCAGCAGCAGCGTCCCGACAGCCTGGAGCAGGCGGATGAGGATGGTCAGCACAATGGGCCGGCGGCGGCGCTTGCGCTTTGGCCGGGCCTGGCCGCCGCCCTGGGGCTCACGGCGCTCGGGGGCGTGGTTTTGGTTTATATCTGCCATAATTGAGATCCCTCCGATGTGTTAAACCCATCCCTGGCGGGACGGTCCGGGTCCCTCTCTCCCGGGGCGCAGGCCCCCGCGCACAGCGCGATTCCGGGTTATTATACCACGTTGAAACTGATTTGTCCACCCTGGGCGGAACGACGGGAACCGCCAGGGCCCGACGCCATTTTCCTGTGAAAATTTTTCATTCCCTCTTGCAATTTTCCGCGGCACCCGTTACAATAGGGGCGTAGGCGGCGGAGCGCGCCGCAGGAAGGGGGATCGCGGCCATGAGCGAGGAGTACGGCCCGGATTTCGTGTCGGTCACCGACGACGAGGGCAATGAATTTGAATTGGAGCATCTGGGCACCCTGGAGTATAACGGCCAGGACTATATGGCGTTCGTCCCCGCCGACATGGACGAGGACGACGAGGACTTCGGCATGATCCTCTTAAAGGTCATTGTGCAGGACGGCGAGCAGCTGCTGGCCGACATCGACGACGAGCAGGAGCTCAACGCCGTGTACGAGCAGTTCATGGAGGAGCTGTTCGCGGACGAGGAGGATGAGGAGTAAGCCCGCTGTTCGCGACGGTTCGGACGGCACGCATCTACGCCTCACCTGTTCGCGACGCGCGGCTTCGCTTCGACTCGGACAAAATCCGCTTCCGCTGCGCGGAAGCTGGGCTTCTGCCCTCGCTCCGCTCCATCCGCGCTGCTCACGACGGTTCGGACGCATTTATTTTTTACCCCTGCCGGGTTCTAACTACGTGAACCTGCCCTGTTAAAACCCACATTTTTAAAACGGGACGCTCCACTCGCGCGGCGGTTCGCAGGCCTCCCGGCCCTCTTCGGAGGCACCTGGACGTTGGAAGCGGTAAAGCCAAGCGGAGGCGACCCACCTGCATTTTTGTGCAGGTTTTTAATGGGGCGGCACGGCCACGGCGGGGGTTCTTTTTGCCACATCAGGCGGAGGGGCCGCGGCCCTTCCGTCTGCTTTTCTATTTGTGAATTTTCATCGACAGGCCATTTTAGCCTTGCAACGGCCGTTTTGCCATGCTATAATAGCAGGCGGCGCCCTGCGGGAGCTGTGTTTTTTCGGGTGAAACGCAGCCAGAACCGCCGGGAGCGGGCGGGCCTCCCGGCCCGCCGCCACTACACGAATACTGAGAGGATTGATATACCATGAGCGCATCCAGAGAGAAAAAGCAGCGCCAGGGCGCCGGTCCCGACCCCAAGGCCGCCAAGGCCCAGCAGGAGCAGGCCGCCCATAAGCGCCAAACCATTATCTACGCCGTCACCGCCGCCGTCATCGCGGTCCTGGTGATCGCCCTGCTGGTGTGGCGCTCCGGCTTTTTCCAGGGCCGGGCCGCCGCCGCCACCGTGGGCGGGGAGACCCTGACCACCGCCGAGTTGAGCTTCTATTACCAGAACGCCCGCAGCAGCTATGCCAACCCCTACCTCAGCGCCTACTACGGCTTTGACACCACCAAGTCCGACGAGGACCAGTTCTATGACGAGGCCAACGGCGTCACCTACCGGGACTACTTCCTGGAGACCGCCCTGACCAACGCCCAGCAGCACCTGGCCCTGGCGGAGGAGGCCGTGAAGCAGGGCCACACCGAGGCCGAGGTCAAGGATGACCTGGCCGCCGCCGTGGAAAACATGAAGTCCTCCGCCGCTTCCAGCGGGTACAGCTACGCGGCCTATCTCCGCGCCAACTTCGGCCCCTATATGACCGCCGGCATCTATGAGAAGCTCACCACCCGCTACCTGATGGCCAGCCTGGTGGCCACCGATAACGCCAACGAGCTGTTTGACAGCTTCACCGCGGACGAGCTGGAGGCCTATTACAAGGAGCATACCGACGGCCTGGACACCATTGAATACTCCTACCTCTATTTCCAGATCCCCACCGTGAACACCAAGGACGAGGAAGGCAACGAGCTGGCGGAGGATGCCCTCCAGAAGCTGAAGGACGACGTGAAGGCCGACGCCAAGAAGAACGCCGAGGACGCCGTGGCCGAGTTCAAGGAGGGCGAGGCGGTGTCCCACCTGAAGGAGCACTTCAGCCCCACCAGCTCCGGCGATCATGTCAAAACCGTAGGCACCGGCTCCATCAACCAGGAGTACAGCGCCCAGCTGCTGAAGCTGCCCAAAGAAGGCGCCGAGATGGTGGAGACGGACAACGGCTACTACGCCATCTTCTTCCATGACCGCTACCGCGACGAGGAGCCCACCCGGGACGTGCGCCACATCGCCATCCTGGCCGACACCACCACCGACGAGGACGGCCACGCCGTGGCCCCCACCGACGAGGCCTGGGCCGCCGCCAAGGAGAAGATTGACTCCATCCAGGCCGAGTACGAGGCCGGCGCCAAAACCGAGGACGCCTTCGCCGCACTGGCCAACGAGAAGTCCGACGACGGCAACGGCACCACCGGCGGCCTGTACAGCCGGATCGCCAGCACCAACACCACCCTGGTCCCCGAGTTCCTGAACTGGGTCTATGAGGACGGCCGCCAGCCCGGCGACGTGGGCATCATCCAGCACAGCGCCGCCGAAAACGACAGCAACCAGTACTGGGGCTACCACCTGATGTACTATGTGGGCGAGAACGAGCCCATCTGGAAGAGCAGCGTCCGCAGCGCCCTGGGCAGCGAGGCCCAGGAGGCCTGGATTGAGGAGCTCTCCTCCGCTTTCCCCACCGCCCTGGCCGGCGGCGCGGACTATCTCGGCAAGTAACCAGCGCATGAAAGGGGCCGGACACCAGTCCGGCCCCTTTTTCCACACAAGGAGGCATTTCAGATGGAAGATCCGTTCATCCGCACCCAGATGCTGCTGGGCGCCCCGGCCATGGAGCGGCTCCGGGCCAGCCACGTGGCCGTGTTCGGCCTGGGCGGCGTGGGGAGCTGGTGCGCCGAGGCCCTGTGCCGCTCCGGGGTGGGGGAGCTCACCCTGGTGGACCAGGACACGGTTTCGGTGAGCAACCTGAACCGCCAGGCCGCCGCCCTGCGGTCCACCGTGGGCATGGAAAAAGCCCGGGCCGCCGTCCTGCGCTTTCAGGACATCGCTCCGGGCTGCGCGCTCCACCCCGTGGCCGCCCGGTACGAGGCGGAGACCCGGGACCGGTTTTTCGCCGCGCAGTACGACTACATCGTGGACGCCATCGACCTGGTGAGCTGCAAGCTGGACCTGATTGAGACGGCCCACGCCCGGGGCGTCCCCATCATCTCCGCCCTGGGCACCGGCAACAAGCGGGACGCCCAGCTGCTGCGCATCGCCGACATCGCCCAGACCGAGGGGTGTCCCCTGGCCCGGGTGGTGCGCAAGGAGCTGCGGAAACGGGGCATCGTCCACCATCAAGTGGTGTTCTCCCCTGAGCCCGCCCGCAGCGCCGAGGCGGGGGGTGAGGCCCCGCCCCCCGGCCGGCGGTCCATCCCCGCCAGCGCCATGTGGGTGCCGGCGGCGGCGGGGCTGCTGCTGGCCCAGGCGGTTATTCTGGCCCTTGCAGACGGCGCGGAATCCGCTCCCACGCCTTTTTGACCACCCACGCCCCCAGCAGCCCGCACAGGGAGCCGATCACGGCTCCCGCCAGCACGTCGCTGGGGAAGTGGACCCCTACGTACAGCCGGGACAGGCCCATGAGCGCCGCCGCGGCCACCGCCGCGATTTTCATCCACCGCTCCGGCGCGGCGGCCCACACCGCAAGGGCAAAGGCAAAGGCGGCGTTGGTGTGGCCCGACGGGAAGGAGTTGGGGTCGTGCTCCTCCACCAGGCTGGCGAAATTCTCAATGACCAACCAGGGCCTGGGCCGGGACACCAGGGGCTTTATGGTGAAGTTGACCACGACGAGCCCGATGAGCATGGCGCACAGGGCCGACGCCCCCGCCCGCCGGGTGCGCTTGAAACACAGCATCAGCAGGGCCAGCCCGATGAACAGCAGCCCTGTGTTGCCCAGCCGGGTGTAGAACTCCACCACGGGGTTCAGCAGGCCGCAGCGCAGGTGCTCCGCAATCCACACCAGCGCCTGCTGGTCCAGCCGCTGAATCGCTTCCGGCATAGGAATGCCTCCCTTCTCCCTTGACCTGGGAGGAATTTGTCTGTATACTGGCTACGGGCCCCCGGCCCGCAGGCTCCATTGTAGCCTATCCCGCCGCCGTTGGCAAGCCCTTTCTCCGGCGGCGTCTTGCAAAAATTCCGGGAACGTACTATAATATGTGGCGGTCCCGCACCATATGTCACTGTGAAAGGCGGCCAACTCATGAAACACATCGCGTTCTTCCAAACAGACCTCCGGGTGGGCGGGGTCCAGAAATCCCTGGTCAACATCCTCAACGACATCGACTTCAGCAAGTGCTGCGTCGACGTCTACCTGTACGACCGGGAATGCTTCTTCGACCTGCCCGCCCATGAGAACCTCCGCATCAAGTACCTGCCCGCCGCCCCGGGCTTTTTCCGGGTGGTGTACTTCGGCCTGGCCCGCCGCCTGCTGGGGGACGTGACCGGCGGCAGGGAGTACGACGTGGCGGTGGATTTTAACAGCTATCAGAACGAGTGCGCCGCGGGCGTCATCAACGCCAACGCCAAAAAACGGGTGATGTGGATTCACAACGACGTGGAGGTCAAGCGGAAAAACGAGCCCAAATACCGCATCCTGTGGCACTTCTTCAAGGGGAAGCTGCGGTACTACGACGAGTTTGTGGCCGTCTCCCCCGGCATCATCGGCGGCTTCCGCCGGGTGTCCGGCATCCAGGACAAGCCCATCACCCCCATTCCCAACCACATCGACACCGGCGAAATCTTCCGCAAGGCCAAGCTGGACGTGGACTTCAGCGTGGACCCAGCCAAACTCAACCTGTGCTCCGTGGGCCGCATCTGCCACCAGAAGGGCTACGACCTGCTGATGGGCTGGCTGGCGGAGGTAAAGGAGCGGCGCCAGGATTTCCACTTCTACCTCATCGGGGACGGCCCCGACCGGGCCGCCCTGGAGGCCCAGATCAAGGGGCTTGGCCTGACGGAATTCGTCACCCTGCTGGGCAACCAGGCCAACCCCTTCTGCTATATGGACAAAATGGACGGCTTTGTGCTCACCTCCCGGTACGAGGGGCAGGGCATGGTCATCTGGGAGGCCAAGGCCCTGGGCCTGCCCCTGTATATCTCCAAGAACCTGGAGGCCTACAACCCCGGCGTCACCGGGTGCGGGGACATCGTCCAGGCGCTGGCGGCGGCGGAAAAGCCGGAACACAAGGTCTACGACGACCTGGCGGACTACAACGGCGAGATCACCCGGCTGGCGGACACCGTGCTGGGGCTGTGACGGATGCCGCCGATCAGAGGAGCGACAGCTATGGGCCAACAGGCTTCAAAATCAAATCAGCGGCGGGGAATCCTCATCTGCGGCTCATACGGCCTGGGCAACACGGGGGATGAGTCCATCCTGAAGGCCATCCTCCGGGAGGTGCGCGCCGCCGCCGGAGACGAGGAGCTCACCGTACTGTCCAGGAATCCCGAGGAGACCGCCGCCCGCCACGGGGTGAAGGCCCTGCATATGTTCGATCTCCCCGGCATCCTGGGCGCCATGGGCCGGGTGCGGCTTTATATCAACGGAGGCGGCAGCCTCATCCAGGACGCCACCTCCCGCCGCAGCCTGCTGTACTACCTGTTCACCCTGCGCGCCGCCCACAGCCGGGGCTGCAAGGTGCTGATGTACGGCTGCGGCATCGGGCCGGTGGAGCGCCTGGGCGACGCGGCCCTGGTCCGCCGGGTGCTCAACCGCTGCGTGGACGCCATCACCCTCCGGGAGGACGCCAGCCTGGCGGAGCTGAAGCGGTTCGGGGTGGACAAGCCGGAAATCGTGCTGGCCGCCGACCCGGTGCTCTCCCTCCAGCCCGCCCCCGAGGAGGAGACCGACGCGCTGATGGCCCAGCTGGGGCTGGACCCCGGCGGCGCCTATCTGGGCGTCTGCCTGAGGACCTGGCGGGGGTTTGAGGACAAGGTGCCCGTCATCGCCCAGACGGTGCACTATGCCCGGGAGGCCTACGGCCTGACCCCCGTGTTCCTGTCCGTCAACCACATCACCGACGGGGACGCCGCCGATATGGTAGTGTCCCGCCTGGGCGGCATCCCGTCCTTCGTGGTGCGGGAGCCCCTCAGCTCTGAGCTGATGCTGGGCATCACCTCCCGGATGCAGGCGGTGATCTCCATGCGCCTCCACGGCCTGGTGTTCGCCGCCGGCCAGGGAGTCCCACTGGTGGGCATCATCTACGACCCCAAGGTGAGCGGGTTCCTGGCCTATATGGGCCAGGAGCTGTGCCAGGACCTGGACAAGCTCACCGGCGACAGCCTCCGGGATATGCTGGACCGGGCCCTGGCCCTCCGGGCGGACCGGGACTCCCTGCGCGCCGCCGTGGCCGCCCTGCGCCGCCTGGAGGGGAACAATTCCAGCGTCCTGCGCCGCCTGCTGGAGGTGGCCCCATGAATCAGATCGTCTGTCTGGCCCACGCCCCCTGGCGGGCCCGCACCGACCGCACCCAGCAGCTGCTGGCCCGGCTGGGGGAAGCCCAGATCCTGTTCTTCGAGCCAGCCCCCAAAAGAGGCGCCCCCATGCCCGAGCAGGGCCGCCGGGTCCGGGCCCATATCACCGTGTACACCCTGCCCGTCCCCCTGCCCGGCCCCCAGGAGGGCTCCGTGCTCCACCACCGCAGGCTGGACCGGGCCGCGGACTACGTCCAGCAGGTCATGGAAAAGCACCGCTTCCACGAGCCGGTGCTGTGGTGCACCACCCCCGCCCACGCCCAGTTCCTGGACAAACTGGCCTACCGGGGGGTGGTGTACGACTGCCACCGCTTCTGGAGCGACGGCTTTCTGGACTGGGAGAGCGACCTCACCCGCCACGCCGAGGTGGTGTTCGCCGCCTCCTTCGGGCTCACCAAGCGGCTGTCCCCCTGCAGCGACAACATCGCCCTGCTGCCCAACGGGGTGAACCCGGTGCTGTTCCAGCAGAAGGTGCGGACCGTCCCCCCCGCCCTGGCGGACCTGCCCGGCCGGCGGGTCCTGGGCCGGGTGGGCAGCGTCACCGGCCAGGTGGACCTGGAGCCGCTGCTCTATTTGGCCCGGCACCGGCCGGAGTGGACCTTCGCCCTCATGGGCCGGGTGACAAAACCGGCTGCGGAGCAGCTCCGGGGGCTGGAAAACGTGGTGCTCACCGGGGCGGTGAACCCGCTGGACCTGCCTGACTACCTGTACCGCTGCGACCTGCTGTTTGACCTGCCCCGCTTCGACCGCCCCGGCGATGTGGTGCCCATCCGGGTCTTTGAGTACCTGGCCACGGGCAAACCCATCGTCACCGTGGTGGATCCCAGCGTGCCCGACGCCATTCCCGAACTGGTGTCCACCGCCTACGACGGCCCCGGCTTCCTGCGCCGGTGCAAGTCGGCGCTGGCGGAGGACCCCTCCCTCCCCCGCCGCCGCCGGGAGATGGCCCGGCAGTGCTCCTGGGCCAACCGCGCGGCCCAGGTTTCCAGCATTTTGGAGGCCACCGGGCTGTTTTGAGATTTTTGCCATGGACGGCCCTTCCCCGTCCCTGAGAATCGTACAAGCCTACAAAATTGGAAAAACCCCTTGCTTTTTGGGCTTTTTTTAGCTAAAATGGAAGTGTCTATTTGGAAATGAGGTGGCTGTCATGGTCTGTTCCGCCCGTGTCCGTCCGGGCTTCCGTTTCCATGGCCCCATTGCGTCCAAATCCGCCGCCTAATTCATAGGACAGGTCCGCCGCGCCACGCGGCGGCCTGTTTCTTTTTGATTCTATCCCAAAGGAGGATTCCCATGAAAAAAGTCGCCGTCATTATGGGCTCCGATTCCGACTGGCCTGTGGTCCAGGGGGCCTGCGCCCAGCTCAAGGAGTTCGGCATCCCCTATGAGGCCCACATTCTCAGCGCCCACCGCACCCCCGCCGCCGCCGCCAGTTTCGCCAAAAGCGCCCGGGCCAACGGCTTCGGCGTCCTGATCTGCGCGGCGGGTATGGCTGCCCACCTGGCCGGGGCCTTCGCCGGCAACTCCACCCTGCCCGTCATCGGCATCCCCATGAAGGGAAGCGCCATGGACGGGCTGGACGCCCTGCTGGCCACCGTCCAGATGCCCAGCGGCATCCCGGTGGCGACGGTCGCCATCAACGGGGCCAAGAACGCCGCCGTGCTGGCCGCCCAGATCCTGGCGGTGTCCGACGGGGACCTGGCCGCCAAATTAGACCGGGCCCGGGAAGCCATGGCCGCTCAAATCGCGGAAAAAGAGGCCAGGCTCCAGGCGGAGCTTACTTTTTCTTGAAAGAAAAAGTAGGCAAAAAGAACTTTAATTCGTTACCACCGCATCCCATACCGCAGCGTTTCCGCTCGGTAACATAACAGATGCTTATCAGTCAGAAAGGATGAATCATCATGGAAAACAAACTGGTTTACACTGGCAAGACCAAGAACGTCTACGCCCTGGACAACGGCAACTACCTGCTCAAGTTCAAGGACGACTGCACCGGCAAGGACGGCGTGTTCGACCCCGGCGAGAACTCCGTGGGCCTGACCATTGAGGGCGTGGGCGACGTGAACCTGCGTATGTCCATCTATTTCTTTGAGAAGATCAACGCCGCCGGCATCCGCACCCACTACGTCTCCGCCAACCTGGACGACACCACCATGGAGGTGCTGCCCGCCAAGGTGTTCGGCAAGGGGCTGGAGGTCATCTGCCGCCATAAGGCGGTCGGCTCCTTCTTCCGCCGCTACGGCGAGTACATCCAGGAGGGCGCGGACCTGCCCGCCTATGTGGAGACCACCTTTAAAAATGACGAGAAGGGCGACCCCCTGGTGACCAAGGACGGCCTGGTGGCCCTGGGCGTGATGACCGAGGCGCAGTACGACGACATCAAAGACATGACCCAGAAGATCACCCGGATTGTGGCCGACGACCTGAAGGAGAAGGGCCTGGTGCTCTACGACATCAAATTTGAGTACGGCTACGACGCCGGCGGCAAGGTGATGCTCATCGACGAGATCGCCTCCGGCAATATGCGGGTGTACAAGGACGGGCAGTATATCGACCCCATGACCCTGTCCAAGCTGTTCTTCGCCTGAGGCGCGCCCCGTGGACCTGGGCGTCATCGGCGGGCAGGACGGCCCCACCGCAATTCTCGTTGGAGGAGACCCCGTTGGGGTGGTCCTCGCGCTGCTGCTGGCCGCGGCAGCGGCCGGAACGGCAGTCTGGCTGTTCCGGCGCAAGCGCAAGAAATAAGGAGGCTCTGTAATGGGCGGTTTTTTCGGCGCAATTTCCCAGCGCGACGTGTCTCTTGACATTTTTTTCGGCGTGGACTACCACTCCCACCTGGGCACCCGCCGGGGCGGCATGATTATTTACGATGAGGCGGACGGCTTCCAGCGGCAGATCCACTCCATCGAAAACACCCCTTTCCGCACCAAGTTCGAAAAGGACCTGGAGAATTTCCACGGCACCTCCGGCATCGGCTGCATCAGCGATACCGACCCCCAGCCCCTGCTGGTGCGCTCCCACCTGGGCCTGTACGCCATCTCCACCGTGGGCATCATCAACAACGCCGACGCCCTGGTGGAACAGTATTTCGACGGCTGCCACCAGTTCATGGCCATGAGCTCCGGCAAGGTGAACTCCACCGAGCTCACCGCCGCCCTCATCAACCAGAAGAACTCCCTGGTGGAGGGCATCCAATACGCCCAGGAGGTCATCGACGGCTCGTCCACCATCCTCATCCTCACCCCGGAGGGCATCGTGGCCGCCCGGGACCGGCTGGGCCGCCTGCCGGTGCTCGTGGGCAAAAACGACGAGGGCTGCTGCGTGTCCTTTGAGTCCTTCGCCTACCAGAAGCTGGGCTACGAAAGCGCTTACGAGCTGGGCCCCGGAGAGATCGTCCGGGTCACCCGGTCCGGCTGGGACACCCTGGCCCCGGCGGGGGACAAAATGCGCATCTGCGCCTTTTTGTGGACCTACTATGGCTACCCCAACTCCAATTACGAGGGGCAGAACGTGGAGGTCATGCGCTGCCGCAACGGCGAGATCATGGCCCGGGCGGAGAAGGCCAAGGGCGCCATGCCCGACGTGGACTGGGTGGCCGGGGTGCCCGATTCCGGCGTGCCCCACGCCATCGGCTACGCCAACGCCAGCGGCAAGCCCTTTGCCCGGCCCTTCGTGAAATACACCCCCACCTGGCCCCGGTCCTTCATGCCCGCCAACCAGGAGGTGCGCAACCAGGTGGCTAAGATGAAGCAGATTCCCGTGCCCGAGCTGATCCAGGGCAGAAAGCTCCTGTTTGTGGACGACTCCATCGTCCGGGGCACCCAGCTGCGGGAGACGGTGGACTTCCTCTACGGCGCGGGGGCCAAGGAGGTCCATATGCGCTCCGCCTGCCCCCCCATCATGTACGGCTGCAAGTTCCTCAACTTCTCCCGGAGCAACTCCGACATGGAGCTGCTGGCCCGCAAGACCGTCCGGGAGCTGGAGGGGGACGAGGGGGAGCGGCATCTGGAGGAATATTCCGACTCGTCCACCGAGCGGGGGAAGTGCCTGCTGAAGTCCATCTGCGAAAAGCTGGGCTTCGACTCCCTGGGATACCAATCCCTGGACGGCCTGCTGGAGGCCATCGGCATCGACCGGGACAAGGTGTGCACCTACTGCTGGACCGGAAAAGAATGATAAAGGGGATGGTACAATATGATCGAGTCACGGTGCGGCATCCTGTGCGGCGAGTGCGCCTATCGTGAACAGATGGGGTGCGGCGGCTGCGTACAGATTCAAAAACCCTTTTGGGGCGGCAGCTGCCCCGTAAAATCCTGCTGCGAGGAAAAAACAAAGGAGCATTGCGGCCAGTGTGAAGCCTTCCCCTGCGGCCTTCTCAAGCAGTTCGCCTATGATGAGAAGCAGGGCGACGGCGGCAAACGCATCGAGCAGTGCGCAAAATGGAGGGACAAACTGGTATGAACGAATCCCATTCCGCATCCTACGCCGCCGCCGGGGTGGACGTCACCGCCGGATACGAGGCGGTCCGGCGCATCAAGCCCATGGTGGAATCCACCTATATCCCCGGCGTGATGGGCACCCTGGGGGGCTTCGGCGGTATGTTTGCCCCCGACCTCGCCGGGATGAAAAAGCCGGTGCTGGTGTCCGGCACCGACGGCGTGGGCACCAAGCTGAAGCTGGCCTTCCTGATGGACAAGCACGACACCGTGGGCATCGACTGCGTGGCCATGTGCGTCAACGACATCATCTGCGGCGGGGCCTCTCCCCTGTTTTTCCTGGACTACATCGCCTGCGGCAAAAACGAACCCGGCCGCATCGCCCAGATCGTGGCGGGCATCACCGAGGGGTGCCGCCAGGCCCAGTGCGCCCTGGTGGGGGGCGAGACCGCCGAAATGCCCGGCTTCTACCCTGTGGACGAGTACGACCTGGCGGGCTTCTCCGTGGGCATGGTGGACGAGGAGAACATCATCGACGGCAGGAAGCTGGCCCAGGGGGACGCCCTCATCGGCCTGGCTTCCTCCGGCGTCCACTCCAACGGCTTCTCCCTGGTGCGCAAGGTGCTCCACATCGAGCACGCCGACCTCCACACCCCCCTGGACGAGCTGGGGGGCCGGGGGCTGGGCGACACCCTGCTCACCCCCACCAAAATCTACGTCAAGGCGGTAAAGGCCCTGCTGGCGGCGGGGATCGGCATTCACGCCGTCAGCCATATCACCGGCGGCGGATTTTACGAGAATGTGCCCCGGATGATGGCGGAGGGCCTCGCCGCCCGGATCAGGCTGGACGCCTTCCCCTGCCCGCCCATTTTCAAGCTTATCCAGCGGCTGGGCAATATCCCGGAGCGGGATATGTACAACACCTTCAATATGGGCGTCGGCATGGTGCTGGCCGTCCCGGCCGGGCAGGCGGACCGGGCCCTGGACCTCCTGAAGGAGGCCGGCGAGGAGGCCTACCGGATCGGCGATGTGGTGTCCGGCGGCGGGGGCGTGGAGCTGGTATGAGCGTCAAACGCATCGCCGTGCTGGTGTCCGGCGGGGGCACCAATTTGCAGGCCCTCATCGACGCCCAGCGCCGGGGGGAGATGATCAACGGGGAGATTGCCGCCGTCATCTCCTCCAAGCCGGGGGCCTACGCCCTGGAGCGGGCCGCCCGGGCGGGCATACCCGCCTATGTGACGGCCCGGAAGGACTACCCCTCCAGCCGGGACATGACCGCGGCTCTGGTGGAGCAGCTGAAACGCCTGGGCATTGACCTGGTGGTGCTGGCGGGGTTCATGGTCATCCTCACGGAGGAGATGGTCCGGGCCTACCCCAACGCTATTCTGAACGTCCACCCCGCCCTGATCCCCTCCTTCTGCGGCGAGGGGTACTACGGGCTCCACGTCCACGAAAAGGCGCTGGAGTACGGGGTGAAGGTGTCGGGCGCCACCGTCCACTTTGTCAGCGAGGAGTGCGACGGGGGGCCCATCGTGCTGCAAAAGGCGGTACCCGTGGAGGAGGGCGACACCCCGGAAACCCTCCAGCGCCGGATTATGGAACAGGCGGAGTGGGTGATCCTCCCCGAGGCCGTGTCCCTGTTCTGCCAGGGCCGCCTGCGGGTGGAGGGCCGGGCCGTCCGCATCCTGAACCAGCCGAATTTGTGAAAGGAGCGTCAGCCATGACCGACATGACCGCGTATTTACAGAATAATCCCTACCCCGGCCGGGGCATTATACTGGGCCGCGCCCCGGACAACAAGAGCGCCGTCATCGCCTACTTTATCATGGGCCGCAGCGAGAACAGCCGCAACCGGGTCTTTGAGGAGACGGAGGACGGCATCCGCACCAAGGCCTTCGACGAGTCCAAAATGACCGACCCCTCCCTCATCATCTACCACCCGGTGCGGCGGATGGAAAACGGCCTCACCATTGTCACCAACGGCGACCAGACCGACACCATCCGGGACCACATCCTGGAGGGCCACTGCTACCGCCATGCCCTGAACACCCGCACCTTCGAGCCGGACGGCCCCAACTTTACTCCCCGCATCTCCGGGGTGGTAAAGCCTGACGGCTCCTATAACCTGTCCATCCTCAAGAGCCTGGACGGGGACCCCGCCTGCGCCTGCCGGTACTTTTTCGAGTACTCCGACCCCAAGGCGGGGATGGGCCACTTCATCCACACCTATGAGAGCGACGGGAACCCCCTGCCCTCCTTCCAGGGGGAGCCGCGGATGGTGTCCATCACCGCCCCCGACGCGGAGACCCTGGCCAACGACCTGTGGCTGGCGCTGAACGACGATAACAAAGTCTCCCTGTTTGTGCGGTACATCGACCTGGAGACTGGGGACGACGAAACTTCCATCATCAACAAGCACTGGTAAATTGGGGAGGCGCTATTTATGCCAAAGGGGGACAAATATATACCTTTGACAAACTTCCTTCTCCATTGTGGACAAGAAAATATACGAATGGCGTTTTCAGAAATTGACCAATTATGCGGTTTGTCTCCATACGTATATCGACATCATCCCGCCTGGAACAATGCTTCTCAGCATTCCCTATCTATCGGTTGGCTTTTAGCTGACTATATCGTTGAATCTCACAGCCTTTCCGAACAATGGGTCACTTTTCGTCATGACCCATCCCAGGCAAAAAGCTATTTAGCCCGTATCCCAAATATTAAATAACGGTTAGAGGAGTGCAATCAATGACGGAACTGGAACTGAAATACGGCTGCAACCCCAACCAGAAGCCCGCCCGCATCTTCATGAAGGGGGACCAGGAGCTCCCCCTGGAGGTCCTCAACGGCAAGCCGGGGTACATCAATTTCATGGACGCGCTGAACTCCTGGCAGCTGGTGAAGGCGCTGAAGCAGGCCACCGGCCTGCCCGCCGCCGCCTCCTTCAAACACGTCTCCCCCGCCGGCGCGGCCCTGGGCCTGCCCCTCACCGGCGTGGAGCGTCAGATCTATTTCGCCCCCGAGGGCGAGCTCTCCCCCATCGCCTGCGCCTATATCCGGGCCCGGGGGGCCGACCGGCTGTGCTCCTACGGCGACTGGGCGGCGCTGTCCGACCCCTGCGACGCCGACACCGCCCGCTATCTGGCCCTGGAGGTGTCCGACGGCGTCATCGCCCCGGACTACACCGCCGAGGCGCTGGAAATCCTCAAAACCAAGCGCAAGGGCGGCTATAACGTGGTGAAAATCGACCCGGACTATGCCCCCGCCCTCGTTGAACGCCGGAGCATTTTCGGCATCGTGTTCGAGCAGGGCTATAACGACCTGGCCATTGACGAGAGGATGCTGGACAACATCGTCACTAAGAACAAGGACCTGCCCCAGGCGGCCAAGCACGATATGCTGCTGTCCCTCATCACGCTGAAGTACACCCAGTCCAACTCGGTGTGCTACGTGAAGGACGGACAGACCCTTGGCGTGGGCGCGGGCCAGCAGAGCCGCATCCACTGCACCCGGCTGGCCGGGAGCAAGGCGGATACCTGGTGGCTGCGCCAGCATCCCAAGGTGCTGGGCCTCCAGTTCGTGGACGGCATCCGCCGCCCGGACCGGGACAACGCCATTGACATCTACATCTCCGACGAGCATGACGACGTGCTGGCCGACGGCGTGTGGCAGAACACCTTCAAGGTGCGCCCCGAGGTGCTCACCGAGGCGGAGAAAAAGGAGTGGATCGCCAGGCAGTCCGGGGTCACGGTGGGCTCCGACGCTTTCTTCCCCTTCGGCGACAACGTGGAGCGGGCCTTCAAGTCCGGCGTAAAATACATCGCCCAGCCCGGCGGCTCCATCCGGGACGACCACGTCATCGCCACCGCCGACAAGCACGGCATGGTCATGGCGTTCACCGGCATCCGGCTGTTCCATCATTAGGAAGCGTGAGCGTAGGCTGGCAGGCCCGGATGGACTGGAGCGAGGACAAAAGCTCAACCGCCGCAAAGCGGAGGCGGGTTTTGTCCGAGTCGGAAGGCGAAACAGCCGGGCCGTCAAGCCAGCCCAACGCGAACGTGACAAGCATAGGAGGGTTTTATGAAGGTTTTGGTTGTAGGAAGCGGTGGCCGGGAGCACGCCATCTGTTGGAAATTAAAGCAGTCCTCCAAGGTGACGGAGCTGTTCTGCGCCCCCGGCAACGCGGGCATCGCCCAGACGGCCCAGTGCGTGGACGTGAAGGCCACCGACGTGGACGGCATGGTGAAATGGGCCAAGGAAAACGCCATGGACTTCGTGGTGGTGGCCCCCGACGACCCCCTGGCCCTGGGCATGGTGGACGCCCTGGAGGAGGCGGGCATCCCCGCCTTCGGGCCCCGGAAGAACGCCGCCGTCATTGAGGCCAGCAAGGCGTTCTCCAAGGAGCTGATGAAGAAATACCACATCCCCACCGCCAGGTACGAGACCTTCACCGAGCTGGACCAGGCCCTGGCCTACATTGAGGAGCGGGGCGCGCCCATCGTGGTGAAGGCGGACGGCCTGGCCCTGGGCAAGGGGGTGGTGGTGGCCGCCACCGTGGATGAGGCCAAGCGGGCCGCCCGGGAGATGATGGCAGACAAGAAGTTTGGGGAGAGCGGCTCCACGGTGGTCATTGAGGAGTGCATGACCGGCCCGGAGGTGACGGTGCTGGCTTTCGCCGACGGGGAGCGGGTGCGCACCATGCCCGCCAGTCAGGACCACAAGCGGGCCTATGACGGCAACCAGGGCCCCAACACCGGCGGCATGGGGGCCATCTCTCCCCCGCCCCAGTACACCCCGGACGTGGCAGCGCGGTGCATGGACGAGATCTTCCTGCCCACCATCCGGGCGCTGAAGGCGGAGGGCCGGCCCTTCCAGGGGGTCATCTACTTCGGGCTGATGCTCACCCCCGGCGGCCCCCGCGTGGTGGAGTACAACGCCCGGTTCGGCGACCCGGAGTGCCAGGCGGTGCTGTCCCTGCTGGACAGCGACCTGATGGACATCTTCACCGCCTGCCGGGAGGGTACGCTGGACCGGGCGGACATCCGCTGGAAGGACCAGGCCGCCTGCTGCCTGGTGCTGGCCTCCGGGGGCTACCCGCTGGACTACCAAAAAGGGTATCCCATCTCCGGGCTGGAGGAGGCGGGCAAATCCGCCGTGGTGTTCCACGCGGGCACCAAGCTGGGGAAACAGGGCGAATTCCTCACCAACGGCGGGCGGGTGCTGGGCGTCACCGCCCTGGGGGACACCCTGGAGCAGGCCATTGCCAACGCCTACGCCGCCGCCAAGCCCATCTCCTTTACCGGGATGCACTTCCGCACCGACATCGGCCGGGCATTTTAGACAGGACGGGCCCCTCTCTCCGCCGCCGGCGGGGAGAGGGGCCCTTTGCCGTGCTGGCTGGCGGGCGTTATGAAAGGTTCTCCCTCCCCGGCTGCGGCGGGGAGGCAGAGCCCGTGCGCCATATGACGGGGGGCGCTCTTGATCTTCCGCCCGGGGGAACGGACCGTCAGTCCAGTTCCCGGACCCGCTCCGCCTCCACGTATCCGCCCCGGAGGGGGAACCTGCGGCCCGCCGGGTCCCCGAATACCACCCGCCCGCCGATCAGCTCCGTCCGGCGCCCCCCGTCCCGGTAGACGCACTCGTAGCCGTAAAACGCCCGGAGGACGCGGTCCGCCCGGGCCGCGTCCATGTCCGGCGCCACCGTCCAGTCCTCCTCCCCGGGCAGCGGCCAGTAGTCCCCCGCCCCCTGGGGCCGGGCTTCCGCCAGCACCCCCGGCAGGTCGTGCACCAGCCCGCGCACCATGGCGGGCACCCGCTCGTACACTTTCTCCATATAGGTCCCATGGTTCTCCCGCTCATCCAGGGGGAACCGCTCCCACAGCAGGATATCCCCGGTGTCAAAGTCCGCCGCCATCCTGTGGGCGGTGACGCCGCCGTATTCCGCCCCCTCCAGGATGAGCCGGGGCATGGGCCAGGACCCCCGGCCCAGGGGCAGGGGGGTGGGGTGGAAGTTCACCATGGGAAAGGCGTCCGTGACAGGGACGCGGTAATAGTACCCCGCGCACACCAGCAGCTCACAGCCCTGAGCCGCCAACCCGTCCAGGTCGCCGGCGGTGATCCGCCCCAGCGTGTACGGGATGCCCCGCTCCTCCGCCGCCCGGATAACGGCGGTGTTTGTCTCCGTCACGTTGTCCACCGGGCAGGTGAACAGCTTCAGCACCTGGCACCCCTCCGCCAGCAGGCAGTCCAGCACGGGCTTCAGCAGGTCGATGCCCAAATACGCAATTTTCATGTGATCCCTTCCCCTTTATGCCCAAGTTTGTCTGACGAAATTTTAGCACATCGCACGCATGAAAGCCACCCCAAAATATGGCCCCCAGAAGATGCCTCTCACTCGCCTGTTCCTATATTATGCGCGGACCGCGCCGCAAGCGGCCCGGATTTGCCCTCCAGGCTCGCGGTACGGCTGTTTCCCTGACGTTTGCGTTTCCCGATGGGCGGGAGAATTCCCGCCCCGTTGTAAATTAGACGCTTAAAACGACCAGTTAGACAAAGGCCGCCCCTTCCGCCATCAAAATCTGTTATCCTCCATTCATCGAGCCCCAAACAGTGAAGGAGGAAAAACAATGAGCAAGCAAGGAACCAATACCGCCCCCAAGCGCCCGGGAAAGGTGCCCCTGGCCCTGATGAGCGCCCTTACGGCTGTAACCCTCGTCATCGCCATCGCGGCCGCCGCGCTGGTCCCCAAGAATTTCGACATGATTAACAGCTTCTTTGCCGCCGGCCCTTCCGGCGAGGAGGTGGACGCAGCCCGCCATGCCTCCGCCGGCATGACCCAGGAGGTGGAATCGGAGGGCATCGTCCTGCTGGAGAACAAAAACGGCGCGCTGCCCCTGCAAAGGGGCGCGGCCGTCAACCTGTTCGGCTACGGCTCCCGGGACACCGTGTACGGCGGCTCCGGGTCCGGCTCCGGGGACAGCACCAACAACGTCACCCTGGCCCAGGGCCTGGCCAACGCGGGCTTTGACGTAAACCAGGAACTGGTCGATTTCTACGACAGCCATTTTGTGGAGCGCACCGGCGTGGGCTTCACCGGCAACAACTTCGACATCAATGAGCCTCCCGCCAGCGCATACTCGGACAGCCTCATTCAAAACGCCAAGGCCCATTCCGATGTGGCGGTGTTCGTCATCTCCCGGCTGGGCGGCGAGGGCGGCGACCTGCCCATGGACATGACCCCCGCCCAGGGCGGGGCGGAGATCGGCTCCTCCGGCCAGGCTGTCAGCTTCAACGTCCAGGGCGGCGACGCGGGCAAGCACTACTTGGAGCTCCAGGACGTGGAGCTTGAGGTGCTGGACCTGGTGAAGGAGAACTTCGGCACCGTCATCGTGCTGGTGAACTCCACCAACGCCATGGAGCTGGGCTGGCTGGAGGACGGCGGCATCGACGCCGCCCTGTGGATCGGCTGCCTGGGCTCCACCGGGGCCAACGCCGTGGGCGAGGTGCTGTCCGGCGCGGTGAACCCCTCCGGCCGCACCGCCGATACCTTCGCCTATGAGGTGGAGTCCGCCCCCAGCTACTACAGCATCGGCGCCTATGACTACACCAACGTGGACTATACCAACACCAACCCCATCTCCGGCGGCGGGGTCAACGCCGCGCCCGACAGCTACCACTATGTGGACTACATTGAGGGCATTTACGTGGGCTACCGCTACTACGAGACGGCGGCGGCGGACGGCTTCATCGACTACGATTCCACCGTGCAGTACCCCTTCGGCTACGGCCTGAGCTACACCGGTTTCACCCAGGAGATCGCTTCCTTCAACGATTCCGGCGACACGGTTACCATGGGGGTGTCCGTCACCAACACCGGCTCCGCCGCGGGCAAGACCGTGGTGCAGGCCTACTACACCCCGCCCTACACCCCCGGCGGCATCGAGAAAAGCCACGTGGTGCTGGCGGATTTCGCCAAGACCGGCCTGCTGGAGCCCGGCCAGAGCCAAACCGTCACCCTGTCCTTTGCCAAAGAGGACATGGCCTCCTATGACTACTCCGGCGTCAAGGCCCAGGGCGGCGCTTATGTCCTGGAGGCAGGGGATTATGAGGTCAAGCTGATGGACAACTCCCACGACGTCATCGACAGCCGCACCGTCAACATCCCCGCCGACGTCATTTACAACGGCGCCAACGCCGGGGCCCGGGCCTCCGACCACACCGCCGCCGTCAACCTGTTTGACCAGGTTTCCTTCGGTGAATGCGCCTCCTACGTGTCCCGTTCCGACTGGGCTGGCACCTTCCCCACCCAGCGGATGCCTCAGAGCCGCGCCGCCAGCGGCGGCGTGGTGGCCGCGCTGAACGACGCCTCTGTTCCCAATGACGGCAGTGACCCGGATATCGTCACCGCCAAGCACGGCCTGACCATTGAGGATGTGCGCGGCCTGCCCTATGACGATCCCAAGTGGGATCAGCTGCTGGAACAGATCCCCGTGGACGAGATGGTGAACCTGGTGGCCAACGGCGGCTGGACCACCCAGTCCGTACCCTCCATTGGCAAGCTGAACTACGTGGAGGTGGACGGCCCCAACGGCATCAACAACATCATGGCCCACACCACCGGCAACCAGTACTGCGCCCAGTCCGTGCTGGCCTGCTCCTGGAACACGGACCTGGCCGCCCGCATGGGCGAGGCCTTCGCCAAGGAGGCTGTCGCCATGGACGTGGCCGCCCTGTACGCCCCGGCCATGAACATCCACCGCTCCCCCTTCTCCGGGCGCAACTACGAATACTATTCCGAGGACGGCCTCCACTCCGGCAAAATGGCCGCCGCCGAGGTGCGTGGCATCCAGTCTCAGGGAGTGACCACCTACTGCAAGCACTTCGCCGTCAACGACCAGGAGACCAACCGGGACTCCGGCGGGCTGCTGACCTGGGTGAACGAGCAGGCCATGCGCGAGATCTATCTGAAAGGCTTTGAGGTGGCCGTCAAAGAGGGCGGCACCCGGGGCGTCATGTCCTCCTTCAACCGCCTGGGAGCCACCAACGCCGCCGAGAGCCCTGAGCTGCTCACCGCGGTTCTGCGCGGCGAATGGGGGTTCCAGGGAACCGTCATCACCGACTGCATCCTCCAGCTGTCCTACGTCAACATTGACCGCGCCATCCGGGCGGGCAACGACCTGATCCTCTCCCTCATGGGCATCCAGAGCCCCACCGACCAGACCACCGGCACCGCCACCGGCCGCCAGGCCCTGCGGACCGCCTGCCACAATATCCTGTATGCCTCCGCCAACAGCGTGGGCCAGGAGGTGAGCTCCATCCCCGTGGCCTATCAGGTGTACATCCCGGCGGGTATCGCCGTGGCGGGCCTGCTGGCCCTGTGCGCCTGGTACTTCGTCCGGCGGCGCCAGGCCATGAAAGCCTGGAAAGCCGCCAACCCTTAATCCGCGTTCCCCTCATTCACTTGGGAGCCGCTCTGCCGGAATCCGGCGGGGCGGCTCCCCCTTTTTCCGAGGCGCCGGCGGGCGGCCCCCGTCCCCGCGATTGAAAAGCGCGCCAAAATGTGCTATGATCCCTCTATAGAGAGAGGAGGGATCGCATGGTGCTGAAACTGGCCATCGCGGAGGACGACCCCCAATGCGCGGCGGATCTGCGGTCCTTCGTGGAGCGCTACTGCCGGGAGCATCGCCTGGAGCTGCAAATTCAGGTGTTTCCGGATGGCATGGAGCTGGTGGAGGACTATCAGCCGGTGTGGGACGTCCTCCTTCTGGACATCGAAATGCCCCACCTGGACGGGATGAAAGCCGCGGAACGCATCCGGGCGGTGGACCCCGCCGTCCTGATTATCTTCATCACCTACATGGGGAAGTACGCCATCCGGGGCTATGAGGTCAGCGCGCTGGACTTTGTGCTCAAGCCGGTGAACTATTCCAAGCTGGCCATGCGGCTGCGCCATGTGGAGGAGATCATCCGCCGCCGGGAGGAGCGGTTTTTGCTGGTGTCGGAAAACGGGGAGCTGTTCCGGGTGCTCACGGCGGATATCCGCTACATTGAGGTAGCCAACCGCCACATCTACATCCACACGGCGGACCGGGTGTACGTCACCAACGGCACGCTGTCCAGGCTGGAGCAGGCTTTGGAGGGCCAGCCCTTCGCCCGGTGCAGCCACAGCCACCTGGTCAACCTGCGCCATGTCACCAGCGTGCGGCGGGACACGGTGCTGGTGGAGGGCGAGGCGGCGCCCTTGAGCCGCTCCAAGCAGAAGGATTTTTTGCGGAAGCTTTCGGATTACATGGGAGGGGGGTATCGGTAAATGACGTGGGCGTCCGCCGCGCAGAGCATGACCCTGCCCATTGAGGTGCTGGCCGCCGTGACCCTGTTCTGCCTGCCGCTGCGGCGCAGAGGGAGCGCCGCGCTCTGGCCGGCGTGGTTCGTTCTGTGCGCCGTCCTGTTCCAGGCCGCCTTTTCCCTTCTGGCCCCCTGGACCGGCCAGCGCATCGTGCTGGTGCTGCTGTATTCCCTGAGCTCCTACCTGTGCGGGCTGCTGTTCGCCCTGCTGTGCTGCCGGATCACGGTTTCAGAGGCCATGTACTGCACCTCCAGCGCCTACCTGACCCAGCACCTGGCCTACTGCCTGTACACCCTTTGGAAGCCAGATTCCATGCAGCGCATGAATGTTCGGTTTGGCTGGCCGTATTTTCTCGTTTACGGCTCGATTTACCTGGTCTCCTATCTGCTGTTCGCCCGCCGGCTGCCCACCCGGGGCCGGTATGACCTGAAGGTCACTCACTCCGTGGGCATGACGGCGGGGGCGCTGCTGGTGGCGCTGGTGTTCAGCGCGTTTTCCCAGCATCTTCAGCCGGAAAACGACTATTTTTACCGCGTCTGCCTGCTCTACGCCATCGCCTTCTGCGTCTACGCCCTGTGGGCCCAGCTCTCCCAGCAGAAGCGGCTGGCCCTGCGCCATGACCTGGACGTGCAGCAGCAGCTCTGGACCCGGCAGCAAGCCCAGTACCAGACGGCCATGCGCAACGCCGATGTGATTAACCAGAAATGCCACGACCTGAAGCATCAGATCGCGGCGCTCAAGCTCATTTCCGACCAGGCGCAGCGTGACAGGTCCATCCATTCCCTGGAACAGGCCGTCATGATTTACGACGCCATCACGGAGTCTGGAAACAAAATCTTGGACGCGGTGCTGACGGAAAAAAGCCTGCTCTGCGAGACCCGGGGAATTGAACTGACCTGTATGGCCGACGGGAAGTGCCTGGGGTTCATGGACGCGGTGGACCTGTACACCATGGTGGGAAACACGCTGGACAACGCCGTGGAGAGCGCCGCCCAGTTGGCCGACGCGGAACAGCGCACCATTTCCCTGATGGTGTTTTCCCGGGCGGGGCTGGTGTTCTTCCAGGTGGAAAATTACTATCAGGGGGAGCTCCGCTTCGACGGGCCGCTTCCCCGCACCAGCAAGCCGGACCTGGACCGCCATGGCTTCGGTCTGAAAAGCATCCAGAGCATCGCGGAGAAATACGGTGGGCTCTTGACGGTACAGGCGGAAGATCACATCTTTTTGCTGCGGGTCACGCTGCCGGAGGCCGGGGACGGCTAAACGGCGGGGGCGGGCCGGCAGCCTCCGGCGTTTTCCCCATGATACAGGGCGCGGCCTCAAAATTCAATGGGAGCGTGAATCTATCCCGCGCCATGGAGAACACCCTGGACGGGCAGACGCGCCGCAAGGGACCCGTCCCCCCGGGGGACAGGTCCCTTTGCGGACTTCAGGGCGGCCCGCGGCCCTCATGCCCGCGCCTGGAAATAGGCCCGGTTGTGGAGCACCGCCGGGTCGTCCGGCTTGTAGCCCGCGGCCAGCTCGTTGAATTCCTCCGCCCGTTTCTGGTCGCCCATCCGGCTGAAGCACACGCACAGCTGAATGCAGGGAAGGTAACCGTAGCAGTCCGGGGAGACAAACCCGCCCCGGCGGTCGTCCCGGGGGCAGGTCAGGGCCAGGGCGTACCAGTAGGCGGCCTGGCTGTACTGCTCCCGCTGAAAAAACCACCGGCCCAGCTCACAGCACACCTCCGCCCGGGGGCGGTCATAGAGGAAGGTCCCGAACAGCGCCGCCGGAACCGCCTCGGACTGCCCCATCCGCTCGCGGCAGTAGGCGCAGTGGCAGCAGGCGTCGATGTTGTTCTCCACCCAGCCCCGGCCGTCCGCCAAAAACGCCGAAAAGACCGCCAGAGCCTCTTCCCAGCGGCAGTGGTAGTACAGCTCACGGCCATAGTAGAACTGCTGCCGGGGCTCCAGGGTTTCCCCCGCGTCCAGCTGGGCCTGGTAGATCCGCAGGTTGCGGTCCGGGTCGCCGGGGCGGGTTTTGCGGTGGGTGACGGCGAAATCCGCGTAAAAAACCTGCCCCACCGGGGTGATGGCCTCATGGACGGCTCCCGCCCAGCTCATCCCGGCGTGGTTCTTGATGAGCCGCTCCCGGCAGTAGGAAAAGGTGACGCGGCCGCTCTCGTCAAAGCCGGTGTGGTACGGGGCCATGACCACCGAAACGGCGGGATCCAGGGCCTCTTTCAGAGCCAGGAACGCGGCCTGGTCCTCCTCCAGGAGCACGTCGTCCGCGTCCAGCCACATACAATAGTCCTTGGACGCGTGGGCAAAGGACTCGTTCCGGGCGGCGGAGAAGTCGTCCCGCCAGGGGAAGTCAAACATCAAATCGGTGAACCGGGCGGCGATCTCCTTTGTTCGGTCGGTGGAGCCGGTATCCACGATGATGATCTCGTCCACCAGGCTTGCGGCGCTGCTCAGGCACCGCTCCAGCACATCTTCCTCGTTTTTTACAATCATGCACAGGCTGACGCTTATCATGAAGTGCCTCCTTGCCATGGATGTTTTGCGGGGGAGGCGCTCCGAAAAGCGCCTCCCCCCTTTTACGGCGCGGCGGGCTTCAGGCCAGCCGGACGATGGTCAGGGAGGCTCCCGCGCCGCCGCCTACCAGGATAGCCGTCCCGGCCGCGGCGGCCGGGTAGAGCTGAAGGGTGACGGTGGAGTTTGCGGGCAGAGCCACCTTGATCTGATTCTCAAAGTGGGAGGTGGACACCACGGGGGCGATGGTGGAGGCGGTGTTGTTCACACCGTTAATCACCAACCGGGTCCCCAGCAGCAGAGCCAGCGTGGTATTCACATGATAGGAAATCTCGTAGGTTCCCGCCGTAGCCACGGTGAACACCGTGCTCCCGGCGTTGGCGGTGATGTCCGGGGAGAACACCTGGGCGTTGGGCATGGGCACCGCCGTGCCCCCCAGCGCCACCAGGATGGTGCTGCCCTGCGTGTTGGCGGCAAATCCGGCGGTGGCGGTGGGGTTGGGTCCGGCGGCCCCGGTGGGACCAGCGGCCCCGGTGGCGCCCGTGACGCCCGCCGCGCCCTCCGGCCCGGCGGGGCCCGTGGCTCCGGCCGCGCCGTCGGGGCCCGCAGGGCCCGTAGCGCCTGTGGCTCCAGCCGCGCCCGCGGGACCTGTGGCGCCGGTGGGACCGGTGGCGCCCGCCGCGCCATCCGGCCCGGCAGGCCCGGTGACACCCGCGGCTCCGGCCGCGCCGTCCGGCCCGGTGGGGCCGGTGGCGCCGGTGAGGCCCGCCGCGCCGTCCGGTCCGGCAGGGCCGGCGGCTCCAGCAGGTCCGTCCGGCCCGGTGGGGCCGGTGGCGCCCGTGGGCCCGGCGGGACCCGTGGCGGGCCCAGTGGGGCCGGCAGGCCCGGTGGGACCGGCAGGGCCAGGAAGAACCGGGGCGCTCAGGGCAGCGCCCAGCTTGGCGGACAGCACCATCTGCTGTTCCACAACACTGGACAGAGTGTCCTGCACGCTCTGGTTGACCTGGATGACCTCCTCCAGGGCCGCCGCCCCGTCCAGCCCGGGCAGGGTGCCCAGGACGTATTGCAGCTTTTCACCCTCGGCGTTGAGAATGTGGCTCAGGCTCAGTTCCTCGGCGGCGATGGATGCGATTATCTCGTTGAGGCTTCCCTCCCGGGTCAGGGGGGGATCTATCTGGGGAAATGTGGGCTGCGACATAAAGCACCCCTCCTCAGCTCAGGCGGACCAGCGTCAGGGACGCCCCGGCGGAACCGGGCAGCAGCGTGGCCACCGACGCGATGCCGAACATTTGCAGGGAAACGGTGTCCCCGGCGTTCAGATCCAGCAGGAGTTCATTGGAAAAGTGGCTCAAAGACACCAGGGGGGCCACCGTGGAGGCGGTGTTGGCCACGCCGTTAATCAGCAGCCGGGTGCCGCTGGCCAGGGCCACGGTGGTGTTGATGCTGTAGGACAGCTGATAGCGCCCGGCGGTGTTCACGGTGAACACGGTATTGCCCGCGTTAACGGTGATGTCCGGGGAGAGCAGCTGGCTATTGGGCAGGGGCACCAGGGTGCCCGCCAGGATGACGGTGATTACAGCGCCGCTGGTGTTGGCGGCAAAGGCGGAGGTGGCGGTGACGTTGGGGCCGGTGGGGCCGGTGGGGCCCGTGGCCCCGGTGGCTCCGGCGGCGCCCGCCGCGCCGGTGGGGCCGGTGGCACCCGTCGCGCCAACAGCGCCCGCGGGACCGGTGGCACCCGTGGCACCGATAGCGCCCGCAGAGCCGGTGGCACCCGTGGGGCCGGTGGGGCCGGTCGCGCCGGCAGCGCCCGCGGGGCCGGTGGCCCCCGTGGCGCCGGCGGCCCCGGCAGCTCCGGCGGGGCCGGTGGCACCCGTGGCTCCGTTGACCCCGGCGGCACCCGCGGGGCCGGTGGCCCCCGTGGCGCCTGTGGCGCCCGTCGCGCCCGTCGCGCCGGTGGCACCCGTGGGACCGGCGGGGCCGCCCGCGGGGCCGGCAGGGCCGGTGGGGCCCGTGGCCCCGGTGGGCCCCTGGAGGGGGGAGGCCGTCAACGCGCCCTGCATCTTGGCCTTTAAAAAGAGCTGGTTCTGCACGGCGGTCTCCAGCAGGCCGCGGACGCTCTCGTTGGCGGCCAGCACGTCGCTCACCGTGGCCGCCGGACCGCTGAGGCCCGGAATCGTACCGAGAATATATTGCAGCTTCTCACCCTCGGCGTTGAGGATATGGCTCAGGCCCAGCTCCTCCATGGCGATGGAGGAGAGGATCTGGTTAACCGCATCGTCCCGCTGGATGGGTGGGTCGATGACGGGAAAGCTGGGCATAGACATAGGAAAATGTCTCCTTTCAAACAGGGGCGCAGGCTGCCGCCTGACGGTATCGCGGCGCGGGAAACGGTTTTCCCGCCGAAGCGCCCACAGCATCCTATGCCCCGGCGTACCCGCGGGTTCCCGCCGGACCGGCGCCGGTCCGGCCGCATAGAATGAACCGGCGGCAGCAGGGCCTGCCGCACAACTCCGCCCCGGTCCCGGGCCGGGACGGCGCTATGGAGTATTTCATATGTCTATGCCTTCTTTTCCCCCCCATGGGGCTTGTTTCACGCGGGAGGAAGCCCTGACGATGATCCTCGCTTCCATCGCCATGGAAGAGCTGGCTCTGAGCCACATCATCAACGCCGAGGGCGAGAAGCTGCAATATATCCTGGGAACCCTGCCGGGGTCGACGCCCTGCGCCGGGCCCCAGGATGTACTGGCGGTGAATAAGAGCGTCGCCTCCCTGCTGGATGTGGTGGCGCAGAACCAGATGCTGTTAAAGAGCAAGCTGGAAAAGGTGCTGGAGGCCTGCCCGCCCCCGCCCCGCCCCCCGGAGCCATGCCCGCCGAAACCGTGCCCGCCAAGGCCGTGCCCGCCGCCCTGCGGCCCGGGGTTCTGCCCGCCGGAGGGCGGAACCAAATGCGCCCTCCAGCTGGCCGAACGGGAAGCGGGCCTGCTGTGGAGTCCGGGCTGCCGCCTGCCCTGGCGGGAGCAGTCCCGGCAGGGCGGGCGCATCCGCTGGAACAGGCACAACCCCACCCAGATCCGGCTGGACCCTCAGGCGGCCTACGCGGTGCGGTGCACGCTGACCGTCCGCGCTATGCCCCCGGCAAGGGGCGAGGGGATCATCCAGCTCAGGCAGACCCCCTGCGGGTCGTTTACAGAGACACAGCCGCTGCGGTTCCCTTTGGAATGCGCCGGGGGCGGCCCCCAGGCGCTGCAATATACCGCCGTGCTCTATCCCCGCGCGGGAGGGACCGGCGGAGCGGACCTGTCCCTGGTATTGGATACCCGAAACGCCCTGTGCGTAGAGCGGGCGGCCATGAGTGTGGTGGAGCTTTAAGGAGCACGGCGCCCAGCCAAAGCCTGCTCTATGGTCTCTCCGTTCTTCCCCAAAATCGCGAAAAGCCGCCGCAGCGGATCACTCCGCTGCGGCGGCCTTTCTCTCAGCCCGCCGCCCGCAGGACGGGCTCGGCCAGCAGCCCGCTGACCCGGATTCTTCCGGGGGCGGTCCTGCGGAAGCAGGTGTCCGTCACCCGGCCATCCCGCCAGTGGTAGCGCAGGCGGGCGGACCCGGAACAGATGCACCGCTCCAGCGCGTTCCGGCACTCCTGGACATACAGCAGCCGGTCGATGACGGTGCGCTCCGCCGTAATCTCCGCGCGGTATTCCAGGCAGGGCTGGGCGTCGCAGGAGGTCAGCCGTCCGACAGACCGCGTCAGCAAGGCCGCCTGCCGGGCCGAGTGTTGGCGCAGATTCTCGCGGATGACCTGAACGGGATACTCTCTCGTGTTTTGCTTGGTTGCCATAATGGGCTCCCCCTTTCAAGTAGTACCCTTTCCCCCGCAAACGGAAAAAGGGCATGAAACAGCCTCAGCCGTCCCATACCCTTTTTTTATCCTGATAGCCATTATACTCGGTCAGGGCCGGTTTGTCAATCCCTCCCGGCATATTTTTTCCGCGGCCGGAATACGCTCCCCGGCGGCGTACGCCGCCGGTTTATTGACATAGGAAACAGGATGGTATAGAATATTCCCGAGAAAAGCCGGAGGCATATTTTCCGGCCAGAAAGAAGGAGGGCTTTTTGTGAAAGGTCTAAAATCTCGTGCCGCCGGGCTGTTCCTGGCCGCGGCGGTGTGCGCGTCCCTGCTGGCCGTACCCGCCTCAGCCGCGGAGGCGGGCGTCACCGCCTGGAGCGACGCTATCGGCGGCAGGACAGCTAAGATTGTCACCGTGGACATGACGCCGGGCCGCACCGGCGTGGTCAGCCTGGCCAACAACAGCGTGGTGGAGTCCGCCCCGGCCAAGGGCATCATCGAAGCGGAGAACGCCAAGGGCCATACGGTGGTGGCCGCCATCAACGGGGGATTCTTCGACGCCTACACCAAAGGCGCCGCGGTATACCCCGACAACTGCCCCATGATTATGAACGCCGTGGTCAAAGACGGCGTGCTCATCCACAGCGGCAATACCGCCACCCTGGGCTTCACCGCCGCCGGAAAGGCTATGGTGGACTGGGTGACGCTGACGTATCAAATCGCGCTGGGCAACGGCTTTACCGTGGGCGGCAACTGGGGCGTCAACACCTATCTCTCCGACCCCTGGGCCATTATGCTCTTTGACGAGCACCTGACCCTCCCGGTGGACGTGCCCGCCAGCTCCACCATGTTCTACATTCAGAATGGCCAAGTCACCCAGGCTGTCCCCGGCGGCAGCATCACCGTGCCCGCCGGAACCTACGTGCTGGTGTATAACTCCGCGGTATATGAGGATGAGCGCGGCCACAACCGCCTGCCCGCCGTGGGGATGAGCGCAGAGGTCCAGCTCACCGCCAGCGGCACCGACCGGGATTCCGAGTGGGCCGGCGTGCGGGAGGCCCTGGTGGGCGGCCCGCTGCTGGTGAAAAACGGCGTCAACGTGGTGGACGGGCAGGGTAACCAGAGCTTTTACAGCGACCCCAAGCAGCGGCCTGACGGGGTGGCCGCCCGGTCCTTCGTGGGCGTCACCTCCGGCGGCAGCCTGGTGATGGGGGTGGCCACCGCCTCCTTCCGGCAGATCGCCGACTGGATGGTGGCCAACGGCATCCAGGAGGGCCTGGCCATGGACGGGGGCGCGTCCTCCATGCTGTACGCCAACGGGTCCTTTATCCAACCCGCGGGCCGGAACCTGGCCAGCGTGTTGTCCATCGTGGACACCGGGAGCGGCACGGCCGCCCAGTCCCCGGACGCCTCCGGCGGCCCCTCCCCCTGGGCGGTGGCCGAGGTCCAAAACGCCATTTCCAAGGGCCTGGTGCCCCAGGATATCCAAAACAGCTACCAGTCTCCCATCAGCCGGCAGGACTTCTGCCGCCTGATCTGGGAGCTGCTGAAACAGCAGCCCGGCATCAGCCAAAAGCTCCAGAACAACGCCGTGGTGGAATTTTCCGACACCTCCGGCGAGGCGGTGCGCAGCTGTGCCGGACTGGGCATCATCAGCGGCGTGGGCGAGGGCCGCTTTGAGCCGGACCGCAATCTGAAGCGGTCCGAGGCGGCCAAAATTCTGGCCCTCACCACCCAGCTGCTGGGGGTGGCGGACCGCGGGGAGCAATACTCCGCCTTCACCGACCGGGCCGCGTTTGGCTGGGCCGGGCAGTTCATTGATTACTGCGGCGTCAACGGCATTATGAACGGCGATAACGGGGCCTTCAGGCCGGAGGGCACCTTCTCCAGGGAACAGGCCATTGCCACCGTCCTGCGCATCGGCAGCCGCTATGGCCAGCCCTAACGGAACACTGGTTGAAAAAGGCGGCCCGCGCTCCATGCGCGGGCCGCTTGATGACCGGCATACTATCTCGGCCGGAAACCGCTGCCGTGCACAAAAAGGGGCAACCGCGGCGGAAAATCTCCCCGGTTCCGGCACAGCCGGAGGAGGTGACCGGATGGAGGACATTGTCGTGGCGGCGCTGGCGCTGGCGGGGACGCTGGCGGGGAGCTATTTCGCGAACCGCAGGTCCACCGCCCTCATCGCCTACCGCCTGGAGGCCCTGGAAAAACAGGTGCAGGCCCACAACAGCCTGGTGGAGCGCACCTACCGCCTGGAAGAGCGGGCGGAGCTCCAGGAGGAAAAGCTGAAGGTGGTGAACCACCGCATTCAGGACCTGGAGCGGGACATCTGACGCCCCGGCGGAACGTCCGGCCATGGAGCGGCCCGCTCCCATGGCCGGGCGCTTTTTATGCCTTTTTTCCGCGGCGTATCTCCGCAATCACGCCAATGGCGGTGAGCGCCAGGGAGCACGCCAGCATGATCTGAAAGATCAAGGAATTGACCCAGGACACGTCCCCGGCGGCGCGGCGGGCCAGCATATCCCGCGCCGAGAAGTATTGCCAGAAGCTGGGCCCGCCCATGTCCTCCAGGATCAGGCCGCAGAGGCTGTTGAACACCGGCGTGGCAAAGCTGGCCAGCAGGGCGATCACGCCGCCCTTAAGCCAGGGGCCGGCCTTCAGCCAGTAAAGCACGGCAAAGCCCACCCAGAAGAAGGCGGTTCCCGCCAGCGCCAGCGGGTAGGCCACCGAGAACAGCCAGTCCCCGCCGGTGAACGCCCAGATCACCGCCAGCAGGAGAAACACCCACGCGGTGAGCGCCGCCCCGCACAGGGGCAGGATATGCCGGCCATAGAACCGCCAGATGGCCCACCAGGTTCAGGGCAAGGCTATGCACGCCGCCGTGATGGCCAGCGCGCCGATGATCCACCAGCCGCCCACATTGACCCAGCAGGCCAGCAGCAGGAGGATCAGGCACATGGACGCGGACCCCAGGCACACCGCCAGCCGGTTGCGCTGGAACAGGAAGGGCAGGTTGGTAAAGCAGAAAGCCAGGGCGCAGGCCGCCAGCACAATCCAGAACCAGTCCAAAGTGTGAAAGACCGCCAGGTCGCAGATGAAGCAGACGGCCACGGCGATGGCGTAGCCCACGGCAAAGAACAACCGGGCCCCCTTCGTCACCCCGCGCCAAACCGCCGCCTGCCGCTCCTGGGCGTGGGCCTGGTCGTCGTCGCAGGCGGTGAAAAACTCGTGCTCCGTGATGTGCAGGGCGGCGCAGATGGGCGTGACCATGGACACGTCCGGGTAGGACAGCGCCCGCTCCCACTTGCTGATGGTGGACTCGGTGACAAACAGCTGGCCCGCCAGCTCCTTCTGGGTCAGCCCCGCGTCCAGCCTCTTTTTTCGGATATACTCTCCAAAGGATTTCTTCCCGTTCATATCCGGCGCTCCCTTCGACAGGTTGTGTCCCCACCCTACCCCGCCGCCGGGAAAAAGTCAAGGCCCCACGGCGAAAAAGCAACTCGACTGTCAGGAAAGTCGGCCTGTACCAACGGTCCCGCCGGCGGTAATCCCAAAAACGACTTCGACCCGCCAGACGCGCCTTACACGTCTGACGGGCCGGCTCACTGTACGCCGTTGACCAGGTTGCTGACAAACGCGGCAATGCGCTGCGTCAGGGTCACCTTGCGCTGGTAAGTGTTTTTGTAGTTGAGCATATACATGATGAAATTCATTCCTTTCTCGCTTCGGTCTGCCGCGAGCTCTTCCGCTCACGGTAGGCACATTATAGGCCGGGCCGCCGGAAAGATGTGGATTATTCGTGTACAAAATGTGAACATTTTGTAAATAAGATGGGGCGTTTTTCCATGTTGCACAAAGCGGAACGGCCATTGCCCCTCCGCCGTTTGGAGGATCGGCCACCGCCGCAAATGGGAGTTCCTTCCAAGAACTGGGCCGCCACGGCCGGGACAAGCCCTGTTTTTCCGAGATTTTTTTGCCTGATCCGCCCCCGCCGTCTTTTCAAATTCCCTCCCGCGTGATATGATGTTATTGATAGATTCTGCCCGCAAGGAGGGGACCGCCGTGAACGTACCCGGCCATTACGAAACCGACGTGCTGTTCTTCTTTGATGGGAGCCCGGACCAGCTGGCGCTGTACCAGGCCCTGTTCCGCCGGCTGGACGCCGCCTTTCCCCAGGCGTCCGTCAAGGTGCAGAAGAGCCAGATCAGCTTTTACTCCCCCCGGCTGTTCGCCATGGTCTCCCTGCCCAAGCGGAAGCGGGACCCGGGCATTGTGGTGTCCTTCGGCCTGGGGCGGCGGGAACCCTCCCCCCGGGTTGCCGTATCCGTGGAGGCGTACCCGGGCCGCTGGACCCACCACGTCCCCGCGGCGTCGGAAGCGGCGCTGGACGGAGAGCTGATGGGCTGGCTCCGGGAGGCCTGGGACTTCAGCCTGTTAAAAGAGAGGAGGAGAACGCCATGATCCGCATTGCCATTGCCGAGGACGATCCCCAGTGCCTGGCCCAGCTGGAGCAGTTCATCGGGGACTACGGCCGGGAAACGGGCCGGGCCTTTCAGATCACCCGCTTCAGCAACGGCGAGGACCTGGTGGAGGGATATCAGCCGGAGTTCGACCTGATCCTGATGGACGTGGAGATGCCGTTTATGGACGGCATGACGGCGGCGGGCTACGTGCGCCGGGTGGACCCGGAGGTAGTCATCGTCTTTGTCACCAACCTGGCCCAGTACGCCATCCAGGGCTACTCCGTGAACGCCCTGGACTACATTCTCAAGCCGCTGAACTACTTTTCTTTCTCCCAGCGGCTGGGCCGGGCCCTGCAATACGTCCACAAAAAGGAGGCCGCCTTCCTCACCGTGATGGTGAAGGGGGGCGCCATCAAGCTGGAGGTGGACGGCATTTTTTATATTGAGCGGCTGGGCCGGCAGCTCATGATCCACACCCGCTCCGGCATCCACGCCTCCACCGCCACCCTCCAGCAGGTGGAGCAGGACCTGGCGGGCAAGGGCTTCGCCCGCTGCAACAAGGGCTACCTGGTGAACCTGGAGCACGTCACCGGCATCCAGGACGGCTGCGCCGTGGTAGGCGGGGACCGGCTGCTCATCAGCCGGGGCCGCCGTGCCCCCTTCCTGGAGGCCCTCACCGACTGGGTGGGAGGGGGCAAACCGTGAGCCCCGTCTACCTGTCCGACATCCCCCGGGTCCTCACCGGCCTGGCGGAGTGGTGCGCCTGCCTCACCGTCATTGCCCGGTATCCCCGGCGGTTCAGCGGCGCCCGGCTGTGGCAGGTGCTGGGGGCGGGCCTGGTGGCCCAGTGCACGTTCCTGGTCTTTACCGACGCCCTCCCCCTCTGGCTGTGGCTGCCCTGCATGGGGCTGGCGGTGGGACTGATGCTGCTGCTCATCGCCGTGTGCTGCGATATGCCCCTGTCCGCCGCGGGATACTGCACCGCCCGGGCTTTCGTGCTGGCGGAGTTTGCCGCCTCCCTGGAGTGGCAGCTGTATTCCTACGCCCTGTACAACCTGGGCTGGCAGGAGGGAACCGCCCCCGCCGCCGCGCTGGGCGCCGCTGTCCTGCTGCTGGTATACGCCGCGGTGTTCTCCGCCATGTTCTGGCTGGAGAGCCGCCGGGCCGATCCCCGGGCCGCCCTGGCCTTCCGCATTCAGGAGCTGTGGAGCCCCGTCCTCATTGCCCTGGCCTGCTTCCTCCTGAGCAATCTCAGCTTTGTCAATGTGGACACCCCCTTCGCCGGCTCCGAACTGACGGACATCTACAATATCCGCACCCTGGTGGACCTGGCGGGGGTGGCCATGCTCTACGCATACCACGTCCAGCGGTGCGAGCTTTATATGCAGCGGGAGCTGGACGCCATCCAGAACATCCTGCAAAACCAGTACGCGCAGTACCGGCAGTCCCGGGAGAGCATCGAGGTCATCAACCACAAATACCACGACCTGAAGCACCAAATCGCCGTGCTCCGGGCGGAACCGGACGCGGACAAGCGCTCCGCCTACCTGGACGGCATGGAGGAGGAGATCCGGGACTATGAGGCCCAGAACAAAACGGGCAACTCCGTGCTGGACACGGTGCTCACCGGCAAGAGCCTGTACTGCGCCCGCCACGGGGTGGAGCTGACCTGCGTGGCCGACGGCTCCCGGCTGGAGTTTATGGACGTGATGGATATCTGCACCGTGTTCGGCAATATCCTGGACAACGCCATTGAGTGCGAGCTGCGCATACCCGAGCGGGAAAAGAGGCTCATCCACCTGGCGGTATACGTAAAAAAAGACTTTCTGATGATCCACTGCGAGAACTACTGCCCGGAAGCCCTCACCTTCCAGGACGGGCTGCCCGTGTCTACCAAGGGGGACAGCGTCTACCACGGCTACGGAATCAAGTCCATCCGCCACGCCGCCCAGAAGTACGGCGGCACCACCACCGTACACAGCCGGGACAACTGGTTTTCCATCAACCTGATGATTCCCCTGCCGGAGGGGGATGGACACATAAAACGGGACGCCGTATGAGGCGTCCCGTTTTGTTCCGCCGCTATTGCCGCAGCTGCTCCTGCCGGATGGATGCGTCCACCACCTCGAAGTGGGTGCGCATAGCCTCCCCGGCGGCGTCCCCGTCCCGGGCGGCCAGGGCGTCCGCCAGCCGCTCGTGGGCGGCGTGAAGCTCCGCCGCCTGCCGGGGGTCCTCCATGATGCGCACATACATGGTGCTGATGAAGTCGTTGATGGTGGACAGCATGGCGCTGAACAGCGACTTGATGAGCCGGTTGCCCGACGCCTCGCACAGCAGCAGGTGGAACTCCTGGTCGTAGCGGGAGGCCTTCTGGGCGTCGGGCTCCTCCCGCATGAGCCGGGCCAGCTCCCGCAGCCGCGCCGCCTGCCGGGGCAGGATGCGCCCCGCCGCCAGCCGGGCGTTCTCGCTCTCCAGGCCGCACCGCAGCTGGCTGATCTGGAGGTAGTTGGTCTCCCCCAGCATGACCATCATGCGCAGACTCTCCCGCAGGTTCTGCTCAATGTCGCAGGTGACGAAGTTGCCCGCCCCCTGGGTGCTGGACACAAAGCCCAGCAGGCTCAGGGTGCGGATGGCCTCCCGCACGGAATTGCGGCTGACCCCCAGGGACTCGGCCAGCTCCCGCTCCGGCGGCAGCCGCTCCCCCCGCTTCAGGGTGCCCTGCCAGATCTCGTTTTTGATGTGCTCAATCACCTTTTCATAGGCCCGCTCGTTTTTTTCTGCCATGGGGAAGTCTCCTTTGCCGAATTGTTAATATCATAACATTTTTCGGCGCGGGGCACAAGCGCTTTTCCCAAATTTGGCAAAATAAGACTTTGACCGGGCAAAAAACAGACCGGCGGCGGGGTTCGCGCCCCGCCGCCGGTCCGCCGCGTGAGGAGGTATCTATGGAAAGGCCTGCCCGCGGGCCGTGGCCGTCACAGCATATGGCACACCTTGCCGGGGTTGAGGATCATCTTGGGGTCGAACACCTTCTTGATGCCCTCCATCAGGCCCATATTCACGGGGCCCACCGCCTGGGCCAGGAACTTCACCTTGCCCAGGCCGATGCCGTGCTCGCCGGAGATCTGGCCGCCCAGCTCCACGGTCTTGGCGTAGATGCTGGTGAAGAACTGCTCCACCTGCTTCTCAAACTCGCCCTTCTCCATGTCGTTGGAGCAGGTGTAGATGTGCAGGTTGCCGTCGCCGGCGTGGCCGAAGTATTTCACCTCGAAGTCGTACTTCTCCCCCTCCGCGGCCACGTAGGCCACGTACTCGGCGATCTTGTTCACGGGCACCACCACGTCGCACTCGTCCAGCAGCTTGGTCTGCTCCTCGATGCCCTCCAGGAAGGAGGAGCGGGCGGCCCAGGTGTCCTTCAGCTTGGGGGCGGTGTCGGCCACCAGCACGTCCAGGGCGCCCTCCTCCACCAGCATTTCGGCGGCCTTCTCCACCAGGGGGTCCAGCTCCTCCATACTGTCGCCGTCGAAAGTCATCAGCAGGTAAGCGCCGGCCTCCACGCCGTCGATCCTCCGGGGGAATACCTGCTTGCCCAGGTACTCCTCGGAGGAGATGAGGATCTCCTTTTCGAAGAACTCCAGGGCCTGGGGCTTCAGGTGGTTCATGAACACCTTGGGCACCGTGGAAATGCAGGCGTTCAGGTCCTCAAAGGGGGCCATCAGGCTGACGGTGGCCTTGGGGGCGGGGATAAGCTTCAGGGTCAGCTCGGTGATGATGGCCAGGGTTCCCTCGGAGCCGCAGATCAGGTTGGTGAGGCTGTAGCCGGAGGAGGTCTTGGACACGGTGGCGCCGAACCTGGTGACCTCGCCGGTGGGGAGCACCACGGTCATGGCCTTCACGTAGTCCCGGGTGGCGCCGTACTTCACCGCCCGCATACCGCCGGCGTTGGTGGCCACATTGCCGCCCAGGGTGGCCATCTTCTCGCCGGGATCGGGGGGATACATACAGCCGTGGGTGAGGGCGTCGTCCGCCAGCTGCTGGAGCAGCACGCCGGGCTGGACGGTGACGGCGAAGTTCTCCAGGTCGTAGCCGAGGATCTTGTTCATCTTCATGGTGCAGATGACCACGCCGCCGCAGATGGGGGTGCAGCCGCCCACCAGGCCGGTGCCGGCGCCCCGGGTGGTGACGGGGATGTTGTTGTCATAGCAGATCTTCATGACGGCGGCGATTTCCTCGGTGCTGGTGGCGTCGATGGACACCTCGGGCATTTTCACGCCATAGATGGGCATTTCGTCCCGGGCGTAGTCGGGGTTGACGTCCTCGCCGACCACAACGTGGCCGGGGGCCGCGGCCTGGAGCTGGGCGATGATTTCAGGGGTGACTTGATTGTACTGTGCCATGGGGGGTGCCTCCTTACTGTTTTCTTCTTCCTTTTTTCTTTGAGAAGAAAAAAGGAAGCGAAAAAAGAAACTTTTAAACTTCTTCTATCCGGCGCTGTGCTGTAAAGAGTTTGCATGAAATATCTTCAGCTTTGGCTTTGAACGAGTTGATGGCAGGGGCTGTACTTACGAAGGCATTGCTCCTTCCGCAGCGGATTAAAGTTCTTTTTCGGTTCCTTTTTCTCTCAAGAAAAAGGAACAAAACTCACTGTACCATCACGGATATCCCGTTGGGGATGACCACCAGGTGAGCGGCGTCCCCCTTGGCCTGGCGGGCCCGGGCCAGGGCCTCGTCCACGTTGGGAGCCCACTCCATCTTCATGCCCTCGATGGTGTCCTTCTGGGCGGGGTCGGTGACGTAGATCACCCGGTGCTTGCACAGCACCCGGGCCAGAATCTGGTACTCCCACTGGTCGGGCTTGGTCTCGGTCTGGGGGGTGGCCAGAATCTCCTCGGTGAGCTTTTCCGGCGACTCGCACCCGTGGAGGGCGTTGTAGAAGCTCTCCCCGCCGTGGCCGTCGGAGCAGGAGCTGACCATGATGAGCACCGCGCCGGGGGCGGCAGCGGCCTCGGCGGCGGTGAGGCCCTTGACGCTCTGGTAGACGTTCTGGTCCAGGGGATAGCCGCCGTTGCTGGAGATGACGATGTCGCCGCGCCGCGCCGGCTTCACCTGGCAGTAGCCCAGCAGCAGCTCGCAGCCCTGGCGGTGGGCCTTCACCGGGTCGCCGGCGAAGGCGGCGGCCACCTTCTTGTCCTCGTCGATGACCACGTTGACGATGTAGGCCAGCTTGGCCAGCTTCGCCGCCGCCAGCATATCCTCGTGGAGGGGGTTGCCGTCCAGCACGCCGGTGCGGGCGAAGGGAGACGCGATAAATTTAGAGCAGTGGTTGCCCAGCACCGTCACCTGGTCGCACACGCCGGGGAGCACGCTCTTGCGGCCCCCGGAGAAGCCGGCGAAGAAGTGGGGCTCAATGAAGCCCTCAGCCACCAGCAGGTCAGTCTCCACCGCCAGGCGGTCGATGACGCAGTCCGCCCCGGAGGGGAGCACGCCGATCTTCACGTTGGAAGCTGCGTCCCTGCTGTCGTGGATGACAATGCGCTCCCGGTCCACGATGTCCCGGCCCAGCTTGCCCACCAGCTCCTCGGTGCTGGTGGGGCGGTGGAACCCCGTGGCCACCAGCAGGGTGATCTGGATCTCCGGGCTGCCCCGGCGCAGCTCCTCCAGCATGAAGGGGATGATGTGCTTGCTGGGGACGGGCCGGGTGTGGTCGCTGATGATGATGGTGCAGGTCTTTTTGCCCGCCGCCAGCTCACACAGGGTGGGCGTGCCGGCGGGGGCGGCCATGGCGGCGCGGACCAGGTCGTCCTCCGACCCGGACGCGGCCAGCTCGCCAATGCGGGATTCCAGCAGCTCGGCGCCGGTGAGGTCGGCGTTCAGCGCCATTCCGGCCCGGCCGAAGGGGATGGTGACAGCCATTTTGTGATTCCTCCCATTACATCCATAAAACATATGACGTCCTGCCGAGGGGTGCGGTCTGGTGTTGCCAAAAGCGAAACGGTTGCGAAACGGAACGTTTTTGGTACAACCAATTTATACCGTGATTTCAGCTTAACACATTTTCTGGGAATTACAAGCCCCTTTTTTCTTTTCTCCCATTTCTACAAAAATCAGGAATATTTTTGTGCTATATCACTGAAAATTATTTTTTCCGCATTTTTTAATGGACATTTTCACCAAGCGCGCTATAATAAAATTGATAATGTTCCCAGCCAGCTTCTGGGAACAGCTTACCGTGGATAAGGGCGTGTCCTTGTACACGGCGTTTTCCGGCCAAATTGAGGTAGAACCAATTTATCTGTCCGGTCCAGCTGAACAAAAGGAGGTCTGTTTTCCATGCCGCCCATTCTGCAATCCGTCCTCACCCTGCTGCCCATTGTGTGGCTCATCATCGCCCTGGCCGTGCTGAAAATGCCCGGGCACAAGGCCTGCCTGGCCGCCCTGGCCATCGCGGCCGTGCTGGCCCTCACCCTGTGGCGGATGCCCGTCCTGGACTGCGCCACCTCCGCCCTGGAGGGTTTTGCCGCCGCCCTGTGGCCCATCATCCTGGTCATCATCGCCGCCATCTACACCTACAACCTCTCCCTGCGCACCGGGGCCATGGACGTGATTAAACGGATGTTGGCCGGGGTGTCCCGGGACAAGCGGGTCATCATCCTGCTCATCGGCTGGTGCTTCGGCGGCTTCCTGGAGGGCATGGCCGGCTTCGGCACCGCCATCGCCATCCCGGCCAGTATGCTGGTGGTGATGGGCATGGAGCCGGTGGCCGCCTGCCTGGTGTGTATGCTGGCCAACGCCTTCCCCACGGCCTTCGGGTCGGTGGGCATTCCCACCGTCACCCTGGCCAACGTCACTGGGCTGGACGCCGTCCCCCTGGCCTTTGTGACGGTGGTGCAGATGCTCCCCTTCATGATCCTGATGCCCTTCCTCATGGTGATCGCCGGGGGCGGCGGAATCAAAGCCCTCAAAGGCGTGTCCGTCCTGACCCTGGCGGCGGGCCTGTCCTTCGTCCTGCCCCAACTGCTGGTGGCCAAGTTCCTGGGCCCGGAGCTGGCGGTCATCGTGGGCAGCGTGGCGTCCCTGGCGGTGACGCTGGGGCTGGTGCGGCTGCGCGCCGGCAAGCCCGTCCCCGCCGAGTACGACATGGGGGAGCCCGCCCAGCCCGCCCAGGGCGGCGGGCCGTCCATGAGCCCCCTCACCGCCTGCCTGCCCTACATCCTCATTTTCGTGCTGCTGCTGCTCACCTCCAAGCTGGTGCCGCCGGTGAACGGCTTCCTGGGGCAGTTCTCCAGCTCTTTCCAGATCTCCACCGCGGAGAGCGCTGGCATGACCTCCTTCAGCTGGGTGAATACCCCCGGCGTGCTCATCTTCCTGGCCGCCGTCATCGGCGGCTGCGTCCAGAAGGCCGGCGCCCGGGCCATGTGGGAGGTGTTCGCCGCCACCCTCAAGCAGATGAGCAAGACCATCATCACCATCATGTCCGTGCTGGCCGTGGCCAAAATCATGACCTATTCCGGCATGATCTCCGATATGGCCGACCTGTTTGTCACCCTCACCGGCTCCCTCTACCCCTTCTTCGCCCCGGTGATCGCCGCCATCGGCGCTTTCGTCACCGGCAGCGGCACCAACACCGAGGTACTGTTGGGCCGCCTCCAGACCGAGGCCGCCAGCGCTATTGGCGCCTCCCAATTCTGGCTGGCGGCTGCCAACTCCACCGGCGCGGGCATCGGCAAAATCCTGTCCCCCCAGTGCATCGCCACCGCCGCCGCGGCGGTGGGCCTGGCCGGCCAGGACAGCAAGCTGCTGGCGGCGGTGCTCAAATGGGCGCTGCTGATGCTGGTGCTGGCCTGCCTGATTGTGGGGCTGTTCCAGGGCGTCGCGGCAATCCTGTGACCCCGCGCAAAAAACAGGCGTGCGGACCTCCGCACGCCTGTTTTTATGTTCCCATTATTCCGCGTAATAGTTGATGAGGCACCCGGCCAGGATGATGTCCCGCTCCTCCCGGGTGAGGCCGGGGAGCTTCAAAACCACCGGGGTCTGCTTTTGCTCTCCGCCGTCCCCTTGCAGAAGAAGGGCCTTGACCTCCCCCCCGTCCCCGCGCAGCAGGGTACGGATGCCGGGGATGTAGAGGGAGTCCCCCGGCTGGAGGTTCCAGCTCCGCACATCCTCCGCGATGAAGGGCAGCATCCCCCAGTTCACCACGTTGGAGCGGTAGCGCTTGGTGGCGTACTCCTCGGCCACGTTGGCGCACCCCCCCAGCACCCGCTGGCAGGAGGCCGCCTGCTCCCGGGCGGAGCCGTCCCCCGGCTTCAGCGCCATGATGAAGGAGCCGATGCCTGTGTCGGCGGGGAAATCCGGGTCCTGTCCGGCCCGGCGCTTCCGCTCCTCCGCCTGAACCGCCTTGGCCCGGGAGACGTACTGGGGGTCCTTCCGGGACAGGGCAAACTCGGACAGCCGCAGGGGATTGGAGCGGTAGGAGGAGGTCTCCCCGGAGGGAATCAGCTCGTCGGTGGTGGTAACGGGGTCGTAAATGGCGGCGCAGCAGGTGAGCAGCAGGTTCTCCGGCAGGGGGATCTGTTCCGGCCAGTCGGCGATGTTGGGGCCAAACACCAGCGGCTCGTCCGGCTGGGGCCTGCCCACGCCAAAATACACCCGGGACTTGTAGGCGGAGCCGTCATAATTCCACTGCTCGTCGGCCCGGTCGGCGGGCACGTCGGGCAGCTCGTCCGCCCCGGTGAGCACGCCCCCCATCCGGGCGGTGGCGGCGATGGACCGGGCGTCCATAAGAGCCACGTAGGAGATCTGGCCCTCCCCGGGCTTGGAGCCCTCCCGGTTGGGGAAGTTGCGGGTGGAGTGGCGGATGGAGAAGGCGCCGTTGGCGGGCACGTCCCCCGCGCCGAAGCAGGGTCCGCAGAAGCAGGAGCGGATGGACGCCCCCGCCGCCATGAGCTGGGCAATATACCCATTTTTCGTCAGCTCCAGGTTGATGGGCATGGAGCCGGGGTAGCAGGACAGCCAGAATGCGCCGGAGCCGGTGGAGCAGCCCTTGAGAATCTCGGCGGCCCGCTTCAGGTTCTGGTAGGTGCCGCCGGAGCAGCCGGCGATGACCCCCTGGTCCACACGGAACTGGCCGTCCACGATCTTGCCCGCCAGCGGGGGGGCGTTTTTCACCCCCAGCCGCTCCGCCGCGTCCACATCCACCTGGTGGAGCAGGCCGGCCATATTGGCCTTGAATTCTTTTATAGTATAGGCGTTGGAGGGATGGAAGGGCAGGGCGATCATGGGCTCCACCTTGTCCAGCTCCACCGTCACCACGCCGTCGTAGTACGCCCCCTCGGCGGGGGACATCTCCCGGTAGCTGTCCCCCCGGCCCAGCAGGGCGAGGGCGGCCCTGGTCTGTTCATCGGTCTGCCACACGGAGGACAGGCAGGTGGTTTCGGTGGTCATCACGTCGATGCCCGCCCGGTAATCCATGGACAGGGCGGACACGCCGGGGCCGAAGAACTCCATGACGGCGTTTTTCACCGCGCCGCTCTTGAAGGTGGCGCCCACCAGGGCCAGGGCCACGTCCTGGGGGCCCACCCCGGGCCGGGGCGCGCCGGTGAGGTAGACGGCGACGATTCTGGGATAGGGGATGTCGTAGGTTTTGCGCAGCAGCTGCCGGGCCAGCTCCGGGCCTCCCTCGCCGATGGCCATGCAGCCGTAGGCCCCGTACCGGGTGTGGGAATCGGAGCCCAGGATCATTTTGCCGGGGGCGGCGTACCGCTCCCGCATATAAGAGTGGATGACGGCCTGATGGGCGGGGACAAACTCCCCGCCATACTTTTTGGCGGCGGACAGGCCGAACACGTGGTCGTCCTCGTTGATGGTGCCCCCCACGGCGCACAGGGAGTTGTGGCAGTTGGTGAGCACATAGGGCAGGGGGAATTCCTTCATGCCGGAGGCCCGGGCCGTCTGGATGATGCCCACATAGGTGATGTCATGGGACGCCATGGCGTCAAAGCGGAGGGACAGGCGGTTTGGGTCGCCGGAGCTGTTATGCGCCAGCAGGATGGCGCGGGCCATGGAGCCCTCCCTGCCCTCAAAATCCCCAGTCGGGGCAAAGCGGCCGTTCTGCCAGCGGACAGGGGTGTTTTGTATCGTAATCATGGTAAGTTCCTCCCATTGGACAATTTTCGGCGTATGCTTTAGCATAGCAAATTGCGGTGAAAAAAGCAAGGCAGCCGGCGAAAATTGTAATGGAAAAACTGCACAAGAAAATGGCCGCAAAAATTTTTTCCATTTTTCTCTTTACAATCGTCAAAAATCCTGCTATACTATATGAGCATCAGGAAAACGCGCCCGTAGTTCAATGGATAGAGCGTCAGATTCCGGTTCTGAATGTTGGGGGTTCGAGTCCCTCCGGGC
>CAMNQF010000015.1 GCA_946548895.1 uncultured bacterium | reverse complement strand
CAAGAGCGCGGAGCACCCGGGAGCAGGGGCATAAGGCCGAAGCGCAGGGAAAATCCGGCGCGGGGCGCAGGCCCCGAAGGGATTTTCCCGCAGTCGGAGGACTTATGACCCGTCGCGGAGGGTGCGCAGCGTGACTGCGCAAGAGCGCGGAGCCGTCGTGGGCAGTGCGGATGGAGCGCGGTGAGGGCAGAGACCCCGCGGCAGGAACGGCGAATGGAGGGATACCCATGAAAATTTCCACAAAGGGACGCTACGCCCTCCGGCTGATGGTGGATATCGCCCAGCACGTCCAGGACGGCCCGGTGTCCCTGCGGGACGCCGCCCGGCGGCAGCAGCTCAGCGACAAATACCTGGAGCAGATCGTCACCCCCCTGGCCCGGGCCGGGCTGGTGCGGTCGGTGCGGGGGGCCGGGGGGGGCTACCTCCTTACCCGGAAGCCGGAGGAGTACTCCGTGGGCGACATACTCCGCCCCCTGGAGGGCGACCTGGCCCCGGTGGAGTGCGCCACCGACGGCGGCTACTGCGAGCACAGCTGCGACTGCGTGACGGTGGAGCTGTGGCAGGACATCCACAAGGCGGTGTCCGCGGTGGTGGACGGCACCACCCTGGCCGACCTGGTGGAGCGGCAGAACGCCCGGCAGCGGCATGGAGCGCCCACGCCCTGCCCATGAGAGAGGCGCGGAGAAGCAGGCAGCGAGGAAGCTTGGAGCGGAGCGAAGACAAAAGCCCAGCCTCCGCATAGCGGAGGCTGGTTTTGTCCGAGCAGCAGCGAAAGCGGCCGAGCGTCTTGGCCGCTTCGCAGCGTGACAACAGAAAACGGCGAATTTTTACACGAGAGGAACGACCGTATGGAAATCAATGGCACACAGGTGCAGGAAACTTATTTTTATAAGGATATGGGCCTGTCGGAGGCCACCATGAAGGCCCTGGAAAAGAAGGGCTTCACCCAGGCCACCCCCATCCAGGGCGGGGCCATCCCCTACTTTATGGACTGGAAAGACGTGGTGGCCAAGGCCCCCACCGGCACCGGCAAGACCTTCGCCTTCGGCATCCCCATGGTGGAGCACATCGACCCGGACTCCGACGCGGTTCAGGCCCTGGTGCTGGCCCCCACCCGGGAGCTGGCCATCCAGATCCGAGACGAGCTGCGGGACCTGTGCGCCTTCCGGGAGGGGGTGCGCTCGGTGTGCCTCTACGGCGGCCAGCCCATTGAGAAGCAGCTCACCCAGCTCAAGAGCAAGCCCCAGATTGTCGTCGCCACCCCGGGGCGGCTCATGGACCACATGAAGCGGCGCACCGTCAAGCTGGACAAGGTGCAGACAGTGGTGCTGGACGAGGCCGACCGAATGCTGGACATGGGCTTCATCCAGGACGTCACCCGCATCCTGGACAAAATGCCCCACCGCCGCAACCTGGGGTTATTTTCCGCCACTATATCACGGGAAGTTATGGACATCTCCTGGGTGTACCAGCGGGACCCGGCGGAGATCACCGTCCGCCCGGTGGAGGAAAACCGGCCGGACATCCAGCAGTACGCCATTGAGCTGATGGGCCGGGAGCAGAAGCTGGACACCATGGCCGCCCTCATCCAGCACGGCGGCTATGACCGGGCCATCGCCTTCTGCAACACCAAGAACATGACCGACCGGCTGGCGGGGCTTTTGAAAATGCGGAGCATCTCCTGCGAGGCCATCCACGGCGACATCCCCCAGCGGGAGCGGGAGCGCACCCTCCAGAAGTTCAAGGACGGCAAGCTGCGGGTGCTGGTGGCCACCGACGTGGCCGCCCGGGGGCTGGACATCGACGACGTGGACGCGGTGTTCAACTACGACGTGCCCGACGAGCAGGAGTATTACATCCACCGCATCGGCCGCACCGGCCGGGCCCGCAAGCACGGCGTGGCCTATACCTTGATGGCCTCCGTCACCGAGTCGGTGAAAATGCGGGACATCGCCCGGAACACCAAGGCGGAGATCCAGCTGCTGCGGTACGACAAGGACGGCTGCCTCATGCTGGTGGACCAGGAAAAGTGATTGGACGGACCGGGGGATCGGAGCTCCATCCCCTGGTCTTTTTGCAGAGGAGGCTTTCTAATGAACATTCATGTACTGGCCGTGGGCGACGTGGTGGGGGACGCCGGGGTGGACTTCCTCACCCGGCACCTGCCCGCCCTGCGCAGACTCCACGGCGTGCACTTCACCGTGGTGTGCGGGGAAAACGCCGCCTGCGACGGCCTGCTTCCCGCCCAGGCTGACGCTATCTTTTCCGCCGGGGCGGATGTGATAACTATGGGGAATCACACCTGGGATAAACGCCAGATTGTAGACTATATGGAGGGCAATCCCTACATCATCCGCCCCGCCAACTACACCGCCCGGGCCCCGGGCCGGGGCTGGGGGGTGTTCGACGGCCCCCAGGGGCTCCGCGTCCGGGTGGTGGACCTCATCGGCCGGGCGGAGATGAACTCCAATTTTGACAACCCCTTCACCAGAATGGACGAAATCCTGAAGGAGGGCGGCGCCGACCTGACCCTGGTGGACTTCCACGCCGAGGCCACCAGCGAAAAGGGGGCCATGGCCTGGTATCTGGACGGCCGGGTCCAGGCCCTGTGGGGCACCCACACCCACGTACCCACCGCCGACTGCCAAGTGCTCCCCCAGGGGCTGGGCTTCGTCACCGACCTGGGCATGACCGGCCCCAGCCAGTCGGTCATCGGCGTGCGCCCCGACCAGGCCGTCAACCGCTTCCTGGGGGGGCTGCCCCGCCGGTTCCAGCCCGCCGAGGGTCCCTGCCGCATGGGCGCGGTCCTCTTCGAGATCGACGCCGCCGCCAAGCGGTGCGTGGCCGTCCAGCGGGTGGATATTAGTTGAGAGGAAAGATTTATGACGGATTTTACCATCAATGAAATGCAGGAAATGCAAAAAACGCTTCAGGACAAATATAGAGGTCAATGGGAGCCCATTTCGCCGGAAACAGGAAAAAACAAATTGCTGTGGATGATAGGTGAAATCGGGGAAGTGATTGATATCGTTAAAAAATATGGGGATCTGAAAGCGATTACGGACACTGAACTGAGAAAAGAGCTGGTAGAAGAAATGGCGGATGTTCTGATGTATTACAATGATGTAATGCTGTGCTACGGAATTTCTGCTGATGAATTAAAGCGGTCATACGCAAAAAAATTTGAGACAAATATGACGCGCTGGTAGATATCCTAATAATAGATGGAGAAAAACCTATGAAATTGCTTCACGCCGCCGATTTCCACATGGACTCCCCCCTCACCGGCCTGCCCCCGGACAAGAGCGCCCTGCGCCGCCGGGAGCTGCGGGACGTCCCCGCCCGCCTGGCCGCGCTGGCCCGGGAAGAGAAGGTGGACCTGGTCCTCCTCCCCGGCGACCTGCTGGACGGGGACCGCGTGTACCCGGAGACGGTCCGCTCACTGGCCCAGGCCCTGGGCGATATGGCCGTGCCGGTGTTCATCGCGCCGGGGAACCACGACTGGTTCCACGAAAAATCGCCCTATGCCGGGGACTTCTGGCCTGACAATGTACATATCTTTACAGCCCCTGAGCTGCAAGGGATAGAGCTTCCCCAGCTCAACTGCGTTGTACATGGCTGCGCCTTTACAGCCCCCCACCGGGAGGACGATCCGCTGGCGGGCTTTACCGCCCCTGACGACGGGAAAACCCACCTGCTGTGCCTCCACGGCGAGGTGGGTACGGCGGGCAGCTACGCCCCCATCGCCCCGGGCTCCCTGGAGCGCAGCGGAGCCGTATACGCCGCCCTGGGCCACGTCCACGCCGCCGGAAATGGCAGGGCGGGTCAAACGCTTTGGGCCTACCCCGGCTGCCCCGAGGGCCGGGGCTTTGACGAGCTGGGCCCCAAGGGGGCGTGGATCGTGTACATCGGAGAACCGGCCCAGGCGGCCGTCTCCACGCCGGACGGCCCCGCCGTGGTCTCCGTAAAGGTGACGTCGGGCCCCGTGTCGGGGAAATTTGTCCAGGTCTGCAGGCGGCAGTACCGAATTGAATCTGTGGAGGCCAATTCCTTTTCGGACTGGCTCCCCCGGATAGAGAGCCCCGACCTGGTGCGTATCCTGCTCACCGGGGAGAGCCGCGCCGCCCCCGACTTGGACGCCCTGACCGCCCTGGCCGCCCCCCGCTTCTTCCACGTGGAGCTGCGGGACCAGACCGCCCTGCCGGTGGACCTGTGGGCCCGGGCGGACGAGGACTCCCTCACCGGGCTGTTCCTGCGGGAAATGCGGTCCCGTTTGGAAACCGCGGCGGAGGGGGATCGGGACAAGCTCCTGCTGGCCGCCCGGTTCGGCCTGGCGGCTCTGGAGGGAGGGGAGGACATCCGGCCATGAGGATCAAAAAAATGACCGCCGCCTTCGGTGGTCTGGACGGGGCGGTGCTGGAACCCGGCCCCGGCCTCACCGTCATCACCGCCCCCAACGAGGGGGGCAAATCCACCTGGGCGGGCTTCTGGAAGGCCATGCTCTACGGCATCGACACCCGGGAGCGGGACAAAACCGGCTTCCTGGCGGACAAGACCCGCTATCAGCCCTGGTCGGGGGCTCCCATGGCCGGGGAGGTGGAATTGGAGTGGCGGGGCCGGGAGGTCACCCTCCGGCGCTCTCCCACAAAAACCAACCCCTTCGGCGGATTTCAGGCGGTATACACCGCCTCCGGCGACCCGGTTCCCGGCCTGACCGCCGCCGGCGCGGGCGAACGTCTCACCGGCGTGAGCCGGGAGGTATACCTGCGCTCCGCCTTTGTGGGCCGGGGGGGCGCGGCCATCGGCTCCAGCGGGGAGCTGGAGGCCCGCATCTCCGCCCTGGCCACCTCCGGGGAGGAGGACGTGGCCTGGTCCGCCGTGGAGCGCACCTTGAAAGACTGGCGCAACCGCCGCCGGGCCAACCGGGCCAACGGGCTCATCCCCCAGCTGGAGGAGGAGCGGGCGGGCCTGGACAGCGCCCTCCGGGAGATGGACCAGACCCGCCGCCGGAAAGGGTCGGCGGAACAGGAGCTGAAACGCCTGGAGGCAAAGCGGGAGGAGCTTCAATCCGACCTGGAAATTTGGGCGCGGATCGAGAAGCACGCGCTGAACCGCCGCTACGGCGAGGCATACATGGAGTGGGAGAAGGCAAAGGAAGCCGTCCCGGAGGACAGGCCCCACCCGGTGTTCGGCACCATGACTGGAGAGGAGGCGTGGGCCTTCGCCCAGAAGAAGCAGGACGAGCGGGAGGAGGCGCTGGAGGAGAACCGCCGCCGGGAAGCGCGGCGTGCGGAAGCGGAAAAACAGCGCCAGCGCGGGCAGATGGAACTGCTGATGGGTATCCTTCTGGGGCTGCCCATGCTGCTGATGCTTGCGGCAAAGCTGCTGGAGGGGACTTGGTTCATTGCCGCGCTTGCCGGTATGGCGGTGCTGGGCTCGGTCTGGTGCCTGCTGGACGGACGGAAGCTGGCGCGCCGCGCCAAAGAGGTCCTTGCGGCTCCATCTGTCCCCGTCCCGAAGGATGGGGACTGGCTGAACCAGGCCGCCGGATACCGGGAAGGGCTGGCGGCGGCGGTCCAGGCCCGTGCCGCCGAGGCCGCCGCCCGCCGCCGGGTGGACGACCTGGCCGCCCAGGGGGGCCAGCTCTTCGACACCCTGGAGATGCTCCATCCCCCCGCCCAGTCCAAGGAGGCCGCCGCCGCCCGGCTGGCCGCTGTGGACCGGGATCTGGACCGGGCGCGGGGTGAGCTGGCCCGGGCGGAGGGCATTCTGGCCCACATGGGCGGTCCCGAGGACCTGGAAGCCCGCCGGAGCCAACTGGATGAGCAGCTGGCCCGCCGCTCGGAGGAGTACGACGCCCTGACCGCCGCCTTGGACGCCCTGTCCGCCGCCAACGACGCCCTGCGCCAGCGGTTTTCCCCGGCGCTGAACCGGGAGGCCGGGGCGCTCTTCGCCGCCCTCACCGGGGGGCGGTGGGACAAGCTGTCCCTGGCCCGGGACTTCTCCGCCCAGGCGGCGGCGGAGGGGGACCCCCTCCCCCGGCCCGCCCTGGCCCTGTCCGCCGGCACGGCGGAGCAGCTGTACCTGGCCGTGCGGCTGGCCATCTGCAAGCTCACCGTGCCGGACGCCCCCCTGGTGCTGGACGACGCCCTGGCCTTTTTCGACGACCAGCGCTGCGCTTTGGCCCTGGAGCTTCTGCGCTCCCTGGCGGAGGACCGGCAGATCCTGCTGTTCACCTGCCACGGCCGGGAGGCGGACTGGGCCCAGGCCCACGGGGTCCCGGTGGTCCGGCTGTGAAGCTCCAATCCGAAACCAGCGCAAAACAGACCCCGCGCCGTTGGCGCGGGGGCTGTCTCACTGTTCCAGCGCTTTCTCCTGGGCCTCAATGGCCCGGAACCGGGGCATGATGCCGATTTTATCCGGCGTGTGCACCGGCAGCTGATAGATGTCGTGGCCGGGGAACTGGTTCCCCTCCACCAGGCAGGGCCCATCCGGGGTGAAGCACACATCCCACCCCACATACCCCACCTCGGGGACCACCTGGGCCGCCTGGGTGACCAGCTCCACCGCCCGGTCCCAGTCCGGGAACACAAAGCCCTGAATGGGGGTCCCGGTGGCGGGGTGGTTCCCATACAGGTTCTTCCGCTTGTCCAGCGCCCGGTCGGTCACCGTCCCCGTCTCCGGGTCCATGGGGGCCACCATGCCCCCGCTGTTGAAGTTGTCCACAAACTTGCCGTTCCCAATGCGGAACATGGCCGTCACCAGGTACACCCGCCCGCTCTTCCCCCGGATGGTCACCATCCGCACCGTGTTGATGGAGCCGGGGTAAATGGCCGCCACCGCCGGGTGCTGCTCAATGACCTCCTCCAGCTCCAGCAGGGGGGCCCTTTCCGCCAGATGGCCGTAGAGGGCGTCCAGAGAGGGGAAGTCCTCCGTGCGCAGCTTCTCGATGCCCCAGCCGCAGCTGCCCTTGGCGGGCTTGGCCATGAACACCGGGTGCCGGCCCAGAAACGCCAGCACCTCCTCCCGGTTCTCCCCCGTCACCGGCACCCACTCCCGGTGGAGGAAGGGGGCGAATTTGGCGTTGAATTTGATCTTGTCCCCCAGCTCGTCCATGTGGGCCTTGTCGTTGTACCGGGCCACCAGCTCGTTGTTCCGCCCCCGGGTCAGGTAGGTGTCCCGCTGGGCCGGGGTCAGGTTGTACATCTCGAACAGGTCGTAGTCCATATAGCCCGCGCCGTACTTCACCGCGCAGTCCCGCATATCCCGGAATATGGCCCAGCGGGACCGGCCCGTCTTTTTGTGGATGGAGCCGATCTTCTCCGCCATAGCCTTGTAGTTCATGTGCAGCGCCCGCTGGACCAGATATTTTATGTTCATGGAAACCTCCCGGCGTTCTGCCCGACAAGCTGAAATTGCTGTTATCCTACCACATCCCGGGGGAAAACGCAATGCCCGGAAAAACTCCTTGACAGTGGGGCGGCGTCTATTGTATACTGAATACCGAATTTTAGTTTACAATGGAGGGACCCTTATGACCGCGAAAACTCTGGCCGGCACCCGGCAGCTGGCGCTGTGCGCCGTCATGGCGGCGGTGATGTGCGTGATCGCCCCCGTCTCCATCCCCATCGGCCCCATCTCCATCACCGGCGGCACCTTCGCCATCTACCTGACGGCCTGCCTGCTGGGCGGCAGGTGGGGGACGCTGTCCACCCTGGTGTACCTGCTGGTGGGTTTTGTGGGCCTGCCGGTGTTCAGCAACTACATGGGGGGCGCGGAGCGGCTGGCGGGCCCCACGGGAGGCTATCTGGTGGGCTATCTGCCCATGATGTTCCTGGCCGGGACGGCGGCGGAGCTCGCCTGGCGCCGCTTCTCGGGCCGGGAAAAGAAGGACGCGGCCGTCATGCTGGCCCTCCAGGCCCTGGGGATGATCCTGGCCACGGCGGTGCTGTACGCCTTCGGCACCGCCTGGTACTGCGTCCAGGCGGGGGTGGGGCTGGAGAAGGCCCTGGCCGCCTGCGTGATCCCCTTCATCCCCTGCGACCTCATCAAGCTGGCCGCGGCGCTGGCGGTGGGCGTGCCCGTCCGGCGGGGGCTGGAGCGGGCCGGCCTGCTGTAAAATACGCGGCCCCCCTCTGAATTCCTCAGAGGGGGGCTATTTTTCCGCGTCCAGCGGGATGATTTCCGTCTCCGGCGCGGAAAGGTACAGCTCCTCGCACTCCTGCTGGGCGGCAATCAAAATCCGCACCGCGTCCTCTGTGGCGCGGAACATTTTCAGATAGAGCTCCTTGTAATCGACCATTTTCATCACCTTGTTGCATTATAGTTAAATTCTACCTTTCTGTCAATAGGTAAATTTGGCCTACGGTATCATAGCTTTGGTGATGACTATGTACCTGAGAATCCGAGACTTACGCGAGGATGCCGATTTGACGCAGAAACAGATTGCGGAGCTCTTGAACACCAATCAATCCAATTACTCTAAAACTGAGCGTGGGTTAAAAGCTCTCTCACTGGAGGAAGCTGTCAAGCTGGCTCAGTTCTATGAGACCAGCGTGGACTACCTGCTGGGCCTGACGGACCAGCGGGAGCCATATCCCAAATCCCGGCGGAAATAGCTTGCAATTTCCGCCCTGTCTGGTATAATGGTCATAGAGACGCTTTGCCTTACTTTCCTTTGATGAGGTGATTGAAATGCTCAATGCCATTTCCCCTTATTCCACCTATAGCTCTTACGGCGCGGCCTATGCCGCCCGCTCCGCCCAGCCCCAGGCCGCGGGAAAGGCCCAGGGCTCCGCCCTGGTGATGACCGCCCATAAGGCCCCCCAGCCGGAAACCCCGGTCCAGCCCGTCACCCCGGTACGCCCGGTGGACAGCCGGGAGGACCCCGCCCAGCAGGGGCTGCTCCGCTTTGCCTCCGACCCGGCGGAAATGGCCGTGCGGATGCGGATCCGCCAGCCTGAGGAGGCGGAAAACGCCGCCGGCGCCCTGAACGCCAAGGATCAGGCCGCCGCCCCGGAGGAGGCCAAGAGCCCCCAGGAGGTCATGGAGGAGGGCGAGTGCCAGACCTGCAAGGAGCGCAAATACCAGGACGGCTCCGACGACCCCGGCGTGTCCTTCAAGACCCCCACCAACGTGGCCCCGGAGCAGGCGGCTTCCGCCGTCCGCGGGCATGAGAACGAGCACGTGGTGCGGGAACAGGCCAAGGCCCAGCGGGAGGACCGCAAGGTGGTCAGCCAGTCCGTCACCTACCACACCAGCATCTGCCCCGAGTGCGGCAAGGTGTATGTCTCCGGCGGCACCACCCGCACCGTCACCAAGGCCGGCGGCGGCCAGCAGGCAGGGCAGCAGAACCAGGGGCAGAGCGACCCCCGGGTCCCCTTCTCCGCCGTGGCATAACGAAAAAAAAGAGCTTCGGGATCAGGTCCCGAAGCTCTTTTTCCATCCGCGGCGCCCTGCCGCGTCCCTGGAGATGGTCTCCAGGCCGGCGGTGGGGCTGCTCCGCCGCAGGTGGGCGATGCATCCCAGGCAGGCAGGGATGAGGAACAGGTCGGCGCAGATCCAGGCCGCCGGGGAGGCAAAACAGGCGGCGGTATAGCCCATGGCGGGGACGAAGAACTGCCCCACCACGGCCCGGGCGAGCATCTCCAGCACGCCCGCCAGGATGGCCAGAGTGCTGAACCCCATGCCCTGGATGGAGAAACGCAGGATGTTCACCAGGGCCAGGGGGAAGAAGAACGCGGTAAGCGTCACCGTGTACTGGCTGGTGAGGCCCACCAGCAGCTGGAACTGCTCCTCGCCGGAGTTGAGGAACAGCATGGCGCACTGGGGCGCGAAGAACAGCATGGCCACCAGGGCGGCGGCGGAGTAGCCCAGCCCCAGCAGGGAGCAGGACCGCACCCCCTGGCGCAGCCGGTCCAGCCGGCCCGCGCCCACGTTCTGGCCGCAGTAGGTGGCCATAGCCGCGCCCATGGCGTCAAAGGGGCAGGCGATCAGCTGGTACACCTTGGAGCCGGTGGACACCGCGGTGACATACACGCTGCCCAAGGCGTTGACGGCGGTCTGGAGCACGATGGAGCCCACGGCGGTGATGGAGTACTGGAGCCCCATGGGCAGGCCCATGGCGCACAGGCCCTTGCACGCCTCCCAGTCCAGGCGGCTCTCCTCCCGGGTGATCCGAAGGATGGGGAATTTCTTCACCATATAGGCCAGGCACGCCAGGCCGGACACCGCCTGGGACAGCACCGTGGCGATGGCCGCCCCGGCCACCCCCGCGTCGAAGAACAGGATGAGCGCCAGGTCCAGCGCGATGTTCAGCCCGGCGGACAGGGCCAGGAAGTATACCGGGGTCCGGCTGTCCCCCAGGGAGCGGATGACGCTGGCCAGCAGGTTGTACAGGAACACCGCCGGGATGCCCATGAAGATGATGAAAATATAGGCGTTGGCGTTCTCAAAGAGATCGGCGGGGGTGTCCATGGCGGTGAGGATGTCCCGGCAGAACACGCCGGTGACTGCCGTGAGCACCAGGGCGATGGCCGCGGAGAGGTAAGCGGCGTTGGCCACGTACCGGCGCATCTGGGGGTAGTCCTTGGCGCCCATGCGCTGGGCCACCGGGATGGCGAAGCCGCTGCAAATACCAAGGCAGAAGCCGATCACCAGAAAGTTGATGGAGCCGGTGGAGCCCACCGCCCCCAGGGCCTGGGAGCCCAGCAGCTTGCCCACGATCATGGCGTCCACCAGGTTGTAGAACTGCTGGAACAGCAGCCCAAACAGGGTGGGCAGCGTAAAGCCCAGGAGCAGCCGCATGGGGCTGCCTGAGGTAAGATCTTTTGTCATAACGAATGCCTCCTTCCAAGGCGGGAAAACGGTTTGTGCCTGCGGGCCGGGAAAGCCTCCATAATCCCGGCCATGTCCATAAGCCCCTCCGGGCCTCCGGCTTATGTTGGCAATATTATAGCGGCTTGGCGGATAATTGCAAGAGAATTTTTGAACAAGAATTCTTTCACGATCCCCTTTGATATCGGAAAATTACCAGTTATCTCAGGCCACATAATACAAATTTTTATATCTGCTGAAGTTTCATTTGTACAAAACGGCGAGACCCGCCCCCCGCATATGCGGGGGGCGGGTCTCGCGTCTGAATTCAGCGGGCTTTCCGCTTGCGGATCTCCATGCGCTGGACGATAAAAATGGCCCGGAGAAGCCGGTCCTGCTCCTTGGGGGACAGGCCCTCAAACTGGCAGCCGTAGCGTATCACGCCCTTTTTCCACAGGCCGGCCCGGCGGACGAAGCAGTTGAAGCTGAAAGTGGACTCCTCCGCCACCAGGGGAATGTTGGTGATAAGCAGCCGGTTGCCCACCCGGTACTCCTCGTGGCTGCTGATGAAGATGCCGCCGCCGCTGATGTCCAGCACCTGGCAGGGGTACAGGACCCCCACCGGGCCGCCCCAGGTGGCCCGCCTGCCGCACTGGGCCTCCAGGTTCGTGCTGACGCTCTGCCGGAAAAAGGCCCGCTGTTCCTTGAAAAAGGTGCTCTCCAGCCGGTCCACCTTCCACATCCGCATGGTGCTGCCACACACCTTCCCCCGGAGCACCACGTTGTCCTCCTCCCGGTAGAAGCGGATCTTCAGCTCTTTGTTTACCAGCACCATGGGCAGCTCGTCGTCGTTGATCTCCCGGATGTACACCGCGCTGCCGCCCACTTTGCTCACCTTGCCCACGTAGATCAGGCGGTTTTCCAGCGTCATCACCTCCGTCACCATGCCGGGGGCGAGGCCAAATTCGTTTGACGTGACAAGCTCTTCCTGCGGTCCGACACTCATGGTTCGGGCCTCCTCTGCTCTTAAGATCCGGCGCTCCCTCACATCGTCATGACGTAGTGGAGGATCACCGCCGCCTCCGCCCGCGTGATATAGCTGCGGGGGTTCATCATCCCCTTGTCGTCGCCGTTCACCGCCCCCATCTGGACCAGAACGCTGACGGCGCTTCTGGCGTAACTGGAGATGGAGCCGTTATCCGGGAACCGGCTCAATACGGTGGCGGATGGGGCGGGCTGGCTGACCCCGGCGGCGTCCAGGGAGTTCTTAATCATGACCATGGCGTCCTGCCGGGTGAGCTGGGCGTTGGGCATGAAGTTGGTGCCGTCCCCGTTGACGATGCCCAGCCGTTTGGCGGTGGCCACCGCCTGGGCGTAGTAGGCGTTGGAGGGCACATCGGCGAAGCTGTAGCCGCTGCCGCCGCTGAAGTGGAAGGCCCGGCACAGCATGAGCACAAAGTCCCGCCGCAGAATGCGCTGCCCCGGCCCAAAGGTGGTGGCGGTGATGCCGTTGGTGACGCCGTTCTGGTACAGGTAGTCCACCGATGCCGCCGCCCAGGTGTGGCCGCCCATGTCGGTGAAGTAGCCGGAGCCGCTGGAGCTGGAAATGTAGAAGGCAAACTGCCCGTTCACCTGCTCCCCGGTGGTGCTCACGGCGGTATAGGCCGCCGTGGCCTCCCCCTGATAGCGGCCCCGGGGCACAAAACTGATCTGGTCGATGTTGGGATTGCCCGTGGCGTAGTACCGGGTGCCGGTGTTCACCTGGGAGCCGGAGCCGAACCCGCTGTAGTTCAGGTACAGCTGGCCGGCGGAGGGGTCGGGCAGGCTGGTGAAGATGATGTAGGACAGCTGGCCGGTGAGCACGCCGCTGTGGGCGGACCGCACCCGGGCGGCGGACAGGCCGATGGGACTGGAGCTGCTGCCGCTGTAGCTGATGATGGTAGGCGTGACCTGAATCACCACCTCGTCCGTGTAGGACACGCCGTTGGTGTTATACCCGGTGTACGGAATGCGCACGGTGCCGGTGAAGGTCTTGGCCGCCTGGAAGGAGATGTTGCCGATCAGCACGTCCCAGCTGTTGGAGCTGACGCGGTAGTAGGAAGTGTTGACCTGGACGTTGCCGTAGATATTGCTGTTGCCGCTGCGGTAGCGCAGAGTGCCCTGGCCGATGGCGGGCAGCTGGGTGAAGCGGATGTAACTCAGGCTGGCGCCCGTGGCGGCCACGCAGGCGTTGTTGAAGTCATAGGCGTTGAGGTTGACCGACGCCCCGCTGTTGACCCGGTACCAAGTGTCGTCCTGGACCTGGTTGTTGTCGTTCCAGCCGCTCCCGGGGTTGATGTATACCGTGCCGGTGAAGGCGGTGCCCCGCACGCTGTAGCCGGTGTAGCGGACGGTCATCTGGCCGCTGGCGGTGGTGGCGGGGACAAAGGCCACCCGGTCCAGGGCCGGGCTGCCGTTCACCCGGTAATCGGTGGTGGAGGTCACGGCGCTGTCATAGCTGCCGTAACCCCGGTAGTTGTGGAACAGGGTACCCTCGCTGGAGGGAGGCAGCTCAAAGCGCACATAGGACAGCGTCTCGCCGATGACCCGCAGGCTGGCGGCGCTGAAGTCCCTGGCCTGGAACACCGCCCAGCCGTCCTGGGGCGCGTAGTAAAAGATATCGGCGGGGTCCCTGGTCGCGTTCTGCCGGGTCACGTTGATGGTCACCGTGCCGGTGTACGGGGTGTCGGCGGTGTCCACAGCGCGGTAGCTGATCCGCACCGTGCCCTGATACCCGTCGGCGGGGACGAAGCTCACCTTGTCCAGGCTGGGGCTGCCGGCCCGGCGGTATTGGGTGGCGGACTGCACCTTCTCCCCGGGGTGGCTGTCATCGATATAGCCGTAATACAGTGTGCCCACGCTGGACTGGGGAGGCGTAAAGGTGAGGTACTTCAGGCTGCGCCCGGTTTTGGCGCTGATGACGCTGCTGAAGTCGTCGGCCACAAAGGACACCGGGGACCCGTTGGAGGAATAGCTCACGTCGCCTCCGCCCTGGCCTGTGCCGGACACCGCCACCCGGATGGTTCCGTCAAAGGACCTGCCGTTGCTGCCCACGCCGGTGTAGCTGATCTCGGCGGTGCCGCTGAAGTCGGCCCGGGGCACAAAGGACACGGCGCTCAACGAGTCGAGGCCGGTGCGGCCGGGGTAATACTTCTCGGTGGCGCCGATGCCCGCGCCGGTGTCCGCCTCGGAACGGTGGGTGTTGTGGAGGATGCCCTGGGCGGTGGGGACGGACAGGTTGGTGACATAGGACAGCGCGCTCTCCGTCTTGGTCACGCAGGCGGTGTTCAGCTGGCTCTGGAGGCTGGACAGCGCCAGGGGCCTGCCGCTGCTGTAGGTGCCGGAGGCGGTGATGAGGGTGGAGGTGTCCTCCCTCACGGTGACGGTGCACTTGGCGGTGTAGCTCCCCCGGGTGACTTCCACGGTGGCGGTGCCCACCGTCCGGGCGATGAGCTTGCCGTTATCCGCCGTGACAATGGAGGTGTCGGTGGAAAACCATGTGGGCCGGAGGCTGGAATCACCGCTGGCGGAGCCGAAGGACTTGATAACCAGCTGCTCGGTCTGGCCCACCTGCATGGTCAAAGCGTTGTTCACCATGTTCAGCACGCCGCTGGTGGTGTCCAGCAGGATGCCGGGGACCTCCACTTCCACCGTGTCCTTGATGTTCTCATCCTTGCCGTATTGCACGGTGAGCTCCGCCTTGCCGGGGGCCACCAGGTTGATCCGGGCGTAGCAGCCGTTGGCATAGCTGGAATCCTTCTGAACGGTGAACACGGAGGCGTCCGAGCTGGTCCAGTTGATGTTGGCGGCGTTGTAGCTGGGGGCGCCGTAGCCGTTTGAACCGGGGACGGCGTGGATCAGCTTATGGTCGCCGGGGCCAACGCCGGTCAGAATGAGCTGGTTGTCGGAATTCTTGCCGTCAATGGTGAGCGTCTTCAGCGCCGGGGTCACCTCCACCTCGCACACGGCGGACTTGGTGGGGTCAAACACGGAGGTGAAGGTGATCTTGGCCTTGCCCAGCCCAACGCCGGTGACCCGGAACTGCTGGCCCTTGCCGTTGACATCGGCCACGTCCACAATGCCCAGGGGCTCCGTGGTGATGGACAATGTTTTATCCTTTACACTGCTGGGCTGAACAGCGGCGGTGAGGGTGTCGCTCTCCGCCAGGCCCAGTTTCAGCTCCTGCTTGCTCACCGTCACGCCGGTGACGTTGATCACCCCGTAGGCGGTGACAGTGACGGTGACGGAGGCGGTTTTCTTCTCATCCGCCTTGGCCTTGGCGGTGATGACGGCGGTGCCGCCCCCCACGGCGGTAATCAGGCCGGTGGCCTGGTCAAAGGTGATGGCCTGGTTGGGGTCGAACACCTCCCACACCACTTCATGGTCGGTGTGGCTGTCATAGGTCACCGTGGCGGAAACCTGGGCGGTGACGGGCTTGGTGGCGTTTCTGGGCAGGTTCAGATTGATCTGGGACACGCCCGTCTGGTAGGAGCTGTCCGTCCGATCAATCCGCACGCTGTTGACCGGCTCCGGCGCGGGGGGGGGCGTGATAACGGTGACCTGGCAGGCCGCCGTCATTGTCTCATCATCCTTCAGCTTGGCGGTGACGGTTGCGATGGAGCTGCCGGGCAGGTCCTGCTTTTTCGCGGTCACCTTGCCATTGGACCTCACTTCAGCCGCGTTCTCATTGTCAATGCTCCAGATGAGGGTATTCCCCATCAGCCGGGTTCTTTGGCCTGCGGCGCTGATTGAGTAGGCAATCAGCTGGAATGACGGGGGTTCTTTCGCGTCGTTATCATAGGTCAGCTCTATGGCGGTTTCGTTCAATTCAATTCTGACAATAGGGTCATCCGCGGGCCCGGACGCCGCCTGCGCGGGCCCGGACGCCAGGGGGACCGCCAGGGCCAGCGCCAGAGCCAGCGCGCCCAGGCGGCGCAAAACGCTATGCTTCATAGTTCGTACTCCTTTGCGCGGTGAGTTTGTTTCGAAAAATGGGGAGCGGGCGGGGATCCGCCCGCTCCCGGGGTCGAGTTTTGCGGCGTGTCAGGCGCGCAGGCCGGCAGGGCTGATCCGATAGCTGAACGTGTCGTTATCCTTGTCATAGGTGACCGTCACCGTGCCCGCCGTCACCGGCGTGCCCCAGCGGTTGCACAGGACGTTGGGGATGGTGATGGTGATCTCGGTGCCCGCCTTGTTGGTTACGTTCAGGTAGATGGAGTTGGTGTTGCCTATCGCCGGATCGTCATAGATTGTCACGTTGGTTCCCCCGTTCACCGCTCCGCCCAGGCCGTAGTGGGTGCCGCCGTTGTTGACCGTGGCGCCGTTCTGGGCCGACGCGGAGGACTGGGTTACAGGCAGGCGGGGATAGCCGCTGGGCTCCCGGTAGAGCTCCCGGTCAAAGGCTAGGACGATCTGGCCTTTGATTCGCTTGGTGGTGTCATTATAGGTCAGATCCAGGCCCACGCTGAGAATCTTCGGCGCCTGGTCGTTCATCAGCTGGATGGGGAAGTTGGCGCGGAAGGCGTAACTGGCATCCGGGCTGTTGCCCTGGGCGTCGGGGATGCTGGCCATGCCGAGACAGACGTAGTCCACGTTCTCCCGCAGGTTGGTGGAGGCGTAGGTCATGCCGGCGCTGCCGGTGGTGGCGCCGCCCCGGACGGGGATCTCATTGGGACCCCAGTTGGCCTTCACCAGCTCGCCCACGCCGCCGCCGGAGATCAGCTGGCGCACAGCCCGCTTGGTATCGTCGTCGGCGTACTGGTCGAACACGGAGGGGTAGCCGTTGGGGCCGGGGTTGACCCCGGTAAAGTCGTCGAACAGGGCCTGGAGCACCGTGTATGTGGTCTTGTCATAGGCGGAACCCGTGAAGTCGGTGTGCAGCGCGGTGTCCACGTGCTTGTTGAACGGCTCCATGAGCATATGCTTCGTGAGGCCGCTCATAATCAGCAGCTTGGACTGGACGGTGGAGGTGCGGTCCACAATGGCGGTGACGTTGGTGCTGCCGGTGCTCTCCAGCTTCAGGATGGGCCGCTCCGCCATGTCGGTGGTGAAGTAGTAGCCCGTGGCCTCCGTGGCAAAGGACTGGGGCGTGGAGCCCTGGGGCACCACACAGACATAGTAAATGGTGTTGGGCTGCACCAGGCCGGTCAGGTCGATGCGGGCGGCGCTGCCCCGGCCCACAAAGGCGGTGGTGCCCTTGATGACGCCGGAGGTCTCGCTGAACACGCCGTCCACCACCCGGTCGCTGCTGGGCGTGGTGAGGGCGGTGCCCGCGCCGCCGATGGAGCTGTTGATCTCCTGCATCTTGGTGACCGGCAGGGGCGGCGTGGTGGTCTCCCCCTTCAAAACCACTTCCTCCGAGATGAAGTAGCTGCTGATCCTGTCAATCACGCTGGTCACCGGGGTGCCGCTGAGCACCTTTTCCGGCGCGGAGGCGTCCGTCTTTTTATACATCAGGTCGCTGAGGGGGAAGATGATGTAGTTGACCTGGCCCGGGTGGTCCATGGTGATGGAGATCACGGGGCTGGTGTCGCTGGGGGTGACGCGGATCTGGGTGATCTTGGGCGCGGCCCGGTCGGTGAAGGTCATGTCCGTGTTGAAGGGGTCGGGGGTGCCGATGGACCACAGGCCCTTGGCCAGCACCTCGTTATAGCGGGCCTCGTTGTTCACCCCCACCTGGAGTTCCTGGAGGGTGGTGTCCGGGCCGGCCACCACCGAAACCTTGAGGTTGACGGTGTCGCTCCAGGAGTCGTACTGGTTGCTGTAGTCGCCCAGCTGGTTCAGCCGGTCCACGTGGATGGCGTACTCCCGGTCCTCCAGCTCGTGGAGGTATCCCGGCTGGCGCATACCCTCGCGGATGTCGGTGAGGCTGCGGTAGACGAAGCGCCGCTGGCTGTTGCCGTCCACCGTGCCGCGGAACTGGGCGGTGCCCTCCTTCTCCCAGGGGTCGGAACTGCCATAGGGCCGGGAATACAGGGTGATGTCCATGTTGGTGTCGGCCCAGATCAGGATGTCATAGCACATGGTCTGGTCCACGCTGTCCGGCTGGAACATGGGGTGGACCCGGAAGGCGCGGTCGATGCGCTGGTTTTCGTTGTCGTTGTTCTGGGGCAGGCTGCCCGGTTTGTAGGTCCCGGTGCCGTCGGCATTGACCGTATACTCAAACAGGGTGCCCCCGGTGGAGGTAATCTTGCCGTCGTCGTCCCGCACCACCGGCCGGTTCACCGCCTGGGTCATCACCGGCGGGCGGTGGCTCACCACGGACAGCTCCACCTCGGCGAAGCTGACGGTGAATTCAGGCAATTCGGTGGGGTTGGGGTCCAGGAGGTTGGCCTCGTCGGCGTTGTCGCGGATGTCCTTGAGGTAGAAATGGTGGGTGGTGCCGCTCACCAGGCGCAGGGCGTTGTCGGCCCCTGTGGTAGTGGGGAATGTGACCACCATTTGGCCGCTCTCCATCTTCACCACCGCGTTGCAGTAGTTGATGAGCCAGCCGTCCGCGTTGTCGTACACGATTTTATCCGTGGCCTCATCGTACGTACAGCCGTCGCAGTAGGGCGTCTCGTTCTGGTTGATGCCCGTCTTGCCGTAATACAGCTTGATGTAATCGTTGTGGAGCGCCTTGCCCAGGGCGGTGCGGGCGGTGGCTTCCGCCTTGGGGTCGCCCGCGTTCACCGCTTCCTCCACCATCTGGTACAGCTCCAGATAGGTTTTGTCGCTGACGCCGGGGCGGACCCCCTCTGAGAACACCAGCCGGATATCGGTGTTCGCCATGGGCTGGCCCGCGTTGTTGAGGCTGGTGAACTCCTGCTTCACGGTGGGCGGGACAGTGTCCCGGGTCTTGACATTGACCTTCTCCACCTTGGAGTAGTTGCCCGCGGCGTCCTTGGCCACCAGGTACATGGTGTAGGAGGAGGTGCCGGCGTCCAGGGGCCGGGTCTCGTTCATGGTGACCTGGGTGCTGGTATAGGCGGCGTTCACCGGCTTGCGGCCGTTCTTCACAATGCTGCCGCCGCCGGACTCAATCTTGATCTGGAGCTTGCGCAGCAGGGACTTCAGCTCGGCGTCGTCCTCCGCGCCCTCAAACACCTCGCCCTCGCCGGGCTTGTAGTTCTCCTCGTTGGCGCCCTCGAAGGCCATCTCGTAGTCCTCGCCCTCGGGGATAATGGCCCAGAACAGGGTGGCCGCCTCGTTGAGGGAGAAGGTCAGCTCAATGGAGTTGGCGTCGGCGTTGGTCTGCTCCCGGTCCACAATCACGGGGGGCTGCTCGTCGGGCGTGCGGAAGTTCAGGGCGTACACCTGAGAGCTCTTGGCGCCGTTGTAGTCGGTGAGCCACAGGTACAGGGTGTAATTGGTCAGCTCCTGGAGCGGGGTGTTGTTGACGTTGATGGGCTGGGTGACATTCTTCACCGCGTCCCGCACGCCGTAGCCCAGGTTGCCCCGCACGGCGTTGGCCTTGAACTCCGCCGGGGTGGGAGGCGTGCTTCCGGCGGGCAGCAGGGCGTAATAGAGCTGGCAGCTCTTGTTGGTCATAACCGTGACCTGGGCGTTCTGGGTGGTAATCATGGTCATCACCGGGTAGCCCGCGTTGAAGGCGGGGGTGGTGCCGTCCGGCGTGCTGAAGGCGGTGACCTTCACCGGGCTGCGGTTGCCCCGGCCGTCCACCAGAATGGCGCTGACGTAATAGGAGCCGTCCTGGGTCAGGTTGCTGAGGGAGGTGGTGTACTCCTCCTTGGAGGAGGTGACACTGATATTGCCGGAGGCCAGGATCTTGCCGCCGTAGGCGGGGGGTTCGATCAGGTCGTCCTCGCCCACGGAGCCGTCGGTGACTGCGGACACCGCCCAGTAGATGGTGCCGTTCTTATTGGCCTTGAACACCAGGTCGGCGGAGGTGGGGGCGATGTTCTTCACCTTGGGATAGCCCGCCTCCAGCCTGGGGTCGGCGGAGGACTCGGCGGCCTGGCTGCTGTTCATCTCAGAGCCGTTGATGTCCGCGTCAATGCCCGGGCGGATTACAATTTTGTCGGGCAGCTGCTCCACAGTAGAGCCCGCGGCGCCCACGTTCAGGTCCCTGATATCGCCCTCGCCGGTGACGGTGGTGCCCACGTCCAGGTCCAGCTCGTCCACCCGGGCGTCCCCGTCCACCAGGACGGTGGAGCCGGTGGCCTTCTCGTCCACGGTGATCTTGTCGGCGGAACCCTGGACCACCTGGAGGTTGGACTGGGGCGTGCGGTTAATGACCTCCTTGACGTTGCCCGCCAGCTGGAGCAGGGTACCGGGCTCGCCGTCCAGCTCAATAAAGCTCAGGCCATAGCCGGGCAGGGACGAGTCATCCACATAGGCGTTGGTGCGCACGGTGGTGGTGGGAATATCGGTGTTGCCCTCGGCGCGGATGGTGACAAACTGCTGGCTGATGCTGTCCACCAGCATCCTGTCCGCCGTCACGTTGCGCAGCAGGACGCTGCTCTGGCTGGAGCTGCTCTCGCCGCCGCCGCTGATGATGATCTCGCCCAGCACGTTGACGTTCTCCAGCAGCACGTCGCCCAGGTCGATGCCGCCGGTGAGGTAGAGGTTGCCGGCAATGGTGCCGTCCCGCAGCTTCACGCCGGAGGTGTTGACGGTGACGTTGCCGTACACGTCGCCCAGCAGGTGGTCGCCGGAGGTGTTGACGGGGGTGCCGATGGCCCGCACCAGCATGGCGGCCACCTCGCCCCGGGTGATGTTCCGCTTGGGCTGGAAGCTGCCGTCGTTATAGCCGCTGATGATGCCGTTGGCGGCGGCGGCGCCCACCAGGCCCCGGCTCCAGTCGCTGAGGGTGCGGGTGTCGGAGAAGCCCAGCGTCTCGCCCACGGTGGGCTGGAGCATCATGTTCCGGCTGAGAAGCACAGCCGCCTGCTCCCGGGTCAGGGTGTCGTTGGGGGAGGCCGTGGTGGCGGAGGTCCCCTTGAAGTAGCCCATATTGTAGGCGATGTCAATATCCTCCGAGAACCAGTCCCGGACGTTCACATCGGTAAACGGGTGGCCCGCCGTACGGGTGTAGCCGTAGGCGCGGTTCATCATGGCGACGAACTCCGCCCGGGTGATGTTGCGCTGGGGGGCCATATTGCCGTTGATGTCGCCCCGCATGACGCCCCAGTCCACCAGGGTGTTCACATAGGAGTCGGCCCAGTGGGCCTGGGCGGGGACCACCGCCGACGGCAGCAGTCCGGCCAGCAGCGCCAGGGACAGCAAGGCTGCCAGTCCCCGGCGCAGCCGGTTCCAGATCGTTTGGTTGGTTTGACGCTTGCTCATGTGTGTGTCCGTTCCTTTCCGGCGCGGCGGGCCGCCGCGTCTGTCCGTTTCTGTCAGCAGCTATATCTTGAACCGAGCGCTGGGCTCAGTTTGTTTTCGGCCTGCCCCGCAGCTGGAGGTTGAACACCGCCTCCCGCAGGAACGTCTCCTCGTCCTCGCACATATCCACAAACTTGGCGGCGTACAGCACGCTGGAGGCCCGCTCGGTGGGGCGCAGGCGCAGCACCTGGCACTTGAGCACCAGGGGCTCGCTGGTGACGGGGATGACAATCTCCAGCTGCTCCCCCGCCTGGAGGGAGTGGTCGGTAAAAAAGGCCACGCCGCCGCAGCTCAGGTCGTTGGCCTCTATCTCCCTGCGGCCCTTCCAGGCGCCGCTCAGGGGGTAGATCAGGCTCTTGAAGCGGGCCACCACCCGCAGGTTCTTCCGCATATCGCCGGCGTCCTGGTCCAGCTTGGTGATCTCCAGCTGGATCATGTCGTTGCGGCTGCGCACGATGACCCCCTCATAAGAGGGGCCCGCGTCCATGATGGACAGCAGCTTCAGCTTCTTATGCTCCAGGATCTCGTCGATCTTGCCGTCCTCCACCTGGAGCTGCCAGAACTGCCCGCTGGTGCTCCCCTGGATCTTCCCCCGGGCGATGGGGCTGCCCTTGCTGTCCAGCAGCAGGTAAATGCTCTGTTCCATCCTCATGCCTCCTGTTCCTCGTTCGCTTGGGTCCGGGCGCCCTCCGCCGGTGCCGGCCCGGCCTTGGGCTTGGCTCCCTCCTTAGGCTTATTGGGGTCAAAATGCAGAAAATACACGTAGATCTCCACGATAGCCTTGTACAGCTCCTCGGGCACCTCCTGGCCCAGCTTCAGCTGGGTGAGGATGGTGGCCAGGGAGTTGTCCTCGTAAATGGGCACGCCGCTGTCGGCGGCCACCTCCACGATCTTCTCCGCCATATAGCCCATGCCGGAGGCCACGATCACCGGCGCGCCGTCCCCGGCCTCATACTGAAGGGCCACCGCCTTTTTGGACGGGTTCCGCCTGCCGTCATACTTTGACATTGACACTGTTCTTCCCTTCAAAGATTTTGGGGAACACCTCGGTGAGGGTCACGGGGCGCTCCATTTTCCGCACGCTGACCCCGGCGGAGGTGAGCTCGTTCCGGGCCAGGATCTGGCCGATGGTCTGCTCCATCTCCTTGGAGAAGGGGGCCGCCCCCTCGGGGCAGCAGACGATGATTCCCACGTTTTTCTCCTTGCTGGAGAGAATCACGTCGAACAGGCCCAGCCCCTGCACGTCGATCTTGAGCAGGAACTTCATGCACTTCTCCCCCTGGCCCTGGCCGCTCCGCTTCTCCTCGGCGTCCGGGTCCACCCACAGCTCGGAAAAGAGCATCCTCCCGTCCATTTCCAGCGGGATCATGTAGTGGTTGAGGGGCATATACACGCTCTCGTTGACCAGCATGGCGTTGACCAGGTTGCGGAACGCCTGCTGCACCTCGGCGCTGCCCTCCCCCCGGAGGGCCCGGGCGGCGGCGGCGGCCAGGTGGTCGGAGAACTGGGTGGCCATGGACGCCCGGCCGAACTGCCCCGCCTGGAGCAGCTTCATCAGGGACGCCCCGTCGATGCCGCCCAGCATCCCCTTCAGGGTGCCGTAGCCGGACAGCTGGTGGAACGCTTCCTGGAGCTTATCCTCCGAGCCGTTCTCATACCGGGCCACGTCCAGGGCCAGCAGGCTCAACAGCTCCCGGGGGGTGCCCAGGTCGTGGGTGGCGTTCACGTACTCGGACATGAAGGGGAACACCTTCTGCTGAATCAGTTCGATGTTCCCCTGCCTGTCCCCGGCGGCCACGCCGTTCTCCAGCTGGGCCAGCAGTTGGCGCAGCTGGTCCCCCCAGCTGGCGGGCATGGCGTTGGCCATGTTAGACAGGTTGCGCAGCAGGTTGCCCTCAATATGGCCGGTGGAGGAAAAATCGCTGTAGCTTTTTAAAAAGGTAAGGATGTCCGCCCGGACCCCGTCCGATTCCGCCCGGGCATAGGCGCTGCGCAGCAGGGCGAACAGCGCCCCGCCGAACCGGGTGCCCGAGCGCATCTGGGCGCTGAGAAACTGGAACAGCTGTCCCTGGTCCATCTTCAGCATTTCAAGGACCTGGGACATCTCCTCCGCGATGCCCTCGCTCATGCCGGAGGACACCGACGTGCCTTCCCGAAGCAGCAGCCGGGCCATGACCCCAGTGATATCCTGGTTCCGGCGCAGCTGCTGAAGGAAGGTTTGGAAATTGGAGTCGTACCGAATCTGCCCCCCCGCCTGGCCGGCGTCCTGCTGTTCGGTGCGGTTGTCCGCGCCGGTGACCCGGTTCAGGTCCGGGATGTTCTGGACCTGGGTATTGCCGGGGGAGATGGGGATATTGCGGTTGACCGATGTATTGTCATAACCCGGTACCGGGTTGGTGGCTCCCAAGAGATCAGGCATTTTTCACACCCCTGCGATAAAACTTAGAAAAGCTACTTAATTTTCCGCCGCGCCCTGCCGATAATAGTAAAGATAAAAGATTTTACTGAGGTGGTGCTTTTTATGGGCAGCGGAAACGAAATCCTGGATATGTACATCTATGAGACCGGCACTCTGCTGGAGCAGCTGGAAACTATCGTCCTTGAGGCGGAAAAGGTGGACACTTTCTCTCAGGAGAACGTGAACGAGATTTTCCGCATCATGCACACCATCAAGGGCTCCTCCGCCATGATGGAGTTCGACACCCTGGCCACCGTGGCCCACCGGATTGAGGATATGTTCTTCATCATCCGGGAAGGCACCATGGCGGTAGTCCATGAGGAGGACCGGCCGGCCCTGTTCGACGTGGTGTTCCAGTCCATTGACTTCTTCCGGGGCGAGGTCGAGAAGGTGGAGGCCGACGAGCCTCTTGATAAGGATATCGACAGCTTCATGGCAAATATTAATACCTTGATTGCAAAAATCAAGGGTGAGCCGGAGCCGGAGCCCGTTCCCGCCGCGCCCGCGGCCCCCGCCGCCCCCGCGGCCAGCGCGGCCCCCCCCGCTCCCGCCGCCGGGGCCGACGGTTTCCCCCACGCCCTGCGGGTGAACTTCGAGGAGGGCTGCGGCATGGAGAGCCTGCGCGCTTTCATGCTGGTCACCGCGGTGAAGGACGTGTGCAGCGAGGGTGATTTCACGTTCCAGCCCGACAACGTGGAGAACGACCCCTCCACCTCCGAAACCATTGTGGACAACGGCTTCCACCTGATGTTCCGCAATGAGCAGGACAGGACCAGCGCCATCAACGTCATCAAGACGGTGGGCTCCGTCCAGGGCTACCAGCCCTACGATATCCCCGCGCCGGAGAAGAAGCCCGCCCCCGCGGCCAGCGCGTCGGCCCCCGCCCCGGCCCAGAGCGCGGCCCCCGCCGCTTCCGCCTCCCCGGCGGCTTCCGCTTCCCCGGCTCCCGCCGCCCAGCAGCAGCACCCCAAGGAGACGCTCATCAGCGTCAACCTGTCCAAGCTGGACCAGTTGTCCGCCGTGGTGGGCGAGATCGTCATCACCGAATCCATGGTCACCTCCTCCCCCGACCTGAAGGGGCTGGTGCTGGACGCTTTCTCCAAGTCCGCCCGGCAGCTGCGCAAGCTCACCGACGAGCTCCAGGACGTGTCCATGTCCCTGCGCATGGTGCCCGTGTCCAGCGTCTTCCAGAAGATGACCCGCATCGTGCGGGACATGACCAAAAAGCTCAACCGCCCGGCCAAGCTCACCCTCATCGGCGAGAACACCGAGGTGGACAAGACAATTGTGGACGCCATCGGCGACCCCATCATGCACATGATCCGCAACTCCATGGACCACGGCATCGAGGAGACCCAGGAGGCGCGCGTCGCCGCCGGCAAGGACCCGGTGGGCGAGATCATCCTGTCCGCCCGGGACACCGGCAGCGAGGTTATCATCGAGATCATCGACGACGGCCGGGGCGTCAACGACGAGGCCGTGCTGAACAAGGCAATCCGCCAGGGCATCGCCTCCCCCGACGTGGACTACAGCCATAAGGAAATCCTCAACTTCCTGCTGGCCCCCGGCTTCTCCACCAACACCGAAGTCACCGAGTTCTCCGGCCGCGGCGTGGGGATGGACGTGGTCAAGCGGAGCGTGGAGGAGCTGGGCGGCTCCGTCTCCATCTCCAGCGAGCTGGGCCACGGCATGACCACCACCATCCGCATCCCCCTGACCATGGCCATTATGGACGGCATGGAGGTGGCCGTGGGCGACTCCATCTTCACCATCCCCATCAACAACATTCAGGCCACCATGAAGGTGTCCCCCGGGGAAGTGATCCACGACTCCAGCAGCGGCGAGATCATCAAGGTGCAGGGCAACTTCGTGCCCATTGTCCGCGCCCGGGACCTGTACCAGCTTCAGGGCGGCTGCGCCGATATTGAGGACGGCGTGCTCATCTGGCTGGAGGCCGGGGACCACTCCTACTGCCTGTTCGTGGATGAGCTGCTGGGCCAGCAGCAGGTGGTGGTCAAGCAGCTGCCCGCCTATGTGAACAGCTTCAACGTGAAGCACTATGGCATCAACGGCTGCACCCTGCGCAGCGACGGCAGCATCAGCATTATCCTGGACGTGGCCAGCCTGTACACCGCCGCCCGGGGTATGTGAGAAGGAGAGAAGAATATATGAACGAAGAGATCCTGTTCGCCCGCGAGGACGAGATGGAGGCCCTGAATCTGGACGACGCGGTGGACTCCCAGAAGTACCTGATCTTTATGGCGGGCCACCTGAAGCTGGGCGTTGTGGCCGAGGACGTGGTGGAGATTCTGAACAACCAGGTCATCACCTACCTGCCCATGGTGCCCGAGTTCATCCGGGGCATCATCAATATGCGCGGCCAGATGATCCCCATCCTGGATATCCGCGCCCGGCTGGGCATGGAATCCCAGGAGGGCGACAACCTGGTGGTGGTCATCAATCTGGGGGAAGTGCAGCTGGGCATCCTGGTGGATGGCGTGGACCAGATGCTGGACATCCCCAAGGTCAACATCCATCCCCTGCCCGCCAACAGCACCCAGATGCTGGTGTCCGGTATGTGCTCCCTGCCCGACGGCTCCGGCACCATGATGGTGCTGGACTGCGCCCAGCTGATGCCTAATGATTAACCCGGGAACTGGAGCGGGCGGCTCTTTTTCCGCCCTGGCCATCACGGACGCCGACTTCAACCGGCTGGTCAAGTTTGTGCAGAGCAATTACGGCATCGACTTGTCCCAAAAGCGCCAGCTCATCACCGGCCGGCTTTCCACCGCCATTAAGCAGCGGGGCTACACCAGCTTCTCCGACTTTGTCAACCATGTGCTCCAGACCAAGGACAACGACGAGATTACCCTGCTGCTGGATAAGCTCACCACCAACTACACCTTCTTCATGCGGGAAAAGGAGCACCTGGACCTGTTCTGCCAGAAAATTATCCCCGACATCGTGCAGCGCCACCAGCGGGATAAGACCCTGGCCATCTGGAGCGCGGGCTGCTCCACCGGTGAGGAGCCCTACAACATCACCATGTTCCTCTTCGACTACCTGGGTCCCCAGGCCGCCCAGTGGGACTGCCGGCTGCTGGCCACCGACATCTCCAACCGGGCCATGACCGCCGCCAAAAAGGGCGTGTACGAGCTGCCGGACACCATCCCCGCCGACTGGAAGAAGAAGTATTTCGTCCCCCAGCCCGGCGGGCAGTACCAGGTAGCCCCCAAAGTGCGGGACAACGTGATTTTCCAGCCCTTCAACCTGATGGACCCCATCAAATTCCGCCGCAAGTTCGACGTGATCTTCTGCCGGAACGTGATGATCTATTTCGACCAGCCCACCAAAGACGCCCTGGTCCGCCGGTTTTACGACGCCACCGTCCCCGGCGGCTACCTGCTCATCAGCAAGTCGGAAAACCTCAGCACCAACACGCCCTACCGCCGCCTGGCCCCGTCCACGTTCCAAAAGTAATCGCAACAGCCGGGCCGATCCCCTCGCCGGTCGGCCCGGTATCTCTATGAAAAAGGAGAGGAGCTTCCTCTTATGACGATCCCTGCCGCAGTTAACAAGAAAATCCGCGTCATGGTGGTGGACGACTCCATGGTAGCCCGGAGTATGCTGATCCGCGGTCTGAACGCCCACCCCAGGATTGAGGTGGTGGGCTACGCCATCAATACCCTGGACGCCAAGAATAAGATTCCCCAGTACCAGCCGGACGTGGTCACAATGGACGTGGAGATGCCCGGGCAGAACGGCATTGAGTTTTTGAAGCAGTACCTGCCCGCCCACCCCATCCCCGTCATCCTGGTGTCCTCCTTAAATTTGAAGGTGTTCGACGCCCTGGCCGCGGGCGCGGTGGACTTCGTCCGCAAGCCTGACGGCACCACCAGCGAGGCCACCTTCCTGGCCGCCCTGGCCCAGAAGGTCATCATCGCCGCCAACGCCCGGCCCCGCACCGCTTCTGCGCCGGCGGGCGGCGGCGCGGCCACCGCCGGCGCATCCGCCATCCCCAGCCTAGGTCCCAGCGCCAACCTGGACCGGGTCATCATCGGCCTGGGCGCCTCCACCGGCGGCACCGAGGCCACCTTGGCGGTGATGAAGCGGCTGCCCGCCGACATCCCGCCCATGGTTATTGTCCAGCATATGCCCCCCGGCTTCACCAAAATGTACGCCGAACGCCTCAACCGCCTGTGCGCCATGGAGGTGCGGGAGGCCCAGAGCGGCGACGAGCTCCACCGGGGGCTGGCCTTGGTGGCCCCCGCCGACCTCCAGTGCCGGGTGGTGCGCATCGGTACCCGGTACACCGTCAACTGCACCCCCGGGGAAAAGGTCAGCGGCCACCGCCCCTCCGTGGACGCCATGTTCCAGTCCATGGCCGACGTGGTCACCTGCAAAATGGTGGGCATCATCATGACCGGCATGGGGCAGGACGGCGCCGTGGGCCTGCTGGCCATGCGGAAGAAGGGGGCCTACACCATCGGCCAGGACAAAGAATCCTCCGTGGTCTACGGTATGCCCGGCGTGGCCCAAAACATCGGCGCGGTGATGATCCAGGCCTCCTGCGACAACATTTCCAACGTCCTCCTCCGGCATTTGAAGAGCCTGGGCTGACGCCGGCGGCCGTAAAACGCCATAAAACATCGAATTCTGCCCGGAGCTTTTGGCAAAAGCTCCGGGCAGACGGCGTTTAGAAAGAAATTTCCTCCTTTTTCTTATGTTCTGGGCATCCTTGCCGATATATAAGTTGAATGTAGCGCAAGAAACCCTACGGATATCAAAAGGATGTGAGTGACTATGCTGACCTCGTCCGGATACGGCGCGATCTCCCCCATCAGTCCCGCCAAAATCTATCAGGCCAAGTCGGCCCGCGACAAAAAGGCCCAGGTGGTCTCGGGCGGCAACAAATACGACAGCGTTACCCTCTCCACTCCCAGTCAGGACAACCGCTTCCACATGGGGCTGGTCAGCCGGCTGTCCGGCGAGGTGCGCACCACCACCACCACCGGCGACATCGCCGCCCTGCGCCAGCAGGTGGCCTCCGGCGAGTATACCCCGGATCCCATGGCCATCGCGGCCCGGATCCTGTTCCTCGGGGAGGGGCGGTAAATGGGGGCGGCTGACTACCGATCCTATCTTGGCCTGCTGAACGAGTTGAGCGGCTGCCTGGACCGGCTTTCCGCCCTGGCCCAGGAGAAAGCGGATTCCGTCCGGCAGGACGACCTCATGGCCCTGGGCGACGTGCTCAAGCAGGAGCAGGCCATGACCCTCACCCTGCGGGGGCTGGACCAGCGGCGGGTCAAACTGCTGGAGGGCCTGGGCCTGAACGGCGTCTCCCTGGCGGAGCTGCCCGGCCGCGTCCCCCCCGACCTGGAGGACGAGGCCCGGCAGGCGGCGGAGGCCGCCCGGCGCAGCTACCAGGAGTACCGCAGTTACGCGGACATGGCGCGGAACACCTTGGAACTCAACCTGCACCAGATCGAAAAGGTGCTCACCGCCGCCGGAGTGGATCCGGCGGACCCGGGCGCGGGCTACGAACCCCCCGGCGTGGAGCCGCCTCAAAATATGAAAACAGATTTCCGCGCCTGACCGCGGCGTGTCAAGTAAGGAGTTTTAGCTATGGGTACTGTTGGAACATTTGACGGCTTTACCACAGCCCGCCTGGGCATTTATGCCGCCCAGCACGGACTGCGCGTGACTGGCAACAACATCTCTAACCTCAACACGGTGGGCTACACCCGCCAGCGGCTGGACCAGGTGAGCCTGAAAACCGGCGGAAACGATGTATACCGCTCCCAGTTTGACAACCACGTGGGCAACGGCGCCCTGGTCACCAGCATCAACCAGGTCCGGGACCCCTACCTGGACATCCGCTTCCGCAACACCGCCGCCAGCGTGGGCTATCACGACACCACCCTGGCCAGCCTCAACGAGATCGCCGACACCTTGGACGAGGTGGGCCGGGAGATCACCAAGGACAATGAGGACGACGGCGTCCTGTACGCCCAGATGATGGACATCCTCAAGCAGCTGCAAGGGCTGAACGAGGAGCCCACCAAGGGCAACGACACCCTGGTGCGCAACTCCGCGGAGGCGCTGTGCAACCTGTTCCACACCTATGCCGACAAGCTGGAGAACCTGCGGGAAAACACTGTGGACGACCTGAAGAAAAAGGTCACTTCCGCCAACGAGATTCTCACTAACATCCGCAACCTGAACGAGTCCATCCGGGAATCGGAGATCCACGGCGACAACGCCCTGGAGATGCGTGACGAGCGCAACCGCCAGATCGACGAGCTGTCCCAGCTGATGCACATCAAGGTGGAGTACTCCATGGAGGAGATCGGCGCGGGCATCGAGGTGGAGAAGCTCACCATCTCCCTGGGCGACTCCAACCCGGACCCCCTGGTCACAACGGACAGCACTGTTCTGGTGGACGGCATCTATGGGTCACAGATCTCCATCAAGCAGATCCCCAATCCCAACCCCAACCATGACCCCAACGACCCCGACAGCCTGCCCTACCTGGACCAGGACGGCAACCCCTGCGAAGAGGCCGACGCCGAGATGATCGACGACCCCATGTATACCATCATGGTGTCCAACCTGGTGGACCAGCGCAACATCGTGCCCAAGGACCTGGACATGAACAAGGGCCGCCCGGTGACCCTGGACGACAACGACCTGTTCGGCTCCATCCAGGCGGTGCGGGAGATGCTCACCGAAAAGGGCGAGTTCTCCACCAACGCCGACGTGGCCATAGACGAAAACGCCGCCATCAAGCGGGGCATCCCCTACTTCCAGCTGTCCATGGACCTGCTGGCCAAGAAGTTTGCCGACACCTACAACGCCCTGAACAAGGGCGCCATGATGGATCAGGACGGCAACCTGATCTATGCGCAGCAGACCGGCACCCCCAAGGACCTGGGGCTGACGGAAGCCGAAAACGGCTACTATGTGGACGCCGGCGGCTACTATGTGGGCCGGACCGACGGCGCCCACGCGCCCGAGTGCACGCTCACCAGGGCGCAGATCAGCGTGGACGACCCGCTGGAAAAGGTTATGGCCAAGATCAAGGAGGCCGCCGGGGCCGGCTCCGCCTGGGAAGCTGATGTGAACGGCGTTTTGGACGCCAAGGGCAATATCATTGCCGGCAAAGAGGGCGACGCGGAGGCAATCCTGAGCAGGTTCCTGGGCGATCACGGCGTGAGCGCGGCCGCCAATCCCCCCGACCAGGAGATCACGGTCAACGCCACCATGGCTCCGGAGGGCATGGGCCCCCTGTTCAGCAACCGCAACGACAACGACGATCCCACCGGCATCAACGCCTCCAACATCTCCATCTCCCACAGCTGGTCCACCGGCGACGTGAAGGTAGTCCCCACTTATATCCTCCTCCACGACGGAGATATTCAGAACACCACCAAAAACGAAAACATCGGCCACATGATCTCCAAGCTGACGGAGGACCTGGTCTACAGCCCCAAGGACCTGATTGGGGACGACTGTGTCAGTTCCAAGCTGTACAAGGGCAGTTTCAATGGGATGTATGACAACATGGCCTCCACCCTGGGCAACGACGCGCGCAAAAACAACGTCCAGCTCAATACCAGCTACACCCAGCTGGTGGAGATTGACACCAGCAGGGACGGCGTATCCGGCGTGGACCTGAACGACGAGGCCATGAACATCATGCAGTTCCAAAAGGCGTACTCCGCCGCCTGCCGCATGATGACCGCCATTGACGAGGCAATCGACCGGCTGATTAATAACACCGGCATCGCCGGACGCTGACCATAAGGAGGGTATCCCATGATCCGTGCTACAACAGGCGGCGTGCTGAGAGGCTACCGCAGAAATTTGATGAATTCCTTCATCTCTCAAAACCATGCCCGGGATACGATGCTCACCCAGCGCAAATTCAATTCCTACGCGGAGGATCCCGCCGCCGCCTCCAAGGCGTTTCAGCTGCGCAAGTCCCGCATGATGGCGGAGTACCAGTATACCAACAGCAACAGCACCTACCAGAAGTTCCAGACCGCTTTCAACAGCCTTCAGTCCATTAGCGCGCTGGTCGATACCGAAAACGGCGGCCTGGAACTGGGCACCTTGAAGGACACCACGCTGAGAATGCTGAACGACCCCTCCGGCGACGCCCGCACCCAGTTGAGCAAGGCCCTGAGCGTAATGACGGAGAACATAGTCCAAAGCCTGAACCAGAAATACGGCGACGCTTTCATTTTTGCCGGGGCGGATGGCCACAACGTCCCCTTCGAGGTAAAAACGGTGGACGGAATCAACCAGCTGTACTACCGGGGGGTGCCTGTGGACGCGGCGGAACCCAACGTCTGGAAGAACGGTGACACACTCATCCAAGTGGATAATACGGGAAAGCTGGATGTCACCGGCGCCAACCAAAATTGCTACCTCAAGACGGACAATATCATCAAGATGTCGGTCGCGGAGTACGAGCGGCTGTACACCCTGCCTAAGCTGGAGGCCAAGGATCCAGCTGAACCCGACAAGAACTTCGTGGAGTACAACAGGGACGGCTCCGTGTTCACCGGGGCCGAGGGAGAGCCAGGCGGCTATTTCCGCAAACTGGACGCCGCCGGCAACCCCGGTGAGCCGGCAATGTTCAACCTCATCTCAACGTCCGATTACTATGAGGCGGTAGCGCGCGTCGACTCCAAGCCCGACCGGCTGACCGACAACAGCGTGCCCACCAACAACCTCGTGTATGTGGACAAGGACGGCAAGGTATTGGCCACTCCTCCCACCACCGACGACGAGAAAAAGAACTCATTCTTCATGGTGATTGACGGCAAGGCGGAAGACCAAGTCATCACCAAGGAAAAGTACGATGAGGCCGTCGAGGATGCCGCCAAGCTGCAGACCTTGGTGAACGAAAAGCGCTTTGTGGACATCGGCCTGGGTTTCCAGGAGCACGACGGCAAGCTGATTGAGTCCAGCGGCTACAATGACGCTCTCCATGGCATTACCTTCATCGGCTATGGCCTGGACGAGGACGGCGACCCCCGGAACATTTACTCCATCGTACAGCGGCTCACCCAAATCGCGGACAGCGTCCCCAAAGAGGGCGAGTGGAGCACAGCGGTGTACGAGGAGTTCCGGGGCCTGGTTGGAAAGCTGGAGGACGCCGCCTCCGAGTTCAAGACCCAGTTCACCAATATGGACGCCAGCACCACCAAGCTGCAGAACAACACCAAGCTGCTGGAGGGCAACATTGATAACCTCCAGGAGCAGTACAGCGAATTGGAGGATGTGGACATGGCGGAGGCCATCAGCGCCTTCATCTGGGCCCAGTACAGCTACAACGCCGCGCTGAAGGTGGGCAACAGCATCCTTTCCCAGAGCTTGATGGACTATTTGAACTGAGCGGATATGCCACGCGCATTGTAAAGTTGTTGTGAGAGAGGAGCGAAAAATGATATTATGTATCCCCTGATTGAGATCAAGACCGTCCCCATTGAAATTGAGATGAAGGTCTCCCACGCCAAGCTGGAGTATAGCCGCGGGACCGCAGACCTGGAAATCTCCCGTGGGGATGGGGGGTTGAGCATCAAGAGCCGGCCCATCAAGCTGAATATCGACACCTTCGAGGCCCGGAATTCCGTGGTCCCCACCGCTGTGCGCTCCATTGAACAATACGCCCAGCAGGGCCAGCAGGCATCCTACACCGCCACGGCCACCTTTGCCCAGCAGGGTCAAATGCTTTTGGAGGCGAAAATTGGACAGGATATGATTACGCAATTCGCGGCTGACGCCACCACGAAGAACTACAAACCCAACGTGGGGCTTGAATTTCTCCCCTCCGTCCCCCCGGAGATCAGCTGGGATCCGGGCGAGATGCACATCCGCTATGAGATGGATAAACTGAACTTTGACTGGCGGGTAAACCAGCCCCAGTTCGAGTTCACTCCCGGCGATATTGAGCTGTCCGTCACCCAGCAGCCTGATGTGATTATCAAGTATGTGGGCGGGCCGCTGTACGTGCCCCCTTCTGCCGACCCCGATTACCAGCCGGTGGATGTGGAGGCCTGACCAGCCCATCCGACAGGAGGCGTTTGTTTGAAGCTCCAGACCAAATACTTCGGCCAGATTGACTACGAGGCGGAGGACATCATCACCTTCCCCGTGGGGCCTTTTGGCTTCGAGGAAGAACATGAGTTCCTGATCCTGCCCTTCGACGGCGGCGCCGGGTCCCTGCTGTGCTTCCAGAGCACCCGGACCCCGGCCTTGGCCTTCGTGGCCATGAGTCCCTTCTCCCTTCTTCCTGGCTATAACCCCATCCTCCAGCCCCAGGAGCTGAAGGACCTGGGCGTGACGGACAGTCAGGAGCTGGGCTTCTACGTGCTGTGCGTGGTGAAAAAGCCGGTGTCCGACAGCACGGTCAATCTGAAATGCCCGGTGGCCATTCACCCGGAGACCCGGGTGGCCCGGCAGGTCATTTTGGATACCGACGCCTACGAGATGCGCCATCCCCTGGCCCAATTCGGCGCAGAGGAGGGCAGATTATGCTGATCTTGCAGCGCAAGGCCGGCGAGGCCCTGATGATCGGTGAGGACATCACCGTCCGCGTGGTCTCGGTGGACGGCACGCGGGTGCGCCTGGCCATTACCGCGCCGGAGGACGTGTCCATCCTGCGCAGCGAGCTGGTCACTGCCACCGCCGCCAACCGCGACTCCGCTATGGAGGAGTCCGCCCCCGCCGAGCTGCTGGGCCTGCTGGGCGGCGTGCTGGATCATAAGCAGGCGGGGCGCTCCCGCCCCGTCCAGACCCAGTCTCCGGCCCCGCCGGAGGGAAAGGAGGAGTAACCTATGATGGAATCCATCGCCAGCATGGCAATGGGCATGAGCGCGGCGTCTTTTGCCAACAACTACTCCATCGCTGTCACCAAGAAGATGATGGACAGCCAGGAGTTGGCGGGCCAGGAGCTCTTGAAGATGCTGGAAGCGGTCCCCACTCCCGCCAAAGGGCAGTATATCGATGTATATGCGTAACGCCTCAAAAAAGCCGGCCTGAGGGCCGGCTTTTTTGTATGGGCGCGGTTGGCACTCCGCGGAGATGGCTATAATGTGGCCTATATACCAAAAAACTGAACGGTTGCTGCCCTATGGCCGGGGCGTATACGCCGCCTTTCGCGCCGCGGGCTTCCAGAACGGAAGCGTCCACGCCGGTACGGGCATCATCGTGAGGAGGCCGTCCATGGAGTTTTCCCAATTCTGCGCCTGCGGGCCGTCCGGCTATGCCCAGCTGAAGCAGCGGGTGGATGCCTGCGCCCGGCTGGGGCGGAGCTACGAGTTTTCGGCCTGCGCCCTTCCACCCGGCTGCCGGCCAGCCCAGGCCCAGGTGGGCTTCTGGCGGCGGGGAGAGGACTATCTGCTCTATTTCCGCCCCGCCGTGGCCTACGGCGGGGCCTGCGCCCTTCTCAGCGATTTTTTTGCCCGGGGGGCCGTACAGCGTTACGCCGGATTCCAGGCCATGGCCGACTGCCTGCGGGGGCTGGACGAGGCCCTCACCGCCCCGGAGCCCGACCTGCTTCAGATGCTGAAGTGGGAATTTCAGCGGCGGGTGGTGGGCCAGGAGGCGGCGGTGGAGGCTGCCGCCTTCAAGCTGCGCGGGCACATCTGCAAGAGGGATCCCCTGCGCCCCCTGTCCCTGATCTTCTATGGCCCCACCGGCGTGGGCAAGTCGGAGCTGGGCAAGGCTGTGGCCCCAGCGCTGAACCGCTGCCTGGGGGAGGAGCGTTTCCGCTCCGTGTGGACGGAGCTGAACACCTTTACCCAGGCTCACTCGGTGTACCGCCTCACCGGCGCGCCGCCAGGGTATGTGGGCTATGATGACGCGCCGGTGCTGGAGGCGGTGCGCCGCTGTCCCCACACCGTGTTCATGTTCGACGAGCTGGACAAGGCCCACCCGGAGGTTCTGAAGGTCTTTATGTCTATCCTGGACGAGGGCCGGTGCACTGCCCGCCGGGAGGACAAGCACGGGAACCGGGAGCTGGATTTCCGCCGGTGCGTCTTTCTGTTCACCACCAATACCGACCTGTCTGAGAAGAGGCGGGGGCTGGGCTTTGCCCCACCGCCGGCGGAAGCGGACGGACAGCTTCCGCCCGGCCCCGCCGGCCTGGCCGGACGGCTATACCAGGCGGATGAGCGCGCCCGCCAGGCCCTGGTCCGCGCCGGCGTCCTGCGGGAGATCGCCGGACGGTTCAGCGGCCTCATCGGTTTCCAGCCTCTGGACCTGGACGCCCGCCAGGCAGTCACGGTCCGGCAGATTGCCGCCCTATCCCGGGAATACGGCTTGAACGTAACCCAGGTGGACCCGGATACCGCCCGGGCCCTCACTCCACGGGAGGCCGCCTCCCCCCGTTCCAATGTTCCCCTGCTGGAAGGACTGCTCACCCCGCTGCTGTTGTCCTGGGCCAGTTTGGCCGGGGACGGCACTCCCCTGCGGCTCACCGGCACGCCGGAAACGCTGCGCCTGCTGCCTGTATAAAACCCGCCGGGAGCAAATGCTCCCGGCGGGCGCTTGCAAATTTTAGGGCTTCTTCATCTCTTCGATTTCGTAGGTGACGGGATCCAGTTGGTAGAGATGCTCGCCATCCAGGCTCAAAAGATAGCTGCCCATGAACTCGTTGCTGCCCTGGGCGTTGTTGCTGCTGTACACATTGATACGGTAGCAAGCCCTGCCGTCCACCATCTCGGTGCCGCTCAGGGACAACACCTCATACTCCTCCATGGAGGCGCCAGGCAAGCCCAGCTGCTCCGGGGCCATGCCCTCCAGCATCTCCTGGGCTCCCCGCCTGCTGATGGACTGGCCGGGCTGGGTGGTGCTGGGCGGAGGCGACGTCACTTTTCCTTCCACCTCGTCCGCAGTGACCACGCACTTGCCCTCCGACCAGGTGATACGCACGGTGTGCACATAGGTAACGGGCTCCGGGGTGGGCTCCGGCGTGGGGGTGGGTTCCGGGGTCGGGGTGGGCTCCGCTCCCTCCTCAGAGGGCGCCTCCGTGGGCTCCGGGGTAGGCTCCGGCTTCTCCACCGGCACATTCCGGGCCAACAGTACCATGCCCTCGGCGGCGGTATAGTCCGGCTTCTCCCTCTGCCGGACCAGCTCCTCATTTACCACACGGAAAGCTGGGTCCTCCTCCGCCAGCTGGGCGGCGTAGGTCTGGGCGGCCTTCCCCGCGTCGTTCAGATTGGTATAGACATAAGTGATAGTCTTGGCCTTCTCCGCCATGGCCCCGCTCTCATCTGAACCCAGGGCCATGCCTTTGATGACTACGTCCTCCCCGATGGGAATCTCGGTGGGCAGGACGGGAGGCTCCGGCTCCACGGAGACCGTGACCTCCGGGTCCGCGTCTCCCCGCAGGCGGGGCAGCACAAACACAAAGATGATGACCGCCGCCGCCGCGATCACCGCCAGCGGCAGGAGCAGCAGCGGCAGGGGCAGCTTTTTCTTCTTCCCCTGTTCCTCCAGCTCCTGGCCCTCCGCCTCGACCGGCGGCTCCTCGCCCTTTTTGCCTTTCTTCACCTTCGGCGGCTTCGGCTTTTTGGGCTTCTTCTCTTTAGGCGCCTTGGGCTCTTTGGGCGCCTTGGGTTTTCCAAATGGCATAGGAATTACACCTCTTGCGTCAGTTCAGAGTGATGGTGACAGAATCCTGCTCCTTCAGCGTGTGCTGGAAGCCCCGCTCCACGCCGTTGACCTCCAGGCGGACCGCCCGGTCCAGATGTTCAAAATCAATGCCGGAATACTCCAGCAGATCCATCAGGTAGTAGGGCGAACCGTCCTCCTTGGCCGGGAGAACCAGGGGGTCTCCGTTCAGAAACAGGTGCACCTCCCGGGGGCGCAAGGGCCGGGCAGGCTCCGCCAGGGTGGTGCGGGCCTGGGTGCCGTAGGCCTGCGCAGTGGGGACCGCGGGGGCCTCCTGGCGGGGCGGCGGAGTCTGGCGCAGGGTGAGCACCACATCGCCCTGGACCAGGGGCCGGTCCAGAGGGGCGATGGCGTTATTGACCATGGCTTTTCCATAGAAGTCCTCGCCCAACAGCTCGCCCAAGGTGCGGCGGGCGTCCTCTCCGCGGGTGGCGGGAATGAAACGAATCTCATCCCCGGCGTGGACGGTGGCGGACAAGGCGGCCTCCTCCCTGTTCACTTGCAGCACAGCGGGGACGGCGGGCTCCCCGCGGAACACCAGCCGCTTCCCGTCCAAGGTGACGGTGAGGCTCTTGCCCGTCTTGCCCACCATATCGGCGTAGCTGTAGCCGTTCATCAACAGGATGTCCCGCAGAGTGAGCACGCCGTTGCGGAACAGCTTGGCGCTCTGCCCGTTGAGGATGACCACGTAGCTGTCGTTGAGCAGGCCCAGGCCCGCCGAAATGGCGATGCCCAGCGGGGTGGCGTACTCCGGTTTTTCCAGCTCCAGGTTGTCGGAGAAAGCGGACAGGGCAAAGTTATTGCCCGCAATGGCCACCCGCTTCTCGTCCATCTCCAGCTGGGCGGCCACCTTTTCCCGCAGGCCGGTGAGCTTGCTGCCGCCCCCCGCCAGGAACACGGCGGACGGAGTGCCGCCGTTTACGTTCATAATCTGTTTGGCCACGGCGTCCGCCAGCTTATCCATGGGGTCCTGGATCACCTGGACCACCTCATCCACGGACACCCGCTCCTCCTGGCCCAGGATGTTGCGGCAGCGGATGAGCTCCTCGCTCTCGCCGATGGAGCGCTTAATCTGCTCCGCGGTGCGGAAGTCCACCAGGAAGGACCGCATAATGGCCTCTGTGACCTCGTCCCCCGCCACGGTGGCCATGGTGTAGCCCACCACGCTGCCGTCCCGGCACAGGGCGATGTCGGTGGTGCCCGCGCCGATGTCCACCATGGCCAAGTTCAGCAGGCGGAGCTCGGCGGGGATGGCGGCGTTCATGGCGGCAATGGGCTCCAGCGTCATGCTGGCCACCTGGAGGCCCGCCGTGCGCATGGCGGCGTACAGGCTCTCCACCACCTCGCCGGGGAGGAAGGTAGCCACCACATCCGCCTCCACCCTGCGGCCGGTGTGGTATTGGAGGTTGGCCATGGGGTAGTTGTCCAGCCGGTACTGGGCCACGGTGTACCCCACCAGGAACATCTGGCGGCGGCTGTCCCCGTCGGTCTGGAGGGCCTCCTCGGCGGCGGACACCGCCCCGGCCTCCAGGGCGCTGATCTGTTCGGCGTCAATGGACTGCTCCTCGGGCAGCTCCAGGGTAAACGAACCCTTTTGCGTGCGCAGGGCCCGCCCGGCGGCGGCCACGCACACCCGCTCCAGGCGTACGCCCAGCCGGCCCTCCAGCCGCTGCGTCACCGTGCGGGCCAAAGCGCCTACCTGGCGGATGTCGTCGATCTGGCCGTCCATCATGGCCCGCTTGCCGTGTTCGGCCATTTCCACATCCAGGATCTTCAGCCGGTCTCCCACCGGCCGGCCCACCACACCCACCACGCTGCGGGTGCCGATATCCAGGGCAAAGACCAGGTCCTTGTCCTGGGCCTTCATATCTGCCATAGGTCCGCTCCTCTCTTGGGGTTACGCGTGAAGTATCACGCAAAAAGCCGCCAGGAGACGGCGTCTACCGCCTCCTGGCAGTTTTTCGTGTTTCTCAGTACTTGCTGAACACGCTGCTGGCGGAGGCGTCGCGGCCGGGAGCGGCGTCGTAGCTGTCCTCATAGGAGGAAGCGGCGGCGCTGTAGACGGGCTGGGCCTTAGGCGCAAAGCCATCCTGGCGCAGCTTGAAGCGGCTGAGCAGCTCCTTCATCAGGGCGGCCTGGCTGGACAGCTCCTCGCTGGCGGCGGCGGACTCCTCGCTGGTGGCGGAGTTGGTCTGCACCACGGAGCTGATCTGGTCGATGCCCTCAGTCACCTGGGCAATGGCCTCGGACTCCTCCTCGGCGGCCTTGGTGATCTCCTGGACGGAGGCCACCACCAGGCCGGCGCGCTCGTTGGTGGCCTGGAGGGCGGCGGAAACCTTTTGGACAATCTCATTGCCCTCCTTGACGGACACAATGGAGCGGTCGATGAGTTCCTTGGTGGCCTTGGCGGCCTCGTCGGACTTGGCGGACAGGTTGCGCACCTCGTCGGCCACCACGGCAAAGCCCTTGCCGGCGCTGCCCGCGCGGGCGGCCTCCACGGCGGCGTTCAAGGCCAGGATGTTGGTCTGGAAGGCGATGTTCTCGATGGTGGCGATGATCTTGCCGATCTCGGAAGAGGAGTCGGAAATCTTCTCCATGGCGGCAACCATCTGCTGCATATACTCGGAGCTCTCGCTGAGGCTCTGGCCGGCGTCGGTGGAGTGGGCCGCGGCCTTTTCGCTGTTCTCGGCGTTCTTGCGGGAGTTGTTGGCGATCTCGGCGATGGTGGCGGACAGCTCCTCCACGGCGCTGGCCTGCTCAGTAGCGCCCTGGGCCAGGGACTGGGCGCCGGTGGACACCTGCTCGGCGCCGGCGGACACCTGCTCGGCGCTCTGGCTGATCTGGGTCAGGGCGTCGCTGAGGCCCCGGTTGATGGCCCGCACGGAGGTGAGGATGCTGCTCAGGGAGCCCACATACATATTGGCGTCCTTGGAGCGCACATCGAAGTTGCCGTTCCCCATCTCCTCCAGCAGGCGGCAGGTGTCGCTGATGACCTCGCCCAGCACGTTCTGGCTGGTGCGCAGGGCGTCGCACATCTCGCCCAGTTCGCTGGTGCTGTGGTAGTCCACGGGGATGTCCAGCTTGCCCTCGCTGAAGCCCACCAGGGCGTTGTGGACCTGTTCGGCAGGCACCACGATGCTCTTGATGATGGTCAGGGCGATGCGCAGCACGATGATGGTGGCGACCACCATCACGGCCACGATGACGCCCAAAGCGATGTTGGACACCAGATCCTGCTGCTTGATGATATCAGTCTGGGCCTTGGAGATTTCCTGAGCCAGCTGAGTGCCGGCGTCAGCCATCTGGTTCAGCACCGGGGTGCAGTCGGACACGATCAGCGCAACGGCCTGCTCCCGGTCGGTGCGGGTGACGGAGGCAATGGTTTTCGCCTCCTGCATCCAGCTATTGGCCAGGCTGGTGAACTTATCCAGCGCGGACTTGTCCTCCAGGGGATACATACTGGTCAGCTGCTGGAGGTCCTGCTCCAGTTCGGTCATCTTGGTGGTGGTGGTGTCCAGGCTGCTGGTATCGCCGGACAGCACGGCGTCACGCAGGTTGCGGGCGGCGATGTTATAGTCGATCCGGCTCTCGGCGACCATATTGTTGGCTCCCACGTAACGCGCCAAAATGTCGTTGTACTGGCTCTTCTGCACGTTCATCAGGATGAGCGACGCGATGATAATGGCCACAGAGACAACGATGGTGACCCCAAAACCAAGGATCAGGCTCTTTTGGATCTTCATGTTTTTGATCATGGACTCTTCCTCCTAATTTTCTTGACTGTGGATCTTTATATGAAATCGGTCCTGAGCTTGGTAAAGACCAGGGGTTTCCTGTCCCTTTCCAGCACATCGCCGTATTTTCCCTTTTTCTCATCCGAGACCACCCGTCCCCCCGACATAGTGATGACCCGCCGGCGGAGGATATTCACGTACTGGCTGTCATGGGTGGCCATGATGACCGTCGTTCCCCGCCGGTTCACATCGTTCAGCAGGTGGAGGGTATCCCAGATGCAGTCATCGTCCAGATTGGCGGTGATCTCGTCCAGCACCAGAATAGGCGGGCTGCCGATCAGGGCCCGGGCCAGCTCCACCCGGCGGCACTCCCCGATGGACAGCTCCACGGGGTATTTGGCCTCCACCCCCTTCATGCCCACCAGGCCCAGCACCTTTTTTACCCGGATGTCCACCATCCGGGGGTGCTCCCGGCCCAGGGCGATGTGAGAGGCCAGCGCCAGATTTTCTCCCACGGTCCGCTTGCGGATGAGGGTAGGGTCCTGCCAAATTTGGCCGAACATCACCGCCGCCCGGTTCCGGCTGAGGAGCATGGCCCGGTTCAGATCCTTGTCGTTCACGTAAACCTTGCCCCGGGTGGGTTTGGTCTGGCCGGTTATCAGCTGAAGCAGGGTGGTTTTTCCCGCTCCGCTGCCTCCCACCACAAAAACAAACTCCCCCTGGTGGATGGTCAGCTCCACATCCTCCACGCCCGTCTCCTGATGGGCCGGACCCTTCCTCCGGCGCTTGGGCTTATAGAATTTTGAAACGTGATCCAATAGAATGGTTGGCATAGGCGTCTGGCTCCCTCCGCGAAAAAGCGCGGGTCCGAAGTACTTTCCATTGAAAATGACGGGATATCTGCTATAATGAAGAAGATCTCAATTTTGGAAGGGGGTGTGCGGGTGAGCCGAAATGACCGCGGCCGCAGGCGGAGAAACATGATACTGGCGGTCCTGCTGGGCCTGCTGTGCATTGGCGCGGCGGAGCTGGCCGCCTGCAGCCGCTTTGACCCGGACACCTATGAGCGCATCGTAGCCCCCGTCCGCTCCGTTGCCGCCGCGGCGGCGGACGCCGGCGCGGCCGCGATAGACGCCGCCGGACAGTTCTGTGTGGCGGCGGCGGACAAAGCCGCCGAATTTGCCGCCGCGGCGGCGCGCCATACGGCGGAACTGGCCCGGCAGGCCGCCTTGGCCTGGGAGGCGTTCACCGCTCCGCCGCCGGAGCCCACCCCGGAAGCCACGCCGCCGCCGAAGGGATCCCCCCCGCCGGCCAGCGATCCGCCTGTCACCACCCTCCTGGAGGAGGACGGCAGGCAAATCCTCACCGGCAACCGCTGGGACGTCACTTACTTCTGCCAGTCCGACGAGGAGTGGGCGGAGCAGCTTTACGGCACAGACCCCATCGGGCCCTATGGGTGCGGCCCCACCGTCATGGCAATGGTGGTGGCCACCATGACGGGCACGGAGACCGATCCCGCCGTAATGGCCGCCTGGGCGGCGGAACATGGCTACTGGGCCCGGCGGAGCGGCTCGTACCACTCCATCATCCGAGGCACCGCCCGGGCCTTCGGCCTGGAGGCCGAGTCCCTGGCCGAATGGACCCCGGAGGCCCTGCGCCAAGCGCTCCGGGACGGCTGCCTGGTGGTGGCTCAGGTGGGACCCGGCCACTTCACCAATGGGGGGCATTTCATTCTGATCCGAGGCACAACCCTCTCCGGGGACGTCCTGGTGGCGGACCCCAACAGCCTGGAGCGCAGTCTGGTGGCCTGGGACCCGCAGATCATCCTGGACGAGCTATCCTCGGCCCGGGACAACGGCGCGCCGCTTTGGGCGCTGTCCGTCCCCGGCGCATGATACTTATGTACGTTCGCGGAATATCGGCCCGGCTGCCTGCCGGGCCGATATTTTGTTGTTTCGGTCCCTATTGGTATGCTGAATTTTCCCTGCCCAGCCGTTGGTTCAGCACCCGGTCCAGCTCCCTCACCTGTTTGAGGCGGCGGTGGTTGGAGCCCACCTGCTCGCACAGCATGACCTGTGGCCGCTGGGCGGTGTCGGCGGGGGGCCCCCCGTTGAGCATGGCGGCCAGCGCGGCCGCGTCCTCCCGGTTGGGCAGGGCCTCCAGCTGGTCCCGCAGGGCCTGGTCTGCCGCCAGGAGCTTGCCCAAGGGCTCCTCCCGCATGGCGATCAGCATCTGGATACTCACCTGGTCGCTCCGATCCAACGCCTGGCCTAGCTGCTGGGTCAGATCCCACAGCTCGTTAAGCAGGTTGCCGGTGCGCTTCATCTGCACCAGGGCGTCCATAATGGCCTTCTCGTCCATCGCGCTGTCCTAGCCCTGGGTGCCGGCGCCCGCCGCCTCCTGGGCGGCTGCCTCCTGCCGGACGTTTTTCTGTGCCTCGCGGAAGGTATCCCGCAGTTCCCCCGCCATGCCCTTAACCCGGTCCAGCTCGGTCTTGTTCCGGCCGGCCTTCACCCGGTTCAGCTCAAAGCTGAGATAGTCGTACAGGCGGTTCAGGTTCCGGCTGATGGGGTACTGCATATCCAGGGTGTCATCCAAATAGCGGATGATCTCCAAACTTCGGTCCACACTGGCCTCAAACAGGACGTAATCCTCCTTCCCCAGGGCCAGGTCGGCCCGGATCAGGCGCTTGACCAGCTCATCGTACAGCAGGAGGAGCAGCTCCCCCGGGGACAGGTCATTGATGCCCTGCTCCTTGTAGCCCTGATATCCCTGGTAGCCTTTGAAATCCATTCTTGACTCCTTCTCGCCCGGTATTTGGGTTTAATAGCCGCTCTGCCCGCCCATCAGGCCGGCCATGGCGGAGGCCTGGGAGTTCATCTCGGCGATCAGCTGCTCCAGGCGGCTGAACTGGGTGGTATAGCGGTCAATCTGGTCAGCCATCTTGTCCTGCCAGCGGTCGATCTGGTTGTCGATGCTGTCGATCTGGCTCTTCAGGCTGTTGCTGTTCAGAGAGGTGGGGGCTTTCACGGAGCCCGCCCGGGTAATCAGTACGCCCTTGGGTTCGCCGGTGGTCTTAACATAGGCGTTCAAGGTGTTCTGCATGGTCTGCATCAGGCCGTCGGAGGACGCGCCGCCCTCCTTGGTCTTGGTAAAGGCGGTGCGCACCTTGTCCGGGTCGCTCTCCAGGGCGCTGCGCAGCTTATCCTCGTCCAGGCTCAGGGTGGTCAGGCCGTCGCTGTAGCTGGTGTTGATGCCGATCTCCCGCAGGGTCTGCCCGTCAGTGCCGCCGGGGCTGATGGCGTTGAGCAGTTTGCCGTACATACCGGACAAGTTGGTATCGCCAAACAGAATGCCCTGCTTGGCCTTCTCGTTGTAGGCCTTCAGCTCACTCTCGGTGTACTGCTCTTCCTGCTCGGCGGTAAGGGGCTCGTAGCGCTCATTCTTGTTCTTCTGGGCGGGCATGGTGGAGTAAGCGCTCTTGATCTCGGTAATCATGGCGTTATAGTCGTCCACGAACTCCCGGATGGTGTCCACAAGCTTGTCGCTGTCGGTGGTGGTCTCGAAGGTAATGGGGTCCACAACGTTGCCCTCCGCGTCCCGCACGGTGCCGTCGGCGTCCACCTTGCCGTCCTTGTTGAACTCGCCCTTCACGTTGATGGTCATTCCGTCGATGTCGAAGCTGTTGCTGGCGCGGGTCAGGTTCTCGAACCGCTTTCCGTTGATCTCCACGTCCATAATGGTATCCTGGCCGGTGGTATGGGAGGCGCCAAAGTTATGTTCTTTGTATTTGTTGCCGTTTTCGTCCAGCATTTTGAAATTCACCGTCTTGCCGGTCTCATCGTCGGTGATGATAATCTGGCCCGAGAGTTCATCAAAAGAAGCGGTCATGTTGTGGTTTCTGTTCAGCGATCCGTTCAGACTGTCGACAACGTCCTGTACCGTGCTGTTCTCGTCAAAAGTATTGCGGTAGTTGTAAGTGCCGGCGCCTTCGATTTCAAAGCCCAGCTTGCTTCCCAGCGAAATGTCATACATCTCGGAGAACTTGTCGCCGGCGCTGCGGCCATGCGCGGCAAACATATCCTTGGCCAGCCCGCCCAGCTCAATTTTGCTGTTGGCCCCGGTCTCGGTGGCGGTAAACTTAAACTCGTTGGTCAGCTTGGAGTAGCTCACCTTCACCCCCGCGTCGGGATTGGAGTTAATGGAGTTCATCAGGCTCTCCAGGGTAGTGTCCTCGGTGATGTTGATGTGTGCGTCGTTCACCTGGAAATCGTAGAGGTATTTGTCGTCGTTGCTGAGGCGGTAGCCATCCTTGTCCACCTTGTTGCCCTTGCTGTCCACGTAATAAGTGCCGTTTTTGCTCAACGTGGGCTTGGCGCCCTCGTCGAAGGTGCCCATCAGCCGGTTCTCTTTCTTAAAGAAGCCCTCGCCCACCAGGTCGGACAGCTTCTTGCTGGCGTTGATGTAGTTGCTGTCCCCATCCTCAAAGCCCATGGCCTTCACGGTGGAGCCGCCCACGCTCAGGGTATCGCCTTCGCCCTGCGGCGCGAAAGCCAGCTTGCCGTCCTCGTAGGAAGCCTTGATCTTGCCCGCGCCGAAAGCGTCGTCCAGTTCGCCTTGCAGCGCCTGGATAAACTTCTGGTTGGCGTCCGTGCCGGCGGGGTCGTCATAGGTGATCTTGGACTTCTCGACCGCTTCGGCCAAACTGATCTTTTTGGTGACGCCATTGAAGGTGATGCCCAATTCCTTGTCGGCCAGATAATCCCTGGTGTTGACATCCTTGGTCAGGGCCTGGTACGCCCGGATCGACGTGTCGCCTTTCTTGATGCCCAAGTTGTCCTCAATATCGCCGGAGACAAAGCAGACATTGACCTTGTTGCCCTCATTCAGGCCGTCGGAGAGGGAGATGCTGCCGACAACGGGGTCCGCTGTCACCTTGACCACTTTGTCGGCGGTGGTGGTCTCCCGCACGCCGTTTTTTGTGTAGGTATAGCTGATCTCGCTCAATTTGTTGTTGATGGCCTGGGCCAGCTTCTCGGCGTTGGTGGCGTCGGTCTTTTCCGTCCCGTCCGCGTTATACACCTTGACGTCGTTGACGTTCTCCAGTTCGCCGAACTTGATGTCAAAGACGGTGCCGTTGGTGCCGCCGTACTGGAAAGACAGCGAGCCGGCCACGGTGCTCACCGGGGTAGTCCCCTCGATGTCAAAGCCCTTGCCGGCCTGGACGCCGCTGCTGGACCCGCTCAGGGCGGTATTCATGCCGGATACGGTATAGGAGGCGGCGGAGGCCAGCTGCTTCACCGCGTTGATCTTGACGTCGCTGGAGGTCTTGCCGCTGGCGGTAATTTTATCGGCGAAGGTGCCTTTGGTGGCGGTGTTCACCGCGTTGCTGAAGAAGCTGTTGCTGAGCAGGTTGGTCTTGGAGGAATAGGAGGTGTACTTGTTGTTGAAGTTCACCGCCTTGTCGATGATGCTGCGGTAGGCCTCCTGCTGCCACTCAATCTTGGTGCGCTTCTTGACCAGGTTCTGAATCTTCAGTTTGATGCCGGATACCGCGTTTTCGATCATGGTCTCGGTATCCATGCCGCTGGCCAGACCGCTGAGTACGTTTCGGTTGCCATAGATGCTGCTGGTGCTATAGCTGCTATTGCTCAAACTGGTAATAGACGCCATGCCGGACCGCTCCTTTCTAAACCGGGTTATGGGCGGAATGCCCCGTCCCAAGCTTATTTGGCGAAAAATTTTCTCAAATTTTTTTACAGTTTTTTTCGCTGTACCTCTGTTCTTTTTTATCGACCTGTAGTATATTAAACTTAAGACTTTTCCCCAAGTTTTTGTGAAAGGGAGGGAATGTTCCTTGACTCAAATCATCACCGTCACCAACCAAAAAGGGGGCGTAGGCAAAACCACCACCGCCGCCGCCCTGGTATGCGGCCTGAGCCAGCGCGGGGCCAGAGTGCTGGGGGTGGATCTGGACCCCCAGGGCAACCTGGGCTTTAACCTGGGGCTGGACATCGGTTCGGGCAGCACGGTCTACGATGTGCTGAAGGGGACCTGCACCATTGAGGACGCCATCCAGTCCACCGAATACGGCGACGTGCTCCCCTCGGATATCATGCTGTCAGCCGCCGAGGTGGAGTTCACCGTCCCCCGCCGGGAATTTATGCTGGACCAGCAGCTGTCCGCTGTGCGCTCCCGGTACGACTTCGTCATCATCGACACGCCGCCGGCCTTGAACATCCTCACGGTCAATGCCTACGTGGCCTCCAGCGGGCTCATCGTCCCCATGGAGGCGGAGGTACTCAGCCTGGTGGGTGTCACCCAGCTTCAGGAGACCATTGAGACCGTGCGGGACAGCTTCAACCCCCACTTGAAGGTGATCGGCATCCTCATCAACAAGTACAACGGACGGCTTACCCTCTCCAAGGACATCTTGGAACTGGCTCAGGACGTGGCGGAGCAGCTGGGCAGCCGGGTGTTCCAGGCCAAGATCCACCGGGGGGTGGGCGTGGCCATGGCCCCGGCCCACGGGCAGACCGTGCTCACCTACCAGCCCGACTCCCGTCCCGCCCAGGATTTCCAGGAGATCGTGGACGCGGTGGCTGGGGAGCGCTTCCCCCGGCCCAAACAGACCTTCCGTCAGAAGTATATCTCTAAATTTTTTAACTGAGTAAGGAGTATCGCATCATGGCAAAGGACAAAACCAGTAAGACTGCGCGGGTCATGAACCTGTTGAGCAAGAAAGCGGACCCCGTTGACGAAGCCGCCGCCCCGGCCCCCGCCGCCCCCGTTCCGCCCATCGTCACTTCCATGGCGCCGGACGCCGCCGCGTCGGTCCAGATCCGCAACGCCCTGGAGGACGCCCTGGAGGGAGAGCTGGGCGCCCAGGCCGCGCCTGCCCAAGCCGCGCCCGCCGCCCCGGCGCCGGAGCCCGTCCGGCAGGCGGCTCCTGTTTCCCGGGAGCCCGCCCCCGCCGTCCAGCCGGAGCCCGTTCCCGTTTCCCAGGAGCCCGCCCCCGCCCAGCAGCCTGTCCCCGGGCAGGAGGAGCATCTCTTCCTGGAGCCGGATAACCCGGGCTACATCAACGTGATGCAGGTGCTGGTGGAGGAAAAGGCCCCCAAATATGTGAAAATGTTCGGCCTGTGCTCCTGCAAGCGGTGCATGGAGGACGTAAAGGCCATCACCTTGAACCACCTGCCCCCCAAGTATGTGGTGCTGGAACCCAATGATCGGGTGCCCCGCCTGACAGTGTATGAGGGCAAATTTAACAGCGACATCACCGCCCAGCTTCTCCAGGCCTGCAAGCTGGTGATGGAACGCCCCCATCACGCCCGTTAACCGGTGGAAAACGTAAAATCTCTGGCGGAGCCCAGCTCCGCCAGAGATTTTTTACCTTTTTGATCCGGCTCACTGCGCGGGGACCTCTCCCCCCTCGGGAGCGGGCATCTGATGGGGATAGGGGTTGGTGAGCTGCTCCCAAAGGGTGTTCACGTTTTCCATGCAGATGAAATAGACGCTGGTAATCATATTGTCGGGAATCTTCAGCTCTTCGGCCAGCACGGTGATCTTTTCCCAGTCGGCGGACTCATAGCTCAGGACCAGGTCGTACAGCTTCCCGCAGCGCCCCTCATGGCGCAGCAGGGCGGCCTTGATCTCGTCGGCCACCGGCACCTCCTCCAGGATATCCTCCAGGGGGGCGTCGATGAGGTAATTCAGGGTGGAGAACATTCCCATCAGGTAGGCTTCCGCCTTGGAGATGGGCATATTCTTGGCATAGTTCATCAGCTCGCTGCAAAAGTTGGCCCGCATGAAGGAGCGCTTCAAGAACTCCTCCGAACCGGCGTCCACTTCGTTCTCCGCGTTGCTGGCACTGAGCAGGTAGATCCACTGCTTCAGCTGGCCCAGACCCAGGGTCATGATGGCCTGACGGATGGTGGTGGCCCGGTAACGAAGGGCAAAGTAGGCGGAGTTGACCATCTTGAGCAGGCCGTAGGACAGGCTGGCGTCGGCGGCGATCATCTGCTCAATCTCCTCCACGTTAGGCTCGTCCCGGGTGACGGCCACCATCAGCTGAAAGAAATTGCTCTGGATGTAGGCGCTGCTGTGGGCCTTGGTGGTCAGCTTATCGGCCACATAGGTGCCCTCCATGGCGTCCGCGCCCAGGGCCACCGCCCGCTGGTAGAGCTTTTCCTCGTCGATGTTGGTGACGATGCACTTGATATTCATGCTGTGGGCAATCTCCACCGTATTGCGGATGGTAACTTCAGTGGCGGTCTTGGCGTTGATTTTGATAAAGTGGATGTCGTCCAGCAGAGCCAGATACCGGGGCGTAAACTGGAAGTCGTTCACCGCCACGCGATAGCCCTCCTTGGCATACTGCCGCACCAGGTGCATGGACAGGGGGTGAATGATGACGGCGTCATCAATCTGGATGACCAGGTCGCTTTTGTCAAAAAGCCGGGGAGTCTTTTTCATCAGCAGCATGGTGGTGAAGGTCATGAAGTTCAGCGTCCCCTTCAACACCTTGGGGCTGTTCTCCGTGAGAAAGCTATAAATGGTGTTGGCGGCGGCAAATTCCGCGCTGGAAGTGGAGCTATCGCTGCTGAAAGCCTGGTTGGCCCCGTAGTAAAGAATCTCATGCCCGATGGTGTTGCCAGCAGCGTCCCGGATGGGCTGCCGCACGATATACTTGCCGCTCATAAGCTAAGCGCCTCCTACTAAATCCTGTCTTACGGGCGGCGCACAATCGCGCCCGCGGGCCGCCCGGTTCTGTCAGCCCCTGGCCTGCCGATCCTGGCGCGCCAGCAGGCGGTCCATCACGTCCACCAGGTGGCCAATCTCCGGCTTGGTGAGCTGTTCGTCGGCGCCCAAGTCCCTGCCCTTGCGCCGCATCTCCTCGCTGATGAGGGAGGAGAAAATGATGAGGGGAATCTGCTTCAGCCGGTTATTTTCCTTCACCAGCTTGGTCAGCCGGTGGCCGTCCATCTGCGGCATCTCAATGTCGGTGATGATGAGGGCCACGTCCCGGAACACATCGCCCTCCTGGGGCAGGGAAGCCAGGGCCTCCCACAGCTCCAGGCCGTTGGAGAACATATGCAGGTTCACATAGTTGGCCTTGCGCAGGGAATCCTCAATCATCTTGCTCAACAGGATAGAGTCCTCCGCCACCCAGATGGGCTTGTCGTTGCGGTCCCGGGGGCCCAGCTGCTCCACCTCAGACATCTGGATGGAGGTCTCCGGGGCGATCTCAGCCACAATGCGCTCAAAATCCAGGATGGTGACCAGTTCGCCGTCGCACTGGGCGATGCCGGTGGCCACGCCCTCCGCCCCGCCGGAAACGGTCTTGTCCGGCTTCTGGATGTCCGTCCAGGAGATGCGGCTGATGCGGTCCACGGCGTGGACCCGGAAGGCGATGAACATCTTGTTGAAGTTGGTGATGATGAAGATGTCCTTGGGGTCCTTAGGGCTCTCCACGCCCAGGTACTTGGGCAGGTCCACCACGGTGAGCACCGTGTCCCGGGGTTTGAAAATGCCCTCCACCGACGGGTGGGCCATGGGCATGGGCTTTACCGGCGCGGAGATCATAATCTCCCGCACCTTGGCCACGTTGATGCCGTACAGGTTTCCGCCGATGGTGAACTTCATGATCTCAATCTCATTGGTGCCGGATTCCAGCAGGATGCCCTGTTTATTATCTTCCATCATTGCCAACACTCCCTCTCCGCTGTCGCGGTGTCAAATGATAAGTTCCTGCCGGCCATAGCTGCGTATACAGGCCAGGCCGCTGTTCACATCAAAGAGCAGGGTGCGGGCCACAGTGCCGCCCACGTCCTCCTTCAGCAGGCGGACGCCCTCCTTTTTCAGGTTCAGCTTCACGCTCTCAATATTTCTCTGGCCGATATTGCCCAGCGAGCCGCTTCCATCCTTGAACATCATGGCCCCGCCGGCAATTTTGGCGGTGATCCTGGAGCGGCTGGCGCCCTTGGCCTCCATCTGCTTCAAGGTCTCCTTGATCCCGGTATCGGCATATTTCATCGGGTTTTTCCGTCCCGTCTCCATATTCAGCGGCAGCATGATGTGCACCAGGGCCCCAAGCTTCAGGGACGGGTCGTGCAGGCAGATGCCGATGCAGGACCCCAGCGCGTATGTGACCAACATTCCCTCCCCTTTGGCCATCTTCATGTCCGCAATACCGATCGTGATCTTGTCAGCCATCGCTTACGCCCAGCTTCCGTAAAAGGGCATTTAAGGACCTCAGGTCCGGCGACATCAGCAGGCGGCAGGGAACCTGCTTGTTCTCGCTCACAAAGTTGCCTCCGATGGTCATGATGTAGTCGGACTGCCCGCCGTACTCCGCCATAGGCACCGCCAGAATAGCGCCCTGCATATCCACGGTGAAGGCGGGCACCGTCAGGTTCACATCCATGCCGGCCAGGCCGCTCAGGGCGTTGATGAAGGTGGAAATCATGATGTTGCCCACCTCCACCAGGGCGGAGTGCTCCATCTCCGTCAGTTGGTCGTAGCTGCCCACCGTCTTCCCCATCATGCTCTCCAGCACGATATTGACAAATTCCAGCGGCTGTACCGACAGCATGATGCCGTTGACATGGCCGCTGAGTTTCACCAGCACGCCGGCGGTGATCTCCTCCGGGCCGCCGATCCACTCAATGGCCTCGTTGTAGCCCATAATGCGCACCTCGGGCAGCGTGATGCGCACCTGCCTGCCCAGCATCTGGGACAGGGCGGTGGCGGCGTTGCCGGTGCCGACGCTGCCGATTTCCCGGAGGGTGTCCAGCTCCAGGGAGTTCAGCTCGTCGTAATTCTTAATCGACATTCAATTCCCTCCTCAGCCGCGCAGATTATTGATGGTGTTCTCGATCTCGTCGGAGGTCTGCACCATTTTCAGGGCCATGCCGTAGGCCCGCTGGGACTCAATCACCTTGGTATACTCCTGGGCCAGGTCGGCGTTAGACCCTTCCAGCACCCCTTGGCGGAGGACGCCGCTGCCGTACCACAGGTCGCCGTTCTTGTCCACCGGCAGATAGCGGGTGTCGTCCAGCTGGACCATGCCGTCATAGTTGGCAAAGTCGAAAATGCCGATGGGCAGCTTCTGCTTGGGGTCCTCCACCTCAATCAGGCCGCCGGACTCACTGAGCACAAAGCGGCCGGTGCCGTCTCCCAGGCAGTACACCGTCTCCAGGATGGGCTGGCCGTTCCCATCCACCTGGCCGGTGGGCCGCTCCAGCGAGGACATCACAAAAGCGCCGTTGCGGGTATACGTGACTTCCCCCGTGGCCAAGTCCACCAGGCCGAAGAAGCCCTCCCCCTCAATCATGTAGTCCAGGGACCGGCCGTAATCCTCCACGGGGCCCTGGGAGAAATCGGTGGAGGTCATGAGCAGCCGGGCGCCCACGCCCATGGGCAGTTCCTCCTCGATGCCCCGGTGGTTCTGGTACATCAGGGCGCTGAAGTCGGATCGGTCCGCCTTGAAGCCCACGGTGTTCAGGTTGGCGATGTTGTCTCCGTGGATGTTCAGGCGGCGGAGCTGCTGCTGGGCGCCCACGGCGCCGATATAAAAGGATTGATTCATGGCCGCTCACCTCATCCCATCCGGCCCACGTCGCTGGCGGCGTGGCCCATAACCTCGTCGTACATTTTGGTCACCGACGCGGCGCTCTGCAGCGCCCGCTGGCTGGTGAGCATCTCCGTCATCACCCGGACCATATCCGTGTTGGAGCGTTCCAGATACTTCCAGAGCACCTGGGGAACCTCCATGGCCTGGGCCCCCTCACCGGTGAAGAAGCCCTCGCCGTTGTGCTCCAGCTCCTGGGGGTCCGCGAAGGTATACACCCCCAGCTGGCCCAGATAGCCGCCTTCCTGGGTGGTCAGGTTCCCTTGTTTGTCTACCACCAACTTGTCGGTCCCCAGCTGGATGGGGTTGCCCTCCGGGTCCAGCACGCGGCCCGTGCCGGGGAAGCACAGGTAGCCCTCCTCGTCCAGGGAGAAGCTGCCCGCCCTGGTGTAGACGGTGTCCCCGCCCTCCTGCTGGATGGCGAAGAACCCGTCCCCCATGATGGCGAAGTCCAAGGAAATGCCGGTGGGCTCCGGGATGCCCTGGCTATAGTCCACATAGATCTCATCGTTGGCGCGGATGTAGCTCTGGCGGCCAATCTCGGTATAGATTTTTTCCTCGTTGCCTACCCGGGAATACATCACGTCGTCGAAGGTGCTGGCGATGTACCGGCTCTCCTTGAAGCCGGCGGTGGAGATGTTCACCATGTTGTTGCCCACCACGTTCAAGTTGCTCTGGTGAGTTACCATGGCGGAGGTGAGGTTGTAAAAGCCTTTAAACATCTTGCATCATGCCTTCTTCCGCTTTTTGGAGTTTTTCGCAGGAGCTTCACTGTTCAGGTATCCGCTCATGTGGTCCCGCAGCTTCTGGATGGCCCGGGAGTGGATCTGGGAGATGCGGGGCTCGCTCACCCCCATCACCTGGGCGATCTCCTTCATATGCAGGTTTTTTTCATAGTAGAGGGACAGCACAATCTGCTCGTTCTTTTGCAGCGCGGCCACCCCCTGGGCCAGGGTCTCCTGGAGCTCCTGGTCCTCCAGCACCAGCTCGGGCTGGACCGACGGGTCCTCGGAGGACACCTCGAAGCGGTAGCCCTCCATGTCCCTGGCGTCCATCAGCGCGTCCAGGGACAAGGTGTTGCTCAGGGCCACCCGGGCGGCGTCCTTCTGGTACTTGTCCGTAGGCACGCCCAGATGGCCGGCCACCTCCTGGTCGGTGGGGAAGCGCCCCAGCTCATTGGCCAGGGTGGACACCGCGGCGTCGATCTCCTTGGCCCGCTGGCGGATGTTCCGGGGCAGCCAGTCCTGCTTCCGGGCCAGGTCGATGACCATCCCACGGATGCGCTTGGACACGTAGGTCTCAAACTTGATTCCCTTCTCCGGGTCGAACTTGTCGATGGCGTTGAGCAGGGTGAGGATGCCCTCGCTGACGATATCATCCACCTGGGCAAAGCTGCTGTACACGCCCCGGATCTGGAGCGCCGCGCTCTTGATGAGCCCCTCGTACCGCAGGACCAGGGGCCATTTTAGCTCCTCGTCCCCCGTGGACTTGTAGAGGGCCAGCAGGTCCGGGGTGCTCATGGCCTCAATCTCGTCCTCCGTGAGGCGCTTTTCCAGGACGGGGCTCATGTGGCCACCGCCCTTCGCTGGGCCTGGGCGGGCGCGTCGGCGGTGATGTTGCCCAGGGCCTGAATCTGCACGTTGTTGGTGATCTCATTAAAGGACAGCACATAGACGTTGGGGTAGAACTGGGTAATCATCCGGCTGAAGTAGCCCCGGATCACCTGGCTGACCAGGATCACCGGCGTCTGGGACAGGTCGCCGAATTTCTTCAGGTGCTCGGCCAGCTGGGAGATAATGGTCTGCATCAGCTCGGGGCCCATGGCCAGGTACACGCCCTGCTCGTTGCGGGTGAGGGAGGAGATAATCCGCTTCTCCACCTCGGCGTCCAGGGTGATGACCCGGAGCTGCCCGTCCTCGCAGAAGCGGCGGGTGATGGTGCGGGCCAGGGCGCCACGGACCTGCTCGGTGGCCATATCCAGGTCCCGGCCCTGGGAGAAAGCGTCGGCGGCGGTCTCGATGATGGTGCCCAGGTCCTTGATGGGCACGCCCTCCTGGAGCAGGCCCCGCAGCAGCTTCTCCAGCTTGGCGTAGGGGATGATACCGGGTACCGCCTCCTCCACCAGCTCCGGGGAGGACTGCTTCAGGTTTTCCACCAGGCGGATGGTCTCCGCCCGGTCCAGCAGCTCGTAGGCGTGCTTTTTCACCGTCTCCGCCAGGTGGGTCAGCATGACGGACAGGGGGTCGATGACGTTGTAGCCGTAAATTTCCGCCATCTCCTTGTTCTCCGGCAGAATCCACCGGGAGGGGATGCCGTAGGCCGGCTCGATGGTCTCGATGCCGTCGATCTCCCCCAGGGGGTTGGGGGGCTCCAGGGCCAGGTAGTAGTCCACCAGGATCTCGCCCTCGGCCACCACCTCGCCCTTGATGCGGATGGCGTACTGGTTGGTGCCCAGCGTGGAGGAGTCGTGCATTCGAATGGAGGGGATGACAAAGCCCATATCCTGGGCATACTGCCGCCGGAAGATGACGACGCGGCTGATGAGCTTGCCGCCGTGCCGCTCGTCCACCAGGGGGATGAGGCTGTAACCGAACTCCATCTCCACCGGCTCCACCGACAGCAGGGTGTATACGTTGTTGATATCCTTGTAGAAGTCGCTCTCGCTGGGGGCGGCCTCCTCCGGGATTTCGGCGGGGGTCTGGGCCGAGGCGGCGGCCGCCTGGCGCTGGGCGTCCATCCGCCGGTTGAGGAAGAATCCTCCCCCCAGCAGGGCCGCGCCGCCGATGAACAGCGGGACAGTGGGGGTGCCTGGTATGACCGCCAGGATCAGCAGAATCACGCCGGTGGTCATAATGGCCCGGGGCTGGGCCTTGAACTGCCCCACCACATCCGCGTTGAGGCTGCCTTCGGACACGGACCGGGTGACGATCATGCCGGTGGCGGTGGAAATCATCAGGGAGGGAATCTGGGACACCAGGCCGTCGCCGATGGTGAGGATGCAGTACCGGCTCATCACCACGTCGATGGGGTCGCCGCTCATCACCATGCCGATGATGACGCCGCCCACCAGGTTGATGACGGTGATGATGATGGACATGGTGGAGTCGCCTTTGACGATCTTGGTGGCGCCGTCCATGGCGCCGTAGAAGTCGGCCTCCTTCTGGATCTTCTCCCGGCGTACCCGGGCCTGCTGCTCGTCGATGAGGCCGGAGGACAGGTCGGCGTCGATGGCCATCTGCTTGCCGGGCATGGCGTCCAGGGTGAACCGGGCGGCCACCTCGGACACGCGCTCCGCGCCCTTGGTGATGACGATGAGCTGCACCAGCACAATGATAAAGAAGATCACGAAGCCCACCACGATGTCGCCCTGGGTGATGAGCTGGCCGAAGTTGCGGATGACCACGCCGGGGTCGCCGGTGGTGAGGATCATCCGGGTGCTGGACACGTTCATGCCCAGCCGGAACAGGGTGGTAATGAGCAGCAGGGACGGGAAAATGGAAAATTCCAGCGCGTCGGAGATGTTCATGGTGATCATCAGGATCATGATGGACAGCCCAATGTTGACCACCAGCAGGATGTCCAGGATGGCGGGGTTCAGCGGGATGAACAGGAACATGACCACAACCACCACAAACAGCGCTATGGCATTGTCAAGAATGCGTTTGAGCATGGCGGGTCACACCTCCTTCGCCGGAGAAAAGTCTGCTTGCTTCCGCGTCCCCGTCCCCGCGGGAGGGAGAACTGCCGAAGGCCGGGGGCGCGGGGCCCTGCGGGGCCTGTTACTTGACGATCTGCTTCTTGCCGTTCAGCTTGAAGATATACACCAGCACCTCCGCCACCGGCCCGTACAGGTCGGGTGGGATGAACTGGTTCAGCTCCGCCTGGGCGTACAGCGCCCGGGCCAGAGGGACGTTCTCAATCACCGCGATCTTGTGATCCTCGGCAATCTGAACGATGCGCATGGCTACGTTATCCTGGCCCTTGGCCAGCACGATGGGGGCGTCGTCCTTGTCCGGCTTGTACCGCAGGGCTACGGCGAAGTGGGTGGGGTTACGGATGACCACGTCCGCCCCGGGCACCTGCTGCATCATCCGCTGCTGGGCCCGGCGGCGCTGGATCTCCTTAATCTTCCCCTTCACCTGGGGATCGCCTTCCATCTGTTTGAATTCTTCCTTAACCTCTTGCTTGGTCATCTTCATGCCGCGCTCGAATTCCCACCACTGGTAGAAGAAATCCATGACGGCCACCGCCACGAAGGCAATCGCGATGCGCATTACCATTCCTGCCGTCACCTCCACCAGGTGTGCGCAGATGACGGGGAGGTCGGTGTACAGGTAGTTGGAGCTCTCCAGGAACATATCCCGGACGCTCAGGAAGATGATCGTCATGAGGATGATGATCTTAATGAGGTTCTTCAGCGTTTCCACCAGGCTGCGCAGGGAGAACAGCCGCTTAAAGCCCTCCAGGGGGTTGAGGCGGCTGAACTTTGGCTTCAGCGGCTCGGTGGTGACGAGGAACCGGGTCTGGGCGAAGGTGGCCGCCACGGCGCACAGGATGGCCACCGCCACCACCGGCCCCACGGTTCTCCCCAGCAGCGCGATGGCCTGAACGGACACCTCCTCCAACACGCTGGACACCTCTCTGGCCTCCTGCCCCGCTATGGCCACGCACAGGGCCATAAAGCCGGCCAGCTGTTCGGCAAACGCGCCGGTGAGCAGCCACAGCGTAAGAAAGGTGCCCAGCAGGGTGGCCACCGCCACCGCGTCGCGGCTCATGAGGACGTTTCCCTTTTTACGTTCGTCCCGCCGTTTTTTTGGCGTCGCTTTTTCTGTCTTATTGCCTTCGGCGGCCAACGTCCATCCCCCCTTGGCCTTCTGCGCGCGTTCTCCACTGGGCCGGAAGGGCGGGGAACGGGGTTCATTTCAATTCGTTACGCCATATTTTGCCGGCGGGCCTCACCCGCTGAGAACCAGCAGGTCTTCCAGGCTGTCGAGCATGGCCATTTCCGCCTGGATCAGGAATTCGCTGAACGGGATCATCAGCACCAGCAGAAGCGTCAGGCCCACGATAACCTTCAGCTCAATGTTGATGGCAAACACGTTGATCTGAGGGATGACCTTCATCAGCACCCCCATACCCACCTGGGCCACAAGCTCCGCCGCCAGAATGGGCATACACAGCTTCACCCCCAGCACGGAGCACTCCACGAACAGCTCCAGCATCAACTGATAGGCGGGCAGCCCAATGGATACCTGCCCCAGGGGCACCACCTCCTCCGAGGTGAGAAACATCCGCAGCAGCGTCAGGTGCCCGCCCCCGGCGAAGAACAGCAGGGTCATCAGCGTGTTGAGCAGCTGCCCGGTGGTGGACATATTGGCCGACGCTCCGGGGTCATACATCTGATTCATCATCATACCCATCTGGGTGTCGATCATGGAGCCGGCCAGTTGCGGGATGTAAAAGAAAAAATTCACCGCCATACCCAGCAGGAAGCCCACCGCGATCTCCAGCAGTACCAGGACGCAAAATTCCATCACGCCGGACGGAGAGGGAGGCTGCTGTTCGGATACCGCCGTCACAAAGACGGACAGGACCAGGACCATGCCCGAGCGGAAGGCGGCCGGAATGTTGGTGCGCCCCAGGATGGGGTTGAAGAGGATGAACCCGCTGACGCGGGCGGTGACAAACAGGAACAGCGTCAGCTCCGGCCAATCAATCATGGGCGCCTCCCAATCAGCTGGCGATCATGGTAAAGATCTGCCGGGTAAAGTCTTGGAGTGTGTCCATCATCCAGCCGCCGCCCACCAGAAGGACGGTGCCTACCACCACGAGCTTGAGCACAAAGCCGATGGTTTGCTCATGGATCTGCGTGACCGCCTGAAAGATGGCCACCAGCACGCCCACCGCCATACTCAGCAGCAGCATGGGGCTGGCCAGGCGGATGATGATGCCCACCGCTTCCCGCATGAGGTCGGCCACTTGGCCTGTATCCATAAGTCACCCTCCTTTCCTTGGGGTAACGTCAATTGACGCTCTGCACCAGGGAGGAGAACAGCAGGTTCCACCCGTTGACAGACACGAACAGCAGCAGCTTGAAGGGGGTAGAGATCATGGCCGGGGGCAGCATCACCATGCCCATGGACATCAGCGTGGAGGACACCACCACGTCGATGAGCAGGAAGGGAAGGTACAGCAGCAGGCCGATGTAAAACGCCCGCTGGAGCTCCTGGGTCATGAAAGCGGGCACAATCAGACGCATGGGCAGTTCCATGGCCTCCGCCCTGGTCTGTGGCTCATCCACGTGGGCCAGGTTGCAGTACATCTCCAGGGTGTCCCAGTGGGTGTTGTCCAGCATAAAGTCCTTCAGCGGGACGGACGCCAGGTCAATAAATTCCTCCTGGCTGATCTCCTGCTCCCGGTATGGCCCCCACGCCTCATCCTGAATGCGGGTGATGGTGGGGTTCATGGTGATGAGGGTGAGGAAGATGGCGATACCCACCAGCACCACGTTGGGCGGGGTCTGCTGGGTGCCCATGGCGGTGCGCAGAAAGGACAGGGAGATGATGTACCGCGCAAACGAGGTCATCATCACCACCAGGGAGGGCAGCAGGGCGATGAGCGTGGTGAGGAACAGGATTTCCAGCGTCTGCACGCTGTCGCCGTTGATGTTAATCAAGCTGTCGGTCGGCATCCCATCCTCACCTCGGTTTCTTTTGCTTGAGCACGGCCCGCAGCGCCTCCTGGAAGCTGACGGGCGCCGGCCGGTCTGGAGGCGTGGGACAGATGGCCTGAGCTTCCTCCTGGGTGAGCTCCGCCACCAGGGACACCCCCGAGGGGGCTACGCCCAGCAAGAACCAGCGGCCGCCGGCCTGGACCAGCGCCAGGGTCTGCTCCCGGCCCAGGGAGAGGCGGGCCAGCACCTGGAAGCGTTCCGTGCCGCCGGACTGGCCCAGGAGGCCGGCTCCCCGGCCCGCCACGTACCGGGTGAACAGGTATGCCAGCGCGATGATAACCACCACGCACACCAGCACCCACATGAGGGACAGGATATTATCCAGCGCCGATATCTCCAGGGCGAGGCCAAATCCGCGGGGGAAATTACCCATCAGGGCGCGCCCAGAATGGAGGTAACGGTCTTGAGGACACGGTCAGGCTTAAAGGGCTTGACGATGAAGTCCTTGGCGCCGGAGCGCACGGCGTCCATGACCATGGACTCCTGCCCCATGGCGGAGCACATCACCACATTGGCGCTGCCATCCTTGGCGCGGATGGCTTTCAGGGCCTCCAGGCCGTCCATGTTGGGCATGGTGATGTCCATAACCACCAGGTCGGGGCCGATCTCGCTGAACTTCTCCACCGCGTCGGCGCCGTCCACAGCTTCGAACACCTCGGTGTAGCCGTTCTTGGTCAGGGTGTCCTTGATCATCTTGCGCATAAAAGCGGCGTCGTCCACTAACAGAATTTTCTTAGCCATGGTAATCCATCCTTTTCCATTTATGTTGTGTGCCCGGCGCAGGGCGCGCGGGCCGGTGCGGCGTTACTTTTTCTTTCCAGACAGCATTTCAATCGCGGGTGTCTGCACAATCTCAGTGATGCGGACGCCGAAGTTGTCCTCAATGACCACAACTTCGCCCCGGGCGATGCACTTGCCGTTGACGAACAGGTCCACCTGGTCGCCCGCCAGCTTATCCAGCACCACCAGGGACCCCTTGGCGAACTCCAGAATGTCCTGCACCTTCCGCCGGGCCCGTCCGATTTCCACCGTCACCTGGAGGGGCACCTCCATGATGAGGTCCAGGTTCTGGGCCTGCTCCTTCCCCAGCCGCTCCATGGGGTCCATCTCCTCCATGTGCACCGGCTTGGTGGAGATGAGCTTCGGCTCGGGGGCGGCCTTCTGGACCGTGCTCTCAGGCTGCGGCGGATAGGGATAGGGATAAGGGGGATAGTACATGGGGGGGTAGCCCATATAGCCGCCCTGCATCTGGCCCTCTCCGCCGGGGGCGGGGTAAGGATAGGGGGCCGGCATCTGCCCCGGCTGGCCCATCTGAGGCATCGTGGGCATCTGGGGCGCGGCGGCAGGGGCCTGGGCGGCGGGAGCCTGCTGCTGGACCTGGGGCGCGGGGGGCGGCGTGGGTTCGGCGGCTATGCCGCCTGCCAGCATGGCCTCAATCTCCTCCTGGGTCATCTTGTGCCCGCCGCCGGAGGGCT
>CAMNQF010000014.1 GCA_946548895.1 uncultured bacterium | reverse complement strand
GAAACAGGCCAAGAAGATGATCGATGAATTCATCTGGTTTTATAACCATACCCGGTTTCAAACCGCCTCTGGTATGTCCCCTCTGGAAATGCGGGCACTTGCTGTTTCCTGACCTTTTCTTGACCCTTTAGCGTTGTTCACTATTTTTGGGGCTGTTCAACTGAGTTATCCAACAGCAACAGTCTGTACTCATTCTCCAGTGATTGACAAAAGAGAGTTATCATGATATGTTATAAAAAACAAAGCTATTAATGTGTGGAGAATTATGATGAAGGAAGAAATATGCGAAAAAATTTATGATGAGGTGTTTCGCCATATTACACAAAGAGGAATTAGCATTTTCCTTTGCGGGGGCGCAAGTTCGAGACACGAAATTTCATATCGCGATAAACTCTGTAAGGAACTGAAATGTATCTCAGGGATTGACGTGTTGTACCCTGAAGATTTATTTATGGAATTACTTAATCGTAATCGGAAGAAATATGATTTACTAAAATTGGAACAGTTTTTGGCAAATAACAGCGATTATATTGTCATCGTTTGTGAAAGCCCCGGTTCGTTTACAGAATTGGGCGCTTTTGTGAATAACGATGAGACAGTCAGCAAAGTAATTGTGCTGCTTCAAACAAAATATAAGAATGCAAAGAGTTTTATTCGGCAAGGGCCAGTGGCGTATATTGAATCAAAAGATAAACGCCGAGTGGTTTATTATAATCAAGGAGATACCGCAAAAGCAGTTAAAGAAATCAAAAAGGTAGTTGGTGGATGGCGGGGATCGTTTGACAGATACTGGAATAGGCTGGATACTATAACAGGCCAACGGGATCTCCTGCTTATTTTTCTATATTTTCAAGAGGAAATGAGTGCAGGAGAGTTGATTGAGCATATTAAGTTATTGTATGAAAAGGAACGAGGCCCTATAGATCAATTCGAAATTTTTTATGATGCCGCAATTCGGCGGTGCTTTAAAGAGGGACAAATTGTAAAAATGGCTGATGGAAAGTACCAGTTGACGGAAAGAGGCTATTGGTTTGTGATGGAGCTGCTGTCTCATGTGTACTTAAAAAAACGAACGAAAGTTTTTAATGACATTCGAATGAAAATCATGTATAATGCAAGAAATGAATAGCACCGCTCTCTTAGGACGTTACAGGGTGCAGCCTTGCTACATACCTGCCTACGGGAGATGCTTCGTCTTCCTCAGCACTTTTGCATTGTCAGAGTTGCGCGAAAACTAAGGCGACAACTCCACAGTGTGGAGTTCTCCCCTTGTTTTCCCGTCAAATTGATTTTTGGGTAAGAGAGCGGTGCTATCCATGGGACAATACGGGAGTAAAGTAATGATTGACTCATTAGGGCTTCCGGCTATAAGGAATTTTGACGATTTGGCACAGCACTTGCGGTTAAGCCGGAACCTTGTGTATTGGCTTGCTTCTGAGTCGCCTCGAAAATATTGCAGGCATGAGATTCCTAAACGAGATGGGACTCGCCGTGAAATCAGTGCACCAGTCAAATCCTTAAAAGTGGTTCAGCGGTGGGTACTTAGTGAAATCCTATATAAATTGAAAGTATCCCCCTATTCTTATGGGTTTGCAAAGGGAAAGGGATCTCCATTGGCACAATGTGCGCAAAAGCACAGGAGGAATCTTTATATTCTCAAAATAGATATCAGGCACTTTTACCCATCGATTCCTCGAAAAAAAGTGTATGGTCTCTTTGTAAGCATCGGATATAATTCCAGTGCTGCAAATCTACTTACTAATATCTGCACATATAACGGTTCACTGCCTCAGGGAGCGGTAACCTCTGCTTGTTTAGCAAACTTGATTTGCCGCAATTTGGACTACCGTATTGCCGCGTATTGCAACAAAAGAGAAATTGTGTATACGCGGTATGCTGATGATTTGACCTTCTCATGTGATAACAGAGATACGTTGCGGGGAATATATAGAACCGTACAAAAGATATTGGAGGAGGAAGGATATCAAATCAATCAAGGGAAGACACAGTTTTTATCCCCGAAATGCCGCAAGCGGATACTGGGCATTACTATTAATGATGGCTTGGTGAAGGCACCAAAAGAAATGAAACGTCAAGTTCGGGCCATGATATATCAATCTATTGTTTTAGGCAATCATTTGCAGGACGAGAAGATAAAAGGATATGTTGCATATATAAAGTCTATCGAGCCTAAATATGATGAAAGAGTACAGCGATACTGCGAAAAGCTTTCCCAAATGACAGCAATGGAAGGGGGCTTGGAAGATAAATACAATGATTTTTTTGAGCTGCCCGATATACCAAATTTTTCTTGATTTTTGTTGACACCATAAAATCGGCTGATTTGACGCTTACCATAATTTTTGATAGTACCAATGAGAGGAGGCATGGACGGCACTCCGCCGCCATGCCTCCTCCCGTACGCTAGAGGTTGCGTTCAATATTCGTGCCGTCCACGATGCTGAGGCACGTCTTTTCCGTCTGCCTCCTGAGAAAGCCGCACAACGGCGCCAGTTCCTGCCGGGCATCCCATGCCTCCAGCGCGGCATAGTACTCCTCGCGGTCCTCCTCGTGAACAATGACGGGTGGGTGCCCATGGAGCACCAGCAGATAGTTCATTGCCGCCCGGCCCGCTCGCCCATTGCCGTCCGCGAAGGGGTGAATGTTCTCAAATTTGGCATGGAAGTATGCGGCTGCCGTCAGCGCGTGCTCCGCGGCCACATCCCGCAATTCTTCCAGCAGTTCCCCCATCTCGTCCGTCACGTCCTCCGGGGCGGCTCCGGCCTCCTCGCGGCCCGTCACATAGTCGTGGCGCTTGTATTCGCCGGGCCGCTCTCCCAGCTGCCGGCGCCTCGCGTCGTAGGTATTTTGGGTCAAGCAGAAGTGCAGCTCCTTGATAAACGCCTCGTCCAGGGGGCGCTTTGCCCGAAACGCACGCAAAAGCATCTCGTGGGCCTCTTTGGCGTTACGGATCTCAAGCAGCGTCCGCAGGCCGCCGGTATAGGCGGTAACGCCGCCGCGCTCAAAAATCTCCCTGACATCGCGGTAAGTTACGCTGTCATTCTCAATTTTCCCGGAGTGGTACGCAAAAGCGATGCCGAAACCGTCCAACGCCTCAGCCAGTTCACCGTCTGTGCCGATAATTTTGCGCCGCCAAAATTCCAGCGCCCTCTCGTAGTTGTCCATGGAAAGCTTCTCCGTGCCTTTCGATCCATTGTGCCCGCCACGATGGAATTTGGGCGGCGGGCAGACATCCGGCCCGCTCCTATGGCCGGTCTCTTTCAGGCGTGCTTTCGCCCGTATGCCCGCCGCGCCTATTTCACTGGCATTCATTTCCCGGTTTGCGTCAATAATCGAACGGGATATCATAGAATGCTTTTTTTAAATCCACTGTACCTGATAAAAGGGTGTTTTTGATAATCTCGCATATGCGCAATCGCCGCCTCATCGGCGGAGACGATCATGCCGCCTCCGCCGGTGGTGATAATCTTGTTGCCGTTGAAGGAAAACACGCCGGCATGGCCCACGGTTCCGGTGTGGCGGCCTGTGTATGGGCTCCGCGAAAATGTCCCGCCCAGGGATTCCGTCGCGTCCTCAATCACAAAAAGATGGTATTCTTCAGCTAACCGCATCAGATGTACCATATCACAGTGATCTCCGAACACATGGACTGGGATAACGGCTTTCACCGTTCTGCCGGAGCTTTTCTCAACGGTCCGCCCGCCCTCTACGCGGCATTCATGGGAAAGATACGCCTCGACCTGATCCAGGTTGAGGCACATATGCTCATCGCAGTCAAAGAACACCGGCTCGGCGGACTGGTACATCACGGCGTTCACCGTTGCGATGAAGGTCAGTGTGGGAACCAGCACGATATCCCCGGCGCCAATGCCGAAATGCCTTAGGCACAAATGCAGGCCCGCCGTTCCGGACTGGCAGGCGCAGGCCTAGGCAGTCTCCATCTTTTTCGCCATCTCGGTTTCGAATTGCCCAATAAAGGCCCCGCCTGTAGACACCCACTCCGTATCAATAGCCTCGTCCACATATGTCCTCTCTTTGCCGCAGAAATTAGGCACAGACAGGGGAATTGCGACTTGTTCCATAAAACCTATCTCCCAACACAGCCGAACTGCCGTCAAAAAATTCCTCGTACCGTTTAACTAGCTTTTGATCTTTCGGGAAAAGTCCTCGTCCGTACACCCGGCCAATTTATGATTGTTATTTTATCAAAATTTCCCTAAAACATCAAGGGTAATTTCCCCCAAAGAACGGGGAATCCCCAGGCGGGCCGCGGCCATGAAAGCGCGTCCACCCTTCCCGTGGGTCAAGGGGGATGTAGAGGCCCTAATTCAACACGATGGCATGAACTGCCTCAATCAGATCCACCACGGCGGAACGGTCCACCAGGGATGCCGGTTCCCCGTCCACCACGGCGAGGCAATGGGCGCCGTCATAGCGGTACAAATCTATCTGGACGGTGGGTTCGCCCCCTTGATCCAGGTGAACCGTCAGGCTGACCTCTTGTTTCTGGCCGGGCGCCTCATCGGTAAAGCTGTCCGCGCTGAGAGCCACAAGGGCGTTTTGAAGCCGGGCTATCTCCAGCTCTTCTCCCAGATAGGAAAATGCGCGCGCGCCGCCCCTCTTCTCCGAGGTCAGGGTGTAGGTCTGGTCTTCCAGGGCGATGTCCAGCTGGGCAATATCCGCGAAATCGGCGGGGAGCGCCTCCCTGTGGCGGAGGTCGTCATAGGACGCGGCCATCAGGGCGGCGCAGCTGGCGGAGGATATCTGGTAGACGATGGGTGAATCCCCTACGCGGGCGTAGGCTGTGGCGGTTCCCCCTTCGCCGCCGTCCCGCTCCGCCGGGTCCCGGCTGAGATTCAGCACGAAGGTCCGGGCGGTTTCGCCCGCATCCTGGTATTCGACAGATACCGTGAGCTCCGGCCGGTCCAGGCCATAGCCTTGAAGCTCCTCCTCCGTTGCGCTGTAAGTGACGTAATTGGTCAGGCTCAGGTGGCCGAGCTCGTTCAAATAGCTGGTTACTCTTGTGGTATCCAATGGGACTTGGTTCCCGCCGTGTGAGGCGTAGTACACATCGCTGTCCCGGTAGGAGCCGCCGCCGTCTTTCTCATAGCTAATGCCGTAATCAGCCGCGCCGGAAAACTCGATTCTGTTCACCTGTCCAAAGTCCGGCACCTCATCATGCAGGATCATGTCGCTGAGTCCGGCGTCAAAGTAGTCCAGCGGGTCGTCCTTCACCAGGTAGACGTTCCCGTCCCCGATGTCCACATACCGCTGGGCATCCATTTTGCTATAGTCCCCCAGCTTGACCTCATAGGCCCCGCCATCCGCCTCCAGCCTGATGGTGCACACGGGGGCGTCCAGGCCGTACTGGCCGTAATCCTCCACGTTCTCAATGACGAACGCCGCGCTGAAGGACTGGAACTGGCCCAGCAGGCCGTCTACTTTTTCACGGTCTACTGGAAACGCCCCGTCCCCGTCATAGCGCCATGTCCCATCCCGGTGGAAAGACAGGATATTGGATTGATATTCCCAGGACAGGCGCTGCACCGATTCGGCAGGCACTTCCAGGATAACCGCGCCGGAATTCTGAATCTGCTCTTTGCGCTCCTCCCACCGGGCGGCGCCAAAGGCGGCGGCGGAAACCGCCAGCAGGATGCCCAGCAGGACGGCCAGCTTTTTAGACCGGTTCATGTTGCAGCCTCCTTCTTTTCAGCGCCACGCAGACGCCATAGCCCAGATAGGCCAGCGGGAATACGCCGATCATCAGCACCTTGAGCACCGACGCGGCGGAATCGCTGATGGTTAGATAGTTGTAGTTCAGCGACTTGCTGCGGATGGCCATGGCCTCGCTTTCTCCAATGAGGGAGGAGAGGGCGTTCATGGCGAGATTTATGTTGGCCCCGGAGGAATAGGCGTTGTACATATCCTCCACAAAATGGGAGGAGGCGAACCAGACGATTCCGCCGCCGCTGTCCAGCTCCACGGACACCGCCAGGGCAAACGGTCCGTCAAGGTCTCCGTCTTCTTTTTCATAGGTGGCCAGCCCGTAGCCGTCCAGTTTGCTGAACGCGGAATCAGAAGTGGTGAGCAGCTCCGTTACGGCGGCCCCGCCGGCGGCCTCCTCCACCGCCAGCCCCCGCGCAATGGGCAGGATGGGGCGATAGCCCTCGCCGATGAGGGGATCGGTGACGGCGTGGCTGTGCAGGTCAGGCCGCAGGGCGAAGGGGGCTTGAAACGCGTAGTGCTCCCGGTCGCCCTCCACCACAATGCCATCCCGGGCCTTCACGCCATAGTCGGACAGCAGGGCGTACAGGTTTTCCAGCCCGTCGTCCTCAACGGGGCCCGCCATGACCAGCAGCCTGCCGCCCTGGGCGGCATAGTCCGCCAGCATTTCCCGCTCCGCCGCCGAAATATCGCTGGCCGGGGCATAGATGAACACGCAGTCCGCCTCCCCGGGGATGGCGTCCGCCGTCAGCAGGGACAGCGTGGACAGCTGCATATTTTCTTTTTCCATCTGCTCCCGGAAGGCGGCGGGCAGTTCTCCCTCGCCATGGCCCTCCAGCAGATATACCTGGGGCAGGTCCTCGCTGACCACGTAGTCAATGGCGGAGGTGATGGCCCCTTCTCCATCAAAGGAGGCGGCGTAGGCGTACGGGCTTTGGCCCGCCTCCTGAAGGTAAATGTCGCTGTAAGGAATGAAACGGCTTCGGTCCCCGCACTCCACGATGAGGCTGTTGTTCCGCACGGACTCGCTGGTGTACTGCTCGGCGAAGGTGGGGAACACATCCGGATTTTTCTTCACCACCCGGATGTGGCCGGACAGGCTCTCGTATTTGCCCAGCAGGTTTTCGATAACCTGGTCCTCCTGGCCGGACTGGACCACCCAATAGATGGTGACGTCCCGCTCCAGGGCGTTGACCACCACTTTGGTGTTGCTGGTGATGGAGTAGAGCTGGGAGGCGCTGATGTCCTGTTTGGTCCACGACGCGGGCAGGGCGGATGCGAGGATGTTCACCGCGATCAGGATCGCCAGCACCACGGCGGAGATGATGAGGGAATAGGCCCCGCCGCGAAAGGCAAGTTGGGAGAATACCTGCTTTTTCATTCAGTTATACCTCCGCTTCTCCATAGACTGTACCGAAAGGAACAGGAAAAACACGATGACCGTGATATAGTAGACGATGCCCGTCCAATCAAACACGCCGTTGACAAATACATAAAACCGCTCGAACAGGGACAGCCCGGACATGAGCTCGGGCAGCAGGCCCTCAAATGCTGCGGGCTGGAAATAATACGCCGCCGCCGCGCCCAGCATCAGAACAGTGCAGACGCCCCAGGCCAAGTTTTCGTGCCGGGTCAGGCAGCGGATCAGCGCCCCGAGCACAATGATGAGCACGCAGATGGCCGCCAGCGACCCGAACGCGGTGGCGGAGACATACTCCGACAGGCTGACGCTATAGTAATTGAACAGGATGACCGCCACGCCGATGCCCGCGGCGAAGCCCTGGTTGTCCGTCAGGGACGAGAGGAACACGCCCAGGGCGATGAGGGCCGCGCCCATGACGAAAAACGCCAGGATGGAACCATAGGAGGCGGGCAGGTACACATCTCCGTACCGGGAGAAGATCAGCGGGTACAGGCACACCAGCGCCAGCGGGACCAGATAGACGGCCAGCAGGGCCAGGTATTTGCCTACGACTACCTGGGCGGTGGTGATGGGCAGGGAGTACAGGAGCTGGTCGGTTTTTTGCTTCCGCTCCTCGGCAATCACCCGCATGGTCAGGATGGGGACCAGCACGGCCAGGACGACGCTGAAATAGCTGAGGGCAAACTCAAAATTGCTCACCGCCGCCTGGAGATTGTAGCGCAAGGCGCCGAGCCCCACGGCCAGCAGCAGGAACGCACCGAATACATATGCCGTCAGCGAGTTGAAATAGGTCCTGAGCTCATGCTTCCATACCGCCGTCATGCTCATCCACCTCCCCTCCCGGTTCCCCCAGGCCATCCGGGGGTATTTCCTCGCCCGCCCCGGCGCTGCCGTCAGCCAGCTCCAGGAACACGTCCTCCAGGCTGGCTTTTTTCAGTGCCAGCTCCAGCAGCGGAACGCCTTTGGCGGCAAAGGCGCAAAAAACCGCCCGGGATACCTCGTAAATGTCGCTGTGTGCGGTGCGGACCCGGGCCGTGATCCGCCCGCCGCCGGCCGGCGCAATCTCCGCGGCGGAGATGAACTCGATCCCGGCCAGCAGCCCGCCCAGCTCCTCCCCGTCCATTTCCGTGGTGAGGATCAGCTCATTGGGGGCCAATAGCTGTTTTTCCAGATTTTCCGGCTCGTCGAAAGCTACCAGCTTTCCTTTGTTTATCATCAGGATCTGGTCGCAGATGGTCCGCACCTCGGACAGGATGTGGGAGCTGAAAATCACCGTGTGGGTCCGCCCCAGGTCCCGGATCAGGTCCCGGATCTCAACGATTTGGATCGGGTCCAAGCCCACGGTGGGCTCGTCCAGGATGATAACCCCGGGATTGCCCAGCAGGGCCTGGGCGATGCCCACCCGCTGCCTATATCCCTTGGAAAGCGCGGAGATGCGGCGGTTCCGCACATCCGAAATTTTCGTCTGCTCACTGACGGAGTCGATTTGACGCTCCAGCGCCGCGCCCCGCAGGCCCTTGGCCTCGCCCACGAACCGCAGGTATTCCGCCGGGGTCTCGTTCAGGTACAGCGGCGGCTGCTCCGGCAGGTAGCCGATGCGCCGTTTGGCCGGTCCCGGCTGCTCGAAAATGTCCAGGCCGTCGATGAGCACCCGCCCCGACGTGGCCGACAGGCACCCGGCCATGATGTTCATGGTGGTGGATTTCCCCGCCCCGTTGGGGCCCAGGAAGCCGTAGACATGGCCCTCGCCGATCTCGAAAGAGAGGTCGTCCACCGCCGGGAACGTGTCATAGCATTTGGTGAGATGTTCCACTGATATCATAGCTGTCCTCCTTTGCGGCGGCGCAATGCCGCCCACGGAGTCCATGATACAGCCTGTATCTGAAACCACTCTGAAAATAATTGGGCCAATTTATGAACAATGGGGGAGCGGCGGGCGCCGCTCCCCCGGCGATCACCGCGGGATCGCGGGCAGCTCCACGCAAAAGGTGTTGAGGCCGCCTCCGCTCTCCGCCCAAATGCGGCCGTGGTGCTGTTCCGCAATACTTTGCGCTATGGACAGGCCCAGCCCGAAACCGCCGTCCCGGCTCCGGGCCTTGTCCGCCCGGTAGAACCGCTTGAAAATGTCTTTCAGCTCATTTTTGGACAGGGCTTCTCCGGGGCTCGATACGGACAGGCGGCAATGGCGCTTTCCCGCGCGCTTCAGCACGACCATGACGCGGCCCTCCGCGCCGGAATATTTCCGGGCGTTGTCCAGCAGGATATCCGCCACCTGCCGGAGCTGCGGCCCGCTGCCCCGTACCGCGACGCCTGGCTCAATCTCGCCGGACAGCGTCAGCCCCTGTTCAAAGAAAAGCGGCTCAAAGGGCAGCAGGGCGCTTTCCGCCAGGGCGCTGAGGTCCACCGTCTCAACCGCCGCCCCCCTTTGCCCGCTGTCCGCCCGGGCCAGTTCCAGCAGCCGCTCCACCAGAACGCGCATCTGCCGGGACATGGTGAGGATGCTGTCCAAAAATTTGGCCTGCTCCCCTTCCGCCCAGCCCGGACTTTGCAGCAGCTCGGCGTTGGTCATGATGACCGCCAGCGGGGTTTTCAGCTCATGGGAGGCGTCCGCCACGAACTGCCGCTGCTGTTCCCAGGCTTTGTCCACCGGTTTCACCATCCAGGCGGCCAGCAGGGCGCTGACGCACAGGAAGGCCCCAAAGCACAGCAGGCCGACGATGGCGCAGGTCTCAAGCAGGTTCCGCAGGGTGGCCCGCTCGCTGGTGACGTCGGCAAAGACCAGCCGCCGGCCGCTGAAGGCGTCCACCCGGCAAAAGCGCAGGCTGTACTCCTCAATCAGCCCAATCTGCCGCCCGTCCTCGGCGCAGGCCAGGATCAGCTCCCGAAGGAACTCCTGATCGGACAAGTCAAAATACCCGCCCCCGGCGGCAATGATCTCGCCCCCGGCGCCAATCTGGAGCATGAAGTAGGGCAGGCGCACCTGCTCCGAGCGGTCGTCCGGCCTGCCCAGCTGAAAGGGGTTGGCCGCAATGGACTGCATCATGCGCACGCTCTCCCGCTCCAGGCCGGTTTGCGTGAAATGGTATACCAGACCGAAAACCAGGCAGAGCATGGCGGTGAACGTCACCATCATCGCCGCCACAAATTTGACCTTCAGTTTTTTCAGCAAGTCCCATCTACCTCCAGGCGGTAGCCCAGCCGCCGCACGGTCTCAATGCGGACAGTGGAGCCAATGCTGGCCAGCTTTTTGCGCAGGAAGCCCACATAGACCTCCACATGGTTCTCCACGGCGTTGGAGTCATAGCCCCACACCTTGGCCAAAAGGGCCTCTTTGGAGGAAATGCTGTCCCGGGCCTGAAACAGGAAGCGCAAGACGTCGAACTCCTTGGCAGACAGCCGCACACTGTTTTCCCCGCAGATCAGCGTACAGGAATTGAGGTCCAGCGCCGTGTTGCCCAGTGCTATTTCGTCCACCTGGCCGCCCTGGCGGCGCAGCAGGGCGTTGACACAGGCCAGCAGCTCCCGGCCGTCAAAGGGCTTTGTGAGGTAGTAGTCTGCCCCGGCGTTCAGCCCCTCGATGCGGTCCTCCAGCCCGGAGCGGGCGGTGAGCATCAGAATCGGCGTGGAGCACCGCTTGGCGCGCACGCTTTTCGCCACATGGTACCCGTTCATCCCCGGCATGGTCACATCCAGGATCAGCAGGTCGTAGATGCCCAGCCGGGCGTACTCCGCGCCGCTGATCCCGTCATATACGCACTCCACGTCAAACCCCCGCTTCTCCAGCAGCGCCTTGACCGAGTCCGCCAGCAGCTTCTCATCTTCAATCATCAGGATTTTCATTTCAGCCTCCTCATAGATGCGGGTGGGTCTCCATGGCCAATCCTACACCCGGATTCTGAATTGAATCTGAAAACACAGTTTGTTTGCATTTTCTTCACAGATCTTTCCCAACTTTTTCAGCATACGTTCAGAAGCGGATGGTATCTTGATTGCAGCGGAACAAAACACGGCAATTTCACTGTGAAAAGGAAGGAACCTCGCTAGATACGCCTCTGGCCGCGGCAAGCGCCGCGGATAAAGCCGACAGCGGCGTATGGTTGGCAATAGCGTCACGGTGTGCCTATAAATCATGGTACTTGAGCGCGGTTCAAAAGGCGGACCGCGCTCAAGACAATTTTGGGCGGCTGCGCCTCACCGCCAGGCCGGATGCGCACGCGGACGGGGGCGCTATCTGATTCGGAGCCTGTATTTTGACAACCTGGCCGATAAAGCGTTCCGGGAAAAAATCGACGGGGTCAGCAGGCGTGAGAAGTTCCGTATCCGCTATTACAATGGGGATCCCTCCCTGATCCACCTGGAGAAAAAGAGCAAGCTCAACGGCCTGGGGACCAAGGCCACGGCGGAGCTTCAGGCCAAGGTGCTCCTGGAAAACAACACCAAGCGCTGACCGTCACAAACAAAACGGTGCAGCAGGGGCTTGTTGAGCTGAACCTGGAGATCCGGCTCCAAAGTGACGACACGGATTTCGTCAATCGCCTGTGCGCGCTGGAAGGGGTGCGCGGCGCTGGTGAGCTGCAACGGCGCTGACATGGGGTGATGCCATGTCAGCGCACAAATATATGGACCGCATCTGTGCCGCTGCCACCGCGTTCTGCCTGCTTATGTCACCGCCAGTGGAGGACAGCTTCCTCCGGCGCAATTACGGGCGGGACTGCGGCGAGCCCTGCAAGCCGGACAGCATGAGCTTTGGCGGCGGCCGGGGCAGCGGCCGGGACGGCGGGCAGGCCCAGCCGCCCGAGGGCTTTGAATCCTTTCCGGCCTTTCCCTGCCGGATATGGGCGGCATGGGCAGCGGCGGCCCCGGGCGGAAACTTCCCCGGCGAACCATCCGCTGAAATTTTACGCCAAATTTACCAAACTGCTCTTTTGAACTTTACGAACTGGCGGTATCCTTTCCTTGTACCCAGAAATGGAAAGGAGAATTTGTTATGAACCTCATGAAAAAATTTGCAGGTATTGCGCTGGCTTCCGCCCTGGCCCTGACCGCCCTGGCCGGATGCGCGCAGAGCGCCGGCGGCACGGTGGCTACCGACGGCTCCACCTCCATGAAGGAGGTCATCGGCGCCCTGGGCGAAGCCTTTGAGGGGGAGAACCAGGCCGTCACCTTTACTTACAACCCCACCGGTTCCGGCTCCGGCATCCAGGCGGTGCTGGAGGGCCGCTGCGACATCGGCCTGAGCAGCCGGAGCCTGAAGGAGGAGGAAACCGCCCAGGGCCTGACCGGCACCGTCCTGGCCTATGACGGCATCGCGGTCGTCGTCCACCCGGACAACCCGGTGGCGGACCTGGATGTAGAGACCATCGGCAAAATTTACACCGGCGAGATCACCAACTGGAAGGACGTGGGCGGAAACGACGCCCAGATCGTTCTCATTGGCCGTGAGGCGGGCAGCGGCACCCGGGACGGCTTCGAGTCCATCACCGGCACGGCGGACCAGTGCCAATACCGTCAGGAGCTGACCTCCACCGGCAGCGTCATTACCGCCGTGGCCCAGAACCCGGACGCCATTGGCTACGCTTCCATGGCCTCGGTGGACGATACGGTCAAAACGCTCACCGTGGACGGCGTGGCCCCCAGCGAGGATACGGTGAAAGGCGGAACCTACCTCATCCAGCGCCCCTTCGTCCTTGTGACCAAGTCGGACACCCCCCTGTCCGAAGCGGCGCAGAAGTTCTTCGACTTCGCCACGTCTCCCGACGCGGCCCAGCTCATCTCCGGCGCGGGCGCGGTGGCGGCCAACTGAGCCGCCCCGCCCCAAGAGAGGAAAACCCATCATGCGCAAGAAAGAACAGGCGCTGGAGCGCGCCGTTCACGGCGTATTCCTGCTGCTGGGCCTGGTGACGGTGGGCTGTGTGCTGCTGATTACCGTGTACCTGATCCTGTCCGGCATCCCCGCCATCCTCCAGATCGGCCTGCCGGACTTTTTGCTGGGGGATACCTGGGCATCCACGGCGGCCCAGCCCCAATTCGGCATTCTGCCCTTCCTCCTCACCAGTGTCTGCGGCACCGCCGGGGCCGTGCTGTTCGGGGTGCCGGTGGGCTTTTTCACGGCGGTCTGCCTGGCCAAGCTGGCCCCGCCCAAGGTGAAAACGGCGGCGGAGGGGGCGGTGAGCCTGCTGGCGGGCATCCCCTCGGTGGTGTACGGGCTGGTGGGGATGCTGGTGCTGGTGCCCGCCGTCCGGGCGGCCTTCCACGTCCCCGACGGGGCCAGCCTGCTCTCGGCCATTGTGGTGCTGGCGGTGATGATCCTGCCCTCCATCATCAAGGTGTCCGTCACCGCCCTGGAGGCGGTGCCCCAGGAGTATGAGGACGCCTCCCTGGCCCTGGGGGCCACCCCGGTGGAGACCTGGTTCCGGGTGTCTGTCCCCGCCGCCCGCAGCGGCATTGCCGCGGCGGTGGTGCTGGGGGTGGGCCGTGCCATTGGCGAGGCCATGGCGGTGATGATGGTATCCGGCAACGCCCCTAATATGCCCTCGCTGTTTGAGAGCGTCCGCTTCCTCACCACCGCCGTGGCCAGCGAGATGGCCTATTCCCGGCAGGGCAGCCTTCACCAGCAGGCGCTGTTTTCCATCGCCCTGGTGCTGTTCCTGTTCATCCTGCTGGTCAACGCGGCGCTGAACTTCTTCCTCAAACGGGATAAGGAGGGCTCGCCATGCTGAAGCGGTCCATGTCCCCGGCCCGGAGGGCCCGCGCCGCCCTGGCGAAGGCCCTGATGCTTCTCTCGACGGCCCTCACCTGCGGCCTGGCCCTGTTCCTCATCGGCTGGGTGCTGGCCAGCGGAATTCCCCACATCACCTGGGAACTGGTGTCCACCAAGCCCAGCTATCTCGCCGGCTCCATCGGCATCCTGCCCGACATCCTCAACACCCTGTACATCATTCTGGCCGCCCTGCTCATTGTGCTTCCCTTGGGGGTGGGCGCGGCTATTTACCTGACGGAGTACGCGCAAAACAAGCGCCTGACAGCCGCCATCGAGTACGCGGCGGAAACTCTGTCCGGCATTCCGTCCATCATTTTCGGGCTGGTGGGGATGCTGGTTTTCGCTAACACCTTCGGGTCCTGCCTGCTGGCCGGGGCGCTGACGCTGGCGGTCATGAACCTGCCCACCGTCATGCGCACCGCCCAGGAGAGCCTGAAAACCGTACCCATGAGCCTGCGGGAGGGGGCGTTCGGCCTGGGGGCCGGGCGGTGGCGGGTGATCCGCACGGTGGTGCTCCCCGGCTGCGTGGACGGCATCGTCACCGGCTGCGTCCTGTCGGCGGGGCGCGTTCTGGGGGAGTCGGCGGCGCTGCTGTTCACGGCGGGCTTCGCCCATACCCTCAACGGCTTTTTCAGCGCCCTGCGCAGTCCCGGGGCCACCCTCACCGTGGCGCTGTACCTCTACGTCAGCGACCCCACCCCCGGCGCGGCGGGGGCCTCCTTCGCCATCGCCGCCATCCTAATGCTGCTGACGCTGTGCGTCAACCTGGCCGCCGCCCTGACCGGCCGGTACTTCAAGAAAGGTCGTGCCCTATGAACGACATCATCACCGCGAAAGACTTATGCCTGTGGTACGGCTCCGTTCAGGCCCTGAAAAACATTCACATTACCATTCCGGAGAACAATATCACCGCGCTCATCGGCCCCTCCGGCTGCGGCAAGTCCACCTTCCTGAAAACGCTGAACCGAATGAACGACCTGATCCCCGGCGTCAAGGTCACCGGGGAGGTGAAATACGGGGAGCAGGACATCTTTGCCCCCGGCCTGGACGTGAACGCCCTGCGCCGGGAGATCGGCATGGTATTCCAAAAGCCCAACCCCTTTCCCATGTCCATCTATGACAACGTGGCCTACGGTCCCCGGACCCACGGGATCAAGAACCGGGCGCGGCTGGACGAACTGGTAGAGCGCTCCCTGCGGGGGGCGGCCATCTGGGACGAGGTGAAGGACCGGCTGAAAAAGAACGCCCTGGGCCTGTCCGGCGGCCAGCAGCAGCGGCTGTGCATCGCCCGGGCCCTGGCGGTGGAGCCCAAGGTGCTGCTGATGGATGAGCCCACCAGCGCCCTGGACCCGATCTCCACCTCCAGAATTGAAGAGCTGGCCATGCAGCTGAAGGAGCGGTACACCATTGTCATCGTGACCCACAATATGCAGCAGGCCGTCCGTGTTTCGGACCGCACGGCGTTCTTCCTGTTGGGGGAGCTCGTGGAGTGCGGGGAGACGGAGCGGCTGTTCTCCCAGCCGTCGGACAAGCGGACGGAGGACTATATCACAGGGAGGTTTGGGTGAACCATGCGGAGCAAATTTGACGAACAGCTCTCTTTGCTGAACCGGGAGCTGATTCAAATGGGCGCGCTGTGCGAGGAGGCCATTTCCCTGGCGGCCAAAGCCCTGGCGGAGGGCGACAAAACCCTTGCGGAGAAAGTCGGCCGCCTGGAAGCGGAGATCGTGCTGACCATGCTGCCCGGCGGCTATGTGCCGGAGGATGTGGGGCACATCTGCGAAATGGGTCATTTTCGCCGTCACCGGGGAGCACAAGGGAGTGGCGCTGTGATCTGCCGCGGAGGGATCGGCGGCCATCCGCGGCATTGGGCCGCGCGCTCTGCGCGCCTTATCAGATTTCCAGGCCAGTGCCCCGAAGGACTCCCGTTTTTATTTCGCCGCCAGCCTGCCAAAAAAAGAGATGCCCGCCGGGCCGCCGGCGGGCATCTCGCGCTATACAAGTGTGTCGCGGGCCGGAGCGGTTCATGAAACGGCATCCCAACCGGCGGCGTATGCGGTCAATTCTTGGCAATCTGTATTGATGTCCGATAGCTGGAGCCCAGAGCCGGCGACAGCTGCATAAACCCGTTGATTCCATCCTGGCGGTTAACGCCGGTATTTGCCAGCAGAACACAGGTTTTTTCAAACGCGCCCTGTGCCGGAGCGATCTTAATGCCGATGGTAATGGGGCCCATTTCCTCGCAAAACTCCTGCGGGACCTTGACCGTCACTTGGGCGGTCACCGTCTGGCCGTTGACGATCTGGTTCAGCGCGGGCAGCTGGACCGGCTGGTAGGTTCGCATGATCCCGTTGTCAACGGACAAAAACAGCTTGTATTTCCCGGGCAACTGGGCATACCCCGAGTTTGTGAGGCTCAACTCAAGGTCCAAACCCGCGCTGGACAGCCTTTCACTGGAAATGAACATATTTGCGCTCAATTCAGAGATATACAGGCGGTAGCCCAGGCGGTTTTCCAGATACTGCTTGGCGCTCATCCCTTGGAACCACTGGCGGGACCAGCTCTCTATGACGGTTCGGTTATACTTTGCGTTCAGATAGCTCAGGTGGAGCATGGAGAATTCACGGTCCGCGTTTTGGGGCTCGTTGAGCGGTCCCTGGGTGGGCATTTCTCCGCCGTTGTACTGGCCGGCCAAATGATCCCGCATCCAGGCCAATTCCGCCTCCCGGTCCATGTCCGGGTCATCGTAGGTACCCATATCGCTCTGTGTGGACAGCAGCGCGTCATTGTGTACGCCCAGCCGGCCGGACAGGACGCCTTCCTCCCACGCCTCCCGCACAAATTTTGGGCGGCGCACCGCCACTAAAATGCCCGGATCCAGATATTTCTCCCACTGCCTTAAAACATACACGCGGTTTTCCCGGCTCTCATCCTCCGAGTCATCCAGAAAGCGGCTGGAGTGCCATTCGCCATACTCGCCCAGCATTCCCGCCTGGACCACTAAAATCTCCTCCGCGTAATCGTTGAGCTCATTGCAGATCTGCTTGATATGTCGGCGGATGGTTTTCAGCTCTTTCGGCTCCCTCACCTCCTTATGGAAGCCATAGGCGGCCCGGAAAACAATTCCCAAATGTTCCTTTTTCGCCATGAGGAGGGCGTCCCGCAGCTCATTTATCTTTTCCTTTGGAATGTCCTCCTCCCGCGCATAATCCTCAATGTCGTAGGTCAGGAGAATGACGCGCACTTCTTCGGCCGCCTCTGTGATTTTGCCGGGCTGTCCGGTGCTGACCTGGATATAAAACCCCCGGTCCGGATTGGACAGGATCTCCTGCGACTGCGCAAAGCTGCCCTGTACCCTGGCGGATGACACGGCCTGTCCCGCCAAAAGCAGCACGGCAATGATCGCCGCCGCTCCCGCGGCGCAGTGAAATCTCCTACTCAAAATAATCACCGGTAAACTCTACCAACACGGCGTTGGCGACGCCCTCCACTTCGGAGAGGGTGGTGACAAACGCGGTATTGTCCGCGGAGACGCGCACCTCATAAGTCAGCTCCGTCTGATTTTTTGTGGAGGTTTTGTTTTTCAGCACTTTTTTCAGCGGCATCAGCTGCCGGCGCACGGCTTCCGCCGCCTCGTTCTGGTATTTCACGATCAGCAGGTACTGGTGCTTCCGGCTGCGGACCTTCACCAGCATAATGTACACCAGGGCGATGAACACCGTCCCCATGATGGAGATGAGGTACAGCCCCGCGCCGCAGGTGACGCCCACCGCCACCGTCCAGAAGAGGAAGCCCACGTCCAGCGGGTCCTTGACCGCGGTGCGGTAGCGCACAATGGACAGCGCGCCCACCATGCCCAGGGAGAGCACCACGTTGGAACTGATGACGATGACCATAAAGCAGGTGACGGTGCTGGTCAGGACCAGCAGGATATTGAAATTGTTGTTGTAGATAACGCCTTTATAAAACATTCGGTAGACCGCGTAAACGATCATGCCGCACAGGAAGGCCGCCAGCATGGACATGGCGAAACCGCTGGTGGTCAGATTGCCGGTTTCCTCCAGAAAGCCCTTCTTAAAGATGTCGGAAAATGTGTTCATCGGTGTAAAAGTCTCCTTTTCTCATCTCTACACATGACGTATTTGGAGATGGCGCATTTTTCTGTCATGGCGGTTTTCAGAATCTGACGGATGGCGTCCGGCAGGAAATCGTCAAATTTGACCTCCAGCACCATGACGCCCGGCTCCAGGACGCGCCGTGTCTGATAGTGCGGGGAGAACATATCATAGTCGTCTATTGAGGCGGAGACATCCTTGTCAAACGTGATCCGCACGTTGCCCTGGGGCATTACGTAAGCCTCCCGCAGGTACTCTACCGCCACAGTGGGCTTAAGCAGGTTCCGATGGTGCAGGGCGTAGACCTCCAGCCCCAGGGGGGAAGAACCGCCGGCCCAAAAGTCGTAATCGCCCGCCAGAATGGCGTCGTACTGCGCCCGGGTCACCAACGTGCTGTCCTTGGAGATATACTCTGCGTATTTTCGCTTGCATTCCAGGCTGATGCGGGCGTCGGAGCGGCCGTAGCAGCGCAGGCGGTACTTTTTCCGAAATTGGATGCCGGAGAGCTTCTCCTCCATGGCGGAGTGGTATATGTCGTCGAAATACAGGCTGCTGATGAGGTAGCCCTCCGGGTCCCTCATGTTGGGGTCGGGGGCCGCTACGGTGTTCAGCCGGGCGCGGAGGGTGTGGTAGACGCTGTCGTTGATGTAGTATTTGATCTCATGCCGAAGGCGGTGTCCCAGGTACTCCATGCCCCCACCTCATTTCAGCGTGAATTCCAGCAGGCCGAATACATAGACGCCGTCGCTCTCATAGTGTTCCATACTGAGCTGTTCATTGCCCATGCTGTCTGTGGCCGTAACCAGCAAATAGTAAGTCCCGTTCCCCAGCTCCTCCAGAAAGCACTCCGTCTGTGAGATGCCGCTTTGCTCATAGAGCAGGTTTTGCATCTGGTAATCGCCGTAAACGCGGACGGTATAAGTGACCGGCCGCTGCTGGTAGGAGTAGGACGGCTCCCAGGCAAGCCTGACGGAGCCGTCCGGGTAGCGCTCCGGCTGTGCCACAAACATGGGGGCCGGGTACTTCGCCGCGGAGAAAACGGCCTCATAATTGCTCAATATTCCGTCATACAGCCCGTCTACATAGGGAATCAGCTCATTCGGGGGCATATCCAACAGCTCAATGTCCGGCTGCAGCGCCATGGTTTTTTCCAACACCGGCTTGTATGAGCGAATCAGGCTCTCTGTCAGCTCCCGCGTGATGGACTCGCTCAACAGCTCCCGCATCTTGCGCTCCAGCTTGTCAAGGCTGCCGTCCAGCCGGAAATATCTCCGATGCAAAATGCCGGAATTCAGCGTCTGGATTCCCCGCAGGGAGTCCGGCTGGCTGAAGGTGGAGCGGTATTCCCCAAACCTCAGCGCCCCGTCAAAATCCCAGGGGATAAAATACCATGTCACGGAGTTTTCCGGGCTGTAGAGAATGAAGTTGTGGTTGATGATATCCTCATTGCCCATCAGCAGGTTGAACGACAGCCACGTCAGGTAGTTTTCCTCGTCGAAATATGTGTGAAATACCTCTTCAAAATTCGCCGTGGGATCATTGACGGCCGTCAGCATCGCCAGCAGCTTTTCGTGGCTGTTTCCCTCCCGGATGCTGAGGACGCCCTCAAACTCCTCCTCAGAGTAGAGCGGATCGTCAACGTTCCGCAGCGCGTCGTTGAGGGCAAAGCTGAAGTCCTGGGCCTTGTACATGACGGCGTTGCTGCTCAGGCTCCGCGCCTCCAAATAGGTCTTATTGGGCTGCTCTGTCTCCGTGTACAGGCCATAATACTCAAATTCCTGCTCATCCTCCGGCAGGGAGGCGTCCCGGATCCAGAGGCGCATGAAATAGGTGCGGTAGCTGCCGATGTGATCCACCCGCGCCAAAAGGTCCGTCTGGAGTTTCGTCGATATTTTGCTGACGTCTCCCGCGTGCTTGTTGATATTCAGATTGGTCTGCCCAAAGAAGTCCCCCGCCTCCTGGTCCAGCTTGACTTTGTAGCTTTTGTAGCTGACGCCCCGGGAGGAATTCCCCCGAACCCGGATTGTGGCGTTTTTATTGTCCAGGTCCAGCAAGGGGTCCGGCTTTTCCCCCTCGGGCAGGATTTGAATGTTGCAGTTCAGGATGGGATTGTAGCTGTGGTCCCGGGCGGTGTGCAGATCGAAACAGGAGAAGTCCAGCATATTGCCGTCCTTGTCTTTGGTGGGGAACACGCTGATGTACACATCGTAAATGCCGGCGTCCTGGGTATAGATTCCCTTGTCCTCCTGAAAGGGCGCTCCGTTCATATTGCTCTGGGAAACGTCCCAGTCCTCCAGGGCGTTGGAGGGCTGGGGCTCCGCCGCCTCGATGGGAATGAGGGAGCGCCAGTACAAAAAGATGAACAGGGCCGCGGCCCCCAAGGTGGCGAGGGTCAGAATCAGGGTGTCGTGTTTCTTCAAACGGTTCATCGCGCGGCCCCCCTCAGTCCAGCTTGCACATCAAAAATTGGTTCAGCGTGTTCAGGCGGCGGCGCAGGGCCAGGAAGGATACCACCCAGCCGCTCAACCCGCCCAGCAGCAGCGGGAGGGGATACCAGGGCTTCCCGATCATGGCGGCCACCGCCGACAGCGCCGCCGTCACCAGCACAAACACACAGGGACCGATACACGCTGCGGTGTGGTCTTCAAAATAGTAGAGAAACACAATCGTGAAATACATACAGAACACGGTATACAGCCCCATACTCAGCACCATGAACATATTCAGCACCTGGGAGCTGATGTTCAAATAGGGAAAGAGCACATTGGCCAGGCAGATCAGCACCACGCAGATGATGAGCTGTACCTCATACACGAAAAACAGCTGATAGCGCAGGGTGTTGTTCATGGACAGCCGCTCCTTCTCGATCAAGTCATAAGAGCCGCTGTTCAAAGAGGACAGGTATAGGGTGTATTTGTCGAAGAACGCCGTCTCCACCTTAACCACAAAAATGACCAGGGCAGGCATATTGACCAGTATGGACAAAAACATGGCCTGGTCGTAGAGGGGCGCCGTGTGAAAAATACTGATCCGCTCCTGCATATCGGAAAAGTACCAGTAGAGGATGGTGGAGATGTAAAAACCCAGCATATAGGAGAACCCGCTGAGGGTCAGTTTGGGGAACCGGCGAAAGTAGCTCAGGTAGGCGAAGTACCGGGGCCCCGGCTTCCCGAAGGCCTTCACGCACCAGAATACCAGCATGAGCACCACCAGAAAATATCCGCAGGCCAGCGCCAGGTAGGCCGTCAGGACGATGTGCAGCTGGAACAGGTACCGGCACAAAACATACACAAGGGCGGCCATCGCCACCCCCAGGAAATAGCTGAGGGTGACCTCCTTATACTCTTTTAAGGCGGAGACATAGATCATCATGTTGTACGCGTCCGTCACCAGTACGCCGAGCAAATAGTAGACGGCCAGAAAATACAGCGGTATCTGGCTGTAAACGTACATTCCAATACACAGCAGCAGCATGACCGCGCCGGATATGACGGTTCCCAGCGTGAGCACGCCGAACACGGACGCGCAGATTTCCGTTTCCCTTCTGGTGAAGACGCAATCCGAAATATAGCGGGAAACCGTGGTGCTGAAAAGGGCGGAGATCAAAATGCTGGTCAAAAAGAGGTAGGTAAAGGAGGAGACGAAAAACCGGCTCTCCAGTTCGGTGGCGTTGGAATGGTCCATAATGAATTTCAGCGCAAGGATCAGCGCGGCGGCCATGATGGACGGGCCAATGGAGGTCATGGTGGCGTAAATAGTTCCCCAGATGTTGGATACCAGCGTTTTCCTGCCGTATATTTTCCGCAGCTCAAATCCGATTCCCGCCATATCCGCTTTCCTCCAGACTCTCGTATAAATCGTGAAACGCGGCCAGCATATCCCGCCTGCTGTAGTAGCGCTCCACCCGTTTCCGGCCCACCTCGCCCATGCGGCGGCGCAGCCCGGGGTTTCGAATGCAGTGCAGGATGGCCTCCGCCATGGCCTGGCTGTTCATCACCGGCACCACCAGCCCGGCGGCGCCCAGATGGTCGTCCTCCCGTTCTCCCTCCAGCAGGGCCTTGCAGTTGCCCACATTGGTGGTCACGAAGGGGATCCCCGCCGCCATGCCCTCCAGAATGGCCAGGGGCTGGCCCTCGCTGATGCTGGAGAGGAGCAGCAGGTCAATCTCCGGCAAATGCTCTTTGATGTTGACCTGCCCCGCAAATTCCACGTCCGCCGTCTTCAGCTCCGCCAGCAGGTCCAGGCACTCCTGGTAGTACTCCGGGTTTTCCCGGCAGTTCCCCATGAGCCTGAGCCGAGCGCCAGGCGCCGCCCGCTTGACGATGTCAAAGGCCAGAAGCATGGTTTTCACATCTTTGATGGGCACCACCCGCAGCACCGCGCCCAGGAGGACGTTCTCGCTGGAGAACGCTTTTTCCACCCGGCACACGTCGTATTCGGCGGCTTCCACCCCGTTGGGGATGACCCGAATCTTTTCCGCCGGGCAGTTCAGCTCCACTTGAAGCGAGCGGTTGGTTTCAAACAGGCTGGTGACGGCGCTGGCCTGGCGGTAGGCGATGAAGGAGAGCTTCTTGAAAAAATCAATCCAAATCTCTTTAAAATCCCCGGCCACCCATTGGGAGCGGATGATATCCTCCTCCCGTTCCCGGGTATAGATGCCATGCTCTGACAGCAGCAGGGGTTTTTGCTCCACATAGGAGGCGCAGCTGCCCAGTATCCCCGCGTAGCCGGTGGAAACCGCGTGATAGATATCCGCCTCGGGGATATCCCCGGAGAGGATATACATCAGGGGGAAATAGATCCCCCTGAAATTCCACAAAAAATGATGGAACACTTTTTTGGAATTTTGGCGGCGGTACTCCTCCAGGCAGATTTCAAAAAAGGACTCGCTCATCACGATGCCGCTCATGCGCCGCCGGTATTTTTTGATGAGCTCCAGCACCTCCACCCAGTTAATGCTGTCCACCGAGCTGACCATCAGGCTTTTCAGCGTCTCTTTCTCCTGCTTGGACAGCGTGATTTTCCTGCGGGTCCGCTGAAAGGCCTCGTCGCCCAGATAGAGCGTGCGGATCTCTTTCACGTTGGGCGGAATCTGGTAGGCGTACTCCGACATCTCCTCCCGCGTGGTGGCAATGGCCCATATGACGAACTCAATGTCGCTGAACTGGCTGCACAGCATCTGAATCCAGCTGGAGACGCCCCCGGGCACATAGGGATAGCATCCCTCGCAAATCAGGCACACCCGCATTTCTCATTCCTCCTCCAGCGTGATAACGGCATGGTTACCCTGGACGCGCAGCAAATACCAGCCGCCGCCCATCTCCTCGAAGGCAAGGCCCTGCGCGTCCGCGATGCGGCGGCCCGTCCGGTAAAAAAAGGTCTGGCCCGGTTTCATTTCGCTGCAGTTCAGTTTGATCTGATTCCCGATCTTCTCCCAGCCAAACTCCAGCGCCAGGTAGCCCGTCACGTGGCCGCCCGCCTGGGACAGCGTCACCGCGTCCAGATTGGGGATTCGGTTCAAAACCTCCGACTCGAAAATCCCCAGCTGCCGCTTGTCCCTGTCCCAGGAGGCGGTAGCGGCGTCCTGGGCAATCAGGGTATTGACGTCGAACACGTGGGAAACCATTCCATAGGCCCCCAGCACAGACGCGATGGCAAACAGGTTTCCGTCCTCCATGGAATTGCCCATTGTGGCGGCGGGCAGGACGAAATACGAATCGGAGGCGAAGAAGGAGGCGGACTCATCGCCCAAATGGCCCCGTACCGCCCGGATTTCCGAGCCGGGAATGGCCAGCATACCGTCCCAAAGGCGTTGGGATTGCAGCGCCAGGCCCTGAATATGATAATTCGAAAAGACGGAACGGAACTCGTCAATAAAGGTCTGGTTATACTGAATATTGTCCCCCTCCGGGCAGTTCGCCGCGTAAATCAGCTCTCCGCCGTATTGCAGCGCAGATTTGCCGATGGTGGTGAACAGGCTGTCGTTGATCGCCGGGAAGCTCTTGGCCTGGGAGGCCGCGGCCAGTACGCTGGAGGTGAGCGGCGTCTGGGTCCTGAGGGAGATGCCCTGAAAGCTGGGCCACACCACATCCCGGACAAACCCCTCAGTGGAGCTTCCGTACATCTGCAGACAGAGCTTGTCGTTGATAAAGGTAATCATGGGGAAGTTGTCTAAAAACACCGTTTTCGTCCCCACTATCGGATAGATGAAATCCTCCGCCAGGGTACCCGCCGCCCCGGTGAGCAGGCCCGCGCACCGCATATCAGAGAGAAACGTTCCATTAATGAGGCAGATTCCGCCCGCGCCCCTGCGGCAGGTGTAGAGCAGCGGAACCTCGCTTTCCTTGTCCCTGACATACACCTGGGCCTCGCTGCCCACAGCCAGCCAGGTGGATATGCTATAGCCGTCATAGACCATTTCGTCCAGCTGGAAGGGGAGCAGCGGTTCCTCAAAGGACAGGCGGTTGTAATTTTTTCGGACGGACTTTTCCCGAATGGCCAGCAGGGGCCACAAATAGGAATCTTCGCTTCCCTCCGGCAGTCCCGAGGCCAGGATGACCTTCCCGCCCCCCTCCACAAACTGCCCCAGCTCCGTCAGGTCCGCGTAGCGTCCAATGTCGTCGTCGCAGAAAACCACCAGCTCGTCAAACCCGATCCGCCCCGTGTCCAAGCGCTCCCGGGTGGTGACGGTAAAGTGGAGGTCATGAAACAGCCGCAGGGCGTTTTGGTAGATATCCCCGTAGATGTCCCGCTCCGGGCCGCCGAGCAGGGTGACGCGGGGCTTTTCCGCCGGGTCCACCGGCTCTGAGGCGGTGAGTTCCGGCGCCTCAATTTCCAGGTTTCTGAGCTGGATATTTTTGGCCCGCTCCTCATTGATGTTATAAACCATGAACACGGCGCTTACCACCACTACGATCAGTAGCACGTAAATGAGGCGCTTGATCGACAGCATTTCCTTACTTCCCATGGTATTCCTCATTCCAAATCGCGATTGCCGCGGTCCGCCGCCCGGGGGTTCAGACCGCGCCCTCCCCTGCCTGGGCGCAGCGCCCCCTCCAATAGCGCAGCTGTTCCAGCCCCCTGGCGGAAAGGCGGACCTCCTGATCCGCCTGCAGCTGGACGACGCAGGCCCGCAGGCCCGCCCAGTCCCCCTTCTGATGGAACAGTTCCATCATTTTCAGGTAGGCGGCCTCGCTTTTTACTTGGTCCCGGTGCTGGGCCCAAAACCGCTCCGCGGCCTCATACTCCTCCAGTTCCACCAGATAAGCCAGGTATGTTTCGTATTCCTCCGGGTTTGTCTCCCCATCCTCCCGCTCACTCACCATAGAGCAGTACTTTTTCTGGTACATCCTCTGCTCCATGGGGGACAGGACGCTGCCGCCAATCATGGCCTCCAGCGCGGCGCAGGCGCGGTGGAATTTCTCCGGGTCTCCCGGGTCGTCCTCGTGCGCCTGACTGCAGGCGATCCAATTTTGCTGCTGGAGGCGGTAGGCTTCCATTTTGGCCGCGGCCACGTAATGGACGGATTCCGAATCCTCGTCGTTCTCCGCCGCCAGCAGCACCTTGTAATTCTCTCTGGAGTCCTTTTTCAGCTGCCTGAGAAGAAGCGCCCGCTTTTCCGTGCTGCCGCTGACCGTCATAGCGTCCTCCACGGGCACCACGCCCAGCTCCTCCCGGACATCGGGGTGCTCCGCCATGCGGTCGATATGAAAGCGCTGCACCAGGGAATCCCGGTCGTAGCTCTCCTTCCCCAGGAGCTTTTGAACCAGCCGGGGCAGGAAATAGATGATAAACCCCAGCACGGGGAGGAACAGGAAAAACAGCGCGACGCCCGCTCCTTCTTTGCGGACGGCCTTGACAACAGCGTACAAAACCGCGCAGATCAGGTTTATCCCCAGAACGGCGAGCACAGCCATGCCCCACAACCTCACTTTCCGCCCCTTTTATACTTCCGCCAGCGCCGCGAAGGGCTCCGCGGCCCGGAGCTCTACGCCATCCGCGGCCAGGCGCTCCTGGAGCCGCTCCAAATCCCCGGCCCCCGTACTGTTCAGCAGGGCGTACAGCCGCCCGGCCTCGTCCACGCCGAAATGATCCGTGACCCGCAGTTTGGGGGCAACGGCCCCATAGGCGGCCTCCAGGCTGCCCGAATACGGAATTTCCAGCAGGCAGTATTCCGCAATGTGCTTTTCCGATTTTTCCATGGCCAGCCGGACGGTTTTTCGGAAGGGTTCCGGCTTGAGCACATCCACGCCCTCCAGATACTGCCCCGAGCGGGTGAGCTCCTCGTAGTCCAGCGCCCTGCCCACGGAGTCCCGCAGCAGGAGGGAGAGTGTTTTAAGAAGGTTAATGTGGTAAAGCGTTTCGCTCTCATAGGGCAGCTTCTGAATCAGGATGACCGCCACACAGGCCCCCTGGTGAAGTATGGGGAGCGTCACGGCGGGTTCCTCGCTGCCAAAAGCCCCCTGATACAGCTCACCCCGCTCCATGCATTTCACGATTTGAGGATAGGGGGAGACATCCCAGGACTTTCCGCCCGCTATGGATTCCTCGTTCAGCGCGTTGATAAGGCGGAGGTAGGGGCTTCCCGCCCGGACGCGGTACACGGCCACCGTGTCGGTGTGGACCAGCTCGGAAATGATGGACATGATCTCCATAAAAATACGGTCCGGCTCCAGAACCATCAGGCGGCTGACCATATGGTACAGCTTGGGCAGGCCGTACCGGGAATCCAGGAGCCGCTCCTCGTATTCGTTTTTGATGAGGACATTTTCATCGTTGATGGCTTTCAGGTCCTCATGTTCCGCCCGAAGCATATCCAGCTCCAGGGCGTTGTTGCGCAGGCTCTCCCGGAGCATATCCGCGGTATAGCTCACCACCAGCCCGAGGAACACGAATTCCATAATGACCAGCACGCTGCCCGCGTAGGAATAAAAGTTGTTCATCTCCAAAATGGTCAAATCCTGGCTGAACAGATAGGTGCAGCTGGCCAGAATCACCGCCAGGGAGCTCTGGCGGATGCCGAGAAACAGAGAGATCAGGATCACATACATCAAAAGCCAATCAATCTGGGAAAACAGGCTGTGAGACTGGCACAGGAAGTTCAGGCCAAAAAACGCGGCAAACACCGCCAGGTTTTCCACAGTCCGCCGTACGCCCGCGGGCAAATTGCTCTTCTCCCGCCGCTTCTTTTCAACGGGCAGGCGCTCGTAGGCGATCTTTCCGCCGGCCAGCTGGTCCTCCAGGCTGCGGAAGTCAGTCCACTCCTGTTCGCTCTTGATCCGGCGGTTGTCCCCCAGCGTGAGGTGCTGGGCTTCCCTCCATACGGCGCTCTTTTCCGAACGGCCCAGGGCCTGCCCGATCCAGAGATACAGCTGCCGCTTCCATACCTGGAAGCTGCCGCAGACGTTGTATACATCCTGCTGTCCGCCGTTTATGACCCGGTTCAAGGCGTCCGCGAAGTCGGACACATGGAGGGGCTGAAGGACCTCGTCCGAAACGCTTTCCCCCTCCGGCAGACGGTCAACTTGGGTAAAGGCGGCGCTGAGGAAATCCCGGTTTCCCTCCTTGGCGCGGTCGGAATACAGCTGGGAACCGCGCAGGATGACGCCTTCGACGCCGTACTGCCGGCGATAGAGCTCAAAAAGAAGCTCCTCCCGCACAAAACGCAGCCCCCGCTGGGTGACGGGCCTGCGCTCGCAATTTTCATCCGCGGGGGTTTTCACCGCGCCATAGACCTCGATGGAGGAGAGCAGGGCTAATTTGGCGCCTGGGATCTCGGGCAGGACCCGCAGTACGCTGGCAAACTGGGTGACGTCCTCCTCTTCCTCCTCGCAGTAGGCGCCGTTTATGTAATGGTTTCCCGCGAAAATGACGTAATCAGGCGAAATGGAGCCCAAAATCTTGCCCAGAGCGCCGCTGTTTTGGATATTCCGATAGAACCGGTATTTAAAGCCGCCTTCTTTTTTCCCGGGAATCTCCTGGTCGGACAATAGGTACGCGTCGTTTCCCTCCTTGCCCAGCCGCTCGATCAAGGCCTCCGCCAGTACATCGGCGGCACCGATGTAGACAATTTTCACGCTGTTCTCCCCCTCTGTCATTCCTGTCTTTCTTTAACCCTGCTCCGGCAGCGGCCCGCTGTTCCCGGACCAGTACCCGCTCATAACGCCTGGTCAGGCGGCCTTCCCCACGGCGCGCCCCGGGCTGAATGGCGACGGAATAAGCACTCTGGTCCAAAGCCGCTACATATCCTGATATTTTCAAGTATTATAGCACAGCTTCTGTGTAAATGCAAGGATTTGTGTTTCTGCGTTTCTTTGCTCCGAATTCTTGATAGACATGAAAAATTAGAACCACAGCGGTATATTTCCTGTGGCTCTGATTTTCTATGCCTTTTTTTGCTGTGACACGCCGGCAGGGCCGTGCGGGACTCTGTTCCCCGGGGCAGGATGTCCCACACTGCTTATTCCGTCGCCTACGCGATCAGATGCAGGTGTTCCAGGTATTTGGTGTGCTCGGACCCGGTGGAACACAGGTAAATCCGGGTGGTCTCGATTGAGCTGTGCCCCAGTACGTCCGCCAGCTTTACGATGTCCCGGCATATTCGGTAAAAAGCCATGGCAAACAGATGGCGCAGGTTGTGCGGGAACACCTTGGAGGGCTCCACCTCCGCCGTTTCGCATAGCCGCTTCATCTCCCGCCAGATTTGCTTTCTGGACAGGCTGCCCCCGTCTTTGGCGAGAAAAATCTCGCCGGAGGCGATTTTTTGTTTTTCCGCATATTTTTTCAGCTTGCGGCACAGTTTGCCCGGCAGCAGGATAACCCGGATCTTTCCCTTCAAATTGATGACCGCCTTTCCCGCGTGGACGGCCTCCACCGTGAGATACCGCACCTCGCCCACCCGGATTCCCGTGGAGCAGATGGCCTCCATCAGCAGCTCCAGGCGGACCTTTCCCAGGCTGCGGGCGGCGTCCAGCAGGCGGAGATATTCCCCTTTGCTCAGAGACCGGGACTGCTCCCGAAATATCTGGCGCTGAATCCGCAGCAGCTTCACCTTGCACTCGCTCCAGCCCAAAAACCGCATCAGGCCATTCACCGCGCACAGCTTCGCGTTTACAGTGGCGGGGGTTAAGTTTTTTGCCAGCAGCGCCGATTTCCAGGCGATCATTGCCTGCTTGTTTACAGGGCCGCCGTCCAGCCACCGGGCAAACTCCCCCGCGTCCCGCAAATATTTTTCGACCGTTGACGCGCTGCGCTCCTCTTCCAAAAGGTGAGCCCGATATCTCTCCAAAAATCTTTGTTGAAACGTGTGACCCGTCATCTCGTTGGTGTTCCTCCTTAAAGTATTTTGCCGTTATTGTACCATATTTCCCCTTTAATTATTGCTATTTTGGAGAATTCCTCTAAAAGATTTCGCGGCTGGGAGCGAAATGGTGAAGCCCTCCGTCCAAAGCTGAACGTAGGGCTTCGCCATAGGAATGGAGGGGACCGCAAATTTCGATCAGGCGGCCTTGTTTTCCCCACGCCGCCGCCGTCCTTCACGGCCGGCCAGGGGCATACCCGCCGGAGCTATCCCAGGTCCCCTCTTGAGAACGGAAGCGGGTGGGGCCGCGCTTCCTAGCCGTGCCGGGTATATTCCGCCACGGCGCCGGTGAGCCGGTCCGCCCATACGTCCACATCGTGCTGCACCGCGCCGGTGAGGGCATAGAAGCTCTCCGCCTGGGTGAGGAGCTCGTCCAGCGCCGGGTCCGCGGCCCGGCGGGCCAGCGCCCGGAGCGCCTGATAGGCCCGGTCCAAGGCGGTCTTGTCCGGCGGCGCGGTCATGTCCTTCGGCCTCACCCGGATGACCCGCACGGCGTGAATCTCACCGGGATTGGCGGCGCCGGGGACGAACAGCGTCCCCCGCACCGGGTAGTCGCCGGGGAGGTCGGGACGGTAGCCGCCCCAGGTCCACGCCACGTCCGCTTCCGCGCCGCTGCCGTCCGCCAAGAGGACGGGCAGCCGGTCCGGCAGCGCGGCGGCGGCCAGGGCCTTTTCCAGCGGCGTCCCGAAGCGGACTTCGCATACGGGCAGCGGTTCCACTGACGCGATCAGAGGACAGCTGTAGAGGGCCAGGCCGGAAATGCTCACAGCGTTGGAGTCGCCGGTGTGCATGACGGCCCAGTCCACGTCCAGCCGGAGGAAGCGGACGGGCCGGGGCGGGAAGGCAAACAGCTTGCCGTCCCCGGCGGCGTCCTCCGCCCATTCGCCCCGGCAGACCTCCTCAAACCGCTCCCCGTCCAGGCTTGCGGACAGGGAGGCCCGCAGGATGGCTCCCCGAGTGCTCCCCGTCCAAGCGCCGCACAGCAGGGCGGATACCCTCGCCTCCCGGGGCAGCTCCAGCTGCACCCACTGGGGCAGGCGCTGGGCGCGGTCCAGATAGTCGGACTGCCAGAACGTGTTTGGGCTGCCGTCCAGCATTTGGGCGGGGGGATGATCCGGGTGGCTGCTCTGGGCGGAGACCCGCGCCCCGTCCAGGGGGATGGGCTGGGCGGCGGGCCCGCCGATCCGCAGGACAAGGCTGTCCTCCAGTTGTGCGGTCCCCGAGGAGCAGAGGGCGGACAGTTTGACGATCCCCGGCCGCAGGGCCAGCAGCCTTCCCGCCCCGTCCATCTCCGCGGTCAGGGGGCCGGAGGAGCGGAATTCCAGCCGCCAGCCCTCCGGCAGGCCGCAGGGCCCATGGCTGTCAAAGCACTCCACGGAAAAGGCGGCCTGGGCCCCCGGCTCCAGCCTGGAAACGCCCCGCAGGCGGATGGAGGTCAGCTCCAGCGGCGGCAGACAGGGGCGCAGCGCCCCCGGCTCCAGCGCCGCCTCCGGCTGGAACGCCACGCCGCCCACATAGCGGCAGATGGCGGACAGGAGGGCCCGGGAGGCGGGGTCCTCCTTTTCCAGCAGGTCGATGGTGGACACGAACAGCCGCCCCGGGCCCACCCGGGTCTCGAACAGCATGGCCAGCCGCTCCGGCAGGTCGATGGCGGCGATGGGCTGGACAATCGGGCGCAGGTCTGGGGGGAATTCGTTGATGAGCAGGCCCCGGGCGTTTTCCAGCGGCCCAAACCACTGCCAGTCCCCAAAGCAGTCCGTGGGGAAATTGGTAAACAGCGGGTGATTTTTCTCCACAAAAATACCCAGGGAATACCCGTCCGACCCGGCGGTGTGGAACATGGGGCTCCAGAAGTCGGGCCGGAAGGACACCGCCCGGCTGCGGGGCAGGGCGGCGGCGGTGCCCTCGGAGACAATCAGCACCGTTCCGCCCTCCGCCAAAGCTTGTTCCGCCCGCCTGTCATAGGAGCGGCACAGCACCACGCCCTCCGGGAGCTCCGCCCGGGACGCGGCGGGGTACAGCCACAGGGCGTAGTCGTTGACGCCGGGGGAAAAGGGGGCGTCGTATTCCCCCTCCAGGGACAAAACCAGCCGTGCGTGGCAGGGGGCGGACAGCCGGGGCAGCTCCGCCTCCAGAACGCCCAGCCGGGTGACGCCCCCCTGGGGGACCGGGCGGGCGGGGAGCCCGCCCCGGGCCAGCACGGCCCCCCGGCCGTCCTCCAGCGTCCAGGACAGGGCCAGCTCCGCCGGGGCGGGGGAGTAGTTGGATACCAGGATCTCCGCCGTCAAAACGTCCCCGCCCTCCCACACGAACCGGGGCAGCTTGGCCAGCACCGCCAGCTCGCAGCAGGAGCGGCGGAAGTCCTCGGGGCCAATGGCCCCTTTGCTCTCTAAAAAGCTGTCCAGCAGCCCCACCAGGGCGGTGCCCTGGCCGGAGAAGTCCTGGAGGCCCAGCAGCAGGAACCCCCCGGACCCCGGCGTGCGCAGGTAGGACTCCGCAAAGCGGCGGTACAGCATAGCGGCCAGCTTCCCGGTGGCCCGGTGGAAGTCCCCGGCCCGATCCGCCAGCCCCGCCTGGGCCAGGACGCCCCGGAAGTGCTCCAGATTCCGGGAGCGCAGGAGGCAGCCCTCATAGCGGGGAAGCTCCCGGCCGTAGTCCGGGTACACCTGAAGCTGGCCCACCTCATGGCCGGTGATGGGGACGGGGGCGGCTTGGACCGTCTCAGAATAGTCCCAGTCGGTGCGGGGCTCCACCAGGGGCAGATAGCCGGGTTCCAGCCACTTGGAGGCGAACCCGGCGCTGGGGGGATAGGTGCTGTGCCCCGCGATGTCGGAGCAGAGCAGATCGGGCTCCAGACCCTTGCAGAATTGCAGAAATTCCTCGTAGTAATAGAATCCAATGCGCTCCTCGTTGCCCAGGGCGAACATGACGAAGGAGGGGGAGTTGCGGTATTCCGCGAAAACGCGCTTTGTGTCCTCCTCATAGTAGCGCGCATCGGCATCGTCCCCCTGGGCGATATCCCCGAACATCCGCCGGCCCCACTGGGGCAGCTCCACGTAGAGATACAGCCCCAGCCGGTCGGCGGCCTGGAAGGCGGCGCGGGGCGGCACCCAGGTGTGGAAGCGGACGTGGTTCAGGCCGTAGTCCTTGTAGATGCGGAAAACCCGCAGCCAGTCCTCCAGCCCCATGGGGGCGTACCCGGTCCTGGGGAAGATGGCGCAGTTGATCTCCCCCCGGAGCTGGGTGGGCCGCCCGTTGATAAAGAACTGCCGCCCGCCCTGGTTGGCCCCGGCGGTGAAGGAGCGCATCCCGAAATCCTCCGAATGGGTATCCCGGAGCGTCCCGCCGGTATAGACCTGTACCTCCATGCGGTATAGATTGGGGTGGAACTCGTCCCACAGAAGGGGATGCTCCCCCATATCGTGGAGGAGGTCGAGGACGGCGGTACGCTCCCCGGCCGCGAAGCGGAACCCAACGCGCTGGGGGGCCGTTTTGTGGGCCGGCTGGTCTGTGTTCCAGCTCTCCGCTTGGAGAACGACCTCCCCCCGCAGCTCCCCCGCCCCGTCCAGCCGGGCCAGCGCCACCTCCGCCCGGACAGCGTGGCGGCTCAGGCCGGGCCGCAGGCGCAGGGAGGAGACGGACAGGGCCGGGGGCGACTCCAGCCGCAGCGCCCCCAGGATGCCGTTCCAGTTGGTCTGGCCGTGTTCGGTGAGCTGATGGCACCAGGCCTCCCCCTCCCACAGGGTGGAGTACATGGCGTGGGGCATCCCGGCGGAGGAGTTGTCCACCTCCACCGTGAGGGCGTGGGTGCGCCCCGGGCGGCACAGGGCCGTCAGGTTATAGCGGTGGGGGGTGGTGTAGCTGTTCTGCCGCTCGCCCGCGGACTGGCCGTCCACCCACACCCGGGTCTTTTTCGTCCGCTCCAGGTGGAGGAGCACGGGACGGCCCACCCAGTCCGCCGGGACGGTAAATTCTCGCCGGTACGTGGCGGGGCCGGTGTACACGTAGTCCCGGTTTAAATACCGGGGGGAGAAATTGTCCCTGTTGTCCAGGCCCTTGTGATTTTCGTCCATGGCGCCGGGGAGAAGAACTGTTTCATCGGAAAAAACGGCGTCTTCCGCCGCGCCCATAAAAAACTGCCACGGGCCGGACAGGTCGATGGAGTACTGCTGTTCCATAATTGCAGGCCGCCTTTCTGTGCTTGAAGCTGCTTTTGCCGGGAGATGCCGGCAGAGTGATTTCTATCATACCGCGCCGGGAGAGGCGTGTCATTCCCGCGGATTGCCCAGCTATTTTCGCTTCTTGCTGTTTACGGCTCCATAACCCGCGCCCGGTACTCCGAGGGCGTCAGCCCCGTCTCCCTTTTAAAGGCGGTGCAGAAGCTGCTCTCGCTGGTGAAGCCCACGGTGAAGCAGATCCTTTTTACAGAGCCGCCGGTGCTCTGGAGGAGGAATTTCGCGCTGCTGATCCGGGCGGCCAGGATATATTGGTGGGGGGAGAAGCCGGTCTCCTTTTTGAACAGGCGGCTGAAATAGAAGGGGCTCAGCGCCGCCTGGGCGGCCAGGTCCTCCAGGGAGAGCTCCTGGGCCAGGTGGCCGTTGATGTAGGCGACGCTGTCCTCAATGATGCCGGCGGACCGGGCGCCGGGGCTGGCCTCCTCCCGGCCCACCAGCAGCTCGGTGAGGAGGTTCACAATGTAGTTGTTCAGCATGGCCTCCCGGACGGGGGCGGCCTCCCGGAACTGGGTATAGATTTTATGCAGGTTTTTCTCAAAGCGGTAGCTGTTTTTCAGTGAGATCACCGGGCTGTCCCCGCCTGTGACGGCGTCGAAATAGCCCCGGGCGCAGGGCCCGTCGAAGTGGAGCCATTCCGCCTCCCAGCCGCCGCTGGTGTGGTAGGCGTGGGGGGCGTAGCAGTCCAGCGCCACCACCTGCCCCTCCCGGGCGCGGAAGCGCCGCCCGCCGCAATCCACCTCGCAGCCGCCCCGGATCACGCGCATGACGAGAAAGCTGTCCAGGGAGGCCCTGCGCAGGCAATAGCCGGGCAAATATTGAAAATGCCCCACAATGAGCGGATAGAGGAACAGTCCCTGGGCCTGGGCGCTGGGCGTATAGATATAGTAATCGGAGCCGGGGGCAATCAGGGCGTCTGTGGACCGCATATGGAATCCTCCGTCTATTCGCATTTGCTTTATGATACGGAGCGAGCTGTTCCCCGTCAAGAGAATGGGGACAATTTTTCAAAATAGGGGCGCGGCTGCGGGGGTGGGCAATTTCACGGAAGGGGGCCGCTTTTTTATCCAGCCGCAGCCGCGAAGCCAAAGAGGCGTCAGGGCAGGATCATTCGGTTCAGCTTTCGCGCCGCGGCGCTCAGGACCTGCCGTTCCCGCTTCAGGAGCAGGACAGGGCGCTTCGGGATGGGGACCGCCAGGGAAAGAACCCGAACCGACGCGCGGGGCGATATTTCCTGAAGAAATTCCTCCGGCACAAAGCCGATGCCCAGCCCCTCCCGGACGAAGGGAAGAATCTGGTCCGCAGACGCGGTTTCGATATCCAAATGGAAGGGCTGCCGGTGCCGGGAAAAAAACCGGCTGAAAAAGCGGAAGGACGCGGTGTCCGGGCCGAGGCCGATGAGCGGATACTGGGACAGCTCTTTTATGGTCAGCGGTTTGCCCTGGAGGAAGGAAAACGCCTCCCCGCAGACGGGCACCTCCTGTATATCCTTCACCCGGCGCTGGGTCAGGCCCTTCGGGAGGTCATCCGCCGCGGTGACCACCGCAAAATCGGCCAAGCCGTCCCGCAGCGCGGCGGCCGCCTGGGCGGTGGAGTGGCTGGAAACCCGGATGCGGACGCCCGGATAGTTCCGCCTATATTCCCCCAGCACCGGCAGCAGGCAGCAGCGCAGCGCGATCTCGCTGGCCGCGACGGTGACAATGCCGCTTTGCAGGCTTTGGTCCGCCGCGACGGCCTCCTCGCCCGCTTGAATGTGCTCAACGGCGGGCGCGACATGGGCGTACAGTTTTTCCCCCTCTGGCGTGAGCCGGACGCCGCGGTTGGAGCGGAGAAACAGCTGGCACCCCAGCGCTCCCTCCAGGTTTTTTATGGCCCTTGTGATGTTGGGCTGGCTGTTCATCAGGCGGCCGGCCGCCTGGGTGACATTTTGATATTTGGCCACATAGTAAAAAATCCGATAGCTGTCATAGCTGATATTCATGCCGCTCACCATATCATTTTGATATATAAAAGGGACAGGATTTATATTTTTCAATATACTTGCGAACCAGTATAATAAAACCCCGCCGGAAAGTCAACCGGCGCGCCAGCCCAACAAGAAGAAAGAAGGGTCTTTATGAATACGGACTTGACGGTGGGAAAGCCGTCCCGGGTATTGTGGAACTTCTGCCTCCCGCTGTTTGGGAGCATCATCTTCCAGCAGCTCTATAACATCGCCGACAGCCTGGTGGCGGGCCAGTTCATCGGGGAGAACGCGCTGGCCTCGGTGGGCAACAGCTACGAGGTGACGCTGATTTTCATCGCCTTCGCCTTTGGCTGCAACATCGGCTGTTCCGTCATCGTCTCCCAGTTCTTCGGCGCCAGGGAGTACGGAAAGGTCAAAACCGCCGTTTCCACCGCCTGCATCGCCAGCGCCGCCCTGTGCGCCGCCATTATGGCGGCGGGTATGCTGTCCTGCGGCGCGCTGCTGAGGCTGATCCGCACCCCGGCGGAGGCCTTTGCCGATTCCAAGCTGTACCTGGACATATACATCCGGGGCCTCCCCTTCGTGTTTTTCTATAACATCGCCACCGGCATTTTCTCCGCCCTGGGGGACTCCCGCACGCCGTTCTTCTTCCTGGCCGCCTCCTCCACCGCCAACATCGCGGTGGACATCCTATTTGTCACCGCCTTCCAGATGGGGGTGGCGGGCGTGGCCTGGGCCACGTTCCTCTGCCAGGGCGCCAGCTGCGCGCTGGCCGTGGCCGCGGTAGCCCTGCGGCTGAGGCGGATCAAGGCGGAGGGGAAGCCGGAGCTGTTCTCCTTTCCCATCCTCAAGCAGATTGCCGTGATCGCCATTCCCAGCATCCTGCAGCAGAGCTTCATCTCCGTGGGCAACATCGTCATCCAAGGGGTCATCAACGGCTTTGGCACCGGCGTGATGGCCGGATATTCTGCGGCGGTGAAGCTGAACAACCTGGTCATTACCTCCTTTACCACCCTGGGCAACGGCATCTCCAACTATACGGCCCAGAACCTGGGCGCGAAGAAGCTGCCGCGCGTCAAAGACGGGCTCCGGGCGGGCCTCAAGCTGGTGTGGCTGTTGAGCCTCCCCTTGGCGCTGCTGTATTTCTTCGGGGGGCGGCTCGTCCTGGGCCTGTTCCTGAACGAGCCCACGGCGGAGGCGCTGCAAACCGGGGTCACGTTCCTGCGCATCCTCTCCCCGTTTTATTTCGTCGTCTCGGCCAAGCTGGTGGCGGACGGCGTTCTGCGGGGCTCCGGCATGATGGACAAGTTCATGATCGCCACCTTTACCGACCTGATGATCCGGGTGGCGCTGGCGGTTTTCCTGGCCAGGACGCCCCTTGGCGCGACGGGCATCTGGTGCGCCTGGCCGGTTGGGTGGTCTGTCGCCACGGTGTGCTCTTTCGCGTTCTACCGGCGCGGGGTTTGGAACCAATGCGCGGAATTATCTTGATTTTTCTCCTGCGCTATAGCATAATGCTGTTAATAGGAGGATGATCGTATGCCCGTTACCTGCCATAAGCTTTGGAAGCTGCTGACCGGCCGAAATATGAACAGGACCCAGCGGCGCGGCGCGGCGCGCATCAGTACTAACGCGGTTGCCCAACCAGCTGCCGGGGAACGGTGAGCGCCATGAGGACAATCACACACATCGACTGTTTCAGCGGGCCGGGAGGAATATGCACCGGTTTTCACGCGGCGGGCATCCAAACGCTGGCCGCCATAGAGTACATAAAAAGCTGTGTGGATACCTACCGGGCCAACCACCCGGAGGTCCACGTCATCCATTCTGACATCCGCGACGTCACCGCGGATCAAATTCTCCCCTATATCCCCAAAGAAGGGGTTGACCTGGTCTCGTCGGGTATGCCTTGCGAAACGTTTTCCACCGCGGGCAACCGTTCGCGGTCCTTCTATGACGACAGGCAGCTGCTCTTCCGCGAAGGCATCCGCATCGCGAAGATGTGCAAGGCAAAGATGATTTTGTTTGAAAATGTTCCGGCAATTACCACGAAAAAGGTGGAAAAGGGTTCCTCCGAGCTGGTTGTATCGCTGATAAAGAGAGAGCTCGCGGAAGCCGGATACGAGAATATGCAGGAGTTTGTCCTAAACGCGGCGCAGTATGGCGTTCCCCAAAAACGCAACCGTTTTTTTCTCCTTGCCGCAAAAGAGAAAAATTATGTCCTCGCGCCGCCGCGGCCTACGGCGGCAGCGGCGGTTACGGTAAAGGACGCCTTCATTGACATTCCCAATGTCGTTCCGAATTCCGGCCGGGAAAGAACGGCGTATCTGAAATCGAGCTCCGATTATTCCAAGCTGATGAGGGATGACGGCTTCTGGAAGCGCACGACGGGGACGCCCAAAATAACTTATCACCGGCCCATGAAGCACCGGGCCTGCACCATTGAGCGGTTCGGGCTGCTGAGGCCCGGGGAAAGCCTGAAAGACCTGTTCGACCGCTATTCAGGCGCCGAGCGGGAGGAGCTGCAGGCCCGGAGGGTGCTTCCAAAGAAAATGTTTATCAAACGGAATTACCGGCTGATCGCGTCGGAGCCGTCCCCGACCGTCACCAGCCACTGCCTGGACGAATTTGTGCATCCCGCGTACGACCGGGCGCTCACGGTCCGGGAATGCGCGCGGCTGCAATCCTTTCCGGATTCCTACGACTTCTGCGGCGGCCCCTACTTGGTGCCGCACATTGACCGAACGGTCCAGGACAAATATGAGCAGATTGGCGACGCCGTGCCGCCTCTGCTGGCATATGCCTGGGGAAAACAAATTCAGTCCATTTTGGAGGGCGGGGACAGCGCGGGGGCATGAGAGCCGCCGCCGCGCCGTTTCGGGGCCGGGAGCCAGCACAGGAGGATTGGAATATGACATACCAAGAGTTTTGCCAGCGAAAATATAATGAAATCTTCGCGAACGCGTACAGGCGGCTTCTGCGGGGGCGGACTTCACAGGCGGCGTGCGTTTCCGCGGAACGGGACGCGCAAAAGCTTGCAATGAAGGAGGCCTTTAAGCAGGCCCTGGCAAGATTTGCTCCCCGGTATGAGGCGGCGGCGCTGTGGCGCGCGATCTATGTGGCGCATTTAAAGCGGAAGGCGGGCATTGCGGATTTGAACGCGATCGACGAGGAGATCATCGCGCGGGTAATTTCTGCCGACCAGAGCTGGAAAAAGGCCAGCGGCCACGCGTTTGAGGCGTTTATTGGCGAGACGGCCAACCCGGCGCTGCGGGAGTGCGGGATCCAATTCCTCCTGCAGCGCGAGTTGAGCGAGATGATCCACGCGGGAGGCGTGCACAACGATGAGACGGATATGCTTTGGCTCAACCAGAGAATCCACACGGACGTTTTCGACCTGTACGCCGTCTCCAGCTGGCAGGAACACCACTACGTGTTCGGGTGCATTCAATCGAAAACCAGCATTCGAGACCGCGTAACACGGGACCGTGAGCCGTCCCGGCAGGCGATGGACGCCTCCTTTTGGTCGGTTGCGGTCGCGCTGGACGGCGCCTTTTTAGCGATGCCAAAGTTCCAGGAGATGGTCAACGGCGGCGGAGAGGATTATAGAGAAAACGGGTGGCACGGATTGTATGTCATGTCAGAACGGTATACCGCGGGCCGGATTTACCCTGTGGACAAGGAACTGTCCCTGCTGGTCAATCACGCCAAACAGGCGTCCGAATCGTTCATGCGGGCACGTCTGCGCTTCAATTCCAACTGGCGGCCGCAGTGAAACGGCCGGCACAGCACAGGGGGAATTGCGCGTTGTGGGGCGGCTGAAAAATGTGCGGAGAAAAAATTCCGCGAAAGGTATAAACTTTTTGAAATCGCGGCCGAATAAATAAATGAACGGTGCCGGGAACTTTTTTGCAGGCATTGGTTCCTGGCATAAACATAATATTATCCCTATATTAGATTTCACCCGGTTCCGGGCCGGTTGAAATATATCCCCAGCGCCGTGCAAACTGGACGCCCCGGCCAGGTCGTTCAGGGCGGACGGAAGCCCCAATGTGCAGAGGCAATGGATGGCCAAGGCACATAAAAAAATTTATAAAAGGAGTTTGTATCATGCGTATTCAGCACAATATTATGGCTATGAATGCCTACCGCAACTACACTAACAACGTCAACGCCATGAAGTCCAGTCTGGAGAAGCTCTCCTCCGGCTACAAGATCAACCGCGCTGGCGACGACGCCGCTGGTCTGGCCATTTCTGAGAAGATGCGCGCTCAGATCACCGGCCTGGAGACCGCTCAGAAGAACGCCAAGGACGGCATCAGCCTGGTGCAGACCGCCGAGGGTGCTCTGACCGAGGTCCATGATATGCTCAACCGTATGGTGGAGCTGGCCACCCAGTCCGCCAACGGCACCTACGACAACACCACTGACCGCGCCCAGCTGCAGAAGGAAGTTGACCAGCTGAAGAGCGAGATCGACCGTATCGCCGACAGCGCCAACTTCAACGGCATCAAGCTGCTGGACGGCTCCATGGCCATCACCGACGCCGTCGAGGCATCCAGCAAGACCGTGACCGAGAACATCACCGGCATGGACCGCATCATCAAGAGCGTCATGCAGAGCGGCAAGCCCTATGACAACGCGGGTGTCAACACCATTCTGGACGGCCTGGGCGGCAAGGCCACTCCCGCTACCTTTGCTATCGACCTGTCCACCATGACCTTTAAGACTACCGGTGCCATTGATAACGCTGCTCATACGGCCAGCGGCACGATCACTATCAAGGTCGGCGATCTGGAGCTGAAGACCATGGCCTCCGGTCTCTCCTTCAATACGACTACTGGTACGATTGGGTATGCGGACATTATGAAGTCCATCCTGAAGAATCACGAGAACTACATTGACCAGAAGGCGCCGGATGCTGATAAGGGCACTAACACTATCGGTGGCGGCGACGGCAAGGTCATGCTCAACGGCACCGCGTGGAAGATGAAGATCGACGGCAACAAGTTGGTGTTCATGCAGCAGGATGAACCTCAGAACGCCGATCAGGCCCGTTCCAACTTCGATGTGAATGTGTCCTTCCAGGGCCCGGATACTGGCAAGTTCGAGATCAGCTTGAAGGATCCTGATGCGGGCAGCATCAACAATGTTGAGGGCGATTATTCCATTAAGGTGGGTACCGTGACCATCACTGCCGGCGTCTCTGCCGCCAACGCGAAGAAAGCCAACACCGTGTTCGAGATCAAGGAGAGCGACATCAAGGACGGCACTAAGATCGCCATCGGCACCCACTCCATCGTTCTCCGCGTAGGCACCAGCAGCACCGTCAAGACCAACGCCAACGGCAGCGCCACTGACAAGGGCGAGATTGTTGTGAACCTGGATGAAGGCGATGACCTGAACACCGCTCTGTCCAAGATCAGCAAGACCATTGGCCCCGAGGTCAACATGAAGTATCTGGACGCCAGCGGCAACGAGCGCAACGTGAAGTTCCAGATCGGCGTCAGCGACAGCAGCCAGGGCTTCCCCACCGGCCTGGCTATTCAGCGTGTCCGTGTTTATGACAAGGATGCCGCTATCGGCAGCGCCAACGGCGATGGTCTGGCTTTCGACAGCCTGGAGAAGCTGGCCGCCAACTTCAAGATGGAAGTGACCAGCACCACCACCACCGAGGCTAAGGAAGCCCAGAAGGGCCTGACCCTCCAGATTGGCGACACCGCCGACAAGTTCAACCAGTTGAACGTGTCCATCGGCGATATGCACGTGGCCTCCCTGGGCCTGGATAGTATGTCCATCGCCGACCAGGACAGCGCCGCCGCCGCCGTGGATATCATCAAGAAGGCCATCAACCAGGTGTCTGACGTCCGCGGTACTCTGGGCGCCACCCAGAACCGTCTGGACCACACCATCAACAACCTGAGCGTCATGACTGAGAACATCCAGGACGCCGAGTCCACCATCCGCGACACCGACGTGGCCGCCGAGATGATGAAGTACACCAAGAACAACATCCTGATCCAGTCCGCCCAGGCCATGCTGGCTCAGGCCAACCAGGTGCCCCAGGGCGTGCTCCAGCTGCTGCAGTAAGTTCAGCGCGGAACGCGTCAGCGCGATTAGCAAGAAGCAACAAACCGGGGGCGGGCAATGCCCGCCCCCGTTTTGCTGCCCAGGTGGCGTTGGGGAGAACCGCCGCCGCGCCGCGGCTGTCCCAAGCGCCATGACCAATCAAAGGAGGCACACGACCATGGAAGCCATTGAAATTGCCCGCAAGCTGGCCGCCCTGGGCCAGGCAAAGGACGCCTGTACCGCCTATGGGCTGGCCGTGCAGCAGGGAGCGGATTCCATCGGGCAGATGGAAGCGGCGGCGTATATCCTGCAAAACGGCGGGGATTACCGCATCTCCTACGGCTGTTTTGTGGGCCTGTATAATCAGGGGCTGTACCGGGCGGATATTCTGCCGTTGATGGAGGCGGTGTTTTATGAGCCGAATGTGAAAATGCTCAAGTCGCGGTACGAGCGCAACTGCAAGCTGCTGTCCAAATACCCCTACCTGTTTCGGAAAGACTTTGTGCCGTTTGAGAAGCTGCCCGTTCAGTTCTTCCCCTACGACGACCACAACGGCTACGTCCCCTTTTTCCGGGCTGAGGAGCGGTTCGGGGAGTTTATAAACTTCGGCAATCAGGTGGTGAGCCGGAACTTCTTCAAGGATTTGGACAAGCCCATTCTGGCCGCCGGCGTGTTTTCCCAGTATGAGCTGGAATATCTGGTGGACAACGTTCGGCCCAGCGAGTACATCGGCCGGGAAAACCACATCTACCTGCACTACACGGACTGGGGCGTGTTCTGCTCCTATTTGCAGTGCCTAAACCTGCGCAGGCTGCTGGAGAGCAAAAAGCTGGTATTCCTGATCGGGGACGAGATCGGGCAGTATCCCATCGACTTTAAGGAGCGGTTCGGCATCGACTACAGCCAGTACCCGGTAAAGCCCATCGGTATCCGGGAGGTAAACCGAATGATCTGGCATACCCAGCTGTCCACTCACAACGGCGGCGATTTCTTCAATGAGGTGTTCGATGGGCACCCCAATCTGATTGTTTTTGATTCAGTCATGTTTACTAACACGGAAAAGACCGTGGAGGATTTTCTGAATATGTTGGCAAACGCGGCGAACGTGCAGCAGGCGGTGAACACTGCGAACTTTTTGGACGACCGCCGGGTGCGGGAGCTGTACTACCTGCGTGACCGCACGGAGAAGGATGCCCTGGTGGCGTTGTTTCTCGCCAGCGAGGGCGTGGAAGCCACTGTGAGCAGTGAATCCCGCATTGCTCCGGCCCTCTTTTTCCAGCCCCACTTTCCCAACATCGTCTACCAGCTGCGGGCGGGCAGCGGCAATCGGACCGTATTGGAATCGGAGAGCGCGGATGTCATCCATCAGTCCCGGATCTTCCGGCAGTTCAAGTATATCAAAACATTTACGCCTATGCGCCGCTTTACCACCAGCCATGGGGCCACGGTGAAGTATATGTATGAGGAATCGCTAAAGGAGGACGCCCCGGATTCAGATGAGGAAAAAACGGTGGTTAGCGACGCGGTGATGGAGCGCGTGCTCAACCGCAGCTTTATGATCGACCCGGAGGACCGGCTGTATAAGGACAGCGTGCTGGTGCGGTTCGAGGACGGCAAACTCAATGGCAGAGCTACTTTTATGGCGCTGGCCGCGTTTTTGGATCTGCCATATACGGAAAGCATGACATATGGCAGCAAAGGCGGAAAGCCCGTGGAGCGCCGGCTCTATATGTGGGAAGAGAACTGCGCGCCGGGCTTTGGCGCCGAGCCCGTCTACCGTACCTACGACGAGTATGTCAACGATGATGAGCGGTATTTCATTGAGTACTTCCTGCGGGACGCCTACGAGTACTACGGCTATGACTTTCAATACTACGACGGCGCATCGGTGGATGAGGCGAAGGTGGAAGAGTTGATCTCTGGTTTTACCACGATAGATCATTATATAAGGGAAACGCAGTATAAGCTGTTTAAAGACGCGGAGGTCTCTCAGGACGGAGTGCGTGTGGACGCGGAGTTGGAAGAACGTGTGCGGAAGCAGCTGCTGGAAGACCGCATCAAGGGTTACGGCGAAAACCGCCTGAACAGCGCCAAAATTCTGCTGGAAGGCCTGCGGTTCGTGAACAAAAACGGCCAGCCCCTGCGGATGATGCCGAAGCTGGAGCTGGACCCCGCGCTGCTGGAGCAGCCATTGTACCACTGAGATGGACATGGACAATGTGAGCCTGGAGGCGCTGGACGAGGCGCAGTACCTGCTGGAGCGGATGCTGGAGCTGGCGGAGCGCTCCGCCGGGGACGATTGCACAGACGGGCAGCGCCAGGATATGCAGAAAGGGTTCGAACTGCTGCGCGGCCTGCTGGATCAGGCCATGGAACGATACCAAAGAGGGAGAACGACCGAATGAGCAAAAAGGGAACCGTATACTTTTTCACCGGATTGGCTGGGGCAGGGAAAACCACACTGGGAACGCTGTTTTACCGGCGGATGAAGGAAAAGAACAATAACGTGGTGCTGCTGGACGGGGACCAGCTGCGGCGGCTGTCCACGGTGGTCAGCGGCTATACCACCGAGGAGCGCCGGAGCGGCGCGTATTTCAACTTTGAACTGGCCGAGCTGCTGACCAACCAGAATATCGACGTGGTGCTGTGCAGCATCTCCATGTACGACGATGTGCGGGCATGGGCCCGGGAGCACATTGAAAATTACGTGGAAATCTACATCAAGGTGAAGTGGGAGACGCTGTACAAGCGGGACCAGAAGGGGCTGTACAGCTCCGGGACGAAGAACGTGGTGGGGGTGGACCTGCTGTGCGAGGAGCCGAAAACGCCGGACTTCATCATTGAAAACGATGGGCTGGAAACGCCCCAGGCCATCGTGGAGCGGCTGGAAGCGGCTTTTTTGAGCTGAACATCCGGGAGGATTGCCCATGAGCCATGATTTGCTGAGTATCGTAGTCCCGGTTTACAATGTGGCGCCCTATCTGGACCGCTCGATCCAGAGCATCCTGGGGCAGACCTATCAGAACCTTGAGGTTATTCTGGTGGACGACGGCTCCACGGACGGCTCCGGGGAGATCTGTGAAAAGTACGCCCGGCAGGATCCCCGGGTCAAGCTGATTACGCAGGAAAACCGGGGGGCGTCCGCCGCCCGGCGCAACGGGATCCGGCTGGCCTCCGGGGCGTATATGAGCTTCGTGGACCCGGACGACTATATAGATTTGGACCTGTATGAGCGGCTTATGGCGTGCCGGGGCAATTTTGACGTGGTCGTCTCCCAGTGGTTGCGGGAGTCGGAGGGCGGGACGCGCCGCTGTTATGACACGTTCCGCCCCGGGGCGTACGAAACCCCGAAAGATATGGAGTTTTTGCTCCGGCACCTGATTAATATTTCCCTGCCCGGAGGATCGGTGAACATCAGGCCTGGGATCGCCGCCTACCTGTGGAACAAGCTGTTCCGAACGGAGCTGGTGAAGGAAACGGTGGAGGAGATCAAGGTGGATCTGGCGGTGTCCAACGACCGCCCCATCATCTACGGCGTGATGCTGAAGTGCAGGTCGGTGCTCATCACGGAAATCTGCGGCTACCATTACCAGGTGCGCGAGGGCTCCATCGCCCACGCCGCAGACAAAAACTGCCGCCATTTAAAGAGCACCTGTGAGTTCTACGGGTTGATGGAGGCGATGCTGGAGGGCGACCCCCGCCGGGCGTATCTCCTGCCCCAGGTGCAGCTGAAAACGGCGGAGGACATCACCCGCGCTCCGGCCAGGATGGGGTTCCGGTCGGAGGCGCAGCTGCAGCTCAAGACCCCGGTGTTCCCTTTCGTCAACCTTCTGGACGGGAAAAAGATCGCGCTGTACGGCGCGGGCCCGCTGGGGAGCGGCTACCGGCGGCAGATTTTGAAGTGGAACGCCTGCCAAATTGCCCTGTGGGTGGATGAGGGCTGGGCGGAGTACGCAAGGGCGGGGCTGGAGGTCGGCCCCGTAGAGGGCCTGCGGGACGCGGAGTATGACTTTGTTGTCCTCGCCGTTTCGGACCGGGCTTCGGCGGAGGGCGTCCGGCAAAAGCTGGCCGAAATGGGAATTGAGGACGAACGCGTCCTCTGGAGAGCGCCCCTGGAGCTATGAATCGGATGGGAGAGAAAGCAGATGGGACAATTTCAGCCTTCTAAGATCGCCGTGGCCGGAGCCGGGTACGTGGGCCTGTCCATTGGGGTGCTGTTGAGCCAGCACCACCCGGTGCGGCTCGTTGACGTGGTGCCTGAGAAAATCAGTCTCATCAACCAGCGCAAATCCCCCATCCGGGACGGCGAGATCGAGCGGTTCCTGTCTGAAAAAGAGCTGGACCTGACCGCCACGCTGAACGCGGAGGAGGCGTACTCCGGCGCGGACCTGGTGGTACTGGCGGTACCCACCAATTACGACAGGGAGACCAATTATTTTGACACCTCGGCGGTGGAAACTGTGGTACGGCAGGTGCTGGGCTGCAATCCTGACGCCATTATTGTGATTAAATCCACTGTCCCGGTGGGGTATACGCGGTCGCTCCGGGAGAAAACCGGGTCCAAAAACATCCTGTTCAGCCCGGAGTTCCTGCGGGAATCCAGGGCGCTGTATGACAACCTGTACCCCAACCGAATCATTGTGGGCACGGACTTGGAAGACGAGCGGTTGCTGGAAGCTGCCCACGGCTTCGCCGCGCTGCTTCGGGAGGGCGCGGAAAAAGAGAATGTTGACACGCTGGTTATGGGCTTTACCGAGGCGGAGGCGGTAAAGCTGTTCGCCAATACCTACCTGGCCCTGCGGGTGTCCTACTTCAACGAGCTGGACACCTACGCGGAGATAAAGGGGCTGGACACCCGGGCCATCATCGACGGCGTGTGCCTGGACCCGCGGATCGGCACTCAGTACAACAATCCCAGCTTCGGCTATGGGGGCTACTGCCTGCCCAAGGATACCAAGCAGCTGCTGGCCAATTACTCGGACGTGCCGGAAAACCTGATTGGGGCCATCGTGGAGAGCAATCGGACGAGAAAGGATTTCATCGCGGACCGGGTGCTGGCCAAGGCCGGGTACTACAGCTACCGAAGCCACGGGGAGTATTCCCAGGAGGCGGAGCGGCCCTGCACCATCGGGGTCTACCGGCTGACCATGAAGTCCAACTCGGATAACTTCCGGCAGAGCAGCATCCAGGGGGTCATGAAACGGATCAAAGCCAAAGGGGCCACGGTGATCGTCTACGAGCCGTCGCTGGCGGACGGCGGCACCTTTTTCGGAAGCCGGATCGTGAACGATCTGGAGGAATTCAAACGGCGGTGCGATGTGATCATCGCCAACCGCTACGACAGCTGCCTGGCGGACGTCAGGGAAAAGCTCTATACCCGGGATATTTATCAGCGGGACTGAATCCACGCTACGAAAAGAGGTTCACACGATGAAAACGGATCGCACATCAAAGATGACCGAGGAAAAATTCGAGCTGCTCCGGCAGCTTGCGGAAGACGGCGGGGCCAAGGGCGGCGGGCAGGCCCTGGCGGAGCTGAAGGCCGGGGGCCTGCTGGACGATGACGGAATCACCGAGCTGGGCCTGACCGCCATTGAGAAGTTCCGGGTGGATAACGCCATTATCATGGCCGCCGGGTTCAGCGCCCGGTGTATGCCCCTGTCCAGCGTGATGCCCAAGGGGCTGTTCCGGGTGAAGGGCGAGGTGCTGATCGAGCGCGAGATCCGGCAGCTGAAGGAGGCCGGGGTGGAGAACATCATCATCGTCACCGGCTATATGCACGAGAAGTTTGAGTATTTGCGGGACAAGTACGGCGTCAAGCTCCTGCTGAATCAGGATTTCGACAAGTATAACAATATGTCCTCCCTCTATGTGGCCCAAAATTACATGGGCAACTCCTACATCCTGAGCTGCGACAACTACTATGAGGAAAACATTTTCCACAAGTATGTGTACGCCCCCTACACCTCCAGCGTGTATTCGGAGGCGTTCTGCGACGAGTACTGCATTACCGGCGTTGACGGGGACGGCTGTATCACCGGGGTGCACCGCGGCGGGGACCGGGCATGGTACACCATCGGAGACGCCTACTACAACCGGGACTACTCCGAAACCTTCGTGTCCATCATGAACCGGGAGTGGGATCAGCTGAGTGTGCGCAACATGATGACCGATGACTTTCACATCGCGCATATCCAGGACTTGCGGCTGCGGCAGGTGAAGCGGCCGGAGAACAGCATTTTTGAGTTCGACACCCTGGAGGAATTCAAGGCCTTCGACCCCCAGTTCGGGGCGTTTATGGAGGAGAATCTGGACGGCGCCAACGAGGTCATCAAGATGTTCTCGAAATACGCCCAGGTGGAGTCCTATCACGCGGTGCCTACGGAGACCTCCTTTGGCCGGCTGCACCTGAACGAGAACCTGTTCAAGCCGTCTCCGAAGTGCCTGGAAGTGCTGAAAAGCATCACGGTGGAGGACCTGTACCTGTACGACCTGTCCAGAAAGGACGAGCTGCTGGTGCGGCTGTCCCAGGAGCTGTCCATCCCGGAGAACAATATCTTTATCCACAACGGCTCGGCGGAAGTGATCAAGTCCATCTTCAGCATCCTGCTGAACGAGGGGGACCGGGTGCTGGCCCCGGTGCCGGCGTGGAGCTACTACAAAAGCGTGACCGACGCGAAATTTGCCCAGTGCATCATGTATCAGGTCCGGGAGGGAGAGGACAGCTACAAGTACGATATGGATGACCTGATGGCGAAGGCGAAAGAGCACGCGCCCCGGATCATCGTGATTACCGCGCCCCATATGCCCACAGGCTGCGCGGTGGACTACGCGGATATTGAATATGTGGTCCAGCAGAATCCCGACTCCGTCATCTTGATCGACGAGGCCTACTGGGGCTACGGGGACGACAGCAACGTGTTTGAGAAGAGCATGATCACGAAGTACAGCAACGTGGTGATCTCCCGGACCTTCTCCAAGCTGTACGGGCTGGCGGGCATTCGGATCGGGTACGGGCTGTGCAGCTATCCGCTGAAGCGGGCCATTGGGGTGGATCTCCCGCTGCACAGGGAGAGTAAAATCAGCCGGAAAATGGCCATCGCGGCGCTGGATGACCGCGAATACTACGCGCAGGTCAAGGCGAAGAACATGGAAGTCCGGGATTGGTTCATTGAAGAGCTGGCAAAGATCCCGGGGGTGAAACCGTTCCGGTCCGACACCAACTTTGTATTTATCAAGCTGGACTACGCCGACCCGGAGAAGGTGCGGGCGTACATGGAGGAGAACCACATTCTGATCCGGCTGTTCACGGACATGGGGGCCCTCCGGCTGCGGATCACCATCGGGCCGAGGGATCTGATGGAACGGGTGCTGTTCCAGCTCAAAAAAGCGCTGGGAACTCTGTAAAGCGGGCGCCCCAAATGCGGGAGGCCGCGAAAGCTGTTGTGAGGGATATGTATGGATGACGCTGCCAAAACTCATCGCGGTACGCACTCGCCCAATAAGCTGAAGCACTGGATCATCACGGGCACCCGTTGGATCAAGCGCAGATACTGGACCGCGATGGTACGCAGGCGGGTGAAGGCCTGCGGGGTAGGGCTTGGCGTGAATTCTAAGTCGAAAATCGCCAGGAATACCTATTTGGGCAATTATGTGAGCTTCAACGGGATGCACATCAAGGGAGGCGGGAAGGTGGTAATCGGCGACCACTTCCACTCTGGGCAGCAGTGCCTGATGATCTCGGAGGTCCACAATTATGACCACGGCGAGGCGGTCCCATACGATGATACCTATATCCACAAGGATATCGTCATAGAGGATAACGTTTGGCTGGGCGACCGGGTGATCGTGCTGGGCGGAAGCCACATTGGCGAGGGCGCGATCATCCAGGCGGGGAGCGTTGTGGCGGGGAATATCCCGCGCTGCGCCATTGCGGGCGGGCATCCCGCGAAGCCGTTCAAATACCGGGATATCGAGCACTACGAACGGTTGAAAAAGGAAGGTAAATTCGGCTGAACAGATTAGACGCTCACAGCCTGAAAACGCGCCGCATAGGGGGCCATGAAATGTTGAGATTGAGTCCGCAATCAATGCCTGACATCTACGGCAAGGATCTGATCGCGTTTGGGACCGGGACCATCGGAAAGCGGATGATCCCGGTCCTAGCCCAGGACCCCGCGATCAGGCTGCATGGCGTGACCAACAGCAGGATCACCGCCGATGACGGCGGGACGTTCCTGGAAACGGGGCTGCCCATCCGCAGCATCCATACATGGGCCAGGCTTTTGCCGGACGCCACGATTTTTGTGACCTCATTCACCTCAATAGAGGAGATTACAGCCGTTTGCCGAAACGCCGGATTCCAGAACTTCCAGCTCATCACATGGGAAATGATGAACGCGTTTCTCAAAATGGAGGATCAGATCGCGCAGTCCCAGACATCAAGGATCTTTGGGCAGCTATGCCTGGCCAATGAGCTCCGGGACGCGCATAAGGCGGCGTTTTCTGAGTTTAGGGCGTGCAACAGGGGTAAAACCGTTGCCGTGGTGGGGACAGGGCCGACCCTGCAGTACTACACGCAGATCCCGGATGTCATCCACATTGGAGTAAACTCAAGCTTTTTGAAAAAGGATCTCTCGCTGGATTATTATTTTTTGACCCACTATGTGCCTGAGTGGTGCGAAAAGCTGAAGGACTATGACTTCGTAAAGTTTTTTGGGATGACGCCGAACTGTGACGCCAAGGACCAGTTCCCGGAGTACGTTGTGGAAGAAAACGGCGGGCGCAGGTTTTTTTCCATGATGGATTTGCCGGGCACAGGGGTGCATACCGACATCGCGTATTATCCGCTGATGGCTTATAACTCCATCATCTTCCGGGCGATTCACTTTGCGCTGTATACCCATCCGAAAAAATTGCTGCTGGTTGGCTGTGACTGCTCGGCAAATGGACATTATGACAAAGAAATACAGAACATTTTTGAAGAGAAAATACAAATTCCTCAATGGGTAAGCGGGTATCAAAATGTGAAAAGGTTTGCATTTATCCACTATCCCGATACCGAGATTATTTCCGTAAATCCCGTTGGATTGAAAGGGATGTTTCATGATGTATACACTGAAGAATATCTAGATGAATATCCCGAGATTAGGGGGACTGTGTGTAAGTTTACTAATTTTTAGAAGTGCGAGGAGTGGCACCAATGCTTAATGACAAAACAATATTGATTACTGGAGGAACCGGTTCCTTTGGGAACCATTTTGCGGATTACGTGCTGCAACACTATAAACCGAAAAAGGTCATCATTTATTCCCGAGATGAGTTTAAGCAGTTTAATATGCGCAATCGGCTGATGAAGTATGACTCTGTCATGCGCTATTTTATCGGGGATGTGCGTGACCAGGCCCGGATGCGTCGGGCGTTTGACGGCGTGGATTACGTGATCCACGCCGCGGCCATGAAGCAGGTTCCAGCCTGTGAGTACAACCCCAATGAGGCTATTAAAACTAATATCAGCGGTGCAATGAACGTTATTGAGGCCGCGCTGGATATGGGCGTCAAACGGGTGGTAGCGCTGTCCACAGACAAGGCGGTCAACCCGATTAACCTGTATGGCGGGACAAAACTGGTATCGGACAAGCTGTTTATTGCGGCAAATTCCTATTCCGGTTTCAAAGATACCCGTTTTGCCATTGTGCGCTATGGGAATGTGGCCGGGAGCCGGGGGTCTGTTATCCCCTTCTTCCGCAGCTTGGTGGAAGCTGGTCATACTGAACTTCCAATCACTGATTTTGAGATGACACGGTTTTGGATCAGCCTGGAACAAGGCGTGCAGCTGGTCATCAAAGCTCTGTCAGAATCTAAAGGGGGAGAAACTTTTATTGCAAAAATTCCATCCTTTAAGATTACCGATTTAGCTAAGGCAATCCTGCCGAGCTGCACACTGAAAGAGGTTGGCATCCGGGAGGGTGAAAAACTCCATGAGGTGATGGTGACCAAGGAAGATTCGCTCCATACATATGAGTACGATAAGCATTTCATCGTTTATCCTCACATGACATGGTGGGATGAACAGCGGATCATACCAGGCGGAAACTTAGTGCGGCGTGGTTTTGAATATTCATCTGGGACAAATGACCAGTGGCTGTCTGTATCGGATATAGAAGCGCGGTTAAAAGATGTAACAGAACATTGATGAGGCCATACACGCAAATGGAGTATAATTTAGGAGGGCCGCAGGATGCAGGGTAGTTTGCAAGAAAAATTTTGGGCAGGCGAATTTGGAGACCGTTATGTGGAACGAAACGACAGTCCGGTGTTGGTTGCATCTAATACTGCGTTGTTTGCCAGAATACTGCAGCGGACTCAAAAAATAGATTCGGTGTGCGAGCTTGGAGCGAATATCGGTCTTAATCTTGTTGCGCTTCATCAGCTTTTGCCCCAGGCTATGCTGACAGGGGTAGAGATCAATCAAAAAGCGGCAGAAAAATTAGCTTCCCTGCCGTATGTAAATGCAATTCACAGCTCTATTTATGATGCGCCATTTCGTTGTGCGGGTGAACATTTGTATCAATATGACTTTGTGTTTACGAAAGGTGTATTGATTCATCAGGGCCCTGCGCTTTTGGCAAAGGCCTATGACACCCTCTATCACTCCAGCAGACACTATATTATGGTGTGTGAATATTATAATCCCTCACCAGTGGAGGTTGAGTATCGCGGAAATAAATCTGTACTGTTCAAGCGGGATTTTGCGGGGGAACTACTGGACCGATTCCCTGATTTGTTGTTGCTCGATTATGGTTTTGTCTATCATCGTGACTCACATTTTCCTGGAGATGATTTCACATGGTTTCTGATGGAAAAACGCTGAAGTTGGCGGTAATTCCCGCACGCGGCGGCAGCAAGCGGATTCCCCGCAAAAACATCAAAGCATTTCATGGGAAGCCGATTATGGCCTATTCTATTGAAGCGGCAAGGAGCAGCGGGGTGTTTGATGAAGTAATGGTTTCCACCGATGATGATGAGATTGCGTCGATTGCAAGACGATATGGCGCCGCGGTTCCGTTTTTTAGAAGTGCGGAAACGTCCAACGATCATGCCGCTACTGTGGATGTTCTCCTTGAGGTAGTTGAGAATTATCGTCAAATGGCGCGAGAATTTTCTTATATCTGCTGTATCTACCCCACAGCGCCCTTTGTCACAGGGAAAAAGCTGCAAAATGCATTTGCCTTGGTGGAGAGCAGCAGGTCAGATTCATTGATTCCGGTGGTGCCTTTTTCCTACCCACCACTACGGGGGCTGACAATTCATGAAGGACGGTTGCAAATGATGTGGCCGGAAAATGAAGCTGTGCGTTCTCAGGACTTGGAAACGCTTTACCACGATTGCGGACAGTTTTACTTTATTCGTTCTGATACTCTGCTTCGGGAAAAGACTTTGTTCTGCCGCAATACGGTTGCGATGCAACTGCCTGAATTGGAAGTACAGGACATTGATAATGAAACGGATTGGGTGCTTGCAGAGCAGAAGTATGCATTTTTGAAAAAGTTAGGAAAACTTTGATAGAAGAAAGGCAGAAATGAAATGGAGATCAGACGCTGCAAAAAATGCGGTTTTATTTTAGGAACACGGCCAAATCTGAAGGATGAAAATGGAATTTGTCTGGCGTGCTTAAATAATCGCAACAAAGAGAAGATCGACTGGAAATCCAGGCAGGAGTGGCTTACAAACTATATTGCAGAGCACAGAAATCCAAACGCGCCATGGGAATGTGTGGTGGGGGTTTCTGGAGGAAAGGATTCATGCACAATCGTCAAAAGACTGATAGAGGTACATGGGGTAAAAAAGCCTCTATTGGTCCATGTGTGCGATGAATTTACCCCATCCGAAGCAGGAAAATATAATTTAGATAATTTAGTCAAGACTTATAATATTGATCTGATTAATTTCCGTTGTGCACCGCAGACCTTTGTTGAGGAAACAAGGAAAGACTTTTTAGAAGAATTTCATCCATTAAAATGGATTGAGCAGCAGCTTTACTCAAAGCCAATGGAAATTGCGAGAGCGTTTAAAATTCCAATTGTGTTTATGGGGGAAAACTCGGCGTTTGAGTATGGTGAAAGCGAAGAATGCGAAATATTCCATCCTGCTAGTGATGACGAATTGAAAGTAATATTTATGGGGTCGATTTGGCCATACTCAATTTCTGATTCACTTTTCCAAGCAAAAGAAATCGGCTTTAAAACTTTAGATGATTTTATTGATGATTGGCAAAGGCAGGGAAACGCAGATTCCTATTCTCAGATTGATAGTAAAGGATATATCATACATCTATGGGCAAAATTCATAAAATTCGGTTTTCAACGGGTATCAGATATTGCCTGCCGTTTAGTCAGAGAGGGCACACTGACAAAGGAACAGGCCGAACAAATGATACGGGATTCTGACTGGATTTGTGATCCGCTGGCCAAACGCGATTTTTGCAGGACAATAGGAATCACGGAAGAGGAATTTGACCAGACTGCGGATAAATTTGCAAACCGGGAGATACTGCAAAAAGATGCGAATGGGCACTGGAGACGAAAGGACTTAGTGTAAATAAATTTTGGCAGTGGGCCCGTGTGGGGGTGATATTATGCAGAGCCTAGCCTTATATGGCGGCGAACCGACCCGTAAAGTGAGACTTGGCTATGGCCATCAGTACATAGACGAAGCGGATATCCAAGCCGTTGTTGATACGTTGAAAAGCGACTTTCTGACCTGTGGTCCCAAAGTAGAGAAACTGGAACAAAAGCTGTGCGCGCTCACCGGCGCGCCATACTGCACAGCCGTTTCCAACGGGACCGCCGCCCTCCATGTGGCCTGCCTGGCCGCTGGAATTGGGCCTGGCGATGAGGCAATTACTACGCCGATCACCTTTGCGGCATCGGCTAACGCGATTCTGTACTGCGGCGGAACGCCGGTGTTCGCGGACATTGATCCGGAAACCTATGAAATTGACCCGGCTTCTGTGGAAGCGCATATCACAGGAAGGACGAAGGCAGTCATCGCGGTGGATTTCACCGGAGCGCCCTGCGATTACGAGGCATTGCGTTCAATTTGCAAAAAGCACCACTTGCTTCTGATCGTGGACGCGGCCCACTCCATCGGAACCCGCTATCAGGGCACGCCGGTGGGCAGCATCGCAGACCTGACCACCTTCAGCTTCCACCCGGTCAAGACGATCACCGCGGGTGAGGGCGGAGCAGTCATGAGCCGCGACCCGAACCTGGCCCGGCGGGTCTTGATGTTTGCCCGGCACGGAATCACCCGAGACCCGGATTTATTGCAGGAGCAGGGAAACTCCAACTGGTACTATGAGCAGCAGATGCTTGGATATAACTACCGCATGACGGACATCCAGTGCGCTCTGGCACTGAGCCAGCTGGACAAGATAGATTATTTTACGGCCCGGCGCAGGGAACTGGTTCAAAGATACGATGATGTATTGGCAGAGCTTCCCGAAGTTCATATTCAAAAGGAATATGAGGGAGCCGATACGGTTCGCCATCTGTATATTTTGCGTTTGGACCTTGACCGGCTTTCCTGCGGCAGGCGGGAGTTTTATGACGCCATGCAGGCGGAGAATATCGGGGTGAACGTGCATTATATCCCCGTATACTGGTTCCCCTACTATCAATCCCTGGGGTACCGAAAGGGACTGTGCCCTAATGCGGAAGCGTATTACGAGAGCAGCATGACTTTGCCCCTCTTTTACGGCATGACAGATCAGGATCAGGAGGATGTGATCTGTGCCGTAAAGAAAGTATTGGAATACTACCGAAAGTGATGGGAGATCAGGCGATGTTTCATCTGTGGGAAAAGATTGCGGGCCGGCAGACCTATATCATCGCGGAGATGAGCGCCAACCACGCGGGAAAGCTGGAGAATGCGCTGGAGATCGTCCGGCAGGCTGCGCAAGCCGGGGCGGACTGTGTGAAAATCCAGACCTATACGGCAGATACCATTACCATTGACTGCGACAACAAGTATTTCCAGATTCACGGCGGTTTGTGGGATGGATACAAACTGTACGACCTGTACAGGGACGCCGGGACGCCTTGGGAGTGGCAGGAGCGCATCAAGCGGGAGTGCGAGACCTGCGGGGTGGATTTTCTTTCCACCCCTTTTGATTCCACCGCCGTGGATTTCCTGGAGGGGATCGGCTGTGAGGCGTATAAAATAGCCAGCTTTGAGCTGGTGGACATTCCGCTGATCGAGTATGCGGCGTCCAAGGGCAAACCCATGATCCTCAGCTGCGGGATGGGGAGCGTGGAAGAAATACAGGACGCCCTGGATGCGTGCCGCCGGGTGGGGAATAACCAGGTGGTGCTGCTGAAATGCTGCAGTGAGTATCCGGCCAAGTGGGAGGATATGCACTTGAGCAATATCCCGGACATGGCACAGCGGTTCCAGGTATCGGTGGGCCTATCCGATCACAGCATGGGAAGCCTGGCGGCGGTCGTGGGCGTCAGCCTGGGTGCCTGTGTGGTGGAGAAGCACGTCTGCCTGTCCCGGGCGATCAAAAATCCGGACAGCGAGTTCAGCATGGAGATGGCGGAATTTGCGCAGATGGTGCGGGATGTCCGGGCTGTGGAGCAGATTTGTGGTCAGGTAAAGTACGGACCATTGCCGGGTGAGGGAAACGTGATGTTCCGGCGGAGCCTTTTTGCGGTCCGGGACATCAAAAAGGGAGAACTGTTTACAGCGGAAAACGTGCGGAGCATCCGGCCAGGTCAAGGCTTGGCGCCAAAATATTATTCAACGATTTTAGGCCGCACCGCAGAGAGAGAAATTGATCGGGGAGAACCGATCACGGAGGATATGGCGGAGCTGTGAGAAAAAGGAGGGTGGACGGTGGAAACCTATTACAGTGAGGAGGAACTGAAGTCGCTGGGGCTGAAGAAGTATGGAACAAATGTAAAAATCAGCCGACACGCGATCATCTATAAATCGGAAGAATTGGAGGTCGGCAGCAACGTCAGGATCGATGACTTTACAACGATCAGCGGCAAGGTTGTCTTGGGCAGTTATATCCATATCGCACAGACTTGCGGTCTGTATGGAGGCGACGCGGGAATTACAATGGAGGATTTTACCACACTTTCATCACACTCCTTGATTTATGCGATTTCTAATGATTACTCTGGGCTCTCCTTAGCCTGCCCGATGGTGCCGGAGCGGTTCAGACCAGCCGATATCAGTGCTCCTGTTCGCTTAGAGCGGTATGCGCTTGTCGGCTGTATGTCTGTGGTTTTACCAGGGGCAACGATTGGAGAGGGATGCTCCGTTGGCGCGATGTCACTATGTAATAAGGACCTGGAGCCTTGGGGAATGTATGTTGGTATCCCCGCCAGGCGGATCAAGGAACGAAATAAACAGCTTTTGAGGTTTGCGGAACAGTTTGAGCAGGAATGTGCTGATGCAATCGGCCGAGGCAAACCATGATTCTTTTTCGGGCGGACGGCAACCCGCAGGTGGGTTCCGGCCATATCATGCGCTGCCTGTCGTTGGCGGATGCGTTTCAGACTGCGGGACAGGCCGTCATTTTTGTAACTGCGGACGATAGTTTTCAAGACATCATCCAGAGGCGAGGATATGAGTGCGTTGTCCTCCATACCAAATATGATGCCATGGAGGGCGAGCTGTCTGTATTGATTCCGCTTCTGCAAAAATTCTGTCCCAGTTGTATTCTGCTGGACAGCTATTTTGGGACGCCAGATTATATGGCAGCTATCAGAAATGAGGCACCGTTAGTATATATTGACGACTTGAATGCGTTTGATTATCCGGCAGATTTAGTTATCAATTATATGCTCTATGCAGATAAACTGGCTTATCCCCGGAACAAACGTTATCTGCTGGGGCCGAAATACGCTTTACTGCGCAAGGAATTTCAGAATATCCCAAAACGGGAAACGGCAGTGTCGGTAAAGAATGTATTGTTGTCCACCGGAGGGGCAGATCCCGAGCATATGACGCTGAAGTGCGTGCAGTATCTGCGGGAACAACCGTACGGCGACGTTATATACCATGTAGTTATTGGTGGAATGAATCAGGATGTGACGGCAATTGAGCGATTGGCTGCCACATCAAGCCATATTGTATTGCATCGGAGCGTGTCAGATATGCGTTCGCTAATGCTAAAATGTGACGTGGCTATCTCCGCTGCGGGGACGACGTTGTTTGAGCTTTGTGCTTGCGGGGTCCCTACGGTGACATATATTTTGGCTGACAACCAGATTATGAATGCGTCATCTTTTGGAGAAGCGGGGCTCATGCTGAACGCGGGGGATATTCGGACTAATAGACAAATTGCAAAGGATATTTTCGGGCAGTTGGAATGGCTGGCGCAAGATTGGACTCTTCGCAAACGCATGACGGAACGTATGCAGGCGTTGGTCGATGGGAAAGGGGCGGTTCGTTTAGCTGCGTCAATATTTAGGGAATTGGGGTTGAGCTTGTGACAGCTCAATCAAGTGGAATTAGAGGAGAAGCTTTATGATAGACCGTTCTTATTTGTTAAAGTATCTTCAATCGGGGGATAGGATCCTTTTATATGGAAAAGGAAAGAACGTCCAACTAAACTATCAGTATTTAAAAAGACAACGCCAGTTTTCTGTGGCCGGAATTGTAGCTCCACTTACGGGCCAGGCAGTCGATCCAGCGGTGCCAATGTATGAACCTTACCAGCTGAATACCATTCCAGCTTCCAGCTATGATAAGATTGTGATTACAGTCAGAGATCAGGCATTGGGAGTGGAGATGTATCAGGCAATTCGAGAAGTTGTGGCTGATGAGAAGAAAATTGTGGCAGCGCACATATACCTTGGTCCCGCCACCAAGATATCACTGGCGGACTTTACTGGAAGTCGCCGGAAAATGCAAGCAGAAATTGAAAAGTTTATAGATGAGAAATATGAAAACTTGCACTATTTTGACCCACTAATTAAAGAGTTAAAGGCCCAAACAACCGAGCGTAATATTCTGCGCTGTCAATTCAAGGAAGTTACTCAATTTCTAACTCCATTGGAAAACGTCGTTTTCCTGTACATTTTATACCTCTCTGATGCCTTTGATGCTGAATTAATGGAATGTTTGGTACAATCCACACTGCGAATAGACCAGCCTGAATTATGTTATTTTTTGCATGGGATATATTTTGATGAAATATCGATGTGTTTCTTACATGAGGAATATTTATTTCCCAAATACTTTGTCTTGCGTCGATCATATGCAGAAAAAGTGTGTAAAATGTATGATCTCCATATTCAGACAGATAAGATAAAGAAGAGCAATGATGGTAGGATACATAAGATATGTTTGCTGCATGGAACGTTGCGGAACCACAAGCATTCTCCTACATTGGTATCCATCCAGTTGAGCAAAACACTGGTGGAGTTGGGCTATGAGGTCATGGTTATGCCGCTGGATTCGGAGAGCAATATTGCGTGGGAAATTCCCATTTTTAGCCCGGTGCATAGTTTAACATATTATGGATCGAGGGAGTTTGAAGAATATCACAAAGAGGCATATCATCCCAGTGTAACAATTGAGTATACGGATAGTATTGAACCCAGAGAAAAAATGCAACATGAATTAGATAAAATTATTGAGTTTTCACCCGATTTAATTATTGATATGAGCACTGACGCTTCAATTTTTAGTTCTATTTACAGTCAGTATTTTCTGACGCTCTGTTTGCCGTTATCTGGGTATCAATCCAGTACCCATTTCACATATTATGTGGCAAAAGATAAAGGTGCGTTTTTGCGTGAAAATAGCATATATGGCGCTGTAAATGAACGCTACGTCATAGAGTATCCTTCGTTATGCCTTCTTCCTCCCGATGCAAGCCATCATTATACCCGGGATGACTTTTTATTGAATGATGAAGATTTTGTGCTCGTCACGGTCGGCAATCGACTTAGCACAGAAATGACAAAAAGCTTTATTGATAATGTTTGTGAGTCATTAGTGGTCAAACCGAATGTTAAGTGGCTTGTTGTAGGAAGCAAAAACAAATATTTATCCGAAACGTATGCAGATTATTTTGATGCGCATAAAATTCTTTACATAAAATATGAAGATGATTTACCTGCGCTTTACGAAATATGTGATTTATACTTGAACCCACAGAGAATGGGCGGAGGTGCCAGCATCTATTGGGCCATGTGCTGCGGGTTGCCGATTGCCATATTATCCACAACAAGTGATATTATACCGATTGTGGGAATGGAGAATACCGCGGGGGATTCATATGAAAAGATGATGGAATATGCTTTGGAATTGTGGCGAAATCCAGTTGTTTACCAAGCGGAAAAAAATAAATTTCAGAGGCGAGCACAACATTTTGCAAAAGAACAAGCGGAGGCATTGCAGGCTATTCTTTATACAATAGAACAGCCGGGAAAAAATAAAGGAGGACCTAAATGAATAGAATGAAAGCAGATAACATGAAGCATACACTAAATGACTACTCCGAGTTTTATCAAACGTTAGAATTTCCCAAGATGGTCGTTTTGAGTCTAACTTATGTATGTAACGCGCAATGTCCCGGATGTCCTTATACAATTAGCTCTATTCGTGAACAGTATAAGGATTATAATTTCATAGCAGATGACTTATTTCGCAAAATCGCAGACGAATGTGCGGAGTATCATTCCTATATTCGTTTTACTGGTGGCGGGGAACCGATGCTGCATCCGCACGCAGTCGAGTTAATGGAATACGCAAAATCAAAAGGAGCCAAAATTGGTTTGATTACAAATGGCTCTATGTTTAATGAAGAGAATGCGCGGAGAATACTAGAAGCGCAAGTGGATATGGTCGAGTTTAGTGTAGATGCTTGCGATAATGAAAACTATTCACGGGTTCGCAAGGGGCTAGATTTTAACCATCTTCTCAGAAACGTCGAAATGATGGTTCGGCTACGCAACGAATTAGGAAGCTCCACACGTATCATAGCTAGTGCTATTAACCAAGAGGGAATTAACCTCAATGCGGTAGAGGCATTTTGGAAAGAGCGTGTCGACTATGTACAATTGCGTAAATTTTTGACATGGGGTTTTGGAGATACCTCTAAATCAGGCGATCCAATTGCCTATCTGCCGAAAGAGCAGAAAGTGCCGTGCCCTTGGTTGTTCGAAAGGTTGAATGTGGACTCAAAGGGTAAAGTTACTCTATGTGGATATGATATTCCATTCAAATATGACTACGGTGATGTAACAAAAGACAGCATTAAAAATATTTGGCATAATGATAAATTTGAAACCATTCGTAAGCTTCATTTATCTGGAGATAGGGATAAGATTGATATTTGTAAAACCTGTACGGATGGGCAATATAGAACCTGGACATATAACTATTTTAAGCTAGTAGAAAATGCGGAGAAGAATAGAAAAGTTTCCGACTAAGGCGCGTTCGCATAAACGCATTGATAACGAGATCAAAGAAAAGTCAAAAGGAAGCAGGAGAAATTGGAGGCAATAAAATGTGCGGAATCTGCGGTTTTAGCGGCGATAGAAATCAAGATGTGCTCCGCCAAATGGGAGATACTATTATACATCGCGGGCCAGACGAAAGCGGTTTCTACTCCGACGGTATGATTAACCTTTGCTCGAGGAGATTAAGTATTGTAGATTTGCAAACAGGGAGCCAGCCGATTCACAATGAAGACAAATCTTTGTGGATTGTGTGGAACGGGGAGTTATACAATCACAAAGAATTAAGAGCAAACCTGATTGCTAAGGGCCATCAGTTTTATACTAGCCATTCTGATACGGAAGTAATCCTGCATATGTACGAAGAATACAAAACAGATTTTTTCAAATATTTGAATGGTATGTTTGCGATTGCGATTTGGAATAAGTCTAAACAGGAACTTTTGCTGGCGCGGGATAGAATGGGTGTAAAGCCTTTATATTATGCAATTGTAGACAATGAAATTATTTTCGCGTCAGAAATTAAAGCGATTTTGAAATACCCTAAATATCAAGCAAGAATTGATCCTGAAGCGATTTATCACTATTTTTCTTTCAAAAATATTGTACCGCCCCGAACTGCTTTTCAAGGAGTATCAGCGTTGCTTCCGGGACATTATGGGATTTGGAATGGGACTGAATTTTTGAAAACACAGTATTGGAAGATAGATTTTCGTTCCCGCTCACGTGATACGATTTTGGAAGCACAAGAAAAGATAAGAGAATTAATAGTAGACGCCACCCTTGCACGTATAAGCGCAGATGTAGACGTGGGCTCTTTTTTAAGTGGTGGATTAGATTCTAGCCTTGTGACAGCAATTATGGCAAAAGGCAAAAATATTGCCATTAAAACATTTTCCTTGTGCTATGAGTCAAGAGCAGGATCCATCTACAAAAAAGACCTAGATGAGATATGCGCCCAAAAAGTAAGCCAGTTATATGGAACGCAGCATTATGAATATTTATTACGCCCCCAAGAGGTGCTTGACTGCACGGAGGACATAGTGCGCTCATTTGACCAGCCGTTTTCAGGGGTAACTTCAACCTACTTCATTTCAAAGCTAATACGGAAGCATTTAAAAGTGGCGCTATCGGGAGATGGTGCGGATGAACTCTTTGGCAGCTATCTAGCACACCGATTAGCAATCCCATTCCATAATTACGCACGAGAGCGGATAGGCGGTCAAATACCTATTCTGGATAAGAGTGGGGTGTATGCGTCTATTTCTGCAGATTATCTGGAAAGGATGTATTGTAAAACAAACGGAGACCCTGCTTTGCTGAGTTATCAACTGCTTCAGATAAGGGACAATAGAAAGAAGTCACTGCTTACGAGCTGTTTCCAACAGCAGCTGCCCTCAGCCTGTAATACGTTGGATTTAATAAGAAAGCGATATGAAAGCAAGACTGCATCAGATCCGCTCAATATGGCGCTGGAGTATGATTGGAATGGACTACTTGCAAATCAAGTGTTGCCGTTTGTAGATTTTTTGTCGATGGCAAACAGCCTGGAAGTTCGCTCTCCATTCCTAGATTATCGATTAGTGGAGTATGTTGCCTCATTGCCCGGGACCTATAAAATTCATAGCGGAATAACTAAACACATTCTAAAAGAGGTTGCACGTGAATTTTTGCCTGATGAGGTCATAGACCGGCCTAAAGAAGGTTTTGTTTTACCAGTGTATGATTGGCTGAAGTCAGATTTTAGAGAATATACTTATGACATTTTATGCGATTCGGCCCTCAAACGTTATGGCATATTGGAACCCACATTTGTCCAAGGATTACTAAAATTTTATTATCAGGATCCAGATAAAAACGTAGGGGTGTCGAGTTTAATTTGGAGCCTAATCATGTTTCAAATCTGGTGCAATATTTATATGTAGAGTTTGATGACCACTAAAATTAGAAAGGATTTTATGGGGGTTTCTCCATGCTACACTTACCATGAAAGTTGCTGCCCTACAATCAAATTACATCCCTTGCAGGGATATTTCGACATTATCCACGCGTTGATTTGTTTGTGTTTTACGATGAAGTACAGTATACGAAAAATGATTGGAGAAACAGGAACCGAATTCGGACGGAGCGTGGCCTAAAGTGGCTAACGATTCCCTGCGGTTACGATCTCAATCGTAAAATCTGTGAGGTCAAAATTAAGAATGGATTTTCTTGGCAAGCTGACCATTATAATCAAATTGTATCTGCCTACCAAAAAGCGCCCTTTTTCACAAAATATAAAGGCTTGTTAGAATTTGTCTATTTAGAGCACACGTGGGAGTACCTATGGCAACTAAACAGATACCTCATTGAAGCAATATCTAAGGAGTATCTTGGCATTCAAACGATGTTTAAAGACAGTCGGGAATTTGTATCCCAGGGGGCAAAGGACGAGAAGCTACTCAGTCTTTTGCAAAACATGGGATGCGATATTTATGTCTCCGGCCCGGCCGCCAAAAATTATATGAATGTCCAAATGTATCGGGATAACGGAATAAACGTGACATGGAAAGATTATTCTGGCTATCCCCAGTACAATCAGGGATATAAGCCTGAGACCTTTGAACATGGAGTATCTATTCTTGATTTGCTGTTTTATACAGGCAAGGATGCTCCTTATTATATCTGGGGTTGGAGAGCTGAATAGCCCCCGGGAGGACAACATGAAAAAAGCAATTTTATTTGGACTGGGAACATTGGCAGAATTAGTCCTACACAGCAATTCTTTTCACAAAGACCCATATGATATTGTTGCCTTAACTGCAGATCCAGAGTTTATCAATATAGATGCCTTAAATGGTATCCCTGTAATACCATTCAAAAAGGTTCGTGAAGTATTTCCACCTGAAAGCAGCGTAGGATTTATTATATGTGTCGGCTACAAAAATATGAACCAAGACAGGGAAAGAATCTCTGAAAGGATTGTTCAAGGGGGCTATAAGATTCTGAATTTTATAGATAAGCAAGCCATAATCAGGACCCATGATATTGGTACAGGAAATATTTTTTTGGAAGGTTGCAATATTGGGGCCGGAAGTAAAATCGGGAATGGCAACATATTTTATCCTCATTCATTGTTAGCACATCATTGTATAGTTGGAAACTACAACTACTTTGCAATTTCCTCCTCGATTGGTGGATTTACTCGAATAAGCGATTGCTGCTTTATAGGCAATAATGCAACGATCAGAGACAAATGCAACATTGCATCTTACACTTTGGTTGGTGGAGGCGCTTATGTGAATGCCAATACATCCGCTTATGATGTTGTTGTCCCGGAGCGAAGCCATGTATTAGAAAATAAAAGCAGTTTGCAGATGAATCTATAAATTCTTGATGAAAGGGGTCCTTTTTAATATGAGTCATACTGGCCAAGAGAAGCTGCTCAATCGAATTAAAGAGGAGCAGGATTTCCCTAGCGTCGTCTTGATTGACACGATCTCATATTGCAACCTCAAATGCAGTATGTGCCCTCACGTAC
>CAMNQF010000013.1 GCA_946548895.1 uncultured bacterium | reverse complement strand
GGATAACGGGTAACACCCGCCGGGGGCGACCCTAGGAAAAGTGCAACAGAAATAGACTACCTCGTTCCCGTTTTGGGCCCCGCAAAGCCGTCTTTTGGCTTCGCGGGGAGAGATGGCGCGGCGAAATGAGCAATCCCCGCCCTTTGCGGCGGCGTGCGCGGCATGGAGCCCGTGCCGGCGAGGAAAAGGTGGAAAGGCGAGGTAAGAGCTCACCCAATGGCGTGCCAAGCGCCCATTGCTGTAAACTCTATCCGGAGCAACGCCGTGGGAACACAACAGGCCGGCCCGGCCGTGTTCAGGAGGCGGCTGGAGCGCACCGGCAACGGTGCGCCTAGATAGATGGCTGTCTTAAATGACAGAACCCGGCTTACAGGCTCACTTGCACCAAAAGGACGGGGCTCCGGCAGGGGTCCCGCCTTTTCTTGTCCATCCTGCCCTGCCTCTGGCCGGTTGGGCCGCTGATTTCTTTTCCTTTTATCCGTTGCGCTTCGCCCCGCTATACTATATAATGAGAAAAAGAATTTTATACGACAGGATAAGGAGGAAACTGCCTTGCGCCTTTTAATTCAAGGCGGGCGGGTGCTTGATCCCGCCCACGGCGTTGACGGCCGGCTGGACGTTTTGATCGAGAACGGGAAGATTGCCCGGACCGGCGAAAACCTGAGCGCGGAGGGCGCCGAAATTTTAGACGCCGCCGGGCTGGCCGCCGCCCCCGGATTGGTGGATCTCCACGTCCACCTGCGGGAGCCGGGCTTTGAGGCCAAGGAGACGGTAGCCACCGGCTGTGCCGCCGCCGCCAGAGGGGGGGTGACCACCCTTGTGGCCATGCCTAACACCCGGCCCGCCACAGACTGCCCGGAGCTTGTCAAGCTGGTGCGGGAAAAAGCCGCCGCCACCGGGGTGAACGTTCTCCCCGCCGGGGCTGTGACTGTGGGTCAGAAGGGGGAACGGCTCACCGATTTCGAAGCGCTGAGGGAAGCGGGGGTTCCCGCCCTCACCGACGACGGCGTGCCCATCCAAAACCTGGCCCTGCTCCGTCAGGCCATGCGGGAGGCCGCGTCCCTGGGCCTGCCCCTGCTGGACCACTGTGAAGACCGGGACATGGTCCAAAATTACGCCGTCAACGAGGGGGCGGTATCCCGGCGGCTGGGGCTGTCCGGCCGCCCCGCCGTGGCGGAGGAGCTCCAGATCATGCGGGACGTGATGCTGGCGGAGGACACAGGGGCCCATGTTCACATCTGCCACATCTCCACCTCCAAGGGGGTGGACATCGTCCGCCGCGCCAAGGCCCGGGGGATCCGCGTCACCTGCGAGACCTGCCCCCAGTACTTCACCCTCACTGAGGAGGAGGTGCTGCGCCAGGGGGCCATGGCCAGGGTCAACCCGCCCCTGCGTACCCAGGCGGACGTGGACGGCATCCGGGCGGGATTGGCGGACGGCACCATTGACGCAATTGTCACCGACCACGCTCCCCACACCGCGCAGGAGAAGGCCAGGCCCCTCCCCGACGCCCCCAGCGGCATGGTGGGGCTGGAGACCTCCCTGGCCCTGGCTCTCACCGGGCTTTACCACAGCGGCGTGCTGTCCCTGAACCGTGTGCTGGCGCTGATGACCTCCTCCCCCGCCGCCCTGCTGGGGCTGGGCAAGGGCACGCTGGCCCTGGGCGCGGACGCCGACCTGGTGCTCTTCGATCCGAACGAGGCGTGGACCATTGACCGGGAACGGTTCGCGTCCAAGGGCCGCAACACCCCCTTTCACGGCCGGTCCGTGCGGGGAAAAGTCAAGTATACCATTTCCCGGGGAAATATCATCTATCAGGAGGGCTGAATCATGTCATTCGACGCATTGCAAGACAAAATCAAAGCAAAAAAGAACCCCACTGTTGCCGGCCTGGACGCCCGGGTGGAATACGTCCCCCCGTTCATCCTCAAAAAGTACACCGACCAGTACGGCGAGACCCTGGAAGCCGCCGCCCAGGCGGTACTGGAGTTTGACCGGGGCCTCATCGACGCCCTGGCGGACGTGGTTCCGGCCGTCAAACCCCAGTCCGCCTATTTCGAAATGCTGGGCTGGCGCGGGATGAAGGCCCTGGAGGAGGTCATCGCCTACGCCAAAAGCAAGGACCTCTTCGTCATTGCCGACGTGAAGCGGGGCGACATCGGCACCACCGCCGCAGCCTACAGCGAGGGGTGGCTGGGGGCCGCGCAGGTGGGTTCCGCTTCCTGCCCCGTGTTCGACGCCGACTGCGTCACCCTCAACGGCTATATGGGGTCCGACGCCATCAAGCCCTTCCTCAAGGACTGCGCGGAACGGGACAAGTGTGCCTTCGTGCTGGCCAAGACCTCCAACCCCTCCTCGGTAGAGCTCCAGGACATGGTGGCCGGGGACCGGCTGGTGTACACTGTCATGGGCGACCTGATCCAGCGCTGGGGCGTGGGCACCGAGGGCAGGCACCACTATCAGGCCCTGGGCGCGGTAGTGGGCGCCACCCACCCCTCCGTCCTCAAGGAACTGCGCCGCCGCCTGGACAAGGTGTTTTTCTTGGTGCCCGGCTACGGCGCCCAGGGGGGCACCGCCGCCGACGTGCGCTACGCCTTTGACGAGCTGGGCCGGGGGGCCGTTGTCAACGCCTCCCGCTCCATCATGTGCGCGTGGCAGAAAACCGGCAGAGACGGCGCGGACTACCAGGAGGCCGCCCGGGCCGCCGCCGAGAAGATGAGGGACGAGATCAGGCAGTACGTCACCATCCTGTGAGGACCTTCTTTTTCTTTTCTTGAAAAAAAAGAAGCAAAAAGAAAAGAACTTTAATATAGGGGAGATAAAATGGCAGTTCAACAGATTTGTACCGTGGTTGAAATGACCCAGCTGGACGCCAGCACCTGGTGGATGGTGCTGGAGGTGGGCAAGCTGGTGAAGCGGCACGGGCTGACCGGCGGGCAGTTTCTGCACATCAAATGCGGGGACAGCCGTCTGCTCCGCCGGCCCATCTCCGTGGCCCGCACCCAGTGGGACGAGCCGGAGGACACCGCCGCCTTGATCTTCGAGGTCCGGGGCGAGGGCACCCGCTGGCTGTCCCAGCGCAGGGGCGGGGACAAGCTGGACGTACTGGGCCCCTTAGGCAACGGCTTCAATGTGTCAGATGGCAGCCGCTATCTGCTGGTGGGAGGCGGCATTGGCGTGCCGCCGCTCATGGAATACGGCGAAAGCCCCAAGTGGTCCAAGGTGGCGGTGCTGGGGTTCCGCACCAAAAACAAGGCGTTTCCCGCCATCGTCAGCCGGTTTGAGGAGCACTGCGAGCAAACATACCTGTGCACCGACGACGGCACCCTGGGCCGTCACGGCTTCGTGGACGGCCAGGTGCGGGATATCCTTGCAAAGGGTCATTCCTTTACAGACATTCTGGCCTGCGGCCCTAAGCCTATGCTGAAAAGTGTGGCGGCGGTGGCGGCGGAGTTTGGCGTCCCCTGCCAGGTGTCCATGGAGGAACGTATGGCCTGCGGCATCGGGGCCTGCCTGGGCTGCGCCATTCGGATGAAGGACGGAACCATGAGGCACGTATGCAAGGACGGTCCTGTTTTCCATGCCGAGGAGGTGGACTGGGATGCGTGAAGCGTATCATTTTCTTCCCGACGCCACGGTGGGAAACGCCGGGAACGGCTGTAAATCCGCCCCCGCCTTCCCTGTCCCGGAAAGGCCGGATACCTCCCACATTGATATGGCGGTAGAACTGGCTGGCGTTCATCTCAAAAACCCGGTGGCCGTCGCCTCCGGCACCTTCGGCTTTGGCCGGGAGTACGGAGAATTCTTTGACCTGTCACAGTTGGGCGCCATCTGCTGTAAAGGCTTAACACTTCACTCTAGAGAGGGCAATCCTCCCCCCCGGATCGCTGAGACCCCCATGGGAATCCTCAACTCTGTGGGGCTGCAAAATCCCGGCGTGGACGCCTTTATCGCCGGCGAACTGCCCTTCCTGCGGCAATACGATGTAAAGGTCATCGCCAATATCTCCGGCAATACCCCGGAAGAGTATGGGATCATGTGTGGAAAGCTGTCGGAGGCCGGGGTGGACATGATTGAGGTCAACATCTCCTGCCCCAACGTGAAGGCGGGGGGGCTGGCCTACGGCACCCGGCCCGACCTGGCCGCCGAGGTCACCCGGGAAGCTAAACGGCACTCCTCTGTCCCTGTGATGGTAAAGCTCTCCCCCAACGTCACCGACATTACCGAGATCGCTAAGGCTGTGGCCGGGGCGGGAGCGGACGCCCTCTCCCTCATCAACACCCTGCGGGGGATGCGCATTGATGTGAACACCCGCCGGCCCATCCTCAAAATGAACACCGGGGGCCTGTCCGGCCCCGCTGTCCTCCCCGTCGCCGTGCGGATGGTGTGGGAGGTATCCAATGCCGTGGACCTGCCCATCCTGGGCATGGGAGGGGTGTCCACTGGCGAAGATGCCGCCCAGCTCATGCTGGCGGGCGCGTCCGCCGTGGCGGTGGGCACCGCCCTGTTCGACGACCCCTATACCCCGCTGAAGGTGCGGGACGGCTTGGCGGAGCTGGCGGCCAGGCAGGGACTGGACAGACTGCGGACGCTTACCGGCGGCGTGCGGCCCTGGTGAGCATTTAAATACGGACGTTTAGGCGATAAATAGAAGGAAGGCGAACCCATGACCACCATTTATCTGATCCGGCACGGGCAGGCGGAGGGCAACCTTTACCGCCGCTGCCACAGCTGGCACAACGGCCTGCTCACCCTCAAGGGCCGGGAGCAGGTCAAGGCCCTGGAGAAGCGGCTGGAGGGCATCCATTTCGACGCTGTGTATTCCAGCGACCTCTACCGGGCCATGGCCACCGCCGGGGCTGTCTACCGCCCCCGGGGGCTCACGCTCCGGGTGGATCCCGCTCTGCGGGAGATCGGCGCGGGCGTATGGGAGGACGTGCCCTGGGGCCAGCTCCTCCATGACCACCGGGACAGTCTCGCCGCTTTTTTGGCCTGCGAATCCAGCTGGCAGGTGGAGGGCAGCGAGACCTTCTCCGGTGTGCGCCAGCGGATGGATCAGGCCATCCGGCGCATTGCCGCCGCCCACCCGGGTCAGACGGTGGCTGTTACCTCCCATGGCTGCGCCATCAAGTGCGGGCTGTCCGTCTGGCTGGGGCTGAACGTGGACGAAATGGGCCGGATTCCCCTGTCCAACAACACTGGCGTGGCCAAGCTAGAGGTGGAAAACGGTCAGGTAAAGGTGGTCTATTATAACGACGACAGCCACTTAGGGACCGCTTCCCCCCTGCCCAAGGCCAGCAGCGCTTATGGCATCCCCGGCATGGAGCGCAACGCCCTGCGGTTCCGCCCCCTGCTCCTGCCCCAGGAGCGGGATACCTACCTGGCCGCCCGGCGGGACGGCTGGCAGGCCAGCCACGGCACCATGGACGGCTTTGACGGGCAAAGCTTTCTCTCCGTAGCCGAAAAAAACAGCGCTTGGAATGAGAACTGCGTCCTGCTGGCCCTACTGGGCGACGCCCCCGTGGGCGTGCTTCAGATGGATTGGGAGCAGGACGCCCGGGACCAGGCTGGACGGGTGCCCTTCTTCTACATGGCCCCGGAATTCCGCTCCAAAGGGCTGGGGGTCCAGCTGCTGGGCCACGCGGTGTGTACTTATCGGGCCATGGGCCGGCAGGTCCTGCGCCTGCGGTGCGCCCCGGAAAATGAACGGGCCAAGAAATTTTATATCTCCCATGGCTTCTGCAAAGTGGGTGAGGAGCCCGGCGGCATCGGCCACCTGGACACCATGGAAAAGTACATCGGTCTGGAGCTCTGACAGGGGGCAATTGTATGAAGCTTGCGTTGATTCTAGCCTTTATTTTCGTTCCGCTGGTATTGACCCTCTACTATTTCGGATTTGGAGTCACCCGGGCGGGCGTTTTTATCCTCAACGCCTCCTGCAACCATCCCACACGCTGGGAAGGGAAAATCAAGGACACCATCGGATTCATGCGCCGGAATTTTGTGGTGTTTAAGAAGTATTCCGCGCTGGCCGTTGAAGTTGAGACCGCCTCCGGCACCCTGGAGTTTGAGGTCAAGGCGTCGGACGGCTCCCCCCTCTCCCCCGCCTCCGGCCGCTATGGCCGTGACGCCTCCGTTTTCTTTGACGTGAGCCAACTCAGGCGCTGCTCTGTGACCCTGCGCATGGACCACTTTTCTGGATCTTTCCGTATCGCGCTCCAATAAATTGCCGCAGGGCGGCCGGTTGCCCGGCCGCCCTGTTCGTGTTTACCGCATGGCCCGGCCAACATCGTTGGCCGCGTCGCCAATGGCATTCCCTGCGTCTCGGACCGCGTTGCCCGCGCCCCGGGCCAGATCGCCCGCGGCGTCTCCGATGCTGTCACCCACGCCGTTCGTGTGGTTCGGATTGCTGGTGCCGTCGGGCAGGCCGTCATTATTCTGGTCGTTGGTGCCTCCCGCGCCGCCGCCCTGCATGGCGTCGTTGCCGGAGCCGACTCCCGCGCTGTTTCGGATATCATCCATCCCAGCGCTGGGAGGATAGCTGCCGTAATCAGACGGTACGCTATGGGTAGGTTCCACGGGAGCGCTGTTGCCGTTGTCGTCCCGGCCGGCAAAGCAGCCCGTCAGCGACAGGGCCATTGCGCACGCAATGGCAAAAACGCAATATTTCAGCTTCATGATCGTATGCCTCCTGCTTTTTCTTCTTGATCCCCGTAAATCATTATGTGCCGGCAGCGTCCATTCAAAGCAGGTATCTTTTGGTTTTGTTTTCAAGAAAAAAATCCATTTCAACGTTTTTTATAAAATGTTCCCGGCGGTAATGCCGGAATCATAGCGCCAAAATTCTGACCAATTATCCCCCCTTAAAGGCCACTTATCTCCATTCGCTGGACATTCAAGTTGCGGATGGATATACTGAACAGTATTCTGTGCCGACAAAGCGAGGGATCGGAACCATGAAACTGTCATCCTTTTCATACTTTGCCAGGTTTGGGGTCAAGACAATTTTGTTTGGCGCGAAGAAGCCCATTCTCGGCACCGTCATTGTCACGGATCGATGCAATCTCTCATGCAGGCATTGCTCGGTCAACAATATCACCGCGTTAATCCATCCCTATGGGCAGATTAAAGATGAAATGCAGGCGCTCTATCATATGGGCGTGCGCATTCTGTTTTTCTGCGGCGGAGAGACTTTCCTGTGGCGGGACGGCGAAAAGGACCTGCGGTACCTGGTTGCCGAGGCCAAGCGAATGGGATTTCTAATCGTCAACGTGGTGACAAACGGCACCTATCCCCTGGATCTGCCGGAGGCTGACCTGATTCTTTTGAGCCTGGACGGCGACCGGGAACGGCACAATGCCATCCGGGGCGACACCTACGACGCTATCCTGGAAAACATTCAAAACGCGGCCTCCGGCAACATCTGCCTCTATATGGCCATCAACCAGATTAACAAGGGGGCCATTCGGGATGTGTGCCTCACCGCCCGGGACACAAAAAACGTCCGCGCCGTCTCCTTTAATTTCCATACCCCTTATCCCGACACCCGGGAATTGGCGCTTTCCAGGGAGGAAAAGGCGGCTTGCTGCCAGGTGATCGAACAGATGATGAAGGAAGGCGCCCCAGTTTTTAACCTGAAAAGCGCCTTTCCCTATCTGATTGACAACCGCTTCCCCACTCCGTGCCGCCAATGCGTTGTGATGGAAAACGGAAAGGTGAGCATCTGCGGCCGATGTATCGAAGTGGAAGGACTGTGCAGTCAATGCGGTTATTTCTTTGTGGCGGAGTACACGCTGCTGTTCCGCGGAAATGTCAGGATCATTCTGGATATGCTGCGGACCTACTTGCGATATATATAGGCGGCATATGAGCGCGATGACCAGCTTGGCGAGGATGTGGCTGACCCGTTCGCCCAGACGCTTTGTCTTTACAGATGAATATGACCAGTATCTCCCTTTTGAAGCCTGCCCGGACCTGGGGCTGTATGTTCACATCCCCTTCTGCGAGCGCATCTGCGGTTTCTGCCCCTACTGCAAAACGGTGTACTCGGAAGATGCCTGCGGCCGTTACGTTGACGCCCTCATCCGGGAGATCCACCTGGTGGGAGAGCAGGCGCGCGCAAAGAAAACGGCCACCAGCTTATATTTTGGCGGCGGGACCCCTGCCCTGGCCGCCGGGCGTATCGCGGAGATTGTCCAGGCGGTGGAGGCGCACTTTCGCATCACCGGCGGTATCGGCGTGGAGCTCCACCCGGACAATGTGACGCCCGCCCTCTTGCAAACCTTGAAGGACGCGGGCGTGACCCGCGTCAGCATCGGCATACAGTCCTTCCAGGAGAAATTTCAGGCGGTGCTGGGGCGCGCCCCGGTGGACCGCGCTTCCCTGGCAGCGGCCCTGGCCGCCGTCCCCTTTGAGACGGTATCCATGGACTTCATTTTCGCCCTGCCCGGGCAGACCTTTGACGATCTGAGATCGGATATCGACGCCGCTTTTTCCGCCGGCGCCAACCACGTCGCCATCTATCCCTTCATTGACTTCACCTTCACAGACAGCGGGGTCCCCACCATGCCGAAACGGGAAAAACGCCGCCTGCTGGACGCCGTCACCAATTATTGCCTGGGAAAAGGTTACCGGCGCAATTCCATCTGGACCTTCTCCAACGATGTCCACGCCCAGTATTCCTCCATGACCCGGGATAATTTCCTCGGGTTTGGCTGTTCCGCCGCCACCCTCCTGCGGGATCAGTTCAAAATCAATACCTTTTCCCCGGAGGAATACTGCCGCCGGACCGGCCGGGGACTGCTCCCCACCTCCCTCACCCTCCGCTTCTCTCATCGCCAGCGCATGGTGTACTACCTTTTTTGGGCCGCTTACAGCACACGGGTCAGCGCCGCTGATTTCGAGCGTTTTTTTGGCGTGCCGCTGAAAAAAGCTTATGGTCTTGAGCTGGCTATCGCCAAGCTGCTGGGGTTTGCCACGGAGTCAGGCGGCGTTTACCGCATGACCTCAAAAGGCGCGTTTTATTACCACCATTTCGAAAACTTCTACACCCTGTCCTACATCGACAAGATGTGGGGAATCATGCGCCGAGAGGCGTTTCCCAAACGCATCGAATTTTAAGCGCTCCACACTGCGCAAATCGGGGCAATTGGGCCGGACATCAATATCGGTCAAAGCAGGCGAAAATCTCCTGTGGCCGGGGCATAGCCAGCCCCGCGGGGATAATTCCGCCGCCGCAGACCGCCCCCAGCCCCTTCTCCTCCATCAGCTTCATCAGCGCCGCCACAATGTCCTCCACCCGAGCGCCTGCCAGATGCTCCCGGGCGTAGCGCACCATGTAAGCCAGCGCCCGGGTCTGTCCCCCGTCCGCCAGCTGCTCCACATAGCGCAGATCCAGCTCCCGGCCGCCCACAGAAAAAGCGGTTTTGCCAAAGCACTTCACCTTCAGCCGCTCCTGCCGGTAGCCATCCCCCCGGTAATTTTTTCGGATTTGGCTGTCGCCGGACAAGTCGATCACCCGGCCCCGGTTGGGCAGGCGGAAGCCGGGGGCTGTCAGGGAGGGAACGGGCCGCCCCGCCAGCGCCGCTTTGGCCTGACCTGTGATGTCCCTGGCGTGGTAGGCGTCCATCTGCACCACTTTGTCGGCAATGTGAAAATAGGCCCCGCAGCTGCCCACCACAAGAATCAAGGACACCCCGGCTCTTTGCCACAGGTCCAGCGCCCGCTCCAAGAACGGGGTGATGGGCTCCTGTTCCCGGGCGATCACCGCCTGCATCAGCTCGTCCCGTACCATGAAATTGGTGGCGGAGGTATCCTCATCCATGAGCAGCACCCTGCCCCCCGCCTCCAGGGCCTCGGCGATGTTGGCCGCTTGGGACGTGCTGCCGCTGGCGTCCAGGGTGGAAAAGCGGGTGGTATCCCGCCCGCTGGGCAGATGGTTGATGAACAGGGAGATGTCGGTGTCCGTCACCTTGCGTCCGTCCTCCGCCCGGATCTTCACGGCGGAGGCATCCGAAATGACATACTCCCGGCCGTCCCCGGCGATATGGTTGTAGACGCCCCGCTCCAGCGCCTTCAGCAGGGTGGATTTTCCGTGGTAGCCCCCGCCGGCGATGAGGGTAATCCCCCGGCGCACCCCCATCCCCCGGACGGTGCCCCGATGGGGCAGCCCCAGGGTCACAGCCAACTCCCTCGGAGACTGAAAGGGCACCGCGTCCTTCATGGGGCGGTCGGACACGCCGCTCTCCCGGGGCAGAATGGAGCCGTCCGCCACAAATGCGGCCAATTCCAACCGTTCCAACTCCTCCCGGATGAAGTGCTGGTCCTCCGCCAGGGCAATGGCCTGAGCCACCTCCCCCTTGGGGACGCTGGCATACAACAGGCCTTGCTCCACACAGGCGGGAAGAAAATCAAACAGGATCTTCTCCAGCTCCCGGGCGTTGATGGTCCGTCCGTTGGCCGGGAATCCTACCTCAAAACGCAGCGTGACCGCCCCGGCGCATATCTGACAGTCTGTCCGCTCCAGCACTTCCTGACCAGGCGTTGTGACGGCCAGAACGCCGCTCTTGCCGGAGCCCTTTGCCTGCCGGGAGAAGCGTCCCGCCTGCCGGGCAAAGCGCCGGAGCAGGTAATCCTCCAGCGCGGTCCGGCTCCATAGGGCTTCCCAGCAGTTGGCCGGGAAGCCCGCAGTTTTTCGGTCAAGCGTCACACTGAGCTGGGAAGGGGCGGCGAAGGGGTCGCCCTGGACGTGCTCAATGTTCAGCGTGTAGGTTCCAAAGGACCAGCTCCCCGCCAGGGATTTATAGGCAGGGTAGCTCCTGTGATCGATGGCACGCAGGGCAGCGCGCAGTTCTTCCGCTGTTTTCATGGCAAAACACCGCTTTCAGATAGCTTGCCGGCATCTCTGCCGTGTTCTTTATGATATTCAATTTCGTGCCGAAAGTCAAGACATACAGAGGTATGTGAAGGATCTTTCCTTTATCCATATGGAAGCCAGCCATTTTTTGCCGCTGCATTATGGTCCCTCAGTAAATATACCGCGTTGGGCGTAAAAAATCAAATTCCGCCGGTGGTTCCCATTGTAAAATATCCCGTCCCGTGCTACACTGTGTGCAGAAACCTGTAAGGAGGTCGTCATTGTGTGGTTCATCTTCGCGCTGCTCTCCGCCGTGTTTGCCGCCCTCACCTCTATTTTGGCTAAAGTGGGCATCGACGGCGTCAACTCCAACCTGGCCACCGCCATCCGCACCATGGTGGTGGTGGCCATGGCCTGGGGGATGGTGTTCCTCACCAACGCCCAGGGCGGCATCTCCGAAATCGGCCGCAAAAGCTGGCTGTTTCTCATCCTGTCCGGGCTGGCCACCGGCGCGTCCTGGCTGTGCTACTACCGGGCCATTCAGATCGGCGAGGTGTCTAAAGTAGTGCCCATCGACAAATTGAGCGTGGTCATCACGCTGGTGATGGCGGCGGTCTTTCTTCACGAGAAGTTTACGCCCAAATCCGTCATCGGGTGCATCCTCATCGGGGCGGGGACGCTGGTGATGGTCCTGTAGCTGTTGCTTCATAACCGCCTCTTGCGCCCTTCACCATACATAGAAAGGGAGAGAACTATGAGCAAAGTCAAAAATGAACCGAAAATCAAGAATCCGCTGATCGTGGCCATTCGGGAGCAGCTGGAGCACCGGGCCCTGTGGATGTACCTGCTGTGCGACGAGGCCGCCAAAAAGGGATTGCACGCGGAGGACTACGCCCCCGCCGCCATCCGACGCTGCGGGCTGTATCAGGGCGGGCTGCTGCGGAAAAAGGCCGGAGGCGGGCCGTCCCTCAAGGGGCTGAAAAAGACCCTGTTCTCCAAATTCGCCCAGTGGGTGTTTGAGATGGACATTAAGCGGTGCGACGATGACCATCTGGACATCGACTTCCACTACTGCCCCCTCGTGAAGGCGTGGCAGAAGCAGGGCTGCTCCGACGAGGAGATCCGGCTGCTGTGCGACCACGCCATGTGCGGCGACCGGGGCATCGCGGAGAGCTTCGGCTGTGAGCTGGACCTGCCCGCCACCATCGCCCGGGGGGACGATATCTGTCAGATTCGATTCGTCCGGCGCTGAGAGCTCAACATCACCAGCCGCTCCATCGCCCGGTGCTTCCCGCCGCAAATCCACTGTAACAGGAGTGATCCCTATGCCCATGCTGGGAGCTGTCATTGTCCCCCATCCGCCTCTCATCATCCCTACCGTCGGCTGGGATCAGGAGCGGCAGGTCCAAGCCACCATTGACGCCTACCGCGCCGCCGCCAAACAGGTGGCGGGCTGGAGGCCGGAGGTCTTGGTGATCTCGTCACCCCACACGGTTATGTACGCCGACTACTTCCACATCTCCCCCGGCGAGGGCGCTGCTGGCAGTATGGCCGCCTTTGGCGCGCCCCAAACCTGCCTTGAGGTGAAATATGATACACAACTGCGGCAGGAGCTGATCCGTCAGGCGGAGGCGGCGGGCCTTCAGGCCGGGACGTTGGGGGAGCGTGATTCCTCTCTGGACCACGGTACCTTCCTGCCCCTCTACTTTCTGCGGGAGGCCGGGGTTAATTGTCCCATTCTGCGCATTGGGCTGTCAGGCTTTTCCCCCTTACAGCATTATCGGCTAGGACAGTGCGCCGCAAAGGCGGCGGACAAGCTGGGACGCGGGGTTGTCTTCGTGGCCAGCGGCGACCTATCCCACAAGCTGCGGGACGCCGGCCCCTACGGCTACGCCCCGGAGGGGCCGGTATTTGACCGCCAGGTCACCGCCGCCATGGCATCCGGAGACTTTCTCCAATTTCTCACCATAGACCCAGCCCTGTGCGGCCGTGCGGCGGAGTGTGGCCTGCGCTCCTTCCAGATTATGGCCGGGGCACTGGACGGCCTGGGTGTGAAACCAGAGCTGTTCAGCTACGAGGGCGTCACCGGCGTGGGCTATGGAATAGCTGCCTTTTCCGTTACCGGCCCGGATGGAAGCCGCCGCTTTGCCGCCCAGTGCGAGGAGCAGGAGCGTACCCGCCTGGCGGAGCGCAAAGCCGCCGAGGATCCCTGGGTAAAGTTGGCCCGGCTGTCGCTGGAGGCCTTTGTCCGCACGGGCCAGCGTATCCACACCCTGCCGGATGGTCTGCCCCAAGAGCTGACGGACAGGGCCGCCGGGGCATTTGTCTCCCTCCATGCCCACGGACAGCTCCGGGGCTGTATTGGAACCACCGGCCCTACCACCGCCAGCGTGGCTTGGGAGATCGTGCAGAACGCCGTGTCCGCCGGGGCCCGGGATCCCCGTTTCCCGCCCGTGAGCGAGGATGAGCTGGATCAGTTGGAGTACAGTGTGGACGTGCTGGGAGAGCCGGAAGCCATCTCCTCCCCCGCCCAGCTGGACGTGAAGCGGTACGGCGTCATCGTGTCCTGCGGCGGCCGCCGGGGTCTGCTTCTCCCCGACCTAGACGGCGTGGATACCGTGGAGCAGCAGATTGACATCGCCCGTCAGAAGGGCGGCATCAGCTCCCGGGAGGCCTATACCCTGGAGCGGTTCCAGGTGGTGCGGCACACATGAGCGCAAACTGCGAACTGTGCTTCCGCCACTGCCAATTGGCGGAGGGTCAGGCCGGCTTCTGCCGGGCCAGGATCTGCCGGGATGGGGCCGTTGTGCCGCTGAACTACGGCAGACTCACCAGCCTGGCCCTGGATCCTATTGAAAAAAAGCCCCTGCGCCGTTTCCGGCCTGGGAGCCTGATTTTATCTGTAGGCAGCTTCGGCTGCAACCTCCGCTGTCCTTTCTGCCAGAACCACGAAATCTCTATGGCCGGGGACGGCACAATCCAGACGGCGGAGGTGTCCCCAGAGCAGCTGGCGGACAAGGCGGCGGAGCTGATCCCCCAGGGAAACATTGGCGTGGCCTACACCTACAACGAGCCGCTGGTGGGCTACGAGTACGTCCGGGACTGCGCCGCCGCCGTCCGTGATCGGGGGATGGTCAACGTGCTGGTCACCAACGGCACCATTGAGGAACAGCCCTGGCGGGAGCTTCTCCCCTGGCTGGACGCGGCTAATATCGACCTCAAGGGCTTCACCTCAGAGTGGTACCGCCGCCTGGGCGGGGACCTGGATACAGTGAAGCGTTCTATTGTCTTGGCGGCGGAGCAATGCCACGTGGAGGTCACCACCCTGCTGGTCCCCGGCGAAAATGACAGCGTGGATGAAATCCGCGCCCTGGCCAAATGGCTGGCGTCGGTGCGCCCGGATATCCCCCTTCACCTGTCCCGATTTTTCCCGCGGTTCCAAATGCGGGACCGCCCGCCCACTTCAGTGGAGCGGATATACCGATTGGCGGAGGAAGCCGGGAACTGGCTGGCCTATGTCTACACCGGGAACTGCTGACCGGCCCGCATTGTTTCGATATCTATTATACTGGGAGCGCCGCGCAGACGCACGCATACCAGCAGGGCTTGCCTTTCAAACGAACCGCAGAGCTAAAAGGAATCAGCTCTGCGGTTCGTTGATGCGTGGACTATAGATTGATGTGATAAGGGTCAGAATAAGGGTGAAAAATGTTGCTGCAATTTATAGGCCTTTCTTGAATGCGTTCCAGTTTATGATGGGCTCCGAATACATTTCTACACCATTCTCCAGTGCCTCAAAATGTTTTTTACCGCAGTGAATTTTGAGCTGTTCCGGGGTGCGAAGGTTAAAAAGATTTGTCGTTCCCTTGGTTTCCAAAATAAAGTACAGCTTTTCCTCCCCGTTGCGGGTAAGGTACACCGCCCAATCGGGATTATAGGTACCGATGGGCGTTTCAATCTTGAACCGCTTCGGAATTTTGAAAAACATCTTCACGTCCGGATCATTATCCAACGCCAGGGCGAATGGCTTTTCCACAGTGGCGCTGTCATAGACCACATAGTCATAGACGCTGTGTTCCACCTTAACAGCGTTGCGGTCCAAGTTAGCCAGCAACTCCGCCGAGTCAAAAATTTCCTGGGCATAATATTCCTCGCCGTCCAGCTTGAGGTAGCGTATCCCGTCGATGGCCAAGGCATGGCGGTTGTCCCGGATGATATCCGACACCTTCTCCAAAAACAGCTCCGGGTCATTGAGAAAGTCGCCGCACCGTCCGCTCTCCAGAAGGATGCGGTTTACCGTAGCGGGTGTGAGCAGGGCGGCGTCGCTGAGGATGGTAACCAGATCCGGCAGCGTATGGTAAGCGTTGGCCACCTCTGTGAACCGCGTCTCACGCTCGGTGTGGGAAACGCCTGCCTGCTCCAAATGGATATCCGCTGTCTGGGAAACAAGCCTTGTCTTTTGCAACTTCGGCATCTCCCGCAGGGCCTTGACGCACCGCTTGACCAGTTCCTCTGTGTCAATGCTGACACGATAGGTTGTCTTCTGCTTAATCTTCCCCCACAGTTCCAAAAATTCCGGGGAGAGCATGACCTGCTTGTTCAGCCGCACCGTCACGTCCCGGGAGGCGTCCCGCACAGGAGGCTGACCGTCGGCGTTGGCAATGATGGCCTCAAACTGGCTGCGCGCGGCCTCATACTTCTTGGGCAGCTCCAGCGTCCCGGCCTTCAACGCGCTTTTCATGGTATCCTTGATCTTCCCGGCGGGGGTGATGTAATTCTTCTTCTGGAAGTGCTCCATCAGCTCCTGGGCGTCATCGTAGGACACCGTCTTTTCCTCCACCACAGTGGCGGTGTAGGCAGTACCAGTAAGGCTCTGGGCGGTGATGGGCGCGGCCTGCTCCACCGCCGCCTGAACCATCTCTCGAACCTCCTCCAGCTCCTGGGGAAGCGCGATCTCCTCTATCTTGGCGGCGGGCTGAACTTGGCACAACCTGTCGATGGCCCCGGCGGCCTGGAGGGTCTCCACCAATTGCCGGGCCTGCTCCGCCGTAACAGTTCGCTCCTCCTGATGTTTTTCCTCGTAGACCATGCCGGAAAACAGGCTCAGATTCAAAACCCCGAACTTCACGCCGGTTTCGTCCTCAATCTCCTTTTGGAGCGTGGCGGCAAACTCGGCGAAGCTCTCGTTGGCCATGACGTGGAGCACATTGATATCCCGGTCCTCCACACGCTCGCCCTCCTGGTTGACGCACAGCCGCAGGCCGCGGCCCACCTTCTGGCGGCAGGTAAAGGTTGATTTCTGCTCGATCAGCGTACAGACCTGAAACACGTTGGGGTTGTCCCAGCCCTCTTTCAGCGCGGAGTGGGAGAAAATGAACCGCAGGGGGCAGTCGAAACTCAGCAGCCACTCCTTGTCCCGCATGATGGTGTTGTAGGTGTCGTCATCCGCCTGGGTGTCGCCTTTGGTATCCTTCAGGCGTCCCTTTTTGTCCTGGGAGAAGTAACCGTTGTGAATCTTGGAGATATCGGCGGAAAACCGTTCCCGGATGGGGGCATATTTCTCCTTGGGAATTAACTCCCGGTAGCACTCCTCAAACATCCCGGCGTAGATTCCTGGTGTGCCGTCCTCCCGGCGGTACTTCTCCACCTTGTCGATAAAGAACAGGGACAGCACTTTAATGCCCCTGCCCAGATAGCGCAGCTCCTTGTCCAGATGGGCCTCGATGGTGCGGCGGATCTGGGCCTTTTTCACCACGTTTTCGTCAATGTCCCCGATGGCCTTGCCCAGCGCCACCTCCTGGGTGTTGCCAAACTCGATGTGCTCATAGCCGGGGGTGCAGTCGATGCCCGCCACGGTGTAGCCCTCGTACAGCTCCCGCTGGCCGGACAGGAGGAACAGGTCGTCCCCCGGCCTCAGCGTCACCGCTTTCCGTGCCACCACGCCAGCCTTGCTCTTTACGTCCATCTCCACCTTCGCCCGGAAGCCCTTCTCGCTGGACACAGACAACAGGCGCACATAGGGCTGGTTGAAGCCCCCGGTCACCTGGTTGGAGGACACGGCGATCTGTTTTACCAGCCCCATCTGGTAGGCGTCCACCGGGGTGAGCCGGTAGAGCAGGTTGATTTTCTCCCGGTGGGTGGCGGAGTAGCGCAGCACGCACAGGGGGTTCAGGGACGCGATGGCCTCCTTGGCCTTGGGGGTGTTGTCCACGCTCTGGGGCTCGTCGATGATGACAATGGGGTTGGTATCCCGGATGTACCCCATGGCGGTCTCGCCGTTCAGCCTGTCCTGGGCCTGGTTGATGACGTTTTCCGCCTTTTTGAAGGCGTCAATATTGATAATCATGACCTCAATATTGGCGCTGGCGGCAAACTGGCGCACGTCGGCCAGCTTGGCGGAGCTGTAGATGAAGTACCGGCAGGGCACGCTGTCGTATTGCAGGGCGAAGTGTTCCTCCGTCACCTGGAAGGATTTGTACACGCCCTCCCGGATGGCCACCGACGGCACCACAACGATGAACTTGGTGAAGCCGTATTTGCGGTTCAGTTCAAAGATGGTCTTGGTGTAGACGTAGGTCTTGCCGGTACCCGTCTCCATCTCGATGCAGAACTGGCGGGAGGCGGCGCTGTCCGTCAGGGGAAGAAAATTGTGTTTTTGTATCGCCCGCATATTCCCGGTCAACGCCTCGTCGTTAAGCCGCAGGACGTTGCCCACGCCCAATTCCGCCGGGCCGAAGCCGGTCTGCCCTGGGAGCTGGCCCTCGTCCATGACGGAGAAGGTGGCGCGGGTGCGCTCCTGCCCGGCAAACAGGCCGGTCACAGCCTCCACGGCGGCGGTCTGGAAGTCCTGATCCTTGAATTTCAGTTTCATATCCGCGCCCTCACACCAGCTTCAATTCCACGCCCCGGTCACGCAAAATATAATAAGCGTTGGCCATCGCGGTGTCGTCGGCGAAGGAGTCCCGGGAGATAATGGCCTTGGCGGGGGCGTACTCCGCCATTTGCTCCACGTCCTCGGGCTGTACGTCCGGGGCCAGGCAGACCAGCAGCCGGCAGCCCTCCCCCACGCTGTAGGCTGTTTTGCCGTTGATCTTAACGGCGGTCACGGCGTGGGTGGGCGGCACGCCCAGCTTGAGCATCACCTCGAACACCATGTCCAGGTCGGAGCGGTCCGGCTTGACCCGGTGGATCATGGCGTTCATGCGGTTTGCCAGCTCCCCGATCACGTCCCCCGCCTGGGGGTCGATGGGGGCGGCGTCCCAGGTTTTCAGGTTGGAGGTGTCCAGCTTGAACACCCGGAAGCCGGTGTCCCCGGCGGCGATCTGCGCCCCGGCGCGGCGGATGCGCTCCTTGCCGATCTCGCAGATGTCAGGAAAACTTTCTGATCCTGTTTTCTCTGGTAATTGCACAAGAACAAATATGCGGTTCCCACCATCTTCTGCGTTTTGTTCCATTACAGCATGAGCGGTAGTAGCAGAGCCAGAAAAGAAATCAAGGACAATATCATCATCGCTGCTACCTTGCTCAATGAGGGTTTTAATCAACGAGATTGGCTTGGGATAACTGAATACTTTTTCTCCGAATAATTCTTGCAATACGCGAGTGCCCTCTGTTGTAAAACCTACATCCAGCATAGATGAAAAGCTGGTATCTTGCTTACCAATATCTGCAAGAAACTTTTTTTGCCGTGGCCTTCCTGTTGGCTTTGAGGGCCATAAAATCCGCTTTTCGTCAATAAGCCTTTTCATAGTATCTCTGTTACAAGACCACCCGCGGGTTGGGTTAGGCGGATATACAATTCCTGTTTCAGGATTGACGAGATCAAAGTGCAAATTTGGGCGATGTTCTTTGTCAGCTAATCCAGTAAGGTCTGCACTAAACCAAGGGCCACGAGGATCATTATCGGGGTTTGAATACTTACTTTTATCAATTTCTTTCCCCTTAAGTGTACAGTCACCTTTTTTATAAACAAGAACATACTCATGGTCTGTTGAGGCATTATCTTGGTTCCGACTGTCGGCCATTTGACGTCTATGCCAAATTAACGTAACCATATGATGTTCTTCCCCAAAGACCTCATCGCATAGCCTTGTCATATTTGTAATTTCGTTGTCATCTATGGAGATAAAGACTACCCCATCATCCCGCAACAAATTCGCCGCTAGCCTCAGCCGGGGATACATCATATTCAACCAGTTGGTGTGGAACCGCCCCATGGTCTCCGGGTTGCTCTTGGTGGTCTGGGCCGTGACCTCCTTGTACCGGGCCAGGGGGTCGGCGAAATCGTCGGCGTACACAAAATCATTCCCCGTGTTGTAGGGCGGGTCGATGTAGATCATCTTCACCTTGCGGTAGTACGCCGATTGCAGGAGCTTCAAGACCTCCAGGTTATCCCCCTCGATGTAGAGATTCCGGGTGCTGTCCCAGTTGACGCTCTCCTCGGGACAGGGCCGCAATGTCCCCGCCGACCGCTTCTGGGCCAGCCGCAGGCACTCCGCCTTGCCCTTCCACTCGAAGCGGTACTTCTCAAAGTCGTTGTCGATGTACTCCCCGCACAGGCCCAGCAGCTTGTCGATGTCCAGCTTGCCCTCCGCGAAGCACTCCGGGAACGCGGCGCGGAGCTTGTCCAGGTTGGCGCGCTCCAGATCCATGCTCAGGCCGTCCATGGTGTCCATTTCATTTTCCTCCCCTGACCTCGGCCACGACTCCCGCGTGACCCCGGCCGTCAATTTTTCCTGCCCGGCAAATTGTTTGACCTGCTCCTCCAGCACCAGCCGGCGGAGCCTATCGCCGGTGACGGCGGTAGGGCCGGTTGCGGGAGCCGCTCCAGTCGCAGAACAGCACCGGCAGCTCCTGATACTCCGTGGCGGTGACGGTTTTCGCCTCCTCGTCGATGACGAACACGCAGTCGGTATTTGTCTCATTGTACCGCAAAAAGAAGGTTTTCGCAAGCCGCCGTTTGGTGACGCCCCGGATGGTCCGCAAAATAGCCGCGGTGGAGGAGCCTTGCGGCCGCAGCAGCCGCAGGGCCAGGTCATATGGACCCAGTAAGGGTCAAATGAACACGAAAAAGCCCCTGGAACCATACAGTTCCAGGGGTTTGGGTGGCAGCGGATGAAGGATTCGAACCCTCACAAACAGAGTCAGAGTCTGGTGTGCTACCATTACACTAATCCGCTATTTGGAATTTCCGTTCTCTCAAGGACCGTATGCTATTATAACAGAATACCGGCATTTGTCAACCCTTTTATTCAAATTTTTCCGAAAAAATCCCGGCGGAATGATTCCGCCGGGAAAGGTTCAAATCACTTGATTTTTTAAGATTCCGATCCCCTCAATTTCCACTTCAACCACGTCGCCTGGGATCATCGGCCCTACCCCTGCAGGAGTCCCCGTTGCCACCACGTCGCCAGGCTCCAGCGTCATAGAAGCAGTGATAAATGCAATCAGCTGCGGGACCATGGTGATGAAATCGGCGGTATCCCCGCGCTGTACGGTCTTCCCATTGAGCCGTGTGACCAGCTTCAATGCGCCAGGCTCCACCTCGTCCGTAACCCAGGGTCCGATGGGGCAAAAACCGTCCATGGTTTTTCCCCGCGTCCATTGGCCGTCGTGCTGCTGCACATCCCGGGCAGTCACGTCATTTAGGCAGGTGTAGCCCAGCACATAATCCGCAAAGCTTTCTGCCTTTACATCTTTTGCGCGGCGGCGAATCACAACGCCAAGCTCCCCCTCATAGTCTAGCCGCTCCACAAAACCGGGGCGGCGTACCGCGCCGTCGGGCCGGTTAAGCGTGTTGATGCCCTTGAGGAACAGAATTGGGAATCCAGGGGGCTCTGATCCCATTTCTCGGGCGTGCTCGGAATAATTTTTTCCAACACAAACGATTTTTGTGGGTTCGCATGGCGCCAGCAGCCTGCACTGGCGCAAGGGCAGCCTGCCCCCGTCGTAATCCAAGCCATCGTAAGGCGGTTTGGAGAGAGTGAGTACATCTTCCCCTTTAATCACGCCCCAACAAGGGCCGTCGGGCCGCTCAAAGCGCACATATTTCATGCACAAACCTCCAAATGATTTAGGATCTGCCCCAAAAGCTCCGCCTTTCCATCCCCCTTCTCCGCAGAGAATGGAATCAGCGGCACCGTGTCTGGCAAAGTCAGCGTGCGGCGAATGAGTTGTGAATTACTTTCAATCTCGCTCTTTTTCAATTTATCCAGCTTGTTTGCCACTACGATGAATGGCTTGCCCGCGCTCAAAAAGACCTGGGCCATGGTGCAGTCATCCGCCGTAGGCCTGTGCCGGGCGTCCACGACGAGCATTCCCAGGGCCATCCGATTGGAGTCCGCAAACCACGCCTCAATCAGGCGGCCCCAGCGGTCCCGCTCCTGCTTGGACACTCTTGCGTAGCCGTATCCCGGCAAATCCACCAAATAGAGCTTTTTGTCTATGCAAAAGTAATTGATATGGGTGGTTTTTCCCGGCGCGGACCCCACCCGCGCAAAGTTTTTTCGGTTAAGCAATCGATTAATCACCGACGACTTTCCAACGTTGGACCGTCCGGCAAACACCACCTGCGGCAGGCCGTCCCTTGGAAAATCCGCCGGTTTTGCCGCTGAACGGACAAATTCCGCCAAATTCCAGTTCACTGTCATAACCCGTCCCTCACTGGCGCAGATTCACCGTGTGTCTGGCGGTTTTAGGCGCTTCCAGCGCCTGCCGCGGGGTTCGGTCCATATGGGCTGGCAGGCTTCCGGCAAGGGCTTTTGCCAGCACCTCGTCTACTTGGCCCACCGGCACGAAGGTGAGCGCACCCCGAACCGTCTGGTCAATGTCTTCCAGATCCTTCACGTTGTCCGCCGGAATGATAACAGTGGTTATGCCGCTGCGCAGGGCTCCCATGGTCTTTTCCCGCAGGCCGCCGATGGCCAGCACCCGTCCGCGGAGGGTGATTTCCCCCGTCATGGCCACGTCCCGCCGCACCGGCGTACCGGTGAGGGCGGACACCATGGCGGTGGCAATGGCGATGCCGGCGGAGGGACCGTCTTTGGGCACGGCCCCCTCTGGGAAATGAACGTGCACATCCTTGGTGCTGTGAAAATCCGGGTCAATGCCCAGCTGGACCGCACGGCTTCGGATGTAGGAGAGCGCCGCCTTTGCCGACTCCTTCATCACGTCGCCCAAGTTGCCGGTGAGGATCACCTTACCGGTCCCCTGTACCACGTTGACCTCTACCTCTAAGATCTCGCCGCCCACGGAAGTCCAGGCCAGGCCGTTGACCACGCCCACCAGCGGTTCTCGGGACAAGTCCTCCTTCTGATAGCGCCGCGGGCCAAGAAAGTCCTGTAAATTATTATCTGTAATGTTTATTTGCTTTACACTCTTAGCCACAATCTGAGCCGCGCTCTTCCGGCACAACGCCGCCAGGTTTCGCTCCAACAGTCGGACGCCGGACTCCTTGGTGTACCCGGCAATGAGCTCCTCCATTCCCCTGTCGCTGATTTTCAGCTGTGCCCGGCTCAAACCGTGGCGCTTCAGCTCCCGGGGCAGCAGGTGGCGCTTGGCAATCTGCACCTTCTCCTTATCCGTGTAGCTGGGCAGTTCAATGACCTCCATTCGGTCCAAAAGGGGCCGGGGGATGGTGTCGGTGGTGTTGGCCGTGGTAATAAACATCACATCGGACAGGTCAAAGGGCAGCTCTAAATAGTGGTCCCGAAAGGTGCTGTTCTGCTCCGCGTCTAAAACCTCCAGCAGGGCCGCCGCCGGGTCCCCCCGGTGGTCGCTGCCCACTTTGTCGATCTCGTCCAGCAGCAGTACGGGATTAGCGCTTCCCGCCTGCTTGATTCCGGTAATAATCCGGCCGGGCATAGCGCCCACGTAGGTCTTGCGGTGGCCCCGGATATCCGCCTCGTCCCGAATACCGCCCAGAGAGATGCGGGCCAGCTTGCGGTTCATAGCCTTGGCTACGCTCATGGCAATAGATGTCTTGCCCACGCCGGGCGGGCCCACCAGGCAGATGATCTGCCCCTTCAGGCCGGGAGCCAGCTGCTTCACCGCCACAAATTCCAGGATGCGCTCCTTCACTTTCTCCAGCCCAAAGTGGTCCGCGTCCAGCCCCTTGGACACCGCCGACACATTCACCCGCTCCCGCGTCCTCACCTGCCAGGGCAGCTCCAGGCAGGTGTCCAGGTAGGTGCGGATCACCGCCGCCTCCGAAGAGCCGTAGGGCTGCTTTTCCAGATGCTTCACCTCTTTGAGCAGCTTTTCCCGCACCTCGTCCGGCAGTTTTGCCTGGGCAATTTGGCGGCGGTAGTCGGCGGTCTCGTCGTCGTCCTCCTCCCCTTCGCCCAGCTCCCGCTGGATGACTCGGAGCTGTTCCCGTAAAAAATAACTGCGCTGGCTGGCGGCAATCTGCTCGTGGATCTGGGCGGCCAGCTCGCTCTCCACCTCTAAGATCTCCACCTCCCGGCCAAGGATTCGGCACAGCCGGTCCAGCCGGCGGGCAGGCCGGAGCTCCTCCAGCACGGCCTGCTTATCCTCAAAGCGCAGGGGCAGATTCTGAGCGGCGTAGTCGGCGATATAACCCGGGTCGTCGCTGGCCAACAGTTTCAGGTAGATTTCCGGGGGCACCCGGTCGGACAGCTCGGTATACCGCTCCATTTGATTGTATACCTGCCGGATGACCGCCTCCGTCCGGGGTGAGTTTCCCTTGGCGGAAACCGGCTCCGCCAGATATTCCACCTCCGCCGTGATATACGGCTCTGAGGAGGCCAGCCGCACCAAACGGCCCCGGCGGCGGCCCTCTACCATCACCCGGACGCCGTTTTCCGGCAGGCGGAGGATCTGCTTCACATCCGCCACGGTTCCGATGGCGTACAGGTCGCCCTGGTTCGGATTTTCCACCGTCAGATCCCGCTGTGTCACCAGAAAAATTTCCCGGTTCTCCCCCATCGCCTCCTCCAGCGCCTGGATGGAGGCGTTCCGTCCCACATCAAAGTGAAGAGTCAGCTGCGGGAATACAGTCAGGCCACGCAGGGCCAGGACAGGGATGATGACCGTTGCCGGCCTTGTCGCCTGCATATCCGTCATCAGGATCACTCCTTTCGTACTCAAAAGAGGGGCAGGCCGCCGCCCACCCCTCCAAAAAAGCTATTATCAGGACGCGTTCCCCCTGGGGGGAGCCTGTCCGCCCTTTTCCGCGCGCAGGGCCGCCGCGCCCAGGCGGGGCCGCGCCGGGCGGCCCTCCTGCCGCTGAATATCAGCTCCGTTCTCTCCCCGGATGGCCTCCGCCGTGACAGTCACCTTGGCAATACTGGGATCGGAGGGCGCGTCGTACATCACCGGGGTCATGACCTCCTCCAGTACCGCCCGCAGGCCGCGGGCGCCGATCTTGCGCTCCAGCGCCTTGTCAGCGGCGGCATCCAGCGCCTCGGGGGTAAACTCCAGCGCCACGTTGTCATAGTCCATCAGGCACTTATACTGCTTCACCAGGGCGTTTTTGGGCTCGGTGAGGATGCGCACCAGCTGCTCCCGGTCCAGCGCCTTCAAGGTGGTGATGATGGGCAGGCGGCCCACCAGCTCGGGGATGATGCCGAACTTCAGCAGATCGTGGGGCTGAACGTCCTTAAGGGCGTCCTCCCGTTCCCGTTCCGCCGCGGTCTTGACGTCGGAGCCAAAGCCGATGGTCTTTTGGTCCAGCCGGCGCTCGATGATTTTATCTAGCCCGTCGAACGCTCCGCCGCAGATAAACAGGATGTTCTTGGTATCGATCTGTAAAAACTCCTGATGGGGATGCTTGCGCCCGCCCTGAGGGGGCACATTGGCCACAGTGCCCTCCAAAATCTTCAGCAGGGCCTGCTGCACCCCCTCGCCGGACACGTCCCGGGTGATGGAGGTGTTTTCGCTCTTACGGGCGATCTTGTCAATTTCATCCACGTAGATAATGCCCCGCTGGGCCAACTCAATGTCATAGTCGGCGGCCTGCACCAGGCGCAGCAAAATGTTCTCCACATCGTCGCCCACATAGCCCGCCTCGGTGAGCGTGGTGGCGTCGGCAATGGCAAAGGGCACCTTCAGGATGCGGGCCAGGGTCTGGGCAAACAGGGTCTTGCCACAGCCGGTGGGCCCGATCATAAGGATATTGCTCTTTTGCAGCTCCACGTTGTCGCCGCCGCCAAAATAAATCCGCTTGTAATGGTTATATACCGCCACTGACAGGGCCATTTTGGCGTTGTCCTGGCCGATGATATACTCGTCCAGCACCTCAACCATCTCTTTGGGGGTCGGAATCACGTCGGGAATATCGGGCGCGACAGGGTCCTCATCCGGCTCATCCCCCAAAATGTTCACGCACAGGCGGACGCACTCATTGCAGATATAGGCGCCCGGACCGGCGATAATGCGCTCCACCTGCTCCTGGTGCTTGCCGCAGAAGGAGCAGCGGACCGATTTGTAGTCGTCTCTTGCCATATTCTGGTCTTCCTTTCAGGAAAGCGCCAAAGAGCGGGGACCCGGTCCCCCGCTCTTTGACCCGCTTAACGATTGGTGATAATCTTGTCAATAAGCCCGTACTCCAGGGCCTCCTCAGCGGTCATGAAATTGTCCCGCTCACAGTCGGCGGTGACCTGCGCCAGATCTCTGCCGCAGTTGTCGGCCAGAATCCGCGTTATCCGCTTTTTGATGGTTTCCAGCCGTTTCAGGTGGAGGGCCATATCAGTGATCTGGCCCTGGGTTCCGGCGGAGGGCTGGTGGATCATGATCTCGGCGTTGGGCAGGGCCATCCGCTTGCCCTTTGCGCCGGAGGAGAGCAGAAACGCACCCATAGAAGCCCCCATTCCCACGCAGATGGTGGACACATCACATTTGATGTACTGCATGGTGTCATAGATGGCCATGCCGTCAGGAATAGAGCCGCCGGGGCTGTTGATATAGAACTGGATATCCTTGTCCGGGTCCTGGGCCTCCAGGTAGAGCAGCTGGGCTACCACCAGGGATGCGGTGGTGGCGTTGACCTCCTCACCCAGGAACACGATGCGGTCATTGAGCAGCCGGGAAAAAATGTCATAGGACCGCTCGCCGCGGCTGGTCTGCTCAACTACATATGGAACCAAACTCATAGTGCTTCTCCTTTCAGATGGGGAAATGTACGTCCGGCGCTGGCTATTATACCCAGGTTCGGGCAGCGCTTATTCCCTCCCGCTCTCAAAAAGGCGCGGCCCGCTTATTCCTCGGCCTTATCCTCTTCGTCCGCCTTCTCCTCCGCCTTCTTCGCGGGCTTTTTGGGCTTCTTCGCGGAGCTCTTCACCAGCTCCAGCGCCTTGCGCACGGACAGGTCGTGGCGCAGGTCCTCCTCCCGGATGACGGCGCGGACCTTGTCTGCCTCCATGCTGTACTGCTCGGCCAGCTTGCCGACCTCCTCGTCCACCTCGGCGTCCGAAACCTCAATGCCCTCGGCGGCGGCCACGGCCTCCAGGGCCAGGTCGCTGCGCACGGCGCGGTCGGCGGCGGTCTTGGACTGGGCCCGCATATCGTCCATGGACAGGCCCATCATCCGCAGGTAGTCCTCAAACTTGATGCCCTGGCTCTGGATGCGGTTGGCGTAGTCGTCCATCATCTTGTCCGCCCGGTAGTCCACCATAGCCTGGGGCACCTCGCACTCCAGCTTCTCAATGAGGGCGGTGATGACGGCCTCCTCGAATTCCCGGTCGGCCTGCTCCTGGCGGCGGGCTTTCAGCTTTTCGCCCAGGTCCTTCTTGAACTCATCCAAGGTCTCGAATTCGGACACATCCTTGGCGAACTCGTCGTCTACCTCGGGCTCCTGCTTCTCCTTCACCTCATGGACCTTGACCTTGAACACCACCTGGGCGCCGGCCAGCTCGGGGGTGTAGTTCTCGGGGAAGGTGATGTCCAGGTCCTTCTCGTCGCCGGCCTTCATGCCGATGACCTGGTCCTCGAACCCGGGGACAAAAGAGCCGGAGCCCAGTTCCAGGCTGTAGTTCTCGCCCTTGCCGCCCTGGAAGGGAACGCCGTCCCTGAAGCCCTCAAAGTCGATGACGGCGGTGTCGCCCTTCTTCGCCTTGCGCTCCACGCTCACCAGCCGGGACGCCCGGTCGATGTAAGGCTTCAGCTCTCCCTTGATGTCGGCGGCGGACACCTTCACCTCCGCCTTGCCCACGGGCAGGCCCTTGTAGTCCTGAATGGACGCCTCGGGCTTAACGGTGACGGTGGCCTTGAAGGTGAAGCCGTCGGCGCTGACGTCCAGCACCTCCAGCTGGGGATAGGCGACGGGGTCAATGCCCGCCTCCTTCAAAGCGGCCTCATAGGCGTCTGGGTAAGCCAGGGAGATGGCGTCCTCAAAGAAAATCTCTGCGCCGTACATCTTCTCCACCATCTTCCGGGGGGCCTTGCCCTTGCGGAAGCCGGGGACGTTGATGCGGTTCTTCTGGCGGCTGTACACCTTGTCGATGGCGGACTGGAACTCGGCGGCTCCGACCTCAATCACCAGTTCATAGGTGCTGTTTTCTTTTTTCTCGTTGCTCTTGATGTTCATGGTGTGTTCCTCCAAGCTCGGCCCGCCAAAATGACGCTGGGCCTTCTTTTCTTTCTAAGTAATCCAACCTATTCTACCAGATAGGCGCGGAGATTTCCACTGTTTTTTTGCTCAATCCAAAATTTTTTTTGGACGGAATCCGACAAAGTCCGCGGACACCAGCCAGTAGTCTACCGTCCCCTGCTTTCCCTCAATGGCCAGCCGGTGGCTGGGGCCGTGGAGGTGGCCGTAGCAGCAGGTCCGCACCCCGTACCGCTCCAGCAGGTCAACGATCTCCTGGCAGCGGTAGCCCCGGTATAGGGGCGGATAGTGGAGAAAGCACAGCTTCTCCCGCTCCCCCGCCGCTTTCAGGGACGCCTCCAGCCGGATCAGCTCCCGGTTGAACACCTTTTCCCAGTGGGGGGTGCCGTTTTCCTCGAAAAACCAGCCTCGGGTGCCGCACAGGGCGGTTTCACCATAAAGGGCACAGTTGTTGTGGAGAATGTGGAGCCGGCTGAAGCCGTTGGCCTGAAAAAAGGCGTTCATTTTGGCGGCGGTGTTCCACCAGTAGTCGTGGTTGCCCTTGAGCAGCCACTTCTCCCCCGGCAGGCCATCGTTCAGAAAGGCGAAGTCCTCCCGGGCTTCCTCCAGGCTCATCCCCCAGGACAGGTCGCCGCACAGCACCACCGTGTCGGCATCGTTCACCGGAGCGAAACCCTCCCGGAGCTTATCCACATAGCCCTCCCAGCCTCCGCCGAACACATCCATGGGCTTGTCAGAACCCAGGGAGAGGTGGGTATCGCCGATGGCATAGAGAGCCATTCCATCACCCCTTATTTCAAAAAGTCCAGTACGCAGCCCTTCATGGCGGACTTTTCCGCCACCCGGTCAAAACGGCGGCGGCGCTTTTTCAAGCGGGCCAGGGGCGCGGGCGTGGGCACCCCCGTGACCTCGGTGAGCTGGTCCAGGATATCCAGCCCGGGCTTTTGCTCCTTCACCCCCAGGGCGTCCAGCACACTGGAGCAGAATTTGAAGGGGCTGGCGGTGGACACCACAACGGTGGGGGTGGCGTCCCCGGTCTCCTCCCGGTACTCGTCCAACACGTGAAAAGCCACGGCGGTGTGGGGGTCGATGAGGTAGTTCCGCTCGTTCCACATCCGGGCGATCATGGCTTTGGTCTGCCGGTCGTCGCAGTACCCGGCGCTGAACTCCTTTTTCAGCTTGGTCCGAATGGCGCTGTCCACCCGGTAGCTGCCGTATTCCGCCAGCTGGGACATATACTCCCGCACCAGCCTGTCGTCCCGGCCGGACAGCTCAAACAGCATCCGCTCCAGATTGCTGGAGATCAGGATATCCATGGATGGGGACAGTGTGTTGTAGAACGTGCGGTTGCGGTCATAGGTGCCGGTGTTGATGAAGTCGGTGAGCACGTTGTTCTGATTGGAGGCACAGATCAGCCGGTTGATGGGGATGCCCATGGCCTTGGCGTAGTATGCGGCCAGGATGTTGCCGAAATTGCCGGTGGGCACACACACGTTGACGGCCTGGCCCTTGGAGACAGCCCCGGCCTTCAGCAGGTCGCAGTAGGCGGAGGCATAGTAAACGATTTGGGGCAGCACCCGGCCCCAGTTGATGGAGTTCGCGGAGGAGAGGAAATAGCCCCGCTCCGCCAGCTCCGCGGCCAGCGCCTCGTCGGAGAACAGGGTCTTGACCCCTGCCTGGGCGTCGTCGAAGTTGCCCACCACGGAACATACCCCCACGTTGCCCCCCTCCTGGGTGACCATCTGGAGCTCCTGGATCTCAGACACGCCGTCCTTGGGATAAAACACCAGAATCCGGGTTTTGTCCACGTTGCGGAAGCCCTCCAGGGCGGCCTTGCCCGTGTCGCCGGAGGTGGCCACCAGGATGCACACCGTCTTTTTCTCGTCGTTCTTGTCCAGCGCCGCGGTGAGCAGATGGGGCAGCACTTGAAGCGCCATATCCTTGAAAGCGCAGGTGGGCCCGTGCCACAGCTCCAGGCAATAGGTGTTGTCGTCCAGCCTGACCACCGGGGCGATGTCCTCGCTGGAAAACTTTCCCCCGCCGTAGGCCTCGGCGGCATACGCCGTGAGCTCGGAGGCCGCAAAGCCCTCCAAGAAGCCGTTCATGATATAGACCATCCGCTGCTGGTAAGACATCTCCTTCATGGTCTCCACGGCGGAGGCGGGCAGGCGGGGCAGCACCGCCGGGGTGAGAAGCCCGCCGTCTGGGGCCAGCCCCTTGGCGATGGCCTGGGAGGCGGTCATGCGCAGGTCTTTATTTCTCGTGCTCAAATAATTCATGGTCATTTCACTACTCTCATTAAATTATTGTAAAACAGGTCTTGGACGACCGTTTCGCTGTATCCGTGGCGGAGCAGATGCTCATAGAGACGGGACAGGCTGTCGATGGCGGGCAGGTCCCGGATGGTGTCGCATCCGTCCCAGTCTCCGCCCAGCGCCGCGCTGGCCCCTCCGCCCAGCGCCAAAATATGGTCCAGGTGGGCCCGCACCATATCCAGGTCCCGGCTTCCGCCTACGAAATCCTCATAGAAATTCAGGCCGATCACACCTTGATTTTTTATTATCGCATTTATTTGCCCATCCGTCAAGTTCCTTGTGTGATCCCACACAGATTTTGCGTTGGAGTGGCTGGCAATAAAGGGCCGGCGGGCCAGTTCCGCCACGTCCCAGAACCCGGCTTCCGACAGGTGGGACACGTCCACCAAAATGCGCAGGTCCTCCATCTTGGAAACAAACTCCCGGCCCAGCGGAGACAGCCCTCTCTCGGGCGCTTCCCGTGAGGACCCCGAAAGGGCGTTGGCGTGATTCCATGTAAGGTTGATTGCCTTTACGCCATCCTTTGCCGCCTGTTCCAGGCGGCCCGGATCGCAGCCTAGCAGTTCCCCGCCCTCCACAGTCAGAAACGCGGCGGCTTTTCCTTGCCGGTTGGCCTGTTCCGCCTCGCCCGCGGTGCGGCACTGGATGATCCGATCCGCATTGCGTGCCATCTGGCCCTTAAAACAGCGCAGAAGCGCGTGATAAGCCCGCTCCACCGAATCCCCGCCCGATGGATATCCAGTGTAGCCGTCCGCAGTCCACAGGGCAAAAAACTGGCAGTACCGCCCAAATTTCGCCGTCCGCTCCAGGGAAAGCATCCCGGTATTGCGGTCCAGGCCCTCATACTCCCGCCAGCAACGGGAGATGGTGTCACAGTGGGCGTCAAAAACGGATATTCCCTCCATAGGCATCCCCCTAAAATGCGTTTTCAATATAGTATATGTCCGGCTTTTCCGTGCGCACCCCCTGGGGCGCGTACACCTCCGCCACGTCAAACCGGGGCTGTAGCCCGGTGGGGTGACCCATCAAATAGAACTGGGCGGTCAGCCGGAGCTTTCTCTGCTTGGATGGGGTCACCGCTTCACAGGCCGCGCCGTACTGGCCGTTTTTGCGCAGCTTGACCTCCACAAAAGCCAGATAGATCCCGTTTTCCGCGATTATATCAATCTCGCCCAGGCGGCAGCGGAAATTTCGCGCCGCGATCCGCCAGCCCTGCCGCCGCAGCCGGTCCGCCACCCGCTCTTCCCCCCACTTGCCCAGCTGGAGGGCTCCCGCTCCCCCGCCGCTCACAGGTTTTTCAGGAAGGTGCGGCGGTGGATGGCACAGGGGCCGAATTCCCGCAGCAGCGCATAGTGGCGTTTGGTGGCATAGCCCTTGTGCCGTTCAAACTCGTACTGTGGATAGACAGCCGCCATATCCCGCATATAGCGGTCCCGGCTGACCTTAGCCAGAATGGACGCCGCGGCAATAGAGACTGACAAGCTATCTCCCTTTACGACAGTTCTGTGGGGCGTCACAATGGAACAGCGGCTTCCGTGGTCCCGGTTGCCGTCAATGAGGGCGAAATCCGCCTGGGGGGCCAGCCCGTCGATGGCCAGCTGCATGGCTTTGATGCGGCTGTTGAGGATGTCGATCTCATCAATTTCCCGCGGCTCCACCCACGCCACCGCCCAGGCCGCGGCCTGGGCAATAATCTGGTCGTACAGCTTTTCCCGCCGCTTTTCCGGCACCTGTTTGGAATCGTTGAGTCCCGGCAAATCCAGCCCATCGGGCAGGATAACAGCCCCGGCGTATACCCGGCCCGCCAGTGGTCCAGCCCCGGCCTCGTCGCAGCCGCATACGGCCCGAAATCCCCGGCCTGCGGCCGCCCGCTCCAGCTCCCAACCGGGCATTGTCCCTCTCCCCTCTCAAATCAATTCTCTGGGGCCTCTAGTGTAAAGCGCCCCAACTTGCCACCCCGGAATTCATCCAGCAACACATTGGCCATTCGTGACAGGTCCGCCTCGCCGCCGGATACCAGCATACCCCGTTTCCGGGCGGCCTGCTCCAACAGCTCCCAACCCTGGAGGCCATCCTGCACCGCCAGCTTGTACCGCTCCTCCAGCGCGTGAGGGTAGCGATCCCGCAGCAGCTCCAGCAGCGCGCAGGCCAGGCCCTCCACATCTGTGACCTCGTCCTTTACCGCGCCGGTGAAAGCCAGGTGGAGGCCGGTGGTCTCGTCCTCAAACTTGGGCCAGAGGATGCCCGGCGTATCCAGCAGCTCTAAACCCGCGTCCACACTCACCCACTGCTTGCCCCGGGTGACGCCCGGCCGGTCGCCGGCCTTGGCTGACTTTCGTTTCGCCACCTTATTGATGAAAGTGGACTTACCCACGTTGGGCACCCCCACCACCATGGCCCGGATGGGCCGGCCAACCTGCCCTTTGGCCTTCCAGGCGGCCAGCTTGTCTCGGAGCACACCTTTGGCGGCGGCGGAAAACTGATTCACTCCTTTGCCCGATTTCGCGTCCGTCTCCAGAACGCCGTAGCCCTTGGCTTTCATCCAAGCCAGCCAGCGGGCGGTCATGGCCGGGTCGGCCTGGTCCGCCCGGTTGAAGAGTATCAGCCGGGGCCGGTCCCCCACCATGGCGTCGATGTCCGGGTTCCGGCTGGAGATGGGAATGCGGGCGTCCACCACCTCAGCCACCAAATCCACCAGCTTCACGTCGTTCTCCATCTGCCGCCGGGTCTTGGTCATATGCCCGGGATACCACTGAATGTTCACAGGCCAGCCTCCTTTCCCGTAACGTCTTTTTAATAAAAGAGGAGCGGTCACCCGCTCCTCTTTTACTGCGCAGCTTACAGGTCCTCTTTGACCTTGGCGGCCTTGCCCACGCGGTCACGCAGGTAGTACAGCTTGGCCCGGCGAACCTTGCCCTTGCGGACGGTCTCCACCTTCTCAATGGTGGGGGCGTGCAGCGGGAACACCTTCTCCACGCCAACGCCATAGGAAATGCGGCGGACGGTGAAGCTCTCCTCGATGCCGCCGTGCTTCTTGGCGATGACGGTGCCCTCGAACACCTGGATACGTTCGCGGCTGCCCTCCTTAACCCGGATATGCACCCGGACGGTGTCGCCCACGCGGACGGAAGGAGCCTCCTCCTTCATGTACTTGTCGCTGAATTGCTGAAGCAGATCCATTTGTTTTTCCTCCTAATTTCAGGCGTTCGTGCGTCCTTGCCTTGTGGCCGCGCAGAGGACCGCCCTTTTTCAGACTTATGGAGTATATCATAACACCGCTCGGTTTGCAATAGTTTTTTCCAGTTTCACGGCAAATATTTATCCGCCACCCTGACGCAGCACCCCCGCCAGCAGCCATACCGCTGTGAGGAGCAGGGTTACGTTGGCGTACCAGACGGCGGCCACCAGCCCCGCGCCCACCAGCCCGCCCACCAGGCAGCCGGCCAGGACGGTGGTGAGCCGGTCCGCCCAATCCGCATCCAGGCGGACCGACAGCAGGCCATGGATCACCCGGCCCCCATCCAGCGGCAGGATAGGCAGCAGGTTAAAGGCTCCTATGGCCAGCGTGAGGGCCGCAGCCACACCCCAGCCCAATACGGAAAACAGGCCGCCCACCAGCAGATTAGCCGCCGGCCCGGCCAATGCCACCAGGCTTTCTTGAAAATATCCCAGCGGTGAGGCGTAGCTGATGCGCAGCTCCGCCCCCACAGCCGTCAGGGACAGGCCCTCTACACGCCCGCCTAAAACGGCGGCCATGGCAATGTGCCCCAGTTCGTGGAGCAGGCAGGCCAGCAACCCCCAAGGCAGCAGGCCCACCCCTTCGTCCATCCAAAACAGCACACCCAACAGCAGTAGGAAGCCGGGGCTCACGGCCACCTCCGGCCAATTACGAGAGGTCCACATAGTAGGCCGGATCCAGACGGATATTGTCTTTTTCTATGGTCAGGTGGAGATGAGAGCCAACCGCGTTGCCTGTGTGGCCCACCAGCGCCACTGTCTGGCCGCAGGCCACCTGGTCTCCCTTGTGAACCAGCAGCTTGCTGCAGTGGGCATAAAAGCTGCTGACATTGTTGCCGTGGCGGATTTTCAAATAGTTTCCAAACTCGTCGCTCTGGCCAATATACTCCACCTCGCCGGCGGCAAAGGCCCCAATTTCCGTCCCCTCCGCCGCGCCGATATCCAGCGCCAGGTGGAACTCGTTTTTGCCATTGATGGGGCTGTCCCGATAACCGAAGCCGGAGGTAACAGCGCCGTCCACCGGCACGGCAGTCTCGCTCAACCCCAGTTCATAGAAGGCCAGACTCACATTTCTAGGCAGTTTAACGCCGTCGTCCGTATATTCCTGGGCCACCGCCGTCACCACCTCCGGCTGGGCGGACGCCGAGGCCGGCGGGGCCGGGTCATCCTCCGGCGGCTGGGCCTTCGCCGCAGGGAAGCCTGTCCGGGCCAAGATGCCGTGGCTGCCCAAAAAGTCCAGCCCTCCGCCCGGCGTCTGGCTCAACAGCACAATGGCGCGGGGCTGCCCCTCCGGCGCCGCCGGAGACGGGACGGATTCGCTGTCCGTCTCGCCGCCCATTAAAGTGACGCACAGCGCCTCCAGGGCCTCCTGGACCGGCTCCCCCTGAGACAGGGCCGCGCCGAACTGCTGGAAGGCCGCGCGAAAATCCACGTTGGCCGCCGCCGCCTCCCGCCACGCCGACAGCTGGACGGGAAATACCCCCCGGCCGATGTATACCAGCAGGAACAGCGTCAGACTGACGCCCAACTGGAGCAGCCGGCGCTGATCCGCTTCGTCCCCGCCGCGGCCGCCGGACCGCCTGGTCCGCTGCGGCGCCCTGCGCCCCCTGCTTGCCGTTCCGCGTCTGGATGCCCCGTCCACACCGACCCCTCCTTGTCCACACAGTCTGCACTACTGTATGTACCAGGCGCGGGTTTTATGCAAACCCGTCAGGATCAACGCGCACCGAGGGCGAAAGAAAAACTCCCTGCGCGGCACAGTTTTCGCCGCAAGGCGGAAACGGAGCGGTGCAAGGAGTTTCTAAATTGGAGCGGGTGAGGGGAATCGAACCCCCGTGTTCAGCTTGGGAAGCTGACATTCTACCATTGAACTACACCCGCAAGTTCTTTTGCATTATAGCAGACTTAAGAAGAAAATGCAAGCACTTTTTTCGAACCTTTTCCCAAAAAATGGATTGCAATTATTTTACAAAATCCTCTTTACAAATTCATCTTTTATTGCTATAATAAACAACAACAAAACATCGGAGGTGATGATAATGAAGGTCCTCTTTCAGAATGTACCTATTGATATCGACGAGTTGATCTTCGCCGGAGAGACTACCGTTCCCAGCGACCGCTGAGTACGACGTACTTTCAATGGTATCAGATTTGACTCGTCCCTACCGAGGGACGTTTTTATTTTACCTGTAAACCGGGGACACCGCTTCTCATGGCGGTGTCCCTGGTTTCATCTCGTTCAGGCCGGTTTACCGGCTCCGATTATTTTTTCCCAGAAAGCGCAGCAGGTAGAGGAACAGGTTAATAAAGTCCAGATACAGCTGGAGTGCCGAAAAGACGGACGCTTTTTGCAGCATCGCCTCGTCCCCGCAGAAATACTCGTAATTTGCCCTGATCTTCTGCACGTCGTAAGCCGTGAGGCACAGAAACACCACGATGCCCACCATGCAAATAATCTGCTCCAGACCGGAGAGGTCAATAAACATGGTCAGCAGGCCGGCCACCACCAGAAAAATCAGCCCGCCCAGCAGCAGGGGGCGCAGCCTGGACAGATCGGTTTTGGTAAACCGGCCGTAGAGGGCAAACGCGCCGAAAAACATGGCGGTCAAGCCAAAGATGAAGATCAGATTGACCACATCAAAGGCCACAAAATACACGGAAAACACCACGCCGTTGAGGACAGAATAGGCGGCGAACAGAGTCCGGGTGGTTCCCACCGACCGCTCCAAAATTCCGGCGGACATCACCATCACCACCACCAGCTCCGCGATCAGAAGAATGGGCAGGATATACGGGATGGAAAACAGATAGAACACCCCGCCGGTGAGCGCCAGCGCCGCCGCCAGCAGGAATGTGATCATCAGCCCCACAAACATCCACCCGAAGGTCTGGGACACGTACTGATTCAGGGTAAGCGTGCCGCGGGCATAGTCGCTGTCAAAGTCGTAACGGTTGAAATTACGTTCTTCCATAGTCAGCTCTCCTTATCCACTTGTTTCATCTGCTTCAGGTTGCCGATTTTCCGGGCCCGGCGGTCCAGCTCGGCCAACACGTCCTCCAGCGGGATTTCCTTTTCCGCCATCATCACCATCAAATGGTAAATCAGGTCGGAAATTTCCCCCACTGTGTCGGCGGGCACGTCATTTTTTGCGGCGATAATGGTCTCCGCGCACTCCTCCCCCACCTTTTTTAGAATCTTATCCAGCCCCTTGTCAAACAGATAGCAGGTATAAGATCCCTCCTGCGGGCGGGCCTTTCGGTCCAAAACCACCTGATACAGCGTTTCCAGCGTATTGTCCATAGCATACCCTCCAGCAAATGTGCCCTTATATTATAACTCAATCCGATTAAAAAAGCAACTGCGCGCTCCCGTGTGGCAGACGGGGCCGTCGGGTACGCAGAGGTAGAGCAGCGTATCCGTGTCGCAGTCGGCGTACATCTCCCGCACATGGAGAAAATTACCGCTGGTCTCCCCTTTGTTCCACAGCGTTTGGCGGCTCCGGCTCCAAAACCAGGCGGTTTTTGTCTGGATCGTGCGTTCCACCGCTTCCCGGTTGGTAAAGCCCAGCATCAGTACCTCCCGGCTGTCCACTTCCTGAATAATCACCGGAATGAGGTCGGATTTTTGAAAGAGAACGTCTAAATTGAAGTCCATACTCTCACCTTAATTCTCGTCATCATCATTTCCACCGCTCTTATGCCAGGGCCGGGTAAAAAGCACCAGCACAAGCAGCATAACGGCAAATCCCAGCCTGCCGGTGTGGCGGTCAATGTGAAATACAAAATAGGCGGCCAGCATAGCGGCAATCCCCGATATAACCGCCGCGGCAAGCGGCAATTTTCGTGGCTTCATATTGTACTTCCCTTTCACAAAAATTACCGAACCGGGATATTTCTGCCCCGCAGGAAGTCTTTCACCTGGGGCACCGTCAGTTCACCGAAGTGGAATAGGGATGCCGCCAGCGCCGCGTCGCACCCGGTCTCCTGAAACACCTGGGCGAAATGCTCCAGACTGCCGCAGCCGCCGGAGGCAATCACAGGAATGGAGACAGCCTGAACCACCGCTTTTGTCATCTCAAGATCAAAGCCCGCCTTAGTGCCGTCGGCATCCATGGAGGTGAGCAAAATCTCTCCCGCCCCCAGCGCCTGGCCCCGCCGGGCCCACTTCACCGCGTCCAGGCCGGTCGGCGTCCGGCCGCCGGCCACCACCACCTCATACCAGCCCTCGGGGCGGCGCCGGGCGTCAATGGCCAGCACCACGCATTGGGAGCCGAACCGCTGGGCGGCACGGGAAATCAGGGTCTCATCTTTCACGGCGGCGGAATTGACGGAGATCTTGTCCGCCCCCGCCCGAAGCAGCCGCTGGAAATCGTCCAAGGTGCGGATGCCGCCCCCTACCGTCAGGGGAACGAACACCTGGGCGGCGGTGCGCTCCACCACATCGGCCACAGTATCCCGGGCGTCGCTGGTGGCAGTAATATCCAAAAACACGATCTCGTCCGCACCCTGGTCCGAGTAGAACTTGGCCAACTCCACCGGGTCACCCGCGTCCCGGATATTCACGAAGTTGACCCCTTTCACCACCCGGCCGTCCCGCACGTCCAGGCAGGGGATAATGCGCTTGGCTAACATGACAAGCCCTCCAAATATCGGTCGATGTCCTTTTGAGACTTCAAAACCACCGTTTTCTCGGGGTACCGCTCCAAAACCCGTTGAAATTTTTCCCGTTTCCGTGGGGTACGGCCTTCCCAAAGCAGCCACCGAATGAATTCCCAATCCATCTTCTCACAGCAGCCGTCCGCCATATCCGGCCGGGTTTTTCCACAAAAGCGGACGTAGCGTTTCCACGCGCGCCAGAAACAAACAAGCCGCGGGAGATTCAAAAAAACAATGGTATCCGCCTCATTCAGGCGGCGTTCATATTCAAAATTTGAGTAGGTTCCGTCAATAACCCATGCGGGATTCTCCATAAACGCATGGACCATCCGATGGGCCTCCGCCCGGTCCCGCTCCTTCCAGTTTGGCGTGAACTGCACCACGTCAAAATGAAGCACTGGAATGCCGTACCGCTCTCCCAGCGCCCGGGCCAGGGTGGACTTCCCCGCCCCGCTGTAGCCGATCACCGCAATTTTCACTGCTGGGGTCCCGCTTCCCGGACAGCTTCGGCCAAGTCAAGGGTGCCGGCGTAATACGCCTTGCCGATGATGGCGCCGTACAGCCCCATATCCCGGAGCCGTTTCACGTCGTCTAAGGTGGTCACACCGCCGGAGGCCACGATATCGCACCTCACCGCCTTTTGCAGGGCGGCCAGCTGGTCAAAGCTGGGACCGAACAGCATCCCGTCGGTGGCAATATCTGTAAAGATAATTGTCTTTACGCGCTTTTCCTCCATTTGCCGGGCGAGCTCCAGTCCGCTCAACCCGGAGTCCCGCTCCCAGCCCGCTGTGCGCACCCGGCCGTCCAGGCAGTCGATGCCCACCGCCACACGGTCCCCGTAGTGCTCCAGGGCATAGTCCACCACCTCGGGATGGGCAACAGCGGCGGACCCGATGACCAGCCGGGACACGCCAGTCCCAGCCACCGTGTCCACATCCTCCACGGTTTTGATGCCGCCACCCAGCTCCACACTCAGGCCGGACCGCCGAATTACCTCTGAAATGTACGGGAAATTGGTCCGCACACCCCCCCTGGCCCCGTCCAGATCCACCATATGGACCCACCTTGCTCCAGCGGAGGCAAAAGCCCGCGCGGTTTCCAGCGCGCTGTCGGCCACCTGGCTGACGGTGGAAAATTCTCCCTTTCGCAGGCGGACGCACCGCCCATCCTTCATGTCAATAGCTGGTAATAGGATCATCGGTTCAAGTCTCCAAAATTCTTCAAAATTTGCAGCCCCGCCTCGCCGCTTTTCTCTGGGTGAAACTGACAGCCGTACACCCCGTTGTGGGAAACGGCGGCAACAATAGACGGGCCATATTGCGTACGGGCAATCACGTCCTCCTCGTGGGCGGCATAGCCGCAAAAGGAGTGGACGAAGTACACATAGGTTCCGTTGTCCAACCCTTGGAACAGCGGGGAGCCGTTTTGAAACTCCAGGCTGTTCCATCCAATATGGGGCAATTTGAACTCAGTCTGAATCAGCTCGACGCTTCCGCCGACAAGTTTTAATCCTTTACAGCTTCTCCCCTCCTCTCCCCGGTCGAACAGCAGCTGCATTCCAAGGCAGATGCCCAGGATCGGCTTGCGGCCCGCCTGGGACAGCAGGACCTTGTCCAGCCCTGTCTCCCGCAGCTTATCCGCCGCGTCCGGGAACGCCCCCACCCCGGGAAGGATCACGGCGTCCGCCCGTTCCAGCTCGGCCGCGCCGCCGGTAATCAGGGTCCGCTGGCCGATATAGGCCATGGCATTGGACACGCTTTTTAAATTGCCAACTCCGTAGTCCACAATGGCGGTATACTTCATCACAACGCCCCCTTGGTAGAGACGACGCCGTCTCCCTCTACCTGCACGGCCTCCTTCAGCGCCAGCCCCAGGGACTTGAACAGCGCCTCCGTGATGTGGTGGGCGTTCTCCCCATACTCACACATTTGGTGTAAAGTAATTCCCCCGTTCACCGCAAACGCCCGCATGAATTCCACCGTCAGGCAGCTGTCGTAGCCGCCGATCATGGGCTGGGGCATTATGGCGTTGAAGACCAGGTAGGGACGGTTGGAGCAGTCCAGCACTGTGCGGCACAGAGCCTCATCCATGGGCACAAACGACGCGCCATACCGGCGGATGCCTTTCTTATCCCCCAGCGCTTCCCGGAACGCCTGGCCCAGCACAATGCCCACATCCTCCACCGTGTGGTGGCCATCCACATGGAGGTCGCCCAAGGCGGACAGTTCCAGCCCAAACCCGGCATAGAATGCCAGCGCGGTGAGCATATGGTCGAAAAAACCGATGCCAGTGGACACGTTCACCTCTCCGCCGTCCAGACAGAGCGCGGCGGTGATGTCCGTCTCTTTTGTGGTGCGCTGGATGGATGCCTGCCTCATGGGAACGGCCTCCTTTCACTCAAATCGGACTTGGATCGAATTGGCGTGGGCGGTGAGCTTTTCCGCCTGGGCCAGGGTGATGATTTCCCGGGAAATGGGTTTCAGTGCCTCCCGGCTGAATTCCAACACGCTCATCGTCTTTAAAAAGCTGTCCACACTGAGGGGCGAGAAAAAGCGCGCCGTGCCGCTGGTTGGGAGCACATGGTCCGGCCCGGCCAAATAGTCCCCCAAAGGCTCCGGGGTATAGGCCCCCAAGAACACCGCCCCCGCGTTTTTCACCGTGGGCAGAAGATCCCGGGGCGCCCTGGTGACGATTTCCAAATGCTCCGGCGCAATCTCATTGGCCAACTCCACACACTGGCCCAGATTCCCGCACACAATGGCGCAGCCAAAATCCCGCAGGGACGCCTCCATAATCTCCGAACGGCTGAGATAGCCCGTCTGCCGGACAATCTCCCCGTCCACAGCCCGGGCCAGGCCTTCGGAATCGGTGAGCAGGACGGCGGAGGCCAGCCGGTCGTGCTCCGCCTGACTGAGCAGGTCGGCGGCAATGTATTTGGGATCGGCGGCCTCATCGGCGATGACCAAAACCTCCGACGGCCCGGCCACCATGTCAATGTCCAGCTGTCCATAGGCCAGCCGCTTGGCGGCGGCCACATAGGCGTTCCCCGGTCCCACCAGCTTATCCACCTTCGGGATGAAGCCCGCTCCAAAGGTCAGCGCCGCCACCGCCTGGGCCCCGCCCACGGCAATGATCCGGTCCACCCCCGCGATTTTCGCCGCAGCCAGCACCCCATCGCTGAGGTTTTCCGTGGGCGGCGTCACCATGACGATCTCCTCCACCCCGGCCACCTTGGCGGGGACGGCGTTCATCAGCACCGAGCTGGGGTAAGCGGCGGTGCCGCCGGGGACGTAAATGCCCACCCTGCTCAGGCCCCGGACGATCCGGCCCACCTGCCCGCCGTCGGGAGATGTCCACTCCGCGGACCGAACCAGCAGCTTCTCGTTGTAGTCCCGGATATTCCGGGCGGCGTGCTCCAGCGCGGCGGTGAGCTCCGGCGGGCAGGCCCGGTACGCCTCGTCCAGCCGCTCCTTCGGCACCTCATAGGGCGCCTTGCGGTCAAATTGGAGGGAGTACCGCTCCACCGCCGGCAGGCCCTCCGCCCGCACCTTTTCCATGACCGCCTGCACGGCCAGCTCAATGTCGGCGTTCTTTTCCGCCGCCCGCCCCCGCATGGCGTTCAGCTGCCGGCGCTCGGCGGCGCCGTCCGCTTTGATAATGGGTATCATGCCTCTCCCCCCAATTCCCGCTCCACGCGGGACAAAAAGTCGGTGATTTCGTTTTTATACAGCTTCATGGACGCGGTGTTTACAATGAGCCGCGCCGATACCCGGGCCACGTCCTCAATGGGCTCCAGGCCGTTTTCTTTTAAGGTCGCGCCCGTCTCCACGATGTCCACGATGCCGTCGGCCAGGTCGAGAATGGGGGCCAGCTCCACGCTGCCCTCAATTTTAATGATGTCCACGTCCATCCCCTTGCCCTCGAAAAAAGCCCGGGTCACATTGGGGTATTTGGACGCCACCCGGCGGGTCTTGTAGGTACCGTAAAAATCGCTGCCCCTTTTCACCGCCAGCGCAAACCGGCAGCGGCCAAAGCCCAGGTCCAGCACCTCGTAAAAAGCCCCGCCTCTTTCCAGGATGGTGTCCTTGCCCACCACCCCCAGGTCGCACACGCCATGCTCCACATAGGTGATGACGTCGGGGGCCTTGGCCAGCACCGCGTCCAGGGGATAGTTGGGCAGAGAATGGATCAGCCGCCGCCCCGGATTGCGCACCGGGGCGCAGTCCAGCCCCATGGCTTCGAACAGCTCCACCGCTTTGTCTTGCAAACGCCCTTTGGTCAGGGCGATCCGCAGCCGCTCACTCATACCGCCAGCCACCTCTCTTCCCCGCCGTCCAGCAGAAGCACCTGCCGCGCGCCCTTTTCCCTCGCCAAATTCACGGTGCTGTCCAGGGTGCGGCAGGGGGACAGCTCACAGCTCCCGGCGGGGCGGCTGTCCACCACCGCCAGCGCCTTGGCCAGCAGTCCCGGGCCGTAGTGGATGACGGTTTCCAGCTCCGGCGTCTCCACCGTGAGACAGGCCCCCACCGCGTCTACGTCCACGGCGAAGCCAATGGCCTCCGCCTGGCGGCCAAACTGCTCCATCAGGCCGTCATACCGCCCGCCGGACAGCACGGGCGCCCCCGCGCCCTCGGCATAGCCCCGAAACACCAGGCCGGTGTAGTAGTCCAGCTGATGCACCAACCCCAGATCGAAGCGGACGCGGTCTCCGTATCCTGCGGCGGACAGCTCGGAGTGCAGCCGCCGCAGGTGGTCCAGGCTGCCGCAGGGTCCCGCCAGGGCCTGGGCCTCGTCCAGCACCTCCACCCCGCCGAACAGGTAGGGCAGGCGGCGCAGGGCGGCACAGGCGTCCGCCCCCCGGTAGGGCTCCAGCAGGTCGTTGAGCAGGGCGAAATTTTTTCCCTCGATGGCGGAGCGCAGCCGCTCCAACTCCTCCTGGGGCATATTCATCCGGCCGGCCAGCGCCCGGTAGAACCCGGCGTGGCCCAACTCAATGTGGAACTGAGCCAGCCCGCAGGCCCGCAGGGCGTCCACCGCCATGGCCACCATTTCCAGGTCCGCCTTGTCCCCCACCGCGCCGATCATCTCCACGCCGCACTGGGCGATCTCACGGCTGCCGCCCGCATGGGCCAATCGGTCGCGGAACACGGTCTGGTCGTAGTACAGCCGCTGGGGCAGGGCCAGATTTTTCAGCTTGGTGGCCGCCACCCGGGCGATGGGGGCGGTACAGTCTGGCCGCATGACCATGATCTTGCCGGAGCGGTCGACGATCTTCAGCATGGACTCCTGGGGGATGGGGTTGCCCGACTGGACGAACAGGTCATAAAACTCCACCTCGGGGGTGATGACCTCGGTGTAGCCCCGGCGGCGGAACAGCTCCACCAGGGCGGACTGCACCTGGCGGCGTTCCAGGCACTCGGAGAACAGGCGGTCCCGGGTGCCCTCGGGGGTGTTGATGTGGATATTCATGGAAATGGCCTCCAAATTCTTTAGCTCGCTAATGTGATGAATCATACCACATCCCCGCCGCTGTGTCAACACCTTCTTTTTGCAGAATATTGATGATAAGCTCCAGATCCTCATCGTCAAACCGCATTGCTCCCCAATACCGGAATCCCAGCTTTTTTTGCAGCTCACGGGAAGCCGTGTTGAACAAGGGGTATTCGCAGCCAAGGTAATCCACCGTGCCGTCCCGGAACATCTGCCCGATCAAAGCGCTTAAAGCCTCCGCCATCAAACCCTTCCGCCGCTCCCACTTCGCGATGGCGAAGGAGAGCGAAGCGCCCTTTTTGCCCTGGAACTCCGGGGACTTCGCCACCTGTTCCACCGGCGGCTGGACACAGATATGGCCGATGACCCGACCGGTCTCCCGGCCGACCACCGCGAGAAATTCCCAGTTGTCCAGCCGCCATTTGTCCAGCAGCCATTGGAAGGTTTCCAGCGCCGACTCCCTGTCCTCCACCCCGTTCAGCCCCAGCATCCGCTGGAGCTCCGGCTCCATGATGTACCCGAAATAGTCCTCAAAATCGTCAGGCGTGTGCGGCCTCAAAATCAGCCGCTCCGTCTCAACACGCATTTTCCCGCCTCCCTCAAAACAAGCTGAATTGGCTGCTGTCCGGCAGGTCCCCGAAGGCCCCCGCCTCCTTGAGCTGCTCCAAATGGGTGGAGGACACCTTAGTACAGGCCAGGGCGAACTCCTCGATGGACAAAAAGTCCTTCCCCTGCCGCTTGTCCATGATGTCCCAGCCCACCGTCTCACCCAAACCCGCCACCGACGTAAAGGGCGGGATCAGCGCCTGCTTTTCCTCGTCTATCAGGAAATTCACCGCATGGGACCGCGAGATGTCCATCCGGGCAAAGCTGAACCCCCGGAGGTAAAACTCATAGCACACTTCCAGGGTGGTGAGCATATCCTCCTCCACCGCAGAGGGGCGGTCCTTCTTCTCCTTTGCGTTCTTTTTGGCGTTGATCTCCGCCATTTTCCGTTTGACCATTTCCATGCCCCGGCACATATACTTCTCGTCGAACGCCTTGGCCCGGATGGAGAAGTAGGCGGCGTAGAACGCCAGCGGCTTGTGGACCTTGAACCAGGCAATGCGGAAGGCCATCATCACATAGGCCACCGCGTGGGCCTTGGGGAACAGATAGGCGATTTTCGCCAGGGAGTCAATATACCATTCAGGCACGTCGTGCTCCTTCATGGACTCCACCCAGCCATCCTGGAAGCCGCCCTTCTTCACCTTGCCCTTCCGCACCGATTCCATAATCGTAAACGCCGTCTTGGCGTCAATCCCCTTGGAAATCAGGTAAATCATGATATCATCGCGGCAGCCCACGCATTCCTGGGGGCTCGCCGTTCCGCTCAGGATGAGGTCCCGGGCGTTGCCCACCCACACGTCGTTTCCGTGGGTAAAGCCGGAAATGCGCAGAAGGGTGTCGAACTGGGTGGGCTGCGTCTCCTCCAGCACCCCCCGGGTGAAGTTGGTGTTGAACTCCGGCACCGCCACCGCCCCCGTGGGGCCCAGGATGGGGTCGTCGGTATAGCCCAGCTTCTCCGAGCTCGTGAACAGGCTCATGGTGTCCGGGTCGTCCAGGGGGATTTTCTGGGCTTCCACCTTCGTCAGGTCCTCCAGCATTCGGATCATGGACGGGTCGTCGTGGCCCAGCATATCCAGCTTCAGCAGGTTGGACTCCATTTTATGGTAGTCAAAATGGGTGGTAATGATATCCGAGTCTTTGTCGTCCGCCGGGTGCTGGGCGGGGCAGAAATCGTAGATTTCCTTATCCTGGGGGATAACCACCATGCCGCCCGGATGCTGCCCGGTGGTGCGCTTCACCCCGTCGCAGCCCTTGGCCAGCCGCAGCACCTCGGCAAAGGGCACGTCCGGCCTGCCCACCAGTTCCAGGTATTTTTTCGCGTAGCCGATGGCGGTTTTCTCCGCCACCGTGCCGATGGTGCCCGCCCGGAACACATGATCTTTTCCGAACAGCTCAAAGGTGTATTTATGGGCGCTGGACTGGTACTCGCCGGAGAAGTTCAGGTCGATGTCCGGCACCTTGTCCCCGCCGAAGCCCAAAAATGTCTCAAAGGGGATGTTGAAGCCGTCCTTCTCATAGTCCGCGCCGCATATGGGGCACTTCATGTCCGGCATATCCGCCCCGCAGCCGTAGGGGTGGGCGGGGTCCTGGGCGTAATCGAAGTCGGCGTGCTTGCAGTTGGGGCAGCGGTAGTGGGCTGGCAGGGAGTTCACCTCGGTGATTCCCGACATGAAAGCCACCAGCGACGACCCCACCGACCCCCGGGAGCCCACCAGATATCCGTGCTCCAGGGAATTCTGCACCAGCTTCTGGGCGGACATATAGATCACGTCGTATTTGCAGCGGATGATGTCCACCAGCTCCGCGTTGATGCGGTCCACCACAATCTGGGGGGGCTCGTCCCCGTAAAGGCGGCGTGCCTTACCCCATACCAGCTCCTTCAGCTCCCCGTCGGAATTCTCCAGCTTGGGGGCAAACAGCCCGTCGGGCAGGGGCCGCACATTTTCGCACCAGCTGGCAATGAGGTTCGGATTGTCCACCACCACCTGGCGGGCCTTTTCCGCGCCGAGATAGGAGAACTCCTCCAGCATCTCGTCCGTGGTGCGGAAGTACAGGGGATTGGGGCTGTCCGCGTCCTCAAATTCCTTGGCGGCCAGCAGCACATGGCGGTAAATTTCGTCCGTAGGCTCCATAAAGTGGACGTCCCCGGTGGCGCACACCGGCTTGCCCATCCGCTCCCCCAGAGCCACAACCCGGCGGTTGAACGCCCGCAGATCCTCTAAATCCCGGGCGATGGCCTTGCCCTCCTTGTCCGGGCGGAGCATATAAGCGTTGTTGGACAGGGGCTGGATCTCCAAATAGTCGTACCAGGCGGCGATGCGCTCCAGCTCCCGGTCCTCCCGGCCCGCCACCACAGCCCGAAACAGCTCCCCCGCCTCACAGGCGGAGCCGACGATCAGCCCCTCCCGGTTCTCATCCACCAGGGATTTTGGCATAATGGGAAAGCGGTTGAAGTGTTCCAAGTGCGATTTGGTCACCAGCTTGTAGAGGTTGCGGAGGCCAGTCTGATTTTTAGCCAGAAGGATGAGGTGGTACGGGTTCCGCCTGCCCCGTCCGCCCCGCTTTTTGCCCTCCAGCGCCCGGTTGACCTGGGCAGCCCGGCTGACACCCCGCTCCCGAAGCATAGGGACCAGCGCCGCCAGGATCAGCCCGCAGGTCTCCGCGTCGTCGTAGGCCCGGTGGTGCTGAAAGGGGGGCAGCGCCAGGGCGCTGGCCACCGTGTCCAGCTTGTGGTTGGGCAATTTGGGGCACAGGTATTGGGCCAAAATCAGAGTATCGAAGTACAGCGGGTCAAATTTCCGGCCCGAGCGGGCGCAGTACTCCCGGAGAAAGCCGGTATCAAAGGCGGCGTTATGGGCGCACAGGGGCAGGCCTTCCGTCCAGTCCAGGAAGGCATCCACCGCCTCCTCGGGGGAGGGCGCGCCCTTCAGCATTTCGTCCGTGATACCCGTGAGGGACACGGTTTTGGCGCTGAGAGGCCGCCCCGGCTGGGCAAATGAGGCAAACTTGTCCACCACTTTCCCGTCCCGGACCCGCACAGCTCCGATCTCAATGATGGCGTCGGTGCGGGCGTCCAGGCCGGTCGTCTCCAGGTCGAACGCTACAAATTCCTCATCCAGGGACATATCCCCCGGGCCGTGGACCGCCGTCTGCTCATCCACATCGTTGACATAGTAGGCCTCCACCCCGTACAGCACTTTGATTTTCTCCCCCCGGCCAGAGGCGCTGTAGGCGTCGGGGAAGGACTGAACCACCCCATGGTCCGTGATGGCAATGGCGGGATGCCCCCACTCGATTGCCCGCTTCACCACCGCCTGAGTGTCGCACAGGGCGTCCATGGTGGACATTTTCGTATGTAAGTGAAGCTCCACCCGTTTATCCGGCGCGGTGTCCTTCCGTCCCTCCGGCTTGGGCACCTCATTGATGCCATAGGGCTCCAACACCAGGTCGTTGTTGTCAAACCGGCCCAAGTTCAGCCGTCCCTGCACTTGGAGCCGCTGGCCCTTCTTCAGCTGGCTGATGACGGGCTTGGCCTCCTCCCCTTCCATGAACCGGGTGACCCGGATAGAACTGGTGAAATCGGTGATATCGAAACACACCACCCACGCCTTGCGCCGGGGCAGCTCCCGGTGTTCGATGTTGAACACCTCGCCCTCTACCAGGACGCTGCCCATATCCAAAGTCAGCTCGTTCAAGGGAATGGGCTTTTTCTTGCCGGTGATCTTACCGTAAATCTGCTTGACGCGCGGCTTCTTACCGCCGGATGCCGGCACATTGGGGTGCAGCAGCTTGCGCCGCATAGCTTTCATCTGCGCCTCCAGGTCCTGGGCCGGTTCCGTTTGCGGTGCCGGGGGCTCCGGCGGGGCGGCAGGCGGTTCCGCCTCCGTAATGGGGGGAGGCGGTTCCGGCTTGGGGAGGGGCTCCTGGACGCTCTCTCCAGGCTGGGGAGGCGCCTCCTGGATGCTCTCCCCGGACTGGGGAGGCGCCTCCTGGATGTCCTCCCCGGACTGGGGAGGCGCCTCCTGGATGTCCTCCCCGGACTGGGGAGGCGCCTCCTGGATGTCCTCCCCGGACTGGGGAGGCATTTCCTCCTGGGCGCTCTTCTCCGGCGAGGGGGACGGGGGCACGTCCACCTCCACCACGGCCGCGCTGAGTCCGAAAGCTCCCCGCAGCGCCTCCGCCGCCTGGGCCAGGATTTCCTGGGAAACCGACGCCCCCGCGGCGATGACATCCATAGCCCGCTGGGCGCGGTTTACCCGCACCTTGACGGGATAATTCCCTAAAACCGCCAAAACCCCTTTCGGGAAGGGGCAGTTGGCAAAAGTCTGTTGAAAGGTCGGCATATCACGTTTCGCTCCTTATCTGTAACTGGCTTCGATGGCATAGCAGGCCATGTCAACTACCCCCTGGTTGTTTTGCCCCGCCTTCTCCCGGATGCCCTCGAATTTCATGCCGCACTTGCGCATCACGCCGCCGGAATGGGGGTTGTTTACGTCGTGGCGGGCCACGATCCGCCGGACACCCACCTGATGAAACAGGAAATCAATGACCGCGCCCAGCGCCTCGGACATAATCCCCTGATGCCACCAGCGCCTGCCCATGCAATATCCGATCTCCGGAGCCGCCCCGTCCTCACGCCAGTGGCACACGTCAATACTCCCAATGGGTTGGGGGCCGTTTTCCTTCAGGGTAATGGCCCAGCGGTAGCAGTCGGGTTTTTCATACTGGGGCACCCATTCCTCCAAAATGCGCTCCGTCACCGACACACCGGCATGGGTGGGCCAGGTCAGGTATTTCGTCACTTCATCATCCGACGCCCAGTTGTCAAACATAGCGGGGGCGTCCGACATCTCGAACCGGCGCAAGATCAGCCGGTCTGTCTCTATGTATTGCGTTCCAATGTGTGTCATGTCTTTTTCCTTCACAGCTCTTCAATCAGCTTCATCAACCCCGGCACCAGTTGCTCCTCGGGTACCTTGGCAACAATTTCCCCGCGCCTGAACAGCACGCCCTCGCCCTTGCCGCCTGCCAGCCCCACGTCGGCGTGGCGGGCCTCGCCGGGACCGTTGACCACGCACCCCATCACCGCCACGGTGATGGGCTTGTCCACGCCCCTCAAGAGGTCTTCCACCTGCCGAGCCATGGGGATCAGGTTGATCTGGGTCCGCCCGCAGGTGGGGCAGGCGATGAGCTCCGGGCCCTCCCGCCGCAGGCCGACGGCCTTCAAAATCCGGCGGGCGGCATAGACCTCCTCCACCGGGTCGACGGTGAGGCTCACCCGCAAGGTGTCCCCGATGCCCAGGGCCAGCAGCCCGCCAATGCCCGCCGCCGCCTTCAGCTCGCCGATCTCCCGGGTGCCCGCCTCGGTGACGCCCAGGTGCAGGGGGTAGTCATACCGCTCCGCCATCAGTTGGTACGCCCTCATGGTTACAGGCACGGAGGACGCCTTCAGCGACACGCAGATATCCTCAAAGCCGTACCGCTCCAGCAGCCTGATATGGCCCAGGGCGCTTTCCACCATGGCTTTCGGGGTTGGACCGCCGTACCTGGCCAGCAAGTCCTTCTCCAGCGACCCGCCGTTCACCCCCACACGGATGGGAATCCCCCGTTCCTTGCAGGCTTTTGCCACCGCCTCCACCCGCTCTGGGGCACCGATGTTGCCCGGGTTAATCCGAATTTTGTCGATCCCCTGTTCCGCCGCCTCCAGGGCCAGGCGGTAGTCAAAGTGGATATCCGCCACCAGCGGCACCTGGCTGCCCGCTTTCAGCGCCCCAATGGCCTTGGCTGCCGCCATATCGGGCACCGCCACCCGGACAATGCCGCACCCCGCCGCCGCCAGCGCCCGGATTTGGGACAGCGTCATTTCCACGTCTTGGGTGGGCGTGTTGGTCATGGACTGGATGGAAACGGGGGCGCCCCCACCGATGGGGACGCCTCCCACATTGATCTGCCTACTCATTACAACCACCTGCCTAAGCGAAAATATTCCACACATCGTGAAGGGCCACCACCGCCATCAACGCCAGCAGCACCACAAACGCCCCGGCGTGGACGTATCCCTCGTACTTCTCCGGGATGCGCCGGCGGCTCACCCCATAGATGATGCCGTTCAGCAGGACAAAAAAGATCCTCCCGCCGTCCAAAGCCGGGATGGGCAGCAGGTTCATCACCGCCAGGTTTACGGCAATCAGAGCCATAAAATAGAACACATTTTGGATGCCCAGCGCCACGGTCTCCGACCCGGCGCCCACCTCGGACACCACATCCACCACGCCGATGACCCCCGATACCTCCGAAACGGCCACTTTCCCGGTAATCAGGTCCCCCAGGCTCATCCACACAACGCGCACAAAATCGATGGTCTGGGCAAACCCCTGGCCAATCCGCTCCGGGATGGACAGCTCCTCCACCTGGCCGAAAATCAGTCCGAAGCCGTGATATTTCCCACCCTCAAATTCATAGTCATAACGGCCCATGGGGAAGTCTGACAAGGTAATCCGCTTGCCATCCCGCTCCACCACCAGGTCTACGCCCTGCCCGTCGTTGCGGGACAGATAGGTCTGCACATCGGCGTACAGCCAGATACCGTGGCCGTCCACCTCCACGATGCGGTCACCCACCATGAGCCCGTCTGCCCCCTGATGCTGGAAGCCGCCGGCAAATTGGGTAATCACCGGCACCCGGGCCTGAGAGATGCCCAAAAACAGCGCCACTGTCATGACCAGGCCCAGCACGAAGTTCATAAACGACCCGGCACATAGAATAATCACTTTCTTCCACCCCGCCTGGCGGGAAAAGGCCCTGGGGTCGCCGGTATCCTCGTCCTCCCCTTCCATGGCGCAATAGCCGCCAATTGGGAACAGCCGCAGGCTGTAAAGGGTTTTCTCTTCATGGTCCCACGGCTCATCGAGCTTTTTGCGGCTCTGCCAGACGGCGGGACCCATGCCGATGGAAAACTCGTTTACCTTCACCCCCAACAGCTTGGCGGTGATGAAGTGGCCGAACTCGTGGATGGCAATGAGCACACCAAACAGCAGAATGGCCAGCAGGATATACAGGAATCTCGCCAAAATGTGTCACCTCGCAGATTCATACACCGCCTGGCGGGCGGCGCGGTCGGCATCCAAGATTGCGTCCAGCCCCGGCGCTTCCTGAGATGGAATTCGTTCCAACGCCCGTTCCACCAGCCGGGGAATGTCCAGAAAGGAGATCCGATCCTCCAAAAACAGGGCTACCGCCGCCTCGTTTGCGCCATTCAAAACAGCGGTGGACGTGCCCCCCTGCTCCGCGCACTCCAGCGCCAGCCCCAGGCAGCGGAAGGTGTCAGGGTCAGGTCTCTGGAACGTGAGCGGCGGGCAGGACAGCAGGTCCAAGGGCTTGGCGGGGCCAGGGGTCCGCTCCGGCCAGGTCAGGGCGTACTGGATGGGCAGGCACATATCCGCGCTGCCCAGCTGGGCCAGAATGGCCCCGTCCTCAAACTCCACCAGGGAGTGGACGATGCTCTCCCGGTGCACCACAATCTGGATGCGCTCAGGCGGCATCGCGTACAGCCGCATAGCCTCGATAAACTCCAGCCCCTTGTTCATCAGGGTAGCCGAGTCGATGGTTATTTTTGCGCCCATGGCCCAATTGGGATGCTTCAGGGCCTGCTCCCTGGTGGCAAGGGAAAGCTCCTCGCGGCTCTTGCCAAAGAAGGGCCCGCCGGAGGCGGTGATGATAAGCCGCCGGACCTCCCCCCTGTTTTTACACCCCTGGAGGCACTGGAAAATGGCGGAGTGCTCCGAATCCACCGGAACGATCTCCGCACATTTTTCACGGGCCCTTTCCATCACCAGCTCTCCGGCGCATACCAGGGTCTCCTTGTTGGCCAAGGCGATGCGTTTGCCGCCGTCGATGGCGGCCAGCGTGGGCCGGAGGCCCGCCACGCCCACGATGGCCGTTACCACCGTATCCGCTTCGGGCAGAGACGCCGCCTCCAGCAGCCCCTCCTGCCCGGACAGCACCTTAACCCCGGTGTCCGACAGGCGCACCCGCAGATCGGCGGCGGCGGCCTCGTCCACCGCCACCGCCAGCCGGGGGTTGAACCGCCGCGCCTGCTCCTCCGCCAGCTCCGCGCTGCGGTTCACCGTGATGGCGGCGACCTCATGGCCGCAGGCCTCCGCCACCTTCAGCGTCTGCCGGCCAATGGATCCGCTGGACCCTAAAATAGAAAGCGTTCTCTTCATGGTTCGCTCCTTAAAACACCGGCAGGCACTGGACAATGAACAGCACCACCGGCCCGCAGAACATCATGCTGTCAAAGCGGTCCAGCATTCCGCCATGGCCGGGCAAAAGGTGGCCGTAATCCTTCACGCCGTACTGCCTTTTGATGAAGGAAAAGGCCAAATCCCCCACCTCGGTGGCCAGAGCCCCAAACAGCCCGCACAGGGCCAGCGGCAGCAGGTTCACGCCGTCGCCGGCAATTTTGCTGGCCACAATGCCATAGAGCACGGCAAACACAACCCCGGAAATAAAGCCGCCGATGTACCCCTCCACGCTTTTGTTGGGACTGACCTTGGTGATGCCCTTATGCTTTCCCAGCAGCACTCCTGCAAAATACGCCCCCGCGTCGGTGGCAAAGGTGAGCAGCACCGCCAGCAGCACCAAATATTTTCCGTGGTCCATCCGGCGCAGCTCCACCAGGGCGGACAGGGCCAGCGGAATGATAATCCCCGCAAACAGTGCCGCCAGCACGTGAAAAAAGCCGATTTTGACCCCATCCTCATCGTAGGCCCGAATCGCGCACCAGAAACACACCGCCGTCATCCAAAAGGCCAGCAGGTTCACGTAGGACATACCCAGCCCCGCCCAGCTCCCGAAGGGCAGCAGCGCGGCGGACGCGATGGTCACTACCCGCATGGGCAGGGTGATCTTTCCCTCCCCCACCGCCCGTATCAGCTCGAAAGCGGCCATGGCCGAGATGAAACATACCAGAGCCGTCCACGCCAGCGGCGGCGGCACCAGCATAATCCAAAGCATGATGGGCACAAAAACACAGGCCACAATGATCCGTTTCGCCATTGTCACACACCTCCATACCGCCGGGAGCGGCCCTGGTAGGCCGCCAGGGCCCGCAGGAGATCCTCCTTGCTGAAATCAGGCCACAACACATCGGTAAAGTAGAATTCCGCGTAGGCGGACTGCCAGACCAGGAAATTGGACGTGCGGATCTCCCCGCTGGGCCGGATGATGAGGTCCGGGTCGGGCACCCCGGCGGAGTAGAGGTAACGTCCAAAGGCGTCCTCCGTCAGGTGGGACGGGTCCGCCCTGCCCTCCACGCAGTCCAGCGCAAAGGCCTTTGCCGCCCGGACCAGTTCGTCCCGCCCGCCGTAATTCAGGCAGATATTCACCTGGCAGCCGTCATAGCCCTTGGAAATCTCCTCCGTCTCCCGGCACAGGGCCTGGAGGTGGGGCGCCAGCGGGGACAGGTCCCCGAAAAAGGCCATTTTCACCTTATCCTTCGCCATGGTCTCAATGGCCTCATGGAGGTACTTTTCCAGCAGGTTCATGATGGCGGCCACCTCGTCGGCGGGCCGCTTCCAGTTCTCCGTGGAAAAGGCGTACACCGTCAGATACTCCAGGCCCAGTTCCTTGGCAAAGGTGGCAATGGTTCGGAAGGTCTCCGCACCGGCGGCGTGGCCCGCCTTTCGGGGCAGGCCCCGGCTTTTGGCCCAGCGGCCGTTGCCGTCCATGATGATGGCCACATGGCGGGGCAGGTGTTCCAGGTCTACCTTGGGGGCCTCCGCCCTCCGGCGGCGAAAGAAAGCCATACACACCCATCCTAACTTTACTTTATTGATAGTGTTGACAAAAAAGAACCGGGTCATAAGCCTACAAACAGCATACAAGGGGGGCGCGCCCCCCTTGCTATGCGCTCAACCGCCTCAGACCGCCATCAGTTCCTTTTCCTTGGCCGCGGTGAGGGCGTCGATCTCCTTACACCGCTTGTCCGTCAGGTCCTGGAGCTCCTTTTCGCTCTCCTTGCGGTCATCCTCGGTAATCTCCGACTTTTTCTCCAGGGACTTCAGAGTTTCCATGGCGTCCCGGCGGATGTTGCGGATGGCCACCTTGCCGTTCTCGCCGTACTTGCGCACCTGCTTGGTCAGCTCCACGCGGCGCTCCTCGGTGAGCTGGGGGAAGGCCAGGCGGATGACCCGTCCGTCGTTCTGGGGGTTGATGCCCAGGTCGGAGGTCTGGATGGCCTTTTCAATGGCCTTGAGAATGCTGCCGTCCCAGGGCTGAATCTGGAGGGTGCGGGGGTCCGGGGTGGAGATGCTGGCCACCTGCTGGATGGGAGTGGGGGTGCCGTAGTACTCCACCTGGATGCGGTCCAGCACACCGGCGTTGGCCCGGCCCGCCCGGACGCTGGCAAAGTCGCCTTTCACCGATTCGATGGTCTTGCCCATCTTCACATCGTAGGTTTTGCAGAAATCAGTCATGGTCCTTTCCTCCTATATCTTTCACAATTGTGCCGATCTTCTCTCCGTGGACCACGCGGAGGATGTTCTCCGGGTCCTTCAGGGCAAACAGGATGATGGGGATGTTGTTGTCCATGCACAGGGACGTGGCGGTGGAATCCATCACGCCCAGGTGGCGGGCCAGCACGTCGTCGTAAGTGATGCTGTCGTACTTCACCGCCTCCGGGTCCTTCAGCGGGTCGGCGCTGTACACGCCGTCCACATTCTTGGCCAGCAGGATGATGTCCGCGTTGATCTCCGCCGCCCGGAGCACCGCCGCCGTGTCGGTGGAGAAAAAGGGGCTGCCGGTGCCGCAGCCGAAGATGACCACCCTGCCCTTCTCCAGGTGCCGGATGGCCCGGGAGCGGACGTAGGGCTCGGCAATGGCGCGCATCTCAATGGCGGTCTGCACCCGCACATCCACGCCCATCCGCTCCAGCACATCGGCCAGGGCCAGGCAGTTAATGGTGGTGGCCAGCATCCCCATGTGGTCGGCCCGGACCCGCTCATGCATTCCCTTGCCGTCCTTCAGGCCCCGCCAGAAGTTGCCGCCGCCCACCACGATGCCCACCTGGACGCCCAGCCGGGCGCAGCGGGCCACCACATCGCACACCTTTTCAATGACGTCGAAATTCAGCCCCCGGCCCGATTCGCCGCCCAGCGCCTCGCCGCTGACCTTCAGCAGCACGCGCTTGTATTTCAGATCGCCCATGACTCTCATCCTCTCCCATCCCAAAATTGGATCGTACTCATAGGCAGTATTATACTGGAAAACCTTCCATTTGCCTAGGGGCAAAATGAAAATTTTCCGTGTATTTTTCCTGAACGGCGGATGGACGCCCCCTGAACCGCATATATTTGACGGAATCAGGAAAAAGGAGGGCATACTATGATCTGCCGCGTCGCGCAGCTGCAATATAAGGAAGTCATCGACATCGCCGACGGCGCCCGGTACGGGTTCGTAGGCGATGTGGAGCTGGACCCGGACCGCGGGTCCGTTGAGGGCATCGTGGTGCGGGGGCGGCCCCGCCTGCTGGGCCTGCTGGGGCGGGAGGAGGACGTGGTGTTCCCCTGGTCTGCCGTCAAGCGGTTCGGGGAGGATATCATTTTAGTGGACGGCGCGGCCCGGCGCGGCCGCAGGCGCTGACTTTTTCTCAAGAATTTGCTGAAAAACGCTTGCGTTCCCCCATCACTTGTGGTAGAATACTCAGGCATTCCGCACGAGAGCTGATTTTTCGCCCGGTGCTTTCCTGGAAGGTGGGCGGGAAATATGACGCTTTCGGAGGCAAAACCAAAAAACAGGAGGAAAAATCAATGGCAGTCGTATCTATGAAGCAGCTGCTGGAGGCCGGCGTGCACTTCGGCCACCAGACCCGCCGGTGGAACCCTAAAATGGCCACCTACATCTACACGGAGCGCAACGGCATCTATATCATCGACCTGCAGAAGACCGTGAAGAAGCTGGAAGAGGCCTACAATTTTATCAAGGACCTGTCCAGCAACGGCCAGTCCCTGCTGTTCGTGGGCACCAAGAAGCAGGCCCAGGACGCCATCCGCGAGGAGGCTTCCCGCTGCGGTATGTTCTACGTCAACGCCCGCTGGCTGGGCGGCATGATGACCAACTTCAAGACCATGCGTACCCGCGTGGACCGTCTGAATCAGCTCAAAAAGTGGCAGGAGGACGGCACCTTCGACAGGCTTCCCAAGAAGGAAGTCATGAAGCTGATGGGTGAGATCTTCAAGCTGGAGAAGTACCTGGGCGGCGTGGTGGAGATGAAGCGTCTCCCCGGCGCGCTGTTCGTGGTGGACCCCCGCAAGGAGCGCAACGCCATCAACGAGGCCCGCAAGCTGAACATCCCCATCGTGGCCATTGTGGACACCAACTGCGACCCCGACGAGATTGACTATGTGATCCCCGGCAACGATGACGCCATCCGCGCAATCAAGCTGATTTCCTCCGTCATGGCCAACGCCGTGCAGGAGGGCCGCCAGGGCGTAGACGCCGCCCCCGCCGCCGAAAAGGCTGAGGAGGCCGCCCCCGTGGAGGAGTAAGCCTCCCCCCGCCCCTGTTGAGAGCAGCACCGCAATACCAGCGCCCGCCCAGGCGGGCGGGCGCTTTCATTTACAATTATTTTGGAGGTAACAATATATGGCAATCACGGCACAGGATGTAAAAGCCCTGCGGGAAATGACCGGCGTAGGCATGATGGACTGCAAGAAGGCTCTGGCCGCATCCGACGGCGATATGGACAAGGCCGTCGAGTGGCTGCGTGAGAAAGGCCTGGCCGCTTCCGCCAAGAAGGCCGGGCGCATCGCCGCCGAGGGCATGGCCTATGCCGCCGTCATCAACGGCGTGGGCGTAGTGGTTGAGGTCAACGCCGAGACCGACTTCGTGGGCAAGAACGAGAAGTTTGTGGACTTTGTCAAGGGCGTGGCCGCCACCGTGGCCGCCTGCGCTCCCGCCGATATGGACGCGCTGATGGAGTGCAAGTACAACGGCACCGACCTGACCGTCACCCAGCAGCAGCAGGAGATGGTCCTGGTCATCGGCGAGAACATCAAGGTCCGCCGGTTCGCCCGCTTTGCCGACGGCGTATCCGTCCCCTATATCCACGCGGGCGGCAAGATCGGCGTGCTGGTCAACCTGGAGGTCACCGGCGGCATCGACGCCACCGAGATCGGCAAGGATATGGCCATGCAGATCGCGGCCCTGAATCCCCGCTTCCTGGACAAGAGCCAGGTCACCCAGGAGGTGCTGGATGAGGAGAAGAAAATCCTTCTGGCCCAGATGGACAACGATCCCAAGATGGCCAGCAAGCCCGCCCAAGTCAAGGAGAAGATCGTGGCCGGCAAGCTGAATAAGTTCTATGCCGAGAACTGCCTGCTCCAGCAGACCTTTGTCAAGGACAACGAGGTCACTGTGGAGCAGTATATGAACGCCGCCGCCAAGAAGCTTGGCGGTGCCATCACCCTGAAGGATGCCGTGCGCTTTGAGAAGGGCGAGGGCATTGAGAAGAAGCAGGAGAACTTTGCCGAGGAAATTGCCAAGCTGGCGCAGTAACACTCTTCTGCAATTGTTTCAACTGAAGCACGCAGCATTTCTCAACCAGCGGCCCCTGAAAAGGCCCAGAAACTCATCGCATTGATATGCTCCCCATAGCTGTAGGCCAGAGGATTATTTCTGTGGACTTACGCTATGGGGAGCGTTTGCACGGCGGCAGTACTCAGCCATGAAGCGAAGGGAGCGCGGGCGCGATTTTGTACAATGTCAAGCATCATCCCCCCAAAGCTTGCGGAACAAGCCTTGGGGGGATATATTTGCGGTCTTTTCACGTCGGCTTTCCGCCAGGTGGAGCGCCGCGTAACACCTCATCCAGCACCTGATACAGCTTTTCCACCTCCACAGGTTTGGACAGATGCCCGTTCATACCACACGCGACAGATTTCTTCAGATCATCGTCAAAGGCGTTCGCCGACATGGCAATGATTGGCAGGGTGCGGCAGTCCTCCCGCTCCATCGCACGGATGGCACGGGTGGCCTCCAAACCGTCCATCACCGGCATCATGATGTCCATCAGCACCACATCGTAAGTACCGGGCGGCGTGGCGCGGATGCGCTCGACCGCCTGAGAACCGTCGTAAGCGCACTCCACTTTGAACCCCCGCTCCTCCAGCAAGCATTGGGCGATCTCGGCATTTAGTTCGTTGTCCTCCACCACCAGGATGCGGCGGCCTTCAAAAGAGACCTCCTCCCCGCTGGACCCAGCCTCCACCCGGCTGCCCAGGGCCAGCGGGATGGTAAAGCTGAACGTGCTTCCTTCTCCCAAAACGCTGTCCAGGTGGATATTGTCCCCCATCATCTGCACCAGGCGGCTGCTGATGGACAGTCCCAAGCCTGTCCCCTGCTGCTTGGACGGGTTGGCGCCTGCCTGCTCAAAGGATCGGAACACCCGATCCTGCTCCTCCTTCGCAATCCCTATGCCGTTGTCACTCACCGCGAAATAGACCTGGGCCTCCTCCCCTGAAGTTTTCAGCTCCCGCACGGTGAACACGATCCGGCCCCCGGCGGGAGTGAACTTCACCGCGTTGCCCAGCAGATTAATCAGCACCTGGCTGATCCGCATCTGGTCGGCAAAAAACCAGCTGTGCGCCAGGGTGGCTTCCCGCACAAAGTCAATCTGCTTGGCCGACGCCTGGGGCATAATCAGCTCCTGAATGGTATCCAGCATCCCGTTGATATCGAAATTGAGGGGTTCCAGCTTCATCTTGCCGCTCTCAATCTTGGACATATCCAAGATATCGTTGATGAGACCCAGCAGGTAGTTGGAAGAGGACTGAATCTTTTGCAGGCAATCTATCACCCGCTCCTGGCTCTGATCCTTTTGCAGGGCAATGGCTGTCATTCCGATGATTCCATTCATGGGCGTTCGGATCTCATGGCTCATGCGGGAGAGGAACTCAGACTTCGCCCGGCTGGCAATATCGTGCTGCTGCTGGTTCAGCTGGCTCTGGATTACCCGGCCCAGCTCCGCCAGGTCCTGATACGCCTCCTGGTCCTCCAGAAGGGCGGACGGCACGCCAAGGATGCAAAGGTTCCCAATATAGCTGCCGCTGTCGTACAGGGGCAGCACCACGCCCTGCCGGTCCGGCTCTACGCACAAAAACTTCTGGAGCACCGGCTGGCGGCTGTCCTCCTGGGAAAAATATCGGACCTCCTCCCTGCCCAGCCAGGCAAAGAACGAATTTTTCTCCTCTTCCGTGTACTTGGTCACGTTCTGTGGACCCGCGGACCCGTCCCGGCGCCACTGGCAGCTGAGATAATTGGAGTTGAAGTCCGGGCGCAGCAGGGACACCTGTACGCCCTCAGCCCGGTAAAAGCGCCCAATCTTGCGGATCATCAGCATCATCTGGGCGGGGAAATCGGCCCCCTTGCCAAACAGGTTCAGGGCCACCGACACCAGGCTCACCTCGTCGCCATAGCCCAAGGTATTTGTCTCATGGGCCTGAAGAGGGGGCAGCGGTATGCGGCGCTCTGGAGGGACATCCTCAAATCGAAGGTACTGCTTTCCCGCATTGGGACGTACCAGCCCGCGGGCCAGCTTGGCCCTGCGAATGGACCGCTCCGTGTCCTGGTCCTTCCCCGCCTCGTACAGTCCGGCCTGCACATAGACGGAGAAGGTCTCCGCCCGAAAGCGTTCGCGGGCCTCCCCCAGCAAACCGAGAATAAACTGTCCCGCCCGTTCCTCTCCCAGGCCCTCCAGCCAGAGCACAAACTCGTCCCGATTCAGGCGCAGGGCCACAGTGCGGCAGCCCTCCGCCTCCTCCAGAGCCTGGCAGCGCTCCCGGACCAGCCCGCCCAGCTCCTCCAGAATCATATCTCCAAAAACAATTCCGTTTTTTTCATTGGTCTGATTCAGCCGGTCTAAATACAAATCAGCCATCACGCCCTCCGGCCGCTCCCTCCGGCAGGCAGCCAGCGCCTCTATACCGGCGCTGTAGGCATACAAGCCGGTGACGCCGTCCACGGTGTTTTTCCGAACCTGTTCCGCCTCCCGCTCCTTCTGCTCCTGAATGTTGCGGATGCTGCCCACCAGCCGCCAGCGCTGCCCGTCGGTATCATGGACCACGCGGCCCGTCACGGCTACCCACTCAAACGCCGCGTCCTCCGGCCACTTCAGCCGGAATTCCACATAGATGTGGTCGGCGCCGCTTTGCAGCGCCCTGACCGCCTGGGGGCGGTCCGCCTCATAAATATACTTTGGGGCGATGAAACTGCCCCCAAAGCTGTCGCACTGCCACTGTCCGTTCATGGTGGGATGGTTCACCAGGTCAAGCGTTTCACTTTGCAGGTCATAGGAGAAAAAGATATCTTTAGAGGAGTCCAGCGCCATTTTATAGCGCTCCTTCTCCTCCAAAAGAATGTTTTCCGCCTCCTTCTGCCGCTTGGTCAGGTCGTTCACTACGTCGTACAGGGCGTCAACCTCCAGAATATTGGAAGGTTTATAGCTCTGCAGGCCCGCACGTCCCCCCATGATGCTCTCCATCAGCCGCTGCACCGGCTTGGTCAGATGCTTTACCACCAGATAGATGCCCAGCACACCGAAAGCAAGTCCGATCAAAACGGAGAGAATCATCCAGATGTAGAGCTGCCGGCTCATGCCGAACAGGTCTTCCTCCGTGTCCAGGCCCAGCAAGGCCCACTCCGTATCCTCATACGGGGCGTTGTTGCCGTACAGCTTCAGCGGGCATACCACGGCAAACACACCCTGGCTGTTCAGGCTGATCTCCTGTACCTGGGCCAGCCCATTATAGTCCGTCTCCCGCAGCGTGACGCCGCCTTCCACAGACCGTGCCAGGTCATAGAGGATCCCCTTGCCCGCCAGCGGGAGATAGCCGCCGTCCCTTTTCAGCGCCAGCACATATCCCGACTGCTGGGAGGCGTTCAACTCCGCAGCCGGGAAATACTCATACAGGCTTCGGACGGAAATCTCCACCCCCAGCACGCCATAGGTCCGCCCGCTATACCGCAGGGGAAGAGAATACGTAATCATCTCGTAGGGGTCTGTCACCGTCTTTTCCAGGGTGAAAGGCGTGGACCAGTACCCCAGATCGGACGTATCCGCATCCGGGTAGTCCGAGCCCGCCCGCCACGGCTCATAAAAATAGCGGTCGGCGCGGTTCTCCCCCGGCGCATCCATATGGAACCGGGTGGTCCAGTTGGTATCCAGCGGGATATTCCACGCCCTGGACAGCTGCTTGCTCCCCCGCTCCAGCAACAAATCCGACCGGTTGGCGGGATTGGTGTTCGGGTCAGAATCCCGGATGAAAAAGCCCTCGAATTCCCCCTCCTCCAGTTCCGCTGTCCCCGTCAGGATCAGAAAGGCCCCGGTGGCGCCGTTATTTTGCAGAATTTCCAGGCACTCCGGGAACAGCTCCTCCAGCAATCCATCCCGCAGCGTACGGGACTGGAGGACTTCCTCCAGCCCCGCACGCTGTTCCTTCAAGTACTGTTCCAACACGGCGTTCAACTGATCCTCCCGCTCATAGACGGAAGCCCAGCGCTGATTCATGTCGTTTTGCAGGATAACCTTTCGGTTCTCCACCAGGCGGCTCATCATGCTGCCGGAGTACTCCTCCAGCGTCTTTGCCGTCTGCCTGACCACCAGCGCGCCCACAGAGATGCCGCCCTGCACCAGCATGATAATAATCAGGGGGATGAGAAAGATTCGGAATATCGTGGCCTTTTTTCGCGTTATACCCTTGCCCTTCATCATACGCCTACTTGTTGACCGCCGCGTCCAGCGCGCCGCAGAATCCATCGTACCACTGTTCAAAAGCCGCCTCGGAAACATAATCCGCGGACGCCTCCTCCAGGCTCATCCCCTGGGCAACGGATGCCGCCACCGCCGTCCGGTCCGCCGCCGCCTGGTCCGCAAGATTGTACTCCAGCACCTTCCGCGCCGCCGATCCGTTCTGGAAGCTCTTATTGGTGTAGAGGGTCATATCCTCCGCCCCGCTGAAAACGGTAGTCAGGCAGTCGTAGGTCTTTGGCGCCACAGACAGGCCCTGGTCCGCAATGGCGCTATCCAGCCGCTGGGCGCTGGCCGCCTCTTTCATCACCGGCAGGTATCCGGCCACGCAGCCAAACCGCAGGTTGTTCTCCGGCTGGGTGAACCACTTCAGGAACTCCACTGAGGCGTACTCGTGCCGCTGGTCCGACTTGCTCACCACCATGCCTGCCCCCTGCTGCACGGCACAGTGCCGTCCGCCCTCAAACTCCGGCGCAGGCAGCACCAGGTAATCAATGGGGTGGCTGCCCTCCTCCAGCTCAACCTGGTCCGGGAAGTACATGGCCGAGGTGGTGGAGCCGGTGTAGGCCAAAATGTCCCCCGTCTTTACGTCGTCGGAACGGAAGGACCCATACGCGCCGAAGTAACCCTTTACCATAGGGATATAGTAGTTCTCCCACAGGCGGCGCAGCTCCTCCTTGGGGGTGTTCAGCGTCACCGCGCCGTTCTCCACCTGGAAAATCTCAACGCCCAGCTGCTGCATCCCGATAATAAAGTAGTTGGCCATGGCGTCCCGGCCATAGAACGCCCGACCGTCCCCAGGTATGTCGGGAGTGAGTCCGTCCGTCCACTCATAATACGCCTTGGCGGTGGCCGCCACGCCCTCAATGGTGGCCAGGTCGTCCAGAGCGGCCCCCGTGGCCTGGGCAAAGGGCTCCCAATCCGTCTTGTTGAGCATCATGATCTCGGTGGATTTGGCGGTTGGAAAAATGCGCAGGGAGCCGTCGGCGGCAATGCGGCCCTCTTCAATGTAGGAGTCCACGTACCTCTCCAGGTCCTCCTGGCTGAGGTAGTCGGACAGGTTTGCCAACGCCCCCGCCTGCTCCACCTCATAGGCAGTGTCCGCGTAGGAGGAAAAGATGTCCGGCATATGATCCGCGCCCACCTTCCCATTGATGGCGTCCCGTACCGCAGTCTCCAGGTCAGAGACAGATCCCTGGGAATAGCCCTGGACATAGATGCCCAGCTCTCTGCCCACGGTGTCGTTGAACTCCTCCACCAGCGTGTCAAACGCCGCCTGCTGAGACCCGTTATAATAGTGCCACACCGTCAAAGAGACCGGGTCCTTGGGGTCCAGGGGGCCCTTGCTCCCGCACCCGGCCAGGGAGAACGCCATGGCCGCCGCCAAGCAAGCCGGGGCAAGGCTCTTTGCCAGACCGTCCATGATTTTCATCGCTCATTTGCTCCTTTCAACTATAAGGGCCGATCCGTGTGCTTTTGGGGTAAAATCCCCCGTCATACACCGTGTTGCCTGTATACCGCGAACACAGCGCAGAACCGAAATGTCCGTCTTTGAACTTGGCATACGCCGCGCGCAAAACGCCATCCGCAATATATCCGCCGTGCGGCGTTGGCTCATATTGTACCATAGCCCGCCGGAGAATGCAATTACTATCGGCCAGAGTCTTAACCGGCGAGCCGGACGAATGCCCGCCAAGGCGCACCGTCCTTGTTTTTGAGCGCCGTCTGCGCGTCCGGCAAAAAAACCGCGGGCCTGAAACCAATGGTTTCGGGCCCGCGGCTTTTGCGTTACATTCCCAGCTTGAACAGATTTTTATCGGTACTGAAATTTGCCGCCGAATAGAGCACAAGCACCTGGTCAATGCCATGATCCGCAACATATTTCTTCAGAGACACGTTGTTATAACGCAGGTCGAACAGGTGGACCTCCTGGAACTCCTCCGCCAGGAAGGGGGCCAGGCTGTCCGAGTAAGAGTCCCGGATGACCAGCAGCCTCCCGCCCTGCGCGTCCGGGTTTTCAATGACGCACAGGGGCTGGTTTCCCCCCAGGAAGAAAGCGTACTTGTCCTTGACATCCAGCTTGTCCGAATGGTACAGGGAGCTCTCAATGGGTTCGCCCTCGGGGTAGCCGGTGACGGTGACGCCCCCTTTTGTCCCCCCCTCGGGGATGATGGAATAAATACTGTCCGGCTCCACCCAGCCTGCCCCGGAAGCGGAGTAGGTGGTTCCATAAAAGCTGTCGGAACGCAGGGTCAGAGGATAGTCGTATATCCCGCCTCCGTCGCCCATGCCCCACATCAGCGCCAGATAGCCCTGGTAAGCCCCCATGGTGGTCCAGTGGTGGTCGGTGCGGTAGAAAGCGTCGTCCTCCCTTCCCAGCGCATCCCGCAGGTCGATATACGCCACATTGTCCCCGCACAGCTCCCGGGCGTTCTCAATGGTGGAGCCGTCGTCCACATTGGGGGCGTTGTCCGGCAGCCGGTCCGCCCAAACCAGGCTCTTGTCCGGCACCAGGGAAAAATACACCGGCACGTCCAGGTTGTCCCCCAGCTTGTTCACAAAGCCCACCTTCTGCTCCAGCTCTTCCGCGCCGGGGGCCTTGAAATGGGCAAACAGGGTCTGGCCGTCCGTGCCAAAGTACACTTTGTTGTTCTCCCGCTTGCCCAGGGCGCACTCCGACAGGGCCTTCAGCTGGATCCACTGGTCCCGGAGGGGGAACTGGTCGGTGACATAGTCCTCAAAGTCCTCCATAAACTCCCCGGAGCGAACGGTGTCCAGGGTGGGGGCCTTAAACTGGGACAGGTAGCGGTTCTCCTGGTCGGAGAAGTCCCGGCTGGGGGAGAGAATCAGGGCCGCGCCAAACCCGAAGGTGAACAGGCAGAACAGCGCGGTGATAAAAATGGAATATTTTTTACTCATAAATATATCCCCCTATCGGAGCGCACATCGTTTTCATTGCCGAACGCAAAACACGGGATGATAAACAACGGCTGTAACGGCTTCAAGTTCTTTTTGATTCTTTTTCTTTCAAGAAAAAGAATGCCCACTAAAACCTGAAGTACAGGAACGGGTTATAAGTGCCGTCCACCAGATAGGCGGTGGTGAACACCAGCCCCGCCGTCATCAGTACCGGGAAGGCAACCTGACGGGCCCGGTCCGGCAGCCTGTGCCACAGGTTTTTGCCCAGGGGGGTGGCGGCGGTGACGGCGATCATCAGAATGGGCAGGTAGTTGCGCAGGTAGTAGAGGAAGTCGGTGTCCAGCGTCCCGGCCCCGAAGCCGAACATGGCGGCCAGATAGGGCCCCATGGCGGAGAAATCCTCCACGGCGAAAATGGCCCAGCCCACCACGGCCACAAGCACGCCGTATACATGGCACGCCCAGGCCGGGGCCTTATCCAGAATTCTTCCCAGCCACAGTTTTTCCAGCGTGATCCACACAAACCAGTACAGGCCCCAGAACAGAAAGTTCCAGCTGGCCCCGTGCCAGATGCCGGTGGCGGCCCACACCACCAGCAGGTTGAACACCATCCTCCCCTTCCCCACCCGGCTGCCGCCCAGGGGGAAGTACAGGTACTCCCGGAACCAGCTGCCCAGGGAGATGTGCCACCGCCGCCAGAACTCGCTGGCCGACTTGGAAATATAGGGGTAGTCGAAATTTTCCAGGAACTCAAAGCCCAGCATCCGGCCCAGGCCGATGGCCATATCCGAATAGCCGGAGAAGTCAAAGTAGAGCTGGAGGGAAAATGCCACAATCCCCAGCCACGCCCCCAGGGTGGTGAGCCGGGCGGACGGCGTGGCCAGATACACGTCCCACAGGGGCCCCAGGGCGTTGGCCAGCAGCACCTTTTTGCACGCGCCGATGGTGAACCGCTGGACGCCGGAGGCAAATTTCTGGAACGTATGGTCCCGCCGCTCCAGCTGGCCGTCCAGATCCTTGTATTTGATAATAGGTCCGGCGATGAGCTGGGGAAACAGGGTGACAAAGGTGCCGAAGGTGACGATATTCTTCTGGCACCTGGCGTCCCCCCGATACACGTCGATGGTGTAGCTCATGGTCTGGAAGGTGTAGAAGGAGATGCCGATGGGCAGGGTGAAGGGAATGGAATCTCCCCCCGGCAGGGGCAGCCTTTTGATGACGGGCATAAGGTCCAGCCCGGCGGCGGTCAGGCTCCCGGCAATGAAATTCCAGTACTTGAAGAACCCCAGCAGGACCAGGTTGAACACCACGGAGGACGCCACCGCCATCCGGGCTCCCCGGTCATTGCCTTTTGCCTTGCACCGGGTGACGATCCGGCCGTGGCTATAGTCGATGGCGATGGAAGCAAACATGATGACCACATACACCGGCTCTCCCCAACCGTAAAACACCAGGTTGACCGCGAGCAGCACCAGATTGCGCCATTTCAGCGGGGAAATATAATAGAGCAACAGTACAATTGGAAAATAGAGAAACAAAAAGAAGGGGCTGGAGAAAATCACGGTCCTTCACCTCGCCGGACAGGTTTCGCGGAAAGGGAGCGGTTGCCCGCTCCCCTCCCGGTTATGGATCACTCAAACAGCGCGTTAAAGAGATTGACGATGTCGTCGCAGTTCTCGTGGACCACCATCATGACAAAGTTTCCGTTGGAAACGATGCGGGAATTGTTTTTCCACATCTCAATGGGACCGGGATACCAGGCGCCGCCGATGTTATCGTCATCGCCCGCCATATAGTCAACGCGGGCCTGGAAGATGGCCTTTACCGACTCCACATCCCCGCCGTCTGCCACTTCCACCAGGCCGAATTCGCCGTTGTTCATGGACATCTGGACCACGTAGACCAGGCACTGCCTGGTGTCAATGGCGCTCAGGCCCGGATAGAAGCCGTCCAGCAGCTCGGCGCCGGCCTGCTCCAGAAAGCCAAATTGATACTGGCTGGTCACATCCGCGTAAAAGTCCGCCAGATCCACCCCTTCCGCGGGGGCGGGCGTGGGTTCCGGCGTGGGGGTAGGCTCCGGCGTGGGCGTGGGGGCCGGCGTGGGTTTAGGCGTAGGCTTGGGCGTAGGAGCCGGGGTGGGCGTAGGGGCTGGGGTGGGTGTGGGGGCTGGGGTGGGTGTGGGGGCCGGGGTGGGCGCGGCCGTCGGAGCCGGGGTGGGCGTGGCGCTGGGTTCCGCAGAGGGCTCGGCGGACGGCTCTGCGGAGGGCTCCACACTGGGTTCCGGCGTGGGGGTGGCGGTGGGCTCCGCGGATTCCACAGGCTCGGAGGGAATCAGGGTGGTCTGTGCGCCGGGGCTGCCGCAGGCGGACAGCAGGGACAGCGCCAGGGCGGCGCACAGGATCAGGGCGGTCATGCGTTTCATATGTCACTAAACTCCTTTTGCTTCAATATGTGTTCACGGCGCATCCCCTCCGCGGCGCGGACGCCGCAGAGGGGCGCTCCGGGCTTTTCACGCGAACAGGGCGTTGAATTCGGTGATAATGGCGTCCGCGTCGTCGTGGCAGACCAGCATCACGTAATTGCCGTTTTCCGCCAGCTTGGCGCTCCGCAGCCACATCTCCACCTCTTCGGGATAGTTGCCCACGCCCTCGGTGCTCTTGGAATCGATGCGGGCCTGGAAAATCTCCTTCACCTTGGCGGCATCCTCGGCGCTCTTGGCCTGAACCAGGGCCAGCTCGCCGCCGCTGAAGGAAATCATGGGCAGATAGACCTCAGCCTGCTCCAGATCCATGTCTTTCAGGCCGGGGTAGTTGTTCTCCAGCATAATAGCGCCCACCTCTTCGTCGGCGGGATCGGCTTTCTCCAGGGCGGCGAACTCATGGTTTTCCTGTACAGACTGCGCAAAGGCGGTCAAATCGGCGCTCTTGTCCGGGGCGGCGGAGGGATTTCCTCCCTCATCGTTTTTGGTCCCGCAAGCAGACAGCAGGGACAGGCACGCCACAGCGGCCGCACAAAGAGCAATGAACTTCTTTTTCATGATAATTTCTCCTTTTTCATCATTCATCAATGTTGTTGCTGAAACAAGACGCTGAACTCGTCCACAACGGCATCCGTTTTCCACGGAACACCAGCGGCAGGCAGCCGCCAGCAGGCTCAGACGGAATCTGTCCCCTCTTGGTCAGGGCCGGGACCGCACGCCCATCCTCCGCCATGTAGTCTGCCCGGTCCGGCAGGATATCACACAGCTCAGAGCGTCCCTGGCGGCGGCCGGATGATGTGCGTACGCTCCCGTCCATCCCAAAGCTTCTTGGATTACGGGACATTCTAGCACACACGGAAGATGTTGGCAACCCTTTCCCCTTCCGAACGCGGGTCCAGATCCGTCCGATGGTAATACCCCCCGACCGGGGAGATGGTTGCGCCCATATGGTGTTTTTTTGACGTTTGTGGGTATCTGACCTTGGAAAATGCCGGCAATAGCCGGGAAAAAACAGTCCCTTCGGCAAAGTGACGGCAAAAAAGGGTAAAATCTTGACAGCTTCGCCACATTTTCTCTTGCTATTTTTTTGTCAAGCGTCTATAATGTGCATGATTGAGGAAAGGTTTCGGAGATAGTATGGTCAATATCGTTTTAGTTGAACCAGAAATTCCGCAGAACTGCGGAAACATCGCCCGCACTTGCGCCGCCACCCGCTGCCGTCTCCACCTGGTGGAACCCCTTGGCTTTGACATCAGCGAGAAAGCAGTGAAACGGGCGGGTCTGGACTATTGGCCTATGGTGGACCTCACCGTTTATCCCAGCCTTGACGACCTCTTTCGGCGCAACCGCCCCACCGATCTGTGGCTGGCCACCACCAAGGCCCCCCGGGACTACTCCCAGGCACAGTTCCGGGACGGCTGCTGGCTGTTTTTCGGCAAGGAAACCGCCGGCCTGCCGGAGCGCTTCCGAATGGCCTACCCGGACCGCTGCCTGCGCATCCCCATGCGCGCCGACGCCCGAAGCCTGAACCTGTCCAACTCGGTGGCCATTCTGGCCTATGAGGCCCTCAAGCAGCAGGGCTTCCCCGGATTGAGCGGGGCCGGGGAAATGGCGTCCACCACCGCAAATCCTGATTATCAATGAAAAGAGCTATCACTTCAAGTTGTAATTAATGAAAGGAGTCAGATCACCATGAACTACAACAAGAAGACGGTCAAGGACATCGACGTGAAGGGCAAGAAAGTTCTGCTTCGCTGCGACTTCAACGTCCCCATGGCCAAGGACGGAAGCGGCGTCATCACCGATGACAAGCGCATCCGCGCCGCTCTGCCCACCATCCAGTACCTGCTGGACCAGGGCGCGGCGGTCATCGCCTGCTCCCATATGGGCAAGCCGGTGGCCACCTTCGAATCCTACAAGAAAAAGCAGCTGGAAAAGGGCAAGGATGAGGCCTCCATTACCGAGGAAAAGTGGAAAAAATCCCTGGCCGAGTTGCGCATGGAGCCTGTGGCCGCCCGCCTGAGCGAGCTGCTGGGCAAGAGCGTCATCCTGGCCGACGACGTGGTGGGCCCCGACGCCCAGGCCAAGGCCGCGGCCCTGAAGGGCGGCGAGATCATGCTGCTCCAGAACACCCGCTTTGAGAAGGGCGAGACCAAGAACGACCCCGAGCTGGCCAAGAAGATGGCGGCCCTGGCCGGGTCCGACGGCGTGTACGTGTCCGACGCCTTCGGCGCGGTCCACCGCGCCCACGCCTCCACCGCCGGCGTGGCCGATTACCTGCCCGCCGTGTCCGGCTTCCTGATCCAGAAGGAGCTGGACTTCATCGGCGGCGCCCTGGCCAATCCCAAGCGTCCCCTGGTGGCCATTCTGGGCGGCTCCAAGGTGAGCTCCAAGATCGGCGTCATCAACAACCTGCTGGAAAT
>CAMNQF010000012.1 GCA_946548895.1 uncultured bacterium | reverse complement strand
TTCGGCGCCTTTGTGGAGCTGGCCCCCGGCAAGGACGGCATGGTCCACATCTCCAAGCTGGCCAACCACCGCGTCGCCAAGGTGGAGGACGTAATCAACATCGGCGACATGATCTGGGTCAAGGTGACGGACATCGACGAGAAGGGCCGGGTCAATCTGTCCTACAAGGACGCCCTCAAGGAGATTGAGGAGAAGAAGGCCCGGGGCGAGATCGTAAAGTAAACATATGTGGGGACAGGGGGCGGCGGTATGCCGTCCCCTGTCCATTTTCAAAAGAATTTTATGCCGCTGGTCCGCGTGCCGGACAGGAGGACAACATGGGAATGGTGAAACGCGCCGTATTCGCCCTGCTCCACCCCTTTTTGCGGGTCTATATCAAGCTGCGGTACGGGGACTACTGGGGGCTGAAGGAGCGCCTTCAGCGCAGGCCCTCCCCCCTGCTGAAGCTGGCGTATGAGAAATACTTTATGAAGTACGGCAGCTATGTGGGCATCGGTTCCAAGATCGCGGGGAGACCCTATTTCCCCCACGGCTGCGTGGGGGTGTTCATCTCCAACGACGCGGTGCTGGGGAGGGACCTAGTGATCTTTCAGCAGGTGACCATCGGCTCCAACACCCTGCCGGACAGCAAGCGCCCCGGCTCCCCCACCGTCGGGGACGGCGCCTACATCGGCGCGGGGGCCAAGATCATCGGCGGGATCACCGTGGGGGACCACTGCCGCGTGGGGGCCAACGCGGTGGTGTACCAGGATATGCCCCCCCACTCGGTGGCGCTGTGCGCCCCCACCCGGATCGTCCAGAAGGAGAAGCTGGACAACACCTTCCGGGTGAAGATCAACGGGGTAAACTGCGTCAGCCGGGACGGGCGGCTGGTCCGGGAGACAAAATAGGCAAGGGGCGGGGTGCCGGAACACGCCGCGGGCGGTGAGCCCTGTCCACCCAGGCGCGGGATGTGGGCCGCGATGCGTCCCGGTGTCTGCATACAGGCGGCAGCACAAATAGGGAGAAACCAGTCCCGGCCCGGCGCGCCGGGAGGGCCTCAGCCTGCGGGCGGATTGAGCTCTCCCGTAAACAGGGGGTTCTTAGGGGGGAAAATCCTAACGTGAGGCCCAAAGGGCCGAACGGTTCGGATTTTTCCCCTAAGTGTGTCTTTGCCTACTTTCTGCACAAGCAGAAAGTAGGCCGCCGGAGTGGGGATAGGGAAAGCCCGGTTTCAAAGTTTTTTGAAAACGGGCTTGACAGGAGATGACTATTGTAGTAGTATAATATCACTATTGCAATAGTCACCCCATTCGTTCAACCAATTAAGGAGGCCACGGCTATGGATAAACTGTACGACTCGGAGCTGAAGGTGATGGAGCCGCTGTGGGAGGACGGCCCTCAAACGGCGGGGGCGCTGGCGAAGCGCCTGGCGGACGCCTGGGGCTGGAACCGAAACACCACCTATACCGTCATCAAGAAGCTCATCGACAAGGGGGCCGTGGCCCGGTCCGACCCGGGGTTTGTCTGCGCGCCGCTGGTGACCCGGGAGGAAGTCCAGCGGGCGGAGACGGACAGCCTCATCACCCGGCTGTTCGGCGGGTCCAAGGCGCAGTTTCTCTCCGCCTTTTTCAGCGAGGGGGAGCTGACCCCGGCGGAGGCCCGGCAGCTCCGGGACCTGATCGACGCCCTAAAGTGAGGTGAGCGGCATGACCCAACTGCTCCAGAACGCCCTATACGGCACGGCGCTTATCCTGGCCTGCGCCCTGCTGCGCCGCCTGCTCCGGGACCGGCTGGTCCCCGGGGCCCGGCTGGCCTTGTGGGCGGCGTGCCTGTTCCGCCTGCTGACCCCCGCCGCCCCGGAGAGCGCCCTGTCCCTGTGGGGGCTGTTTGCCCGGCCCGGGCCCGTATCCCCTCCCCCGCCGCAGTTATACAACCCCGCCCCGGCCGTGTCTGCGCCCCTGCCCCAGTCCGGAGCCTCCGGCATTCCCTGGGAAATGGCGCTGGGCGCGGTGTGGCTGGCGGTGGGCCTGATCCTGGGGCTGCGGTACGTGTTCAGCTGGCGGCGGACCCGGCGGGCGGTGGCGGCGGCCATACCCATCCGGCGGCCCGACCCCCGGTATCTGCCCCTGCCCCTGTGCGCCCGCCTGCGGGAGGGCGTGATGGAGGGCGCGCCCCTGACCTTCGGGGCGGTCCGGCCCACGGTGGTGCTGTCCCCGGGCCTGTCCGGGGAGGAGCTGGTGTGCGTCCTGGCCCACGAGGGGGTCCACGCCCGCCGCCGGGACAACCTGTGGCACTACGCCATGGCCCTGGCCCTGGCGGTCCACTGGTGGAACCCGGCGGTGTGGCTGATGGCCCGCCTGCTCCGGCAGGACGTGGAGTTGTCCTGCGACCGGGCGGCGCTGCGGGCCCTGGGCCCGGACAGGCGGGCGGAGTACGCCAGCGCCCTGGTCACCCTGGCCACCCAGGGGGACGGCCCCGCCTTCTGCCAGACGTTCGGCCGGAAAGCGGCCGAGGAAAGGATTCGATCCATTATGAAGTTTAAAAAATTATCGGTGCTGGGGGTGGTGTTCACCCTGGCGCTGGTGGCGGCGGTCACCGCCGCCTTTGCCAGCGACCCGAAAACCGACGGCGGCACCATCCAGTTTCATGGGCAGAGCTTTTCCCGTTCTGAGCTGTCCCAGGATACCCTGGACTGGCTGGACTGGTATCTGGCCCTGACCGGGGAGGAACAGCAGGCGGTGAGCTATGAGCCCGCCGAGCTGCGCCCCGGTGGAACTCCTGGCGTTTCCGACGCCAATGCCGGCGAAAAAACGTCCGGCGGCACGCAAACCACCAGTTTGCCCGCCGATGTACTTGCATATGCCGGGAGTCTTTCCATTGGTATGCCCCGGGAAAGCGTACACGCGTTGCTGGGCGAACCCTCCTTCTCCTCTTCCAGCCTCTTCAGCGACACCTATGAACTGGACCCCGGCTCTTTTGAACGCCAGCTCGGTATTTATTACGAAATGGACGGCACCGTGCGCCAGGTCAGATATTTCTCCGATGGAACCGACCCCAACTGCACCGGCATTGACCTGGCCCCTTTTCTCGCGGACAGCGGCGCGATTGGCGGCGGGGACGCCTCCACCGATACCCAGGTGCGCGCCTCTGACCGCCTCTACGACCTGTGCGCCGACAAGAGCTGCGGTGTATCCTATGACCACTGCCACATCGACGGCAAGACGGTCCGGGTGTACTACGAAAATCCCGGCCTGCTGTGCGCCCACCCGGACTGTACCAACGAGGAGCCCCATACCCACGACGGCGTGCAGTACGCGGGCAAGGCCCCTGAGGCGTATGTGGTCCTTGACCAGGAGCTGGAGCCGGTGCCCTCCGCCGCCCCCTCGAAAGCCTTTGACGATTACACCATCGTGGGCACGGACGAAAACGGCTACCCGGTGGATGAGCAGGGCAACCAGCTGATCTTCGACGATAATGGCGAGCTGTTCATGAAGGTGCGGCAGGGCAATTCCCCCTGCGTCCGGGAGGATTGCGGCATCGCCCAGGAGCACTACCACAAGGACGGCGAGGTGGTCTACCTCTACACGGAGCCCGGCCTGCTGTGTGAACGGCCCGACTGCCGCGAGACGGGCGTTCACACCCACGACGGGCTGACCTATAAGGCCATCGCCAACGTGTGCACCCGGCCCGGCTGCGGCGACACCGGCATCCACACCCACGACGGCGTGACCTACAAGGGCTGGACCGGCAAGCTGCCCGCGGTCGTCCCCGTGCCCTCCGCCGCCCCCGCCCAGCCTCTGGCCAATGCCGCCGGACATCACAATCAAAACCACCACGGCAACGGGCACCACTGACCAACCCAGGCCCCCGGCTTACGCCGGGGGCCTTCCCTGTTTCGCGGCACTTGAACGACCCAAGCTTCAAGCTCTTTTTCGGTTCCTTTTTCCCTCGAGAAAAAGGAACTACGGCAGCTCCAGCTCGCCGATGACCTCCCGGAGCTGCTCGGCGGAGGCCTGGAGCGCGTCCCGCTCGGAGTCCGCCAGGGGGATCTCCAGGATCTGCTCCACCCCCCGGCGGCCCACAATGGACGGGATGGACAGCGCCAGGTCCCGCAGGCCATACTGGCCCCCCAGCACCACCGACACGGGCAGGATGGCCCGCTCGTCCTTCATGACGCACTCGGCGATGCGGGCCACCGCCATGGCGATGCCGTAATAGGTGGCGCCCTTCCGGCGGATGATCTCGTAGGCGCTGTCCCGCACGTCCTCATAAATGCGCTGCTCCGCCTCCCGGTGGTTGGTGTGGCCCCGCATGGCGCAGAAGCCGTCCAGGGGCACCCCGGACACGTTGGCCCCGCTCCACACGGCCAGCTCGCTGTCGCCGTGCTCGCCCACGATGACGGCGTGGATGGACCGGCTGTCCACGTTGAGGTGCTCCCCCAGCAGGTAGCGGAGCCGGGCGGAGTCCAGCACGGTGCCGGAGCCCATCACCCGGTGGGCGGGGTAGCCGGAGATGCGGAAGGCGGCGTAGGTGAGCACGTCCACCGGGTTGGACACGATGAGCAGGATGCCCTCGAAGGGCCGGGCGGTGATCTGGGGGATGATGGAGTTCAAAATGGCCACGTTCTGGCCGATAAGCTCCAGGCGGGTCTGGCCGGGCTTCTGGTTGGCCCCGGCGGTGACGATAATGAGGGCGCAGTCGGACAGGTCGTCGTAGGACCCGGCGTGCACGTCCATAGCGGCGATATAGGGCAGGCCGTGGCTCAGGTCCATGGCCTCGCCCACGGCCTTGTCCCGGTTGGCGTCGATGAGCACCAGCTCGCTGAACAGCCCCCGCTGGATGAGGCTGAAGGCGATGGAGGAGCCCACGAAGCCGCAGCCGATGACGGCGGCCTTGCGGTGGTTGAGCATGAGAAAAACCCCTTCCGTTTTTGGAGCTAGTCTGCCCGAAAGGGAGGGAGATATGCGAAAACCTCCCCGGACAGGGAGGTTTTTGTCATGTGCGTGATCGTGATTTCCATGGCGCATCCTTCATTGTAAACCATACCGTTTCAACACCGCGTTAAACCAATCCGGCAAAGGGGCCTCCACCGTGACGCGCTCCCCGGTGGACGGGTGGGTGAAGGTGAGGCGGGCGGCGTGGAGGCACTGGCCCGCCAGGCCGGGGACGGGCTTTTTTGCGCCGTACACCGTGTCCCCCAGGAGGGGCCGGCCCAGATACGCCATGTGCACCCGGATCTGATGGGTGCGGCCCGTCTCCAGGCGGCAGGTGAGGTGGGTGTGGCCGTTCCGGCTGTCCACCACCTGCCAGTGGGTGACCGCCTCCCGGCCGTCCGGGGTGACGGCCATCCGCTTGCGGTCGGTTTTGTGCCGCCCGATGGGGGCGGACACGGCGCCGGAGTCCTCCTGAAACCCTCCCACCACCACGGCGTGGTACAGCCGGAACAGGGAGTGGTCCTGCAATTGGGCCGCCAGGGCCAGGTGGGCCCGGTCGTTTTTGGCGGCGATAATCAGCCCCGAGGTGTCCCGGTCGATGCGGTGGACGATGCCGGGGCGCAGTTCGCCGTTGATGCCGGACAGGCTATTTTTACAGTGGTATAACAGCGCGTTGACCAGGGTGCCGTCAGGATGGCCCGGCGCGGGGTGGACCACCATGCCCACCGGCTTGTTCACCACGATGACGTCGCCGTCCTCATAGGCCACGTCCAGGGGGATGTCCTGGGGGGCCAGGTCCACGGGCTGGGGCTGGGGCGGGGACAGGACCACCACGTCCCCGGCCTGGAGTTTTTCGCTCTTCTTCACCGGCCGGCCGTTCCGGGTGACCCGGCCCTCCTCCAGCCAGCGCTGGGCGGCGGACCGGGTGAGGCCGTCCAAGGCGGCGGACAGCGCCGCGTCCGCCCGGCCCGGCTCAGGTACCGTCAGGGGGAAGCTCACCGGCTCCATCGGCCCCGCCCTCCTTTTTCTCGTCCTTGCCCACGTACAGCCACACGTAGAGGAACAGCAGGGGCACGCCGACGGTGATGCAGCAGTCGGCCACGTTGAACACGGCGAACTCCATGAAGGTGGTCTGGAACATATCGGTGACGAAGCCGAAGAGCACCCGGTCGATGAGGTTGCCCACCCCGCCCGCCAGCACCAGGGCGGCGGAGAACAGGCCCAGGCGGTTCTTGAAAAAGCCCTTCACGAGAAAGAGGCACATGGCCAGCACCACAACGGCGGAGGTGAGGGTGAGCAGCCAGGTGTGCTGGCGGAGGATGGAGAAAGCCGCGCCGGTGTTCTGGACATAGGTGAGGTCCAGCAGGCAGGGGATAAAGGGGACCGAGCCGCCCGGGGGGATGTTGGCGCGGACCAGGTATTTCACGATCTGGTCGAGGACCACCAGGGCGGCGGCGAAGATGGCGTAAAACATGGGATCAGCCTTTCTTGTCAGATAGGTATGGGATGACCTGGTCCAGGGAGGGGCACACCGCCGCCGTCAGGTCCAGGAACCGCCGCTCCGGCGTTTTCAGGTCTGGGACGCAGATCACCGGGACGCGGGCGGCATGGGCGGCCTGAATGCCCGCCTCGCTGTCCTCCAGCACCAGGCAGTCCTCCGGCGCCTCCCCCAGCTTTTCGCAGGCTTTCAGGAACACGTCCGGGGCGGGCTTGCCCCGCTCCACCTCGCCCGCGAAGACGAACTGCTGGAAATAGCCCGTGACGCCGTGCTGGTCCAGCAGGTTCAGCGCCCGGTCCCGGGTGCTGGAGGAGGCCATGGCAATCCCCCGCCCCGTCTCCTGTAAATAAGCCAGCAGCTCCTTTGCCCCGGGCTTCAGCTCCACCCCCTGGGCGTGGAGCTCCTCCTCCCGGCGGAGAATGCGCTCCAGCGTCTCCTCCGGCGTCCAGGGGAGCTGGTACGCCTCCGCCAGATGGGCGGCGTTGACGGTCTCCGGCTTGCCGCTGTAGTCCCGGGTGTACTCCTCCAGCGCAAAGGGAAAGCCAAACTGGGCCAGTATCTCCTTCAAAATTCGGTAGCAGATGGTCTCTGTGTCCACCAGCAGGCCGTCCAAGTCGAAAATCACCGCTTTGACCATATGCGCTTCCTCCGTTTACAAGTTTGCCCGGTCTGTGCCGCAGGGATGGCATAAAACATGGGATCAGCCTTTCTGTTACGAACTTATTTAACGATATAATTGATTACTCCATAAAAAAGGTGACATACAGAAAAAATTGCAGCAGGAATCAGCGCAATATAATTTTTCCTGTCCAGTGCAAAGAGCAAAAACGCACCACAGGGCGGCACAGTCAACAAAAGTATAACAAATGGGTTGGTAATTCCAAAGTAATACAGCATCCAGCCCAAATAATAGAACGCAATACAGCCAATCACACCAACTAAAAAAGATGTCACCCGCAACGGTCCAACACTTTGATTCACAACCACGCAAAGCGCCGCGACAAACAGGATTTGGCACACCAAAGCTATCGTATCAATAAGCTCCGTCTGGGACCCCGCTCTCAAAATATCATGAGGGGCCGGTACGGCAAACCAAACCAGATTTGGGAGCATAATAACAAGAAATAGCAGTACCCCCCACACCCCAAAACCAATTTTATAGTTTTTCAAGCCAAAACATCTCCCAGGGCAAAATAACTGCCGGGGCCCAAACCCCGGCAGTCATTATATCACAGCTTTTCCTATTTGGAAAGAGTCTCGTCGATGGCTTTCGCGGCGGTCTTGCCCGCGCCCATGGCCAGGATGACGGTGGCCGCGCCGGTGACCGCGTCGCCCCCGGCGTACACGTTCTCCCGGCTGGTGAGGCCGTTCTCGTCGGCGATGATGCCGCCCCACTTCTCGGTGTCCAGCCCCTGGGTGGTGGACTTGATGAGGGGGTTGGGACTGGTGCCCAGGGCCATGATGACGCAGTCCAGCTCGATGTCGAACTGGCTGCCCTCCTTGACGATGGGGCGGCGGCGGCCGGAGGCGTCCGGCTCGCCCAGCTCCATCTCCACGCAGCGGATGCCCGCCACGGAGCCGTTCCGGGGGTCCCTGGGGTCCTGGGCGTTGGTATAGCCCAGGATCTCAGTGGGGTTGGTGAGGGTCTTGAAGATGATGCCCTCCTCCTTGGCGTGCTCCACCTCCTCGGCCCGGGCGGGGAGCTCGGCTTCGCTCCGGCGGTAGACGATGTACACCTCGGCGCCCAGCCGCTTGGCGCAGCGGGCGGCGTCCATGGCCACGTTGCCGCCGCCCACCACGGCCACCTTTTGGCTGTGCTGGATGGGGGTATCCGCGCCGTCCTTGTAGGCCTTCATCAGGTTGATGCGGGTGAGGAACTCGTTGGCGGAGTAGACGCCCTTCAGGTTCTCGCCGGGGATGTTCATGAACTTGGGCAGGCCCGCGCCGGAGCCGATGAACACGGCCTCGAAGCCGAACTCCTCCTTCAGCTCGTCGATGGTGATGGCCCGGCCGATGACCATATTGGTCTCCACCTTCACGCCCAGCTCCTTGAGGGTGTCCACTTCCTTCTGGACGATGGACTTGGGGAGGCGGAACTCGGGAATGCCGTACACCAGCACGCCGCCGGCCAGGTGGAGGGCCTCGAACACGGTGACCTCATAGCCCTTTTTGGCCAGGTCGCCGGCGCAGGTCAGGCCCGCCGGGCCGGAGCCGATGACGGCCACCTTGTGTCCGTTGGAGGCGGGGCGCGCCGGCTTTTCGGTGGCGTTGGCGTTGTGCCAGTCGGCCACGAACCGCTCCAGGCGGCCGATGCCCACGGGCTCGTTTTTGATGCCCCGGACGCACTTGGCCTCGCACTGGCTCTCCTGGGGGCAGACGCGGCCGCACACGGCGGGCAGGGCGGAGTCCTTGGCGATGATCTGGTAGGCGGCCTCAAAGTCGCCCTCGGCCACCTTGGCGATGAACTCGGGGATGTTGATCTGGACGGGGCAGCCGGACACGCAGGGGCGGTGCTTGCAGTTGAGGCACCGCTGGGCCTCGTCAATGGCCTGCTCACGGGTGTAGCCCAGGGCCACCTCGTTGAAGTTGCAGGCCCGGACCTGGGGGTCCTGGTGGGGCATGGGATTTTTATCCGGTCTCATGTTGGCCATCTTACTTTACCTCCTGCTTGAACAGGTTGCACGCCTCTTCGTAGGCGTGGCGCTCAAAATCCTTGTACATGGCGCCCCGGGCCATGGCCTCGTCGAAGTCCACCTTGTGGCCGTCGAACTCCGGGCCGTCCACGCAGGCGAACTTGGTCTCGCCGCCCACGGACAGGCGGCAGCCGCCGCACATCCCGGTGCCGTCGATCATGATGGGGTTCATGGACACCACGGTGGGGATATTGTACTGCTTGGTGAGCTGGCACACGAACTTCATCATGATGACGGGGCCGATGGTGATGACCCGGTCGTACTGGGCCCCCGCCTCGATCTGCTCCCGGAGCAGGTCGGTAACCAGGGCCTTTTTGCCGTAGGAGCCGTCGTCGGTGCCGATGATGAGGTTGGTGGAGGCGGCCTTAAACTCGTCCTCCAGGATGACCAGGTCCTTGTTGCGGAAGCCCACGATCAGGTCCACGTGGCAGCCCACGTCGTGGAGCTTTTTGGCCACGGGGTAGGCGATGGCGGTGCCCACGCCGCCGCCCACCACGGCGACGCGCTTTAAACCCTCGGTCTCGGTGGCACGACCCAGGGGGCCCACGAAGTCCTGGAGGAACTCCCCCTGCTCCTTGTGGTTGAGCTTCTCGGTGGTGGCGCCCACCACCTGGTAGATGATGGTGACGGTGCCCTTCTCCCGGTCGAAGTCGGCGATGGTCAGGGGGATGCGCTCCCCCTCCTCGTCCACCCGGAGGATGATGAACTGGCCGGGCTCGGCTTTGCGGGCCACGGCGGGGGCCTCGATCTCCATCAGGGACACGGTGGGATTGAGCACCCGTTTTTTCACGATCCGATACATAGCTTCTCCTCTTTCCTATGGTTTCGGCCTGCGCCAAATCAGCGCCCCCGCCCCAGGGCGGTACGCCATGGGCTGATTGTGAACATTATAACACTCTGACCGCTGTCCGTCAATTTGATTCCGCTGGAAACTTCCCCGCAAACCGCCTAAAATGCAAAAAAAGAGGACTGACCCAGTCAGTCCTCCTCTCTTCGGCTCCCGTTCAGAACGCCACCACCCGCAGGATGATTGCCAGCGCCGCCGCGGCCACGCTGGCGGTGGAGATCAGTTCGGTCAGGACGGCGGCCCTGCGGCTCTTCCTGGGCCGGGGCGCGGGGATGGACAGCTCCGGCTCCTCCGGCTCCCCATAGGTCGGGGCGGCCCAGTCCTGCTCCTCCTCTTGGTGCGTGAGCTCCGGGTTGGCGGCCCGCCAGGCGGCCAGGTCGATGACGTTGTCCGCCCTCGGGGCGGCGTTCCGCTGGGGCTGGCGCACCAAGGCCGCGCCGTCAAAACCGGCGGCCATGGCGCCGCTGTTCCAGGTGGTGAAGGTGTAGCAAGCAGTTTTCATGGCTCAAAGCCTCCTTGTCTCTCAGGATGGCTTCATCATACCATCCATGCGGTCCCATAAACCGAACTGATTTCCTGGCCGGCGCCGCGGTCTCGGCGCTTTGTTCTACTTTTCTTCATAATAATATGTTCGTTCGACATTGTCAAGGGGTTTTGAGGAATTTGTTCGATTTTTTAAAAAAGCCCACCCCCGGCCAAGGCCGGGGGTGGGACGGGTTGCGTGGTTACCGCAGGTAGTTCCGGGGGTTAACGCTGGTGCCGTTGATGCGCACCTCGAAGTGGCAGTGGGGGCCGCTGGCGTTGCCGGTCATGCCCGCCTTGGCGATGATCTGGCCCTGGTAGACCTTCTGGCCCACGGACACCAAAATAGAGGAATTGTGGGCGTAGTAGGTGACGTAACCGTTGTCGTGGCGGATGGCTACCAGGTTGCCGTAGCTGCCGCTCCAGCCGGCCTTGATGACGGTGCCGCCGTCGGCGGCCTTGATGCCGGTGCCGGTGCGGCAGGCGATGTCCAGGCCCAGGTGGAAGTCGTAGCTGCCCCACAGGTTGCGCCCGCCGAAGTTGGAGGTGATGGACCCCCGCACCGGCCAGATAAAGTAGCCGTTGGAGGCGGTGACGGGCCTGGGGGTGGTGCCGGTGTAGGCGTAGGTGGTGGTGGGCTCCTTGAGGGTCTCGGTGGAGATGATCTCCCGGCTGACCTCCACGCCGTTGACGTAGGTGACATGGGCGTTGACCCGCTCGGTGCCGTCCTCGCCCTGCTCCTTGACCTTGGTGTCGCCCACGTAGAGGTCGGCTGTCTCAATATACTCCACGGGGCTGGGGATCTCCTGCTCGTAGGTCTCGTCGGTGACATTCTCCACCGACAGGTAGGGCACGGCCTTCTGGATGACCAGCTCCTGGTCCACCCAGAGCTTATCCACCATCACGTCGGGGTTGAGAACGGACAGGTCGTTGGGGTACATATCCAGGGAGTAGGCGATGGCGTTGAAGGTGTCGCCCTTCTTGACGGTGTAGGTGGCCTGCTGGACCTTCAGGGCGTGGAGGGTCTCCCGGATGGACTCCACGTTGAACCTGGTGTTGGAGGGCAGCTCCACGGGGTAGACCTCCACATCCTCCACGAACTCATAGCGGATGGTGTTCGTGGTGAGGTAGGGCTGGGCCACCTCGTCCAGCAGGTTGTAGAGAACGTCCTGGCTGGGGGCGTAGCCCAGCTCCGCGCCGCCCACCCGCAGGCCGTAGGCGGTGATCAGCGCGCCCACGTCCTGGAACAGGGCGTCCTCGATCTGGGCGGCGTCGCTGAGCTCGTCGGGGGTGACGTACACCGGGGTCATAGAGATCTCGGCGTTGTAGTCGTAGCGCTCCCCCAGAATATTGGAGGCGCGGGCCTCCACGCCGCTGACGATGGCGTCCTTCTCGTCGGGGCTGGACACCACCCCCACCTCCTGGCCGTTGACATTGAGGGCGTAGGCCCGGGTGTAGCTGCCGTTGAAGGCGGCGGCGCCCACGATGACGGCCGCCAGGGTGACGTACAGCAGCGGGGAGATGGGGTGGCGCTCCACCACGCCCCTGACCTTGGCGGCGGCATTGGCGGCCCCCTCCCAGGCTCCGGCGGCAAGGCCGCGGACCCGGTCCCAGCCGTCCTCGGCGGCGGCGCGCAGGGTCTGGGCGGTCTCTCCAGCCTTCTCCTTTAGGGCGTTCCCGTTCAGCGCGGCCTTGGCCTTCTTGGTGAGGGCGGCGGGGCTGTGCTTCTCCTTCTTTGCCTGGGCGGCCCGGGCTTTGGCGGCCTCCCGCTGGGCCTGCTTCTCGGCCGCCTCGGCCTCTTCGATATATTTCCTCCAGGAACGGGGCTGTTCCCCGCCCGAGCTCTCTTTCGTGTTTTTCGGACCGGCGGCGCCGGCCCCCTGTGAAATCTTCTCCTGATCCCTCTGATCTCTCTCGGTCCCGGTTTGCTTCACGAGATTGTCCCTCCTATTGCTGTTGGTGTTGTGGGAAACTGTAACAAGAAATCCGAAAAGAGTTACAAAACGGTTACAGGCTTATCTTACACTGTTTTGCCCCATTCGTCAACCCCCGAATTATCCGGCGCGGGGCGGTTTTTCCCCGGGCGGGAGGGCATATCTTGTTGCCTTTTGGCGGACAGCCGGGAAGGACGGCACATTTTGTTGGGCTCCCAGCAAAACCGCCAAAAAATTGTCCCTTATTTCGTCCTTTTGCCCACCCCTCTTGACAGCGCCGCCGGCATGGAATACAATTAAAATATGAATATCGCCGGCAGGCGCTTCCTACGGCGCATTGCCGCGGCGGGGCGGGATTTCGCGGGCGCCGCCGGTTTATCTGAGGAAATGGGGGCTTTTTCGTGGGCAAATTTGACGGCGTGCTTTTCTTCGCGGACTACGACGACACCCTGTATAACAGCGCCCATACCGTCTCGCCGGAGAACCGCGCTGCCGTCCGCTATTTTATTGAGAACGGCGGATATTTTTCCATCGCCACCGGCCGGGCCCACCGCACCTTCACCCCCCAGATCGAAAAGGAGGGGCTGCTGTTCAACGCCCCGGTGGTGCTGTCCAACGGCGCGGCCATATACGACTACGCTTCGGACCGCTATCTGCTGGACAGCGCCCTGCCCAAGGGGGCCCCGGCCGTGCTGGCCCAGCTGTGCGGGGAGTTTCCGGCCCTGGGGTTTGAGGCGTACCACGGCGAGGACATCTATGTGCACAACCCCAACCGAATCACCCGGGAGCACCTGGCGAAGGTAGGCGGGACCCAGATCCCGGCCCCCATCGGGGAGATGCCCACCCCCTGGACAAAGGTGATTTTGCAGCAGGACGAGCCCTATTTAAAGGAGGCGCGGGCCCGTCTCCTGGCCCTGTGGGGGGACAGCTGCGAGGCCATTTTTTCCAACCGGTACCTGCTGGAGGTGACGGCCAAGGGGTGCGACAAGGGCGCCATGGCGGCCAAGGTGGCCGGCCTGCTCTACATTGATCGGAAAAACCTCTACTGCATGGGGGACAACGAGAACGACATTCCCATGCTGGCGTTGAGCGCCATTCCCTTTGCCCCGGCCAACTGCTCCCAGGCGGTGAGGGACTGGGGGGCCCGGATCTTAGGGCACTGCGACGACCACGCGGTGGCCCAGGCCATTGAAATTCTGGACAGGCTTTATTAAAAATCCCCCTCCCCGCGGCGCGGGGAGGGGGACGCTTTACGTCTTTTCCAGGAAGCAGGACGCCTCCATGCCGGTGGGGACGGCGCAATTTCCCCTCCCCGCGCCGCGGGGAGGGGAACGCTTTACATCTTTTCCAGGAAGTAGGACGCCTCCATGTCGGCGGTGGCCAGGGCGAAGGCCAGCGGGTACTGCATCAGGGCCTGGCCCACCATCCTGGTGTCCTCCGTGCCGGAGAAGCCCATGTGCCAGCGGATGGCCATGGCCTCCTCCCGGGTGAGCCGCATGAACCCGGAGACGATGTACACGCTCTTCTCCCCGTGGCCGTAGGGGAGCTTATCCTCGTAATTGTACGTGGGCACCTTGGTCCACTTGCCGGTGGCGTCGTCCTTGACGTTGCGGGTGCCCGTCTTGTAGCAGCCGATTTTGCACAGGTCGTGGAGCAGGGCGGCGATGGCCACGGACTCCATGGGGTAATCCATGCCGTACACCTCTTTGACCCGGTCCCGGGCCAGGTACGCCTCCAGACAGCGGAACACGTTGACGCTGTGGTCACACAGCCCCCCGGCGTAGGACCCATGGTACCGGGCGGAGGCGGGGGCGGTGAAAAAGTCGCTCTTGTTCTCCAGGTAGTCCAGCAGCTCGGCGGACCCCTCCCGGTGGATGTGCTCGGTGTAGATCTGGATGAATTCCTCTTTTCCCGGCATGACGCGGCCTCCTTCTATAATATGGGTTTTCCCCATTATAACAGAAAGCCGCCGGTTTGCAAGGCCCGCCCTGCCGGGGGCGTACCTTTCTGCTCGTGCAGAAAGGTACCCAAAGACACGCTTAAGGGGAAAAATCCGGGCCGTTCGGCCCTGCGGGCCTCACTTTAGGATTTTTCCCCTTAAGAATCCCCGTTTTTACGGGAGCGCCCTATACGCGGGGCTCGACAGGCCCCTTTCGGCGCGCCGGTCTTTCGACGCGTAGCCCCCTATTTGTGCTGCCGCCTGTGTCCGGGCCCGGAACAGCGCAAGGCCCACGGCCTGCGCCTGGGTTTCCGCACCGTTCCTCCCGGGGCGGCGGCTTGTAAACGTTCAGGAAACCGGCACAGCGGTGGGCACAGGCGCGTCAGACACGAAGGGGGACTTCACCTCAGCGCCGTCCGGCGGTGCGCCATGCTCCTCAGCCTGGGACTGGGTCCGCCCCGCCCCGGCCCCCTCGCTTTCCAGCCGCTCCAGCGCCGCCAGGGTGGAGGTGGACTCCTCCCGCACGGTGATCTCCACAAGGCACAGCATACCGTCGCCGGTCTCCGCCCGGAAGGTGAGCTCCAGCCCCTCCTCCGGCGGGTACCAGCCGGCGTCGGCCAGGGTCCGCAGGCCGATGCGGCCCGCCTGGAAGTCCTCCTCCACGGCGTCCAGCAGGGCCCGGGCGTCCATGCCGTAGAAATATTCCTCGCTCTGGTCCTCGCCCAGGTAGTAGTCGTACCCCTCCGCCGGGTGATAGGTGAACCGCTGGCAGTAGACCTGGGACAGCCGCCAGCCCGGCTGGGCCAAATTCTCCTCCATGCCGTCGAAGTTGTAGGCCGTCCAGTACAGCCCCCGGTCCTGATACAGCCGCTCCACCGCCCAGGCGGCGGTGCCCTCCTGGTCCCGCTCCTCCGGGTCCAGCCACAGGTTGTAGTACTCCCGGGACAGGGTGGAGCCGTCCTTCATCTCATAGTCCACCTGGAAGGAGAAGTTCACCGGCAGGTCGGTGACGACGGAGCCGTTGATCCCGTGCCAGAACTTCCGCTGGTCCACCGCCGCCCGGTGGAGGTCCGTCACCCGCGCGATGGTCTCCGGGTCGTCGTAGTCCCACACGTGGATGAAGTCGGCGCCATCCCCCAGGGTCACGGCGTGGAGCCCGGAGACGCTCACGGACGCCACCTGGTCCGGGTCGGGGACGCGGGTCTCATAGCCGGTGAGGTCGAAGCCCACCACGCAGAACAGGGCCAGGAACACGGCGGACACCGCCGCGGCCCCCTTCCATTTGGAGAACACCCGGAAGGATTTGTCCAGCAGCATCTGGGCGGCGAAGTAGCCCGCCGCGCCCCAGATGAGGATGGAGATCATCATCCCCACCTCCCGGGTGTTGAGGATATAGGCGGTGCCCATGCCGAAGGCCAGCCCCGCGCACAGGGCCACGCCGTACTTGAACACCGGGCGCATGGGCCGGACGGACACCACGTCCCCGGCGCTCTCCAGCCGCCGGGCCCGGTAGAGGAAGAAGGAGGCGGCGGCCAGCGCCAGGGCCGCGGCGGCGTATACCGCCACCGCGTCCAGCCCGTGGACCACCCAGTGCGGCTCCCCGTTGCCCGCCCCCGAGGGCCAAGCCCAGAACGCGGACACGTCGCCGGTCAGCTTCCACATGGGGGTGAGCCACCGGGTCACGGCGTCCGCCCAATACCCCATGCTGTTGTAGCCGTAATAGAAGGCGTCCAGCACCGCGTAAGCCAGCGCCCGCACCCCCGCGGCGAACACGTTGAACACGCCGTAGAACACGGGCAGGGCCAGGATGTGGCCGGTGAACATCCCGCAGAACACCGCCATGGAGTAGAAGAACAGGCACTCCCCGCAGGCGGCGGCCAGCCAGAACCCCAGCCCGGGCAGAAACACCGTCCCGCCGACGGCCTCGATGAGCAGGGTGAGCAGGAAAATCACCACATTGGGCACGGTGAGGAAGGCCAGCCCCGCCAGGTAGTGGGTGGCGAACAGCCCCTCCCGCCGGACGGGCAGGGCGCCGAAGAAGTTGGCCGAGCGGGGGTTGTACAGGTGGCTGCACACCGCCATGGCGGCCAGCAGCCCGAACACCGCCGCCAGCGCCGGGGCCATCCGGGCCAGCTCGGCCACGGTCTGCCGGGCGAAGTTGTAAAGATACCCGCTGTCCCCGGCGTAGCGCTGGGCGGCGTCCATCTGGAGCGTCATCAGCCCCTGGAGGGGCAGCACCACCAGCCAGATGACGGAGTAGGCCGCCCAGACGGGCCAGTAGCGCAGCACCGTCTTTTTGAACACGGGCCCATTCAAAACCTTAAAGGACGATGTCCCGGACCGCATAGTCCTCACCTCCCATTTCATAGATAAAGATCTCTTCCAGCGTCAGGGGCAGGACCTCCAGGAACAGGGGATCCAGCGGCTTGAACCGGGCCTCCACCTCTTCCGCCGCCCCCCGGACGATATAGGTGTACACCCGGCCCACGTGGTCGGCGTGGATGACCTGGAGCTCCGGGGGCAGCTGGGGGGGCGCCTCGGTCTGGAAGGCGATCTGGAGCTTGACGGTGCCCCCCTGCAAGTCGGACAGGGACCGCTCCAGGGCCACCCTGCCGCGGCTGAGCAGGCCCACGTGGTCGCACACGTCCTCCAGCTCGCGTAAGTTGTGGGAGGACACCAGCACGGTGGTCCCCCGCTCGGCCACGTCCCCCATGAGCAGCGACCACACCTGGCGGCGCATGACGGGGTCCAGGCCGTCCACCGGCTCGTCCAGCAGCAGGTAGTCCGGCTTGCAGCTCAGGGCCAGCCAGAAGGCGGCCTGCTTCTGCATCCCCTTGGACAGGCGGCGGATGGGCCGCTTCTCGTCCACAGCGGGGAAAGCCTCCTTCAGCTTGGCGTAGCGGTCCATGTCGAAGGAGGGGTAGATGCCCCGGTAAAACTTCATCATGTCCCTGGTGGAGGCGGAGGTGAAGTAGTACAGCTCGTCGGGAATGCCCGCCATGCGGGTTTTGACGGCGGGGTTTTCATAGATGGGGGCGCCCTCCAATAAAATATCCCCGGAGTCCTGGCGGTACGCCCCGGTGAGGTGGCGCAGGATGGTGGACTTGCCCGCCCCGTTGGGGCCCACCAGCCCGTAGATGGCCCCCTTGGGCACCGTCATGGTCAGCCCGTCCAGGGCGTGAAAGCCGTCGAAGCTTTTGACCACGTTTTTCACTTCGATCATTTCGATTCCTCCTCTCCATGCCCCACGCACCGGGCGGCAATGTCCGCCGGGGTCATCCCCAGGTACACCAGCTCCTGGACGATGGCGTCCAGCTTGGCCAGCAGCTCCTCCCGGCGCTTGTCGGTGACGTCCCGGGGCAGGGCGGCGAAGCTCCCCTTCCCGGGCACCGAGTAGGCGTAGCCCTCCTGCTCCAGCGACTCGTAGGCCCGCTGGATGGTGTTGGGGTTGATGGCCAGCTGGCCGGCCATGGCCCGGACGGAGGGCAGCTTATCCCCCGGCGGGATGGCCCCCGTGATGATGAGACGGCGCAGGCCGTCCCGGACCTGCTCGTAGATGGGGCGGCTGTCCCGGTAGTTCAGGCTGAGCATGGCCCCGCCTCCTTTCCTGGATTGTACCAATTGTACTATATGTCTTAATACAGTTATGATAGCACAGCACCCCTCCCCTGTCAAGCTGGAAAATATTCTCATATTTTACAAATTAAAATTTGCGAAAGATAGCTGACAACGAAGCTTACACCTGCTATAATGTTGATAAGCGGCCTTACAAAGGGCGCAAAGTGTAAAAAACAGTAAAAAATGACTCATTTCACCAATCCATAACAGAAAGGGGTCTTTTCCTATGTCCAAGCACGATTTGAACGCCGCCGCCTTCCTGGAGTGCGTGGGCCCTCTGCTGGACAGCAGCGAGGTCAGCTCCATGAAGCGGTGGCGGCACCACTTTTCCATCACCTGCTACCAGCACTCCCTGTTTGTGTCCTATGTGGCCTTCCGGCTGGCCCGCAAGTTCGGCTGGGATTACCGGGCCGCGGCCCGGGCGGGGCTGCTCCACGACCTGTACCTGTACGACCCCGCCGACGGCGCCGCCCATCCGGGCAACCAGTGCCTGGACCACCCGGAGTTTGCCCTGCGCAACGCCGTGGCTCTGTGCCCGGACCTGTCCGACAAGGAAAAGAACGCCATTGTGTCCCATATGTTCCCCCTGGCGGTCCACCTGCCCCGGTGCCGGGAGGCGCTGGTGGTGAACATCGCGGACAAGGTGTGCGCCACCCTGGAGGTGGTCCACCTGTACCAGACCCGGCGGGTGCAGCGCTGGCTGCCCCTGCCCGCGGCCTGAGCCCCGCCCTCGACAAAATCACCGCTTTTCCGCCCTTTTCCTCCCTGGGTTTCGTGGAAATGTGACAATTTTTCCAAAGTGTGAAAAATCTCTTCAAAAACTTCTGGTTTCTGGTATAATATCTACGTATTGATTTGCTTCCCGCCCGTTTTGGGGAGCTGAATGATAAGCTGAAACGAATACTACGATCTAAAGAGAGGAAGATGGGAAGCATGATCTCACACGGCAAGGATCTGAAGATTTTCTCAGGCAGCTCCAACAAGGCCCTGGCGCGGGACATCTGCAAGGAGTTGAGCATCCCGCTGGGGAACGCCGAGACCGGCGCGTTTTCCGACGGGGAAAACTTCGTGTCCATCTTTGAGACGGTCCGCGGCTCCGACGTGTTTGTGGTCCAGTCCACCAGTTCCCCCGTAAACGACAACCTGATGGAGCTGCTCATCATGATCGACGCGCTGAAGCGGGCCAGCGCGGGGCGCATCACCGCGGTGATCCCCTATTTCGGCTACGCCCGGCAGGACCGCAAGACCAAGCCCCGGGACCCGATTTCCGCCAAGCTGGTGGCCAACCTGATTACCCGGGCGGGGGCGGACCGGGTGCTGACCATGGACCTCCACGCCAACCAGATTCAGGGCTTTTTTGACATCCCGGTGGACAACCTGATGGGTTCGCCGGTGTTTGTGGACCATTTCTTCCGCCGCTTCGCCCCGGTGCACGGCGAGACCATGGTGGTCTCCCCCGACGTGGGCAGCGTGGCCCGGGCCCGCTCCTTCGCCCAGAAGCTGGATATGCCCATGGCCATCGTGGACAAGCGGCGGCAGAAGGCCAACTCCTCCGAGGTGATGAACATCATCGGCGACGTCACCGGCAAGAATGTGATCCTGCTGGACGACATGGTGGACACCGGCGGGTCCCTGTGCCACGCGGCCAAGGCCCTGGTGGAGCTGGGCCACGCCAAATCGGTCACCGCCTGCGCCAGCCATGGGGTGCTGTCCGGTCCGGCCATCCAGCGCATCAACGAGTCCGTCCTGGACGAGGTGGTGTTCCTGGACACCATCCAGCCCAAGCCCAACATCGCGGAGCTGTGCCCGAAGATCAAGTACCTGTCGGTGGCCCACCTGTTTGCGGAGGCCATTGAGCGCATCTACCAGGAGATTTCCGTGTCCAAGCTCTGGTGCTGACGTCGGGGCAAGCTGCGTATCCTTCGCATCCGCGCGGGCGCGAACGCTCACTCACTGCGCTGCCCCTCCTCTCCCCACAAAGCCAAACGACGGCTTTGCGGGGGCCCCAAGAGCCGTGAGCCGTCGTGAGCAGGGCGGATGGAGCGGAGCGAAGGCAAAAGCCCTGCCGCCGCGGACCCCAATTAACGCATTGTTTACAGAGAGAACACACCCGCTCCAGGGCCCAGCCCTGGAGCGGTCGTGCCTTGCCCAGCCCCGCCCGCCGGGACTGGGATATTCGTGTTTCGGGAGGTTTCCCTATGGTTTTCCAAAAAAAGCTCCCGGTATCCTGGCTGGTGGTGGGCCTGGGCAACCCGGGGGACAAGTATGAAAACACCCGCCACAACGTGGGCTTTCTGGTGGCGGACGAGCTGGGGGAGCGCGGGAGCTTTCCCATCCAGCGGCTGAAGTTCAAGGCGCTGACCAGCACCGCCGCCATCGGCGGGCAGGGCGTCCTGGTAATGAAGCCGGTGACCTATATGAACCTGTCGGGGGAGGCGGTGGGGGAGGCGGCCCGCTTCTACAAGCTGCCCGCGGACCGCGTGCTGGTGGTCTCCGACGACGTGGACCTGCCCCTGGGCCAGCTGCGGCTGCGGACGGGGGGTTCCGCGGGGGGGCACAACGGCCTGAAGAGCGTCATCCAGCACCTGGGCACGGACCAGTTCCCGCGGCTGAAGGTGGGCGTGGGGGGCAAGCCCCACCCGGACTACGACATGGCGGACTGGGTGCTGGGCAAGCTCCAGGGGGAGGACAAAAAGGTGATGGACGGGGCCGTGAAGCGGGCGGCGGACGCGGTGGAGTGCCTGCTGCGGGACGGGCCCCAAAAGGCCATGAACCAGTTTAATTGAGGTCGGTATGAAACAGCTTCTCAATATTTTAGACACGGTGCCCGAGTTTGCCCGGCTGGCGGCGGATCTGGATTCCGGCCGCTCGCCGGTGGAGGTGGCGGGGCTGTCCCCGGTGCACCGGGCCCACTTCGCGGCGGGGCTGCTGGAGCGCCTGGGCGCGCCGGTGGTGCTGGTGTGCGCCGACGAGGGGGAATGCGCCCGGCTGGCGGCGGACGTGACCGCCCTGACCGGGGAGCCCGCCGCCATGATCGCCGCCCGGGAGTTTTTGTTTCACGACGGGGCGGTGGCCTCCCGGCAGTGGGAACATAAGCGCCTTGCCGCCTTCCACGCCATGGCCCGGGGCGGGACCAGGCTCATCGCCGCCACGGTGGAGGGTCTTTTGCAGCGCACCCTCCCCCCTGAAGAGCTGGCCGCCCACACCATCGCGCTGGACGCCAAGGGCAGCTATGACCCGGAGGAGCTGGCGGACCGCCTGGCGGCTCTGGGGTACACCCGGTGCCAGCAGGTGGAGGGGGTGGGCCAGTTCGCCCTGCGGGGGGGCATTCTGGACGTGTTCTCTCCCGGCATGGACGACCCCGTCCGGGTGGAGTTCTGGGACCGGGACGTGGATTCCATGGGCCCCTTCGACGCGTCTTCCCAGCGGCGGACGGGGCGGCTGGACCGGGCGGTGTTCCTGCCCGCCGGCGAGCTGCTGCCCGTGAAGGACGAAAGCGGCCAGTGGGCGCGGCTGGGGGACCGGCAGCTCCCCGCCCGGTATCAAACGCTGGCCACCGCCGCCCACCACCTGCCGCAGGACGCCATCGTCTGCCTGTCCGAGTCCAGCCGGGTGGCGGAGCGGGGCAGAAACTGGCTGTGGCAGCTGAATGAGGACGTGAAAACCCTGCTGGAGGCGGGGAAGCTGGACGGGAAGCACGCCCGGTTTGCCGCCACGGTAGACGAGCTGATGGAGGCCCTGTCCGGTCACGCCCTGTGCTTCCTGGACTCCTTCACCACCTCCGCCGCCCCCCTGCCTCCAAAGGACATTTTGACCGCCCAGGGCCGGCAGCTGTCCTCCTTCGGGGCCAGCCTGGACGCGGCGGCGGCGGACCTGTCCCAGCTCCAGAGCGCCGGCACCGGCGCGGTGGTGCTGGTGGGCAGCGAGCAGCGGGCGCTGAACCTCCAGTCCATGCTCCGGGAGCGGAAGATCCGCTCGGCGGTGGACTTCCAGCTCCACGGCCTGCCCCAGCCCGGCGGGATCACCATCGCGGTGGGGGGGCTGTCGGCGGGCTTCGACTACGTGGGCTGCCCCTACGCGGTGCTCACCGAGGGGGGGCACGAGCCCCGGCGGAAGGCCAAGCGGCTCAAGCACGCCGCGGACCGCCGGAAGGTGGACTCCTTCACCGACCTGTCCCCCGGGGACCTGGTGGTCCACGAGCACCACGGCATCGGCCGCTTCGTGGGCATGGTGAAGATGACGGTGGACGGGGTGGACAAGGACTACGTAAAGCTGGCCTATGCCGGGGCGGATGTGCTGTACCTGCCGGCCACCCAGCTGGACGCCATCGCCAAATATATCGGCGGCGGGGACGACCCGGAGACGAAAAAACTGTCCAAGCTGGGGGGCACGGAGTGGGAGAAGGCCAAGACCCGCACCCGGAAGGCCGTCAAAGACCTGGCCAAGGGGCTGATTCAGCTGTACGCCCAGCGGCAGCGCCAGCCGGGGTACGCCTTCGCCCCCGACAGCCCCTGGCAGAAGGAGTTCGAGGAGGACTTCCCCTACGGCGAGACGGAGGACCAGCTGCGCTCCATCCGGGAGATCAAGCGGGACATGGAGGCCCCCCGGCCCATGGACCGGCTGCTGTGCGGGGACGTGGGCTACGGCAAGACGGAAGTGGCGCTGCGGGCGGTGATGAAGTGCGTGCTGGACGGCAAGCAGGCGGCCATCCTGGTGCCCACCACGGTGCTGGCCCGGCAGCACTACCTGACGGCCCGGAGCCGGTTCGCCAAGTACCCGGTGGAGATCGAGGTGGTCAGCCGGTTCCGCACCCCCGCCCAGATGAAAAAGGCCCTGGCCGGGGTGGAGGACGGGTCGGTGGACCTGCTGATCGGCACCCACCGGCTGCTGCAAAAGGACGTGCGGTTCAAAGACCTGGGCCTGCTGGTGGTGGACGAGGAGCAGCGGTTCGGCGTCACCCACAAGGAGCGGCTGAAGGAGATGTCCCGGCAGGTGGACGTATTGACGCTGTCCGCCACCCCCATCCCCCGGACGCTGAACATGGCGCTGTCCGGCATCCGGGATATGTCCGCCATTGAGGAGCCCCCCTCCAACCGCCAGCCGGTGCAGACCTATGTGCTGGAGCACGACTGGGGGGTGCTGGCGGACGCCATGCGGCGGGAGCTGGAGCGCGGGGGCCAGGTGTACTACCTCCACAACCGGGTGGACACCATCCAGCGCACCGCCGCCCGGATCAAGGATATGCTGGGGGAGGACGCGGTGGTGGCGGTGGGCCACGGCAAGATGAGCCAGGAGGAGCTGTCCGACGTGATGACCCGGGTGTCCGACGGGGAGGTGGACGTGCTGGTGTGCACCACCATCATTGAGACGGGCATCGACATCGCCAACGTGAACACCCTGATCATCGAGGACGCGGACAAGATGGGGCTGTCCCAGCTCCACCAGATCCGGGGCCGGGTGGGCCGCTCCCCCCGGCGGGCCTACGCCTATATGACCTACCGGCAGGGCAAGGTGCTGACGGAGATCGCCGCCAAGCGTTTGAGCGCCATCCGGGAGTACGCCGAATTCGGCTCCGGGTTCAAGATCGCCATGCGGGACCTGGAGATCCGGGGGGCGGGCAACCTGCTGGGGCCGGAGCAGTCCGGCTTTTTGATGAGCGTGGGCTACGACCTGTATTTAAAGCTGCTGGAGGAAGCGGTTTTAGAGGAGAAGGGGGAGAAGCGGACCCTTCCGCCGGAGTGCACGGTGGACCTGACGGTATCCGCCTCCATCCCGGACAAATACGTGCCCGACGCGGGCCAGCGGATGGACCTATACCGGCGCATCGCCCGGGTGCGCGCCCAGGAGGACGCGGACGATATGACGGATGAGCTCATCGACCGCTTCGGGGACCCGCCCCGGCAGGTGAACGCCCTGATCTCGGTGGCCCTGCTCCGGGGGCAGGCGGCGGAGTGCTCCGTCACGGACATCTCCCAGAAGGGGGCCTCCCTGGTGTTCACCCTGGCGGGCTTCGACCTGGAGCGCGTCTCCGCCCTGGCGGGGCAGTATCCCGGGCGGATGCTGTTCTCCCCCGGGGAGCCCCCCACCCTCACCCTGAAGCTGCGCCGGACGGACGACCCCCTGCGCGCCGCCGCCCAGGCGGTGGAGCGGTACGCGGCCCTGCTGGAGGGCGCCCCGAAAACCTGATTTGCATTTCCCGCTTCTTTGATGTATAATGGGCCCTGTCCATAAAAAAATCCACCTGCTGATTGGAGATTGACATGAAAAATTGGAAACGACTTCTGGCCCTGCTGTTGTCCGGGGCCATGGCCCTGTCCCTGTTCGCCTGCGGCAGCGGCGGCGCCAACCCCTCAGGTGAACCGGGCGCCTCCGGGTCCCCCGATCCCGCCGCGTCCGCGGAGCCCTCCCCCAGCGCCACCCCGGCCATCGTGGCCGACCTGAGCCAGGGCGCGCTGGAGTTTTCCGCCGGGGTGCAGCCCGGCGACGTGCTGCTCACCGTCAACGGGGCCGAGATCCCCGCCGACCTGTTTCTGTACCTTTTGGGCATGAACTGCGTGAATATGCAGTCCTATTTGCCCTATTTCGGCATGACCCTGGCGGACGTGGCGGACACCATGCTGGACGAGACGGTGTCCCTGGCGGCCTATCACGCGCTGCTCCGGCAGAAGGCGGGAGAGCTGGGCTGCCCGCCCACCGACGCCCAGAACGGGGAGATCGACAAGTCCATGGAGGAGGCGGACCTGGAGACCACCGCCGCCTATTGGCAGCTTTCCAACGACAGCGCCCGGTATATCATGTCCATGAACGCCTACTATAACAACGTGCTGGAGGCCGCCACCCAGGAGCCCAGCGAGGAGGAGCTGAACGCCTACCTGGCGGAGCAGAAGGTATACCGGGTGAAGCACATTCTGCTCAAGACGGTGGACGACAGCCGCCAGCCCCTGGCGGACGACGTGGTCGCGGAGAAGAGGGCCCAGGCGGAGGACCTGCTGGCCCAGCTCCAGACGGCGGTGGACCTGCCCGCCAAATTTGACGAGCTGATGATGGCCCACAGCGAGGACAACCCCCAGAACAACCCGGACGGCTACCTGGCCAAGTCCGGCGACATGGTGGCCCCCTTTGAAGAGGCGTCCCTGGCCCTGGAGGAGGGCGGGTTGTCCGATATCGTGGAGTCGGAGTTTGGCTACCACATCATCCTGCGGCTCCCCCTCACCGACGAGGACAAGGCCCAGTACCGGGAGGAGTACCGTCCCGGCGTCCTGGAGAACCTGGTCTCCCAGTGGCAGAAGGAGGCGGAGGTAGTTCGGTCCAAGGCGCTGGACGGCATAGACGTGGCCGACTTCTACAACCGGCTGTCCGCCTACCAGGCCGCCCTGGCGGAGAAGCTGGCCCCCGCGGAGAGCGCGCCGGTGGAGAGCGGCGGCGTGGGGTAAGCCCCCCGCCCAGGGCGCGGTTGACAGGGCGCGGAAATTGTCCAAGCGCCCCCTTGACAGCCGCCCCCATATCTGCTATGATCTTTCCAATGTGATAGGGGAGTAACCGGCGGACCCAATTGAGGTCCCCGCGGAGCCGGCCTTCAGGCATCGCGGGGAAGGGCGGGGCAGGGAAGCGCAGTCCAGCGGGCCTTGCGCCGCCGCCGCGGCTAACGCCAACAGCAAGAGGGTCATCCTCTGGTTTAGCCTGAAACGGTAAGACCTATCCACAGCTGAACGCTGTGGATAGGTCTTTTTTCTTTGCTTGTCCCCTTCCCCTACCATTCGACCCCAAAAAATAGTATAGTTTAGAGGTACAGAAAAGGAGTTGTTGGACCATGAGCCAATGGTACGCCAAGACCCCCGCCCAGACCCTCAGCGAACTGGGGACCAGCCGCTCCGGCCTCTCCCCCCGGAAGGCGGAGGAGCGGCTGGAGAAGTACGGCCCCAACAAGCTGGCGGGGGCGGCGAAAAAGCCCCTTTGGGCCCGTTTCCTGGACCAGCTGCGGGACCCCATGATTCTGGTGCTGCTGGCGGCGGCGGCGCTGTCGCTGCTGTCCTCCGGGGGGGAGGACTGGGTGGAGGCGGTCATCATCCTGGTGATTGTGGTGGTGAACGCCTGCATCTCCATCTCCCAGGAGGACAGCGCGGAAAAGGCGCTGGAGGCCCTGCAGAAGATGTCAGCGCCGCTGGCCAAGGTGGTCCGGGGCGGGGAACAGGTCCGCCTGGAGACGGACGCCCTGGTGCCCGGGGACATCATCGTGCTGGAGGCGGGGGACCTGGTGCCCGCCGACGCCCGGATTCTGGAGTGCGCCAACCTGAAGGCGGACGAGTCCGCCATGACGGGCGAGTCCGTCCCGGTGGAGAAGCGGGCGGACGCGGTCCTGCCCGAGGGGACCGCCCTGGGCGACCGGAGCAATATGGTGATCTCGTCCACAGTGATTACCAACGGGCGGGCGGTATGCGCCGTCACCGCCACCGGCATGGACACCGAGGTGGGCCGCATCGCCGGGATGCTCATGGGGGAGGAGGACGCCTCCACCCCCCTCCAGCGGAAGCTGGCGGAGATCTCGAAGACCCTGTCCTTCGTGTGCCTGGCGGTGTGCGCGGTGATGTTCGGGGTGGGTATGCTGTACCACCGGCCCATTCTGGAGATGCTGATGGCCGCCGTGTCCCTGGCGGTGGCCGCCATTCCGGAGGGCCTGCCGGCCATCGTCACCATCGTGCTGGCCCTGGGGGTGCAGCGGATGGTAAAGCACAACGCCATTGTGAAGAAGCTGCCGGCGGTGGAGACGCTGGGCTGCGCCGGGGTGATCTGCTCGGACAAGACGGGCACCCTGACCATGAACCGCATGACCGTCACTCAGGTGTGGAGCTCCGGGGACCGGCACCGCCGGGATGTGCTGACCATCGGTGCGCTGTGCAACGACACGGTGCTGTCCGCCGGGGAGGACGGCAAGCCCAGGACCGCCGGCGACCCCACGGAGACGGCCTTTGTGGACGCGGCCCTGCTGGAGGGGCTGGACAAAAACGCCCTGGAGCGGGAGCTGCCCCGGGTGGCGGAGCTGCCCTTCGACTCGGACCGCAAGCTGATGAGCACCGTCCACCCCCTGCCCGGCGGGAGGTACCGGGTGATGGTAAAGGGGGCGCCGGACGTGCTGCTGTCCCGGTGCACCCACATTCTGGCGGGGTCGGCGGTGCCGCTCACCGCCTCCCTGGCCCGGGACGTGGAGAACGCCAACGCCGCCATGGCGGAGCAGGCCCTGCGGGTGCTGGCCTGCGGGTATAAGGATATCGAAACGCTGCCCGCGGGGGAGCCCACCAGCCAGGAGCTGGAAGCGGGGCTGACCTTCGCGGGGCTGGTGGGCATGATCGACCCGCCCCGGATGGAGGTAAAGGACGCGGTGGCCCAGTGCTACGGGGCGGGCATCCGGCCGGTGATGATTACCGGGGACCACAAGCTCACCGCCGTGGCCATCGCCAAAGAGCTGGATATCTTCCGGCCCGGGGACCTGGCCGTGACGGGGGAGGACCTGGACTTCATGCCCCAGGAGCTGCTGGAGCAGGACGTGGACAAATTCGCGGTGTACGCCCGGGTGACGCCGGAGCACAAAATGCGCATTGTGAAGGCGTGGCAGAAGAAGGGCATGGTGGTGGCCATGACGGGGGACGGGGTGAACGACGCCCCGGCGCTGAAGGTGGCGGACATCGGCTGCGCCATGGGGATCACGGGCACCGACGTGGCCAAGGGCGCGGCGGACATGATTCTCACCGACGACAACTTCGCCACCATCGTCAAGGCGGTGGAGCAGGGCCGGGGGATCTACTCCAACATCAAGAAGGCCATCCACTACCTGCTGTCCTGCAACATCGGGGAGATCGTGACGCTGTTTCTGGCCACCCTGTTCAACTTCCACCAGCCCCCCCTGGTGGCGGTGCAGCTGCTGTGGCTGAACCTGGTGACGGACTCCCTCCCTGCCCTGGCCCTGGGGATGGAGCCGGTGGAGCCGTCTGTGATGGAGGAGAAGCCCCGGGCCGCGTCGGAGCCGCTGTTCACCAAGCGGTTTTCCATCCGGCTGGCCTGGCAGGGGCTGATGGTGGGCCTGCTGACCCTGGGGGCCTACTGGCTGGGGGAGTACGTCCTCAGCGACCCCACCCTGGCGGACGCCACCGCCAACACCATGGCGTTCGCCACCCTCACCTTCTGCCAGCTGTTCCACGCCTACGACGTGCGCAGCGAAACCCAGTCCATCGCCCACATCGGCCTGCTGACCAACCCTGCCATGAACAAGGCCTTCCTGGTGGGCATGGCCCTGCAATTGGCGGTGCTTCTGGTTCCCCCGCTTCAGGCGGTGTTCCAGGTGTGCGCGCTCAACCCTGTGGAGTGGCTGGTGGTGCTGGCTCTGTCCCTCACGCCGCTGGCGGTGTGCGAGATTGAAAAGGCGGTCCGCCGCGCCCGGTAAAGTCTGTTCTTTTTCTTGAAAGAAAAAGAACCAAAAAGGACTTGAGACCGCGTGGCCGGCGTAACGTGACGGTTTACTGCCCACGATGGAAACGGATTAAACGTTTCTTTTTTCGCTTCCTTTTTTCTTTACAAAGAAAAAAGGAAGGCCCCCGAAATTTTGGGCGAAAAAGTCTGATTGCCTGTTGCAATTTTGGTCCCACCTGTTTATAATGATAGTTAGAATTCTAACAATGTCAGAATTCTAACGAACATAGGGTCCAACAAATCATTTTATTTTTTGGAGGTCGATTCCCATGAAAGATCTGTACGTGGTCAGCTGCTGCCGTACCGCGGTGGGCTCCTTTGGCGGAAGCCTGAAGGACACCCCCGCCACCGACCTGGGCGCCGTCGTGGTGAAGGAAGCCCTGAAGCGGGCCAACGTGAAGCCCGAGCAGGTGGACGAGGTCATGTTCGGCTGCATCCTGACCGCCGCCCAGGGCCAGAACCCCGCCCGCCAGGTGGCCATCAAGGCCGGCATTCCCTACAGCATCCCCGCCTACACCGTGGGCATGGTGTGCGGCTCCGGCATGAAGTCCGTCATCGAGGCGGGCCGCGCCATCCGCTCCGGCGACGCGGAGATCGTGGTGTGCGGCGGCACCGAGAACATGAGCGCGGCCCCCTTTGCCTCCCTGGACGCCCGCTGGGGCGCCCGCATGGGCGATAAGAAGCTGGTGGACACCATGATTAAGGACGGCCTGTGGGACGCCTACAACAACTACCACATGGGCACCACCGCCGAGAACATCTGCGACATCTGGGGCATCACCCGCGAGGAGCTGGACGCCTTTGCCGCCTCCTCCCAGCAGAAGACCGAGGCCGCCCAGAAGGCCGGCAAGTTCGACGACGAGATCGTCCCCGTGATGATTAAGAAGAAGAAGGAAATGGTGGAGTTCAAGGTGGACGAGTTCCCCAAGGCGGGCGTCACCACCGAGAGCATCGCCAAGCTGCGCGGCGCGTTCCCCGTGGGTCCCGAGGGCGTTGAGGACGAGGTGGTCCACACCTTCGAGGTGACCAAGGTCCACGAGGCCGACACCAAGAAGCACGTCCAGCGGGTCACCGCCGCCAACGCCTCCGGCATCAACGACGGCGCGGCCGCCATCGTGCTGGCCTCCGGCGAGGCGGTGGCGAAGTACGGCCTGAAGCCCATGGCCAAGCTGGTGAGCTGGGGCCACGGCGGCGTGGACCCCAAGATCATGGGCGTGGGCCCGGTGCCCGCCTCCCGGGACGCCATGGCCAAGGCCAACCTCACCATCCAGGACATGGACCTGGTGGAGGCCAACGAGGCCTTTGCCGCCCAGTCCATCGCTGTGGCCCGTGAGCTGGACTTCGACATGAGCAAGGTCAACGTCAACGGCGGCGCCATCTCCCTGGGCCACCCCGTGGGCGCCTCCGGCGCGCGGATCATCGTCACCCTGCTCCACGAGATGGCCAAGCGTCCCGAGGCCAAGCGCGGCCTGGCCACCCTGTGCATCGGCGGCGGCATGGGTGTCGCCACTATCTTCGAGAAGTGCTGAAAATAGGGGTCTGATATGGACTACCAGGCACTTTATAAGGAAAAACTCACCACCGCTGAGGAAGCGGTGAAGGTGGTCAAGTCCGGCGACTGGGTGGACTACACCTGGTGCACCAACCACCCCGTGGCCCTGGACAGGGCCCTGGCCGCCCGCAAGGACGAGCTGTTTGACGTAAAGGTGCGGGGGGGCGTCACCATGTGGATGCCCGAGATCTGCAAGGCGGACGACGCCGGGGAGCACTTCACCTGGAACTCCTGGCACTGCTCCGGGGTGGACCGCAAGATCATCTCCAAGGGCATGGGCTTTTTCGCCCCCATCCGCTACTCCGAGCTGCCCCGGTTCTACCGGGAGAACGTGGACGTGGACGTGGTGATGGTGCAGACCACCCCTATGGACGCCCACGGCAACTTCAGCTTTGCCTTGGCGGCCTCCCACCTGGCGGACATGATGGACAAGGCCAAGACCATCATCGTGGAGGTCAACCAGAATATGCCCTGGGTGTACGGCCTCACCGGCAGCGAGATCAACATCAAAGATGTTGACTACGTGGTGGAGGGGGACAATCCCCCCGTGGCCCAGCTGGGCGGGGGCGGCGAGCCGTCGGAGGTGGACAAGGCGGTGGCCAACCTCATCGTGCCTCAGATTCCCAACGGGGCCTGTCTCCAGCTGGGGATCGGCGGTATGCCCAACGCGGTGGGCTCCATGATCGCCCAGTCCGACCTCACCGACCTGGGGGTCCACACCGAGATGTACGTGGACGGCTTTGTGGACATCGCCCTGGCTGGCAAGATCACCGGCAGGCGGAAGAACCTGGACAAGGGCCGTCAGGTGTACGCCTTCGCGGCGGGCACCCAGAAGCTGTACGACTACGTGGACCGCAACCCGGACGTGATGGCGGCCCCGGTGGACTACACCAACGACGTGCGGGTGCTGGCCCAGCTGGACAACTTCATCTCCATCAATAACGCCATTGACCTGGACCTGTTCGGCCAGGTGAACGCGGAGTCGGCGGGTTTGAAGCACATTTCCGGCACCGGCGGCCAGCTGGACTTCGTCATGGGCGCGTACCTGTCCCACGGCGGCAAGAGCTTCATCTGCCTGTCCTCCACCGTCACCGGCAAGGACGGCACGGTGAAGAGCCGCATCGTGCCCACCCTGACCCAGGGCTCCATCGCCACCGACCCCCGGTCCTGCGTGCAGTACCTGGTGACCGAGTACGGCATGGTGAACCTGAAGGGGCTGTCCACCTGGGAGCGGGCGGCGGGCATCATCGGCATCGCCCACCCGGACTTCCGGGAGGAGCTCATCGCCAGCGCGGAGAAAATGGGCATCTGGCGCAGGAGCAACAAGCGGTAATACATACCCAAAAAGCCCGCACGGCTTGCGCCGTGCGGGCTTTCTTTTACCCGTTTGCCTTGACCACGGGAATCCACACCTCAAATTTCGTACAGCCGGAGTCCAGATAGACCTCCACGTCCGGCCCCTCGGCGTACTCATAGCCTGAGGTGGGCAGCCACTCGCTGACCACCCGCCGCTCCAGGGCTTGAATGGCGGCGGCGCTCTCCCCCGTTCCAGGAAACACGGCCCAGGTGAAGGCGGGGACAGTGTACTCCTCCAACCCCTCCCCGGCGGGGGCGGAGGAGGCCACGGCGATATAATATTTGGCGCTGTCCAGGCCGTCGCACACCCCCAGCAGCCCGCGGGGCTCTCCGTCCATCAGCGCCGCCAGCCGGGGGATGGTGCCGTCCGCCGCCGCCCGGCCCCACAGCTGGGGCACGGACTTGAAGTTCTCCTCAAGGTCTTTTTCCAGAGGGGCGGACACCCCCAAGATCCGAAACGGGCCTCTTTTTTCGATTCGGTACTCCATTTCTTCCACTCCTTGTACTGTGATGGCGAAGCGCAGGGGCGGATAGCTTTTCAGCGCCGTTCCCGGCGTTTTTGCCGCCGAAGGGGGCAGGCCGTGGACCGCCTGAAAGGCCCGGTTAAAGGCGGTGGGCGAGCTGTAGCCGTATTTCAAGGCTATGTCCAAAATCTTCTCCCCGTTTTGCAGGTCCGCCGCCGCCCGGGACATCCTCCGGCGGCGGATGTACTCCGACAGCGGCACCCCCGCCAGCAGGGAAAACATCCGCTGGAAGTGGTAGGGGGAACAGCAGGCGATTCTGGCCGCTTCCCCCAGGCCGGGACCCTCCAGGTGCTCTTCCAGGTATTCCACAGCCCGGTTGAGCCGGTCAATCCATTCCATATGCTTCGCTCCTTTTCTGTTGCGCAACTGGGTATAGTATACTCCATCGACCCGCTTCTGTCCTCTCTTTTTTGAGACAAAGTTTGAGAGGCCGGGGCCTCCGGCGGGTTACTTTCTGCTCGTGCAGAAAGTAACCAAAGACACGCTTAGGGGGCATCCCGCCCCAGTGGAGCAGGGTCCAGAGGACGGGCCAGCTCCACAGGCGGGCTTCCCCCTAAGGACCCCCTGTTTACGGGGGAGCCCGGTACGGAAGGTGGGCACAAACCTTCCGGCGCGTGCGGCCTTCGACGCTGGTGCTCCTAGTGGTGCTGCCGCTTGTATCTAGACACTGAAAATGCTGCGCCTAACCACCTGCGCCTCCGGGGCGGACCGTTTGGCTCCGGCGCTTTTTGTTGAAACCAAACCCACCGTTTTTGTGTTATGATAGGTGAAAAGCGCTTTTCACTTTGAATCTGGGGGGTGGGACCCTTTGACGGAAGAACAACTGGTCAGCTCCCTGCGGCGGGGGGAGCTGTCCGCCAATGGCGCTGCTGGCGGCGGCGCTGGCGGTCCTGTGCCTTGCGACGGCTGGGGCGGGGCTGGCCATCATTTATATCACATCCCCCTCCGATATTCACATCACCCTAAGTGAAACAATTCAAAAGCATGATTTCACCCAGTACAACGACCGCTGGCTGGTGGAAGAGGACGGCCGTTTCTTCCTTGACTTTGGCGGCAGCCGTACAGAAATCACCGGGGAGTTCGATGCGGACACCCCCTATATCCACACCGTCCAGGATCAATCCGGGGTTTCTTTCTACTATGTGGTGGGGGGCACGCTGGACAATTATGGATACACAGAATTCATCATCGTCTCAGACCGTTCCAGATCGGAGGTCAACCCGCGCAATACTTTTGTTGAATTTGACGCCCAGGGTGAACCGATTCTGGATCGGAATAAATCACTGTGCTCCTGGGATGGAACCATACTGTATGGGGCGCCCACCCGGCTGGATGCGTTCGATGATTCCTACCGGGTCTATGCGGACGGGGACGGATATATTTTGGAGTGGCGCTGGTATTCGGCGGCACGGGACCAGCTGGGTTTTGAGGGTTCCTTCAGTTGTGGCGGTGACCCTCTTCCCTCCATCCCAGAATTCTGATATAATGGACTCGCCGGATGGGGCGCTGTCTCTCCGTCCTTCATATCCAATTTTGGCATTGCAGCCTAAAGTTTTTTCCCCCGCTTTTTCTTTACAAAGAAAAAGCGGGCCGCCGGAGGCAAAGCAAAGGAGGCCGCGCCATGACCCACGAGGACTATATGCGCCAGGCTCTGGACCTGGCCCGGGAGTGCCTGTCCGGGGGGCCCCATCGAAGCCCAGCGAAGCGGGTTCGATGGGGAGAGGAGGGACAGCGGAATGACCGAGCTTTCGCCGAAGACGGAAGCGAGAGATATAAAGCTTGTCCCGACGACGTTCCTGTGGGCTGCGTGGTGGTGTCCCCGGAGGGCGAGATCATCGGCCGGGGCCGCAACCGCCGGGAGCAGGCGGGCCTTGCCACCGCCCACGCGGAGATTGAGGCCATCAACGAAGCCTGCGCCGCTTTGGGGAGCTGGCGGCTGGAGGGCTGCACCCTGTACGTCACCCTGGAGCCCTGCCCCATGTGCGCCGGGGCCATCATCAACGCCCGCATCGCCGCGGTGCGCTACGGCGCCCGGGAGGACAAGTCCGGCTGCTGCGGGTCGGTGCTCAACTTGTTCGAGGAGCGGTTCAACCACCGCCCCCGGGTGTACGGCGGGCTGCTGGAGGCGGAGTGCCGGGGACTACTGGAGGAGTTTTTTCAAAAACTGCGGGAAACTTAACACAACTGTAATACTTTAGCGCAAACTTTTGTAACGTCTCCCCTGTATCTTAATACTTGCAAGAGATATTCCTTTCTTTTTCATTCTATCCTCCATCCTCATTTCAAGAAAAACCCCCAATGTTTCACATGAAACATTGGGGGGTTTTCTTGCCGGCAATACCAGAAAGCGGGCGCGCGCCACCGCCATTGGTTTATGCCGGCGGCAAGCGTTCAGCAGAATTCGATCTGTCCCGGCGACATGGACTTGATCCGGGCCAGGGACTCCACCCGGACGCCCTTGGCCCGGATCCTGTCCCCGCCGGGCTGGAAAGCCTTCTCAATGGCCACCCCCGCCCCCACAATCTGGGCGCCGGCCTGGCCGGCCAGGGCGATCAGCCCTTCCAGCGCCGCGCCGTTGGCCAGGAAGTCGTCGATGAGCAGCAGGCGGTCGCCGGGCAGCAGAAACCGCCTGGACACGATGACGGTGCTCACCGTCCCATGGGTGAAGGAGGGCACCTCCACCCGGTACACGTCACCGGCGATGTTTTTGGTGCGGCTCTTCTTGGCGAACACCACCGGGACACCAAAGGCCTGGGCGGCGATGCAGGCGATGCCGATGCCCGACGCCTCAATGGTGAGAATTTTGTTGACCCCCTCCCCGGCAAACAGCCGCGCCCACTCCCGGCCCATGGCCCCGAACAGCTCCACATCCATCTGATGGTTCAAAAACCCGTCCACCTTCAGCACATCCCCGTCCTCCACAATGCCGTCCCGGCGGATTCGTTCCTCCAATTCCCGCATGGGCCCACTCCCCTTTCTGTTTGTCCTCCTATTGTATCAAAAGCGCCGCGGGTTTTCCACTGTTTTCCGCAAAATCCCCCTTGTCCTTCCACGCAATTTTTGTTACAATGGGGCGGCACGGGTGCGGCCCCGCCGGAACGCCGCCCCGCCGCGTTTCACGTGAAACAACGGAAAAGAGGTCTTTGCCATGCGTCATGTCAAGAACTTCCTGCGGGATATTCCCCTGCTCACCCTGGGCACCTTTCTGGTGGCCGCGGGGGTATACTTTTTTAAGTTCCCCAACCAGTTCAACACCGGCGGCGTCACCGGCCTGGCCGTCATCCTCAACGCGGTGGTCCCGGCGGTGAGCTCCTCCACCTTTGCGTCTATGATCAACATCGCGTTTCTCGCGCTGGGCTTTATGTTCCTCGACAAGAGCTTTGGGATTAACACAATCTATTGCTCTCTCCTGTTCTCCGCCATGCTGTCCGGGTTGGAGTGGCTTTTTCCCATGGCCGCCCCTCTCACGGATCAGAAAACCCTGGAGCTGTTTTTCGCGGTGATCCTCCCCTCCCTGGGGTCGGCCGTCCTGTTCAATATGCAGAGCTCCACCGGCGGCACCGACATCCTGGCCATGATTCTCAAGCGGTTCTCCAGCATGGACATTGGGCTGGCCCTGTTGTGCGTGGACGTGCTCATTGCCGCTTCCACCCTGTACTTCGTGGGAATGGAAGCGGGGCTATACTCCGTATTGGGCCTGGTGCTGAAGTCTGTGGTGGTGGACACGGTGATTGAGTCGCTGAACCGCCGGAAGAGCTTCCTGGCCGTCACCTCCTGCCCGGAAGAAGTGTGCACCTTTATCACCCATACCCTCAACCGCTCCGCCACCTATTGGGAGGCCCAGGGGGCTTACTCCCATGAGGCCAAGTGGGTGGTGCTCACCGCCCTGTCCCGGTCTCAGGCGGTGGCCCTGCGGCTGTACCTGAAATCCACTGACCCCCACGCCTTTATTCTGGTGACTAACTCCAGCGAGATTTTTGGGAAGGGCTTTATGCGGGCGTAGATTGAAACGCGCGAGGGCATCGACCCTATGGGGCTATCGCCGCGCTTCTGTCTTGTCACGCTCCGATTGGCCCCATTACGGCGCGGCTTCCCTCCGTCTCGGACAAAACCCGTCCCCACTCCGTGGGTCCTGGGCTTTTGTCCTCGCTTCGGTCCATCCGCCCCTATGGGGCTATCGTCGCGCTTCTTTTTTCGATGGAATTTTCCTTCCCGCTGTGATATGCTTTTGACATATTTACAGCGGGGAGGCGTTTTTATGTCCCTCTTTTCGAGAACCGCCAAACGGCAGGTGCTGGAGCTGCCCGTCGGCGATATCCGGCCCAATCCCCGGCAGCCCCGGCAGTCCTTTGCCCAGGCCGACCTGGCGGAGCTGGCCCTGTCTATCTCCCAGGTGGGGGTGCTCCAACCCCTGTCCGTCCGCCGAATCCCGGAGGGATGGGAGCTCGTCGCCGGGGAGCGGCGCCTGCGGGCGGCCCAGCTGGCGGGCCTGCCCCGCGTACCATGTATCACGGTGGAAACCGATGAGGAAGGTTCCGCCCTGCTGGCCCTGGTGGAGAATCTCCAGCGCAAGGACCTGGACGTATGGGAGGAGGCCGCCGCCCTGCGCCAGCTCATCGACCGCGGCCACCTGTCCCAGGAGGAGGCCGCCGCCCGTGTGGGCAAAAGCCAGTCCGCGGTGGCCAACAAGCTTCGCCTTCTCAAGCTGCCCCAGGACGTGATCGACAGCCTGCGGGCCAACCGGCTCACCGAGCGCCACGCCCGGGCCCTGCTCCGCCTGGACAGCCCGGAGCGGCAGCGGGCCGCCCTGGCCCACATTCTCAAGGGGGGGTTCAATGTGGCCCAGGCCGAGGCGTACATCGACCGGCTGTGCCGCAAAGAGAGCGCCCCGCGGAAAGCCTCACCCACCTACCGTCTCCGGGACGTGCGTCTGTTCCTGAATACAGTGACCCGGAGCCTGGCGGTGATGCAGTCCGCCGGGGTGAAGGCCCGGTGCGGCCGGGAAGAGACAGACAGCGAAATCACCCTCACCATCCATATCCCGAAATAGGGACCCCATCGGGCCCCCGCAAAGCCGTCCTCTGGCTTTGTGGGGAGAGGAGGGGCAAGGGAGCGGCGCGAGGAACGCCCATGGGGCGTTCCGAGACAGAGCGGACTTTGCCCCGACGACGTTTCACGTGAAACATTTTCTACAAAGGTTCAGGCCCCCGGCCGGACCTTTTTATTTTTGTAAACGGTTGAAATTGCGGCAAGAAACCGTTATAATAAATTTCAACCGCGAAAAGGCGGAATGCGCTCGAATTTTTGGCGGGGCGTACCGGCGCCGGCTGAACGGGCCCTTGCTTGGGCTTTGGACCGGATTCAGGGGACGGCGTGGTTCCGGCAACGCCGCGCAGCGTGTTTCACGTGAAACAAAGAGGGGGAGCACTATGGGGAAGACCATTGCAATCGTGAACCAAAAGGGGGGCGTGGGCAAAACCACCTCCTGCGTCAACCTGGCCGCCGCCCTCACCGCCCAGGGGGCCCGGGTGCTGGTGTGCGACTTTGACCCTCAGGGCAATGCCACCTCCGGCTTTGGCCTGGATAAGAGCCGCTCTCCCAGCATATACGACGTGGTGCTGGGAGATGCCCCCATGTCAAAAGCCATCGTTTCCACCAAGTGGGCGGACGTGGCCCCCTCCAACAAAGCCCTGTCCGGGGCCACGGTGGAGCTCATCAGCCTGGACCGGCGGGAATACCGCCTGAAGGACGCGCTGGAAGAGGTCAAGGACCGCTACGACTTTATTTTTATCGACTGCCCACCCTCCCTGGAGCTGCTCACCCTGGACGGGCTGTGCGCCGCCGACACTCTGCTGGTTCCAGTGCAGTGCGAGTACTATGCCCTGGAGGGCCTGTCCGACCTGATCTACACCGTACGGCTGGCCAAGCAGCGGCTCAACCCTGCCCTGGGGATTGAGGGCGTGGTGCTCACCATGTACGACGGCCGGACCAACCTGTCCCTCCAGGTGGCGGAGGAGGTCAAGCGCCATTTCCCCGGCAAGGTGTACGCCGCCGTCATCCCCCGGAACGTGCGCCTGTCCGAGGCGCCCAGCCACGGGGTCCCCGTGTCTGTCTACGATCCCCTGTCCCGGGGCGCGGAGTCCTACGAGGCACTGGCCCGGGAATTTATCAGCAAAAATCCCATTCTGGTCAAAAATTAGAGCATCGCCGCTTACCCGCCCACAGGGAAACCCCATAAAACCGCTCCGCTGGGTTTGATGGGAGAGACGAGGCCGCCCGCCCCGCGAAGGCGGCGGGGCAAAACCCGGCGATCAAGAAAGGAGATACCGAATATGGCGAAAGCCAAAGGCTTGGGCAAGGGGCTGGACGCCCTCATGGGGGACGCCGCCACCCTGCAAAGCCAGGAGGCAGGTTCCGTCGTGCTGCCCATCTCCCAGGTGCAGCCCGGCCTGAACCAGCCCAGAAAACGGTTCGACGACGAGGCCCTGGCCGACCTGGCCGCCTCCATCCAGGAGCACGGCATCATTCAGCCCCTCACGGTGCGGCGGCTGTCCACCGGGTACTATCAGATCATCGCCGGGGAGCGCCGCTGGCGGGCCGCCAAGCTGGCCGGCCGGGAGGATGTCCCCGTGGTCATCATCGAGGCCGACGACCGCAAGGTGCTGGAGCTGGGCCTCATCGAAAACCTTCAGCGGGAGGACCTGAACCCCGTAGAAGAGGCGGAGGGCTACCTGGCCCTGCTCACCGACTTCGGCCTCAGCCAGGAGGAACTGGCCCGCCGGATGGGCAAGTCCCGCCCCGCTATCGCCAACGCCCTGCGGCTCACCGCCCTGCCCCCCTCCGTGCGGGAGCTGCTGGCGGAGGGCCGGCTCACCGCCGGCCACGGCCGGGCGGTGCTCATGGTGGAGGGGGAACAGGCCCAGGCCTCCTTCGCCCAGAAAATTGTGGACGAGGGCTGGAGCGTCCGCCAAGCGGAAGCCCGGGCCAAGCACTTCACCCTCCTCCCCCCGCAGGACAACACCTCCAAGGACGCCTCCGACCCCCACCTGATCTACATTCAGGCGGCGGAAAAACAGCTGTCCGCCCGGCTGGGGCGGAAGGTGTCCATTAAGAACGGGGCCAAAAAGGGAAAGCTGGAACTGGAATATTACAATGTGGACGATCTCAACGACCTGCTGGACCTGCTGGAACAGCTCCCCAAGGCGGAGCGGGCCCCGGAAGGAGGCGGCGAGGAATGAGCGAACAGCCCCAGCACCCCGCAAACCCTCAGGGCCCGGACCAGGACCTGCTCAACGAGATGATGGACCGGGCCGCGGCCAAAGGGGACCCGCCTTCGGAGCCTCCCGCCGAAACACCTCCCTCCCCTCCCCCGCCGGAAAAAAACCGCCGCTCTTCCGTGTATGTCTATCTGGCGGTTCTGTTCGGCGCGGCGTTCCTCATGCTGCTGCTGGCCTACTTCGTTCAGCAGCGCAACAACGCCACCGCCATGGACGACCTGCGGATGACCACCAACGCCTCCCGGGAGGAACTGATGGCGGATATCCAGGCGCTGGAACAAGAAAAAGAAACCCTGGAAGCGCAAATTGCGGAATTGGAACTGGACCTGGCACAGGAGCGGTCCCTCAGCCAAGACTTTCAAACGCTGTATGACGGGGCCCGGACCAGCGCGTCCCACTTGGAATATTACCTGGTTCAGAGGAGCCAGGCCATGGAACTGCTCTGGCAGCTGGATAAAGCCTATACCCAGCGGGACGATACGTTATGCCAGCAGCTCATCAAATGGTTAGAGCTCCCGGAGTCCACCCCGAGGAAAAATTATCTTCCCACCGGCGACGACCGCAGCCAATATGACTACGGCCTGGACGGTCCCACCCCCGCGGAACGCTACCAGCAGATTTATGACGACATCGGCGGCCAATAAATTTGTTTCACGTGAAACACGCCGGAACTAAGTCCGTTCCGTGTGAAACGCCCCGCAGGAATTCCACGCTTCTCTCCCCCGCTCCTCCCCACCCCGGGAAAGCCGGGGGGACGCTTTCGCGGCGGGCCCGGAGGGGCTCCGGCAAAGTCCATTGATCACATCAACAGGAAAAGGTGATACTATGTTAGACATCAAATTTGTCCGGGACAACCCGGAGATCGTCAAGGAGAACATCAAAAAGAAGTTCCAGGAGGAAAAGCTTCCCCTGGTGGACCAGGTCATTGAGCTGGACCGCCGCAACCGGGACGCCATGACCGAGGCCAACAGCCTCCGGGCCGCCCGGAACGCCCTGTCCAAGCAGGTGGGTATGCTCATGGGCCAGGCCAAAAAGGACCCCTCCAAGCTGGCGGAGGCCGAGGAGGCTAAGGCCAAGGTGAAGGCCAACGCCGACCGCCTGGCGGAGCTGGAGCAGCTGGAAGGCGAGTTGGCGGCGGAGATCCGCAAGATCATGCTGGTCATCCCCAACATCATCGACCCCTCCGTGCCCATCGGCCCCGACGACTCCGCCAACGTGGAGGTGGAGCGGTTCGGGGACCCCGTGGTGCCCGCGTTCGAGATCCCCTACCACACCGATATCATGGAGCGGTTCGACGGCGTGGACATGGACGCCGCCGGCCGCGTGTCCGGCGCCGGCTTTTACTACCTCATGGGCGACGTGGCCCGGCTCCACGAGGCGGTCCTCGCCTACGCCCGGGACTTCATGATCGGCAAGGGCTTCACCTTCTGCGTGCCCCCCTTCATGATCCACGGCAACGTGGTGGAGGGCGTCATGTCCCAGACCGACATGGACGCCATGATGTATAAAATTGAGGGCGAGGACCTATATTTGATTGGGACCTCCGAGCACTCCATGATCGGCAAGTTCATTGACCAGATCATCCCCGAGGAGAAGCTCCCCCAGACCCTCACCTCCTACTCCCCCTGCTTCCGCAAGGAGAAGGGCTCCCACGGCATCGAGGAGCGGGGCGTATACCGCATCCACCAGTTCGAGAAGCAGGAGATGATCGTGGTGTGCAAGCCCGAGGACTCCATGGACTGGTACGAGAAGATGTGGCGCTACTCCGTGGAGCTGTTCCGCTCCATGGATATCCCCGTCCGCCAGCTGGAGTGCTGCTCCGGCGACCTGGCCGACCTCAAGGTGAAGTCCTGCGACATCGAGGCCTGGTCCCCCCGGCAGAAGAAGTATTTTGAGGTGTGCTCCTGCTCCAACCTGGGCGACGCCCAGGCCCGCCGCCTGAAAATGCGGGTGAAGGGTGAAAACGGCGCCTCCTACCTGCCCCACACCCTCAACAACACCGTAGCCGCGCCCCCCCGGATGCTCATCGCCCTGCTGGAAAACAACCTCCAAGCCGACGGCTCCGTGAAGGTGCCCGCCGTCCTCCAGCCCTATATGGGCGGGACCCAGATGCTGGTTCCCAAGCATTGAGCGCTCCCGTGCCCCTCCTTTTCCCCGCAAAGCCAAAATAGTAAAGCTCCATTATCATTTCATTTTAAGGAGAGATTCCCATGAAAAAATTCTGGAAATTCCTTGGCCTCGCCGCCATTGCCGCCGCCGTCCCCGTCCGCGTCAAGCGGGACGAGGCCACCGGCAAAAAAACTTACCAGTCCCTCCTGCTCTCCTTTGACGTAGGCCCCGATGAGGAGGGCATTGGCACCGAAATCGGCGTCAACGTGGGCGAGGGTCTGCTCACCAACGCCATTGGCGGGCTGGTCAACGCCAAAAAGGAGGCCAAGCTGTTCACCGACGACCCGGAGGAGGCCGTCCTCTTCGCGGACGGCGATTCGGAGGCCGCCGCGGTGGAGCCCGCCCCCCAGGACGCGGACCCCGCCGGACCCCAGGACCCCGCCGAGGCCACCGAAGAGGACTTCGACCCGGAGCTGTAAGGATACGCCATGCCGGACGCCAATGAAAAGGACCAGGCCGGGCAGGCCCCGGGCTATACCCCCGCCTCCTTTGAGAAACGGACCGCGGCCTGGATGGGCATCGCCTATGTGCTCATGGTGCTCTTTGTCATCAACTTCGCCATCTTCACCGGGGGGCGGGAGCTCCCCGGTACTTTCCCGCTGTTTCTGGTTCCGGCGGCCGTGGGGACGGCGGCAGTCACCATCCACCGCATGAGGACACAGTCCCTGCCCGCCGCCGCGCGGGCGGGCTGCGTGATGATGCTCCTGGTGTGCGCCGCCGCCCTGCTGCTGGGGCTGGCCCTGGGGGTTCCCGCCCTCATCGCCGCCCTCGGAGGGTGAACGGTGGACAACCACGACATCCAGGCCGCCGCCGGCGTCATCAGCCGGGGGCTGGAGGCCTACGGGCTAAAGGACCGGATCGACCCCCAGGCAGCCCGCGGCCTCGCCCGGTACTGTCAGGCCCTGCTGGACAAAAACCGGGAGATGAACCTCACCGCCATCACCGACCCCCTGGACGCCGCCAACCTCCATATGCTGGACTGCGCCGCCCTGCTGAACTGCGCCCAGCTGTCTGAAAAAACACTCATCGACGTGGGCACCGGCGCCGGGTTCCCCGGCATGGCGCTGAAAATCCTGGTCCCCTCCCTGGAGCTCACCCTGCTGGACAGCCTCAACAAGCGGCTGGACTGGCTGGTCCAGCTGGGCGGCCAGCTGGACGTCCAGGGGGTGCGCACTGTCCACGCCCGGGCCGAGGAGGCCGGCCGGGACCCCGCCCTCCGGGAACAGTTCGATTTCGCCACCGCCCGGGCCGTGGCCGGACTGCCGCTGTTGTGTGAGCTGTGCCTGCCCTTCGTCAAGGTAGGCGGACGATTCCTGGCCATGAAAAGCACGGGTTCGGACCAAGAGGTGGAGGCCGCGCAATCCGCTTTCCAAATCCTGGGCGGGCGGCTTGACCAGTGCTTTGACTACTCCATCCCCGGAACCGATGTGGTCCACCGGGTGGTGGTTGTGGAAAAGATTTCCTCTACTCCGCCCAAATTTCCCCGCCGTTGGGCCAAAATGCAGAAGGCTCCCCTTTAACCCGGCGCTTCATAAATTTTCGAATATTTTTTTCAGTTTTTTCACAATTTTTGTTGTCATTTTCATCAATTCGTGCTATGATTTGGAGTGTATCGGAAGGAGGCCGTTCTATGGGCACCGCTGTCATGGTGACATCCGGAAAAGGCGGTACGGGCAAGACCTCCCTCACCGCGGGCGCCGCCTCCTGCCTGGCGGCCCTGGGACGCCGGGTGCTGTGCGTTGACCTGGATATCGGCCTGCGCAATCTGGACCTGACCCTCGGCCTGTCCGACCGGGCCCTGATGGACTTCACCGATGTGATGGACTACCGCTGCTCCCTGCTCGGCGCTGCGGTGGAACAGCCGGAGATCCGGGGGCTGTTCCTGCTCACCGCCCCCCTGTCCGCCGACGGGCTGGACCGGGAGCGCTTCCGGGAATTGGTGCAGGAGGCCAAGGAGTATTTCGACTTCGTCTTTATGGACTCCCCCGCCGGACTGGGAGAGGGCTTCCAGCTGGCCATGGCCGCCGCCGACCGGGCCGTGGTGGTGTCCGCCGTGGACCCCGCCGCCCTGCGGGACGCCCAGCGCGCCGTCACCGAGCTCCACACCCTCCCCCAGCTCCACCTGGTGATGAACCGGGTGGACCCCAGGCTCATTTCCAAGCTGCGCACCTCCATCGACAACGCCATGGATGCCGCCGGGCTGCCCCTCCTGGGCGTGGTGCCCGAAGACCCCGCCGTCACCATGGCCGCCGCCGCCGGCGTTCCCCTGGTCCTCGCCACACACAAGGGCGCGGCCCCCGCCTACCTGAACATCGCAAAACGGCTCCTGGGACAACGGGTCCCCCTGCTCCGCATCCGCTGACCGCTTCCCCAAACATTCCATAGAAAGGACGATCTGCATGAATATTGCTCTGATGAGCCATGACAACAAAAAAGAACTGATGGTCCAATTCTGCATCGCCTACTGCGGCATCCTCTCCAAGCACACCGTCTGCGCCACAAGCAATACCGGCCGCCAGGTCGCGGAGGCCACCGGCCTGCCCGTCCAGCTCTTCCTGGCCCACGCCCAGGGCGGCTCCCAGCAGATCGGCGCCCGCATCGCCTACGACGAAATCGACATGGTTCTCTTCTTCAACGACCCCACCTGCGACGACCTGGAGAAGGACTTGAGCTATATCATCAACCTGTGCGACCAGCACAACGTCCCCATCGCCACCAACTCCGCCACCGCCGAGATGCTCATCCACGGCCTGGCCCGGGGCGACCTGGACTGGCGGCTCATCAGCCACCCCACCGCGCCGCTGAAGGTGTAAAACCGCGAAAGCGGCCCGGGGCGTGGAACGGAGCGAACACGGCCCGGCCATGTGCCCTGCCTGAGCGTGATGAAACACGCCCGGCAATGCTCTCGTCCCACTTCGATGGGAGGAGAGCATTTTTCTTGCGTATATGGCCCAATTGTGATATAGTCTATAGACGCAAAGAACGCGGAACCGCCCGCTATTCCCGATCAATTACGCAAAGGAGAAACGCGCCATGGCAAAACAAAAGCCCCGCACCCTGTCCGGCTTTATGGAGCTGCTCCCCGCCGACCAGATGAAATTCGAGCGGATGGCCGAGCTGCTGCGCCGGTCCTATTCCCTCTACGGTTTTACCCCCCTGGACACCCCCATCATCGAGGCCAGCGAGGTGCTGCTGGCCAAGGCCGGCGGCGAAACCGAAAAACAGATCTACCGCTTCACCAAAGGCGACTCCGACCTGTCCCTGCGGTTTGACCTCACCGTCCCCCTGGCCAAATACGTGGCCCTCCACTACGCCGAACTGTCCTTCCCCTTCCGCCGCTTCCAGATCGGCAAGGTCTACCGGGGAGAGCGGGCCCAGCGGGGCCGCTTCCGGGAGTTCTACCAGGCGGATATCGACGTCATCGGCGACGGCAAGCTGGACATCGTCAACGAGGCGGAGATCCCCGCCATCATCTACCACACCTTCACCGCCCTGGGGCTGGACAACTTCCAGATCCGGGTCAACAACCGCAAGGTGCTCAACGGCTTCTACGCTATGCTGGGCCTCACGGACAAGGCCGGAGACGTGATGCGCACCGTGGACAAGCTGCCCAAAATCGGCCGGGAGAAGGTGCGGGAGCTGCTCACCGGGGAGGACGCCGCCCTCACCGAAAACCAGGCGGATGAGATCCTCCAGTTTATCTCCATTACAGGATGTAATAAAGAAGTTTTGAATTCCCTGGAGGAGTACCGCGGCCGCCACGAGCTCTTTGACCAGGGGCTGGACGAGCTGTCCACCGTGGTCAAATACCTGGGGGATTTTGGCGTGCCCGAGGAGAAGTTCGCCGTGGACCTGACCATCGCCCGGGGGCTGGACTATTACACTGGCACCGTCTACGAAACCTTCATGACAGACCACCCGGAAATCGGATCCATCTGCTCCGGGGGACGGTATGACAACTTGGCGGAATATTACACCGATAAACAACTCCCCGGCGTGGGTATCTCCATCGGCCTCACCCGCCTGTTCTATGTGCTGGAGGAGCAGGGCTACCTCAACAGCGCCCTGAACACCGCCCCCGCCGACGTGCTCATCCTGCCTATGACCGGCGACCTCTCCCCCGCCATCGCCTTCGCCACCCGGCTCCGGGCCGCGGGCATCCGCGCCCAGCTCTACACCGAGCCTAAAAAGTTCAAGCAGAAAATGGCCTACGCCGACAAACTGGGCGTCCCCTTCGCCGCCTTCCTGGGGGAGGACGAAATCAGCCAGGGCAAGGTGTCCCTGAAGGACATGGACTCCGGGGAGCAGAAGCTGCTGGACCCGGACACGGCCGCCCAGGCTGTGCTCTCCGCCCTGGAGGAGGGCCGGAACGCCGCCCCCATCCGGGAGAAAAAATGAGTATCCGGGCAGTTGTTTTTCCTTCGGATATTCCTGACTGGAAAGATTTACCCCCGCCGCTGGCCCCAAGCGGCCCATAAGATAAATTTCTATCTGTTTTTTAACTGATTTTTATTACAATTTGGAGATGATCTCTATGGTTCAATCGCGCACCCATACCTGCAACGACCTGCGGATGGAACACGTGGGCCAGCAGGTGAAGCTCGTGGGCTGGATGGAAAACGTCCGCGTCGTGTCCGGCAGCCTGGCCTTTCTGGTCCTCCGGGACTTCTACGGCGCCACCCAGGTGGTGCTGGAGACGGAGGAGATGCTCAACGCGGTGAAGGAAATCAACAAGGAGTCCACCCTCTCCGTGGAGGGCGTGGTCCGGGAGCGGGACAGCAAAAATCCCCATATGCCCACCGGCGACATCGAAGTCGTGCCCGCCAAAATTGAACTGCTGGGCCGCTGCCGCCACAACGAGCTCCCCTTCCCCATCAACCGCTCCCGGGAGGCCGACGAGTCCACCCGCCTCAAGTACCGCTACCTGGACCTGCGCAACCCCGAGGTCAAAAACAACATGATCCTGCGCTCTAATGTGGTCGCCGCCCTCCGCGCCGCCATGCTGGCCAAGGGCTTCCTGGAAATTACCACCCCCATTCTCACCGCCTCCTCCCCCGAGGGCGCCCGGGACTACCTGGTGCCTTCCCGAAAGCACCCCGGCAAATTTTACGCCCTGCCCCAGGCCCCCCAGCAGTTCAAACAGCTCCTCATGGCCTCCGGCTTCGACCGCTACTTCCAGATCGCCCCCTGCTTCCGGGACGAGGACGCCCGGGGCGACCGCACCCCCGGCGAGTTCTACCAGCTGGACATGGAAATGGCCTTCGCCAATCAGGACGACGTGCTGGCAGTCCTGGAACAGGTACTGGTCCCCGTGTTTGAGCAATACGGCCTCTATGACCGGGTCACCCCCGCTCCCTTCCGCCGTATCCGCTACAATGACGCCATGGAGCTCTATGGCACCGACAAACCCGACCTGCGCATCGACCTGCTGATTCAGGACGCCACCGCCACGCTGTCCGGCTGCGGCTTCGGGCCCTTTGAGGGGAACACCGTCAAGGCCATCGTGGTTACTGGCTTCCAGGGTACCCGCAAACAGACCGACAAGCTGTGCGCCGATGTGGAGGTTCAGGCCGGCGAGAAAGCATACTGGTTCCGCTATGACGAGAATCAGGACATCGTGGGCGGCATCGCCAAGTTCATCCAGCCCATCAAGGACCAGGTAGTGGAGGCCCTGGGCCTCACCCCCGGCTGCTTTGTGGGGCTGGCCGCGGGTAAGCTGTCCACCGCCCAGAAAACCGCCGGCGTGCTGCGGTCCAAGCTGGGCGCTTTCTGCCCCAGCCACATGGACAAAGAGCAATATCAGTTCTGCTGGATTGTGGACTTCCCCATGTACGAGATCGGCGAAGAGTCCGGCCAGCTGGAGTTCTGCCATAACCCCTTCTCCATGCCCAACGGCGGGCTGGAAATCCTGAAAAAGGCCGCCGCCGGGGAGGTGGACCCCCTGACCATCACCGCGTTCCAGTATGACCTGGTGTGTAACGGATATGAAACTGCCTCCGGCGCGGTGCGCAACCACGACCCGGAAATTATGATCGAAGCGTTCCAGCTGGTGCGGCTGGGTGAGGACGATGTGAAAGCCAAATTCCCCGCCATGTACAACGCCTTCACCTACGGGGCGCCCCCCCACGCGGGCGCCGCCCCCGGCGTGGACCGCATGATTATGCTGCTCACCGGGGAGGAATCCATCCGGGAGGTTATCCCCTTCCCCATGAACCAAAGAGCCCAGGACATCATGATGGGCGCGCCTTCCACCGTGGACCAAAAGCAGCTGGATGAGCTGAACATCACCTGCACGAAAAAAGAGGAAGAGTGACCTGCGCCCATCACCGGGGCCCCCGCAAAGCCACCCCGCAGGCTTTGTGGGGAGAGGAGCCGCAGCAAAATGACCTCGCTTTCGCCGCAGGCGGAAGCAGGGATATGGCGCTCGCGGCGACGAGGGCGCACCTTCCACCGTGGACCAAAAGCAGCTGGATGAGCTGAACATCACCTGCACCGCCCAAGAGGAAACATAAAACAAAATTCCCTCCCGGCCGGGAGGGAATTTTTTACCGTCTGTCAACGTCCACAACCTGCTTTAGGTCCGAGCCAAGCGCCGCCTCCCAGCCCGCCGTGAACGCCGCTTTCACCAGTTGAAACAGCGCCTCCCCGGCCTGCTCGCAGCCCTCCTGGTCCAAAAAACTGGAGAGAGCGCGGTCAAATTCAACTTCGTTCATGTATTCACCACCATAATATCACCAAATCATATTGTATATTATCTAATATGAGATGTCAATATTGTATTGACCAAAATGTTATTATCTGGATAGGTGATTTTATGAAACCATTGAAAGTAAGGATCAGTATCACGCTGGACGACCCCATTTATCAGAGAATCAAAGGGCTGGCGGAATACGATGACCGCTCCGTTTCCAGTTATATCAATCTCGCTCTGCGGGACCATTTGGAACAGCTGGACCGCACGGAGGAGGAATAGAAAGAGCGCCGGAGGCATTGCCCTCCGGCGCTCTTCATTTCAGTTTCTGCCACTCCCCCACCGCCAACTGGTCGCAGCGGTTGTTATATGGGTTGTCCGCGTGGCCCTTCACCCAGTGGAGGTTTACCCGGTGCTCCTCGCACAGCTCCAGCAGGCGCTCCCACAGGTCCGGGTTCAGGGCGGGCTTCTTGTCCGGCTTCACCCAGCCCCGGGCACGCCACCCTTTTGCCCAGCCCTTGGCCAGGGCGTCGATGACGTACTTGGAATCGGACCAGAGCTCCACAACACACGGCTCCTTGAGGGCCTCCAGGCCCTTAATCACGGCGGTGAGCTCCATGCGGTTGTTGGTGGTCTGGCGCTCCCCGCCGCTGAGTTCCCTCTCATGCCCGCCAAACAGCAGAATGGCCCCCCAGCCCCCGGGGCCGGGATTGCCCGAACAGGCGCCGTCGGTGTATAGGGTTACTGTCTTCACGAATTGCCTCCTGACGCCGTCACGCCTCGCCCGTTCGCGGCGGCTCGGCCGCTTCTTCTTTCTCCGCCAGGGACAGGGCGATCACCCGGTCCCCCTCGTCCTTGAACCGCATGACAATGACCCCCATAGTGGACCGCCCCGCCACGCGGATGCCGTCCACGTCCGTGCGGATCAGGGTTCCCGTCTGGGTTACCAGCAGCAGGTCCTCGCTGCCGTCCACCACCTTTACGCCCACCACCGGGCCGGTGCGCTCCGTGACCAGGTAGTTCTTAATGCCCAATCCCCCCCGGTTGTGGACCGAATACTCCTCCACCGGGGTGCGCTTGCCAAAGCCGTTCTCCGTGATGGTCAGCACCGCCCTGCCCGGCTTGGCCCGGGCCGCGCCCACCACGTAGTCCCCGGGGCGCAGGCGGATGCCCCGCACACCCATGGAGTTGCGGCCCGTGGGCCGGACGTCGTTCTCGTTGAAGCACACCGCCATGCCGTCGTGGGTGGCGATCAGCAGGTTCTGGGTCCCGTCGGTCTCCCGCACCTCCATCAGCTCGTCCCCCTCGTCCAGCAGGATCACCCGCAGGCCGTTGCTGCGCAGGCTGCGCAGGGCGGAGGCGTCCAGCCGCTTCACCGTGCCGTTCCGGGTGAACATGGTGAGGTACCGGGGGTTCTCCCCCTCGCTGATGTCCCGGGTGTGGATCATCACCGCCACCCGTTCGTCCTGCTCCACCTGGAGCACGTTGACGATGTTGGTGCCCCGGGCCGTCCGGCCCGCCACCGGGATCTCGTACCCCTTCTTGCGGAACACCCGGCCCTTGTTGGTAAAGAACAAAATGTGGTCGTGGGTGGAGGCGGTGAACACCGTGTTCACATAGTCCTCCTCCCGGGCGGTCATGCCCTTCTTCCCCATGCCGCCCTTGCCCTGGGCCGCGTACTCGCTGGCGCTGGTGCGCTTGATATAGCCGTTGGCCGTCATGGTAAAGACGGACTGCTCCTCTTCGATCAGGTCCTCAATGTCGATCTCGTCGGCCACGTCCTGAATCTCGGTGACGCGCTCGTCGCCGTACTTGTCCCGGATCTGGATCAGCTCGTCCTTCAGCACGCCCTTCAGCTTCTCCTCGTCCGCCAGCAGCTCGTTGTAATAGGCGATCCTGCCCTCCAGCTCCTTGTACTCGTTCTCCAGCTTCTCGCGGTTCAGCCCCTGGAGGGCGATGAGCCGCATATCGCAGATGGCCTGGGCCTGGACATCGTCCAGCCCGAAGCGCTCCATCAACCGCTCCTTGGCGTTGTCATAGCTGGTGCGGATGATGTGGATGACCTCGTCGATGTTGTCCTGGGCGATGAGCAGGCCCTCCAACAGGTGGGCCCGCTCCTGGGCCTTTTTCAGGTCGTATTCCGTGCGCCGGCGGATCACCTGCTCCTGGAAGGCCAGGTACTCGTCCAGAATATTCCGCAGGGACAGGACCTTCGGCTGCTTCTGGTTGTCCACCAGGGCCAGCATGATGACGGAGAAGTTGGACTGCATGGCGGTCTGCTTGAACAGCTTGTTCAGCACCACCTGGGGGTTGGCGTCCTTTTTCAGCTCGATGACGATGCGCATACCGTTGCGGTCCGTCTCGTCCCGCAGGTCGCTGATGCCCTCCAGCCGCTTGTCCTTCACCTGGTCCGCGATGTTGCGGATCAGCTGCCGCTTGTTCACCTGGTAGGGCAGCTCGGACACGATGATCCGGGTGCGGTTGTTCCCGTACTCCTCAAACTCCGTCCGCGCCCGCAGCACCACCTTGCCCCGGCCGGTGGCGTAGGCCGCCCGGATGCCCGCCCGGCCCATGATGATCCCCTTGGTGGGGAAGTCCGGCCCCTTGATGTGCTCCATCAGGCCGCCCAGCCCCACGTCCGGGTTGTCCAGCACGCAGACGGCGGCGTCAATGACCTCCTTCAGGTTGTGGGGCGGGATGTTGGTGGCCATGCCCACGGCGATGCCGCTGGAGCCGTTCACCAGCAGGTTGGGGAACCGGCTGGGCAGCACCCGGGGCTCCTTCCGGGTTTCGTCAAAGTTGGGGTCCCAGTCCACCGTCTCCTTGTCGATGTCCCGCAGCATCTCGTTGGCCACCCGGGCCATACGGGCCTCCGTGTAACGGGGGGCGGCGGGGGGGTCGCCGTCCACGTTGCCGAAGTTGCCGTGGCCCTCCACCAGGGGATAGCGCATGGAAAACCGCTGGGCCAGACGCACCATGGCGTCGTACACCGAGGCGTCCCCGTGGGGATGGTAGTGGCCCAGCACGTCGCCCACACAGGTGACGGACTTCTTGAACGGCTTGTCCGAGGTGAGCCCGCCCTCGTACATGGAGTACAGAATGCGCCGGTGGACCGGCTTCAGGCCGTCCCGCACGTCGGGCAGGGCCCGGCCCACGATGACGCTCATGGCGTACTGCCCGTAGCTCTTCTCCATCTCCCCCACCAGCTCGGACTCCGTGATCACCTGGTTGGGAAATGCGATATCTTCGGGTTTATAATTTCGGTTGTGTCCCATAACGACCTCCGCTTATGTTTGTTCATTCTTCACCGGCCCGCGGCGGCGGAAACGAGCGATCCGCAGCTTGCTCCGACGCTGTCACGCCTCGCCTGTTCGCGACGCGCGGCTTCGCTCCGTCTCAAGCAAAACCCAGTCCCGCTCCGCGGGCCTTGGGCTTTTGCTTTCGCTCCGCTCCATCCGCGCTGCTCACGACGGCTCGGACGCTTCTCCGCGCTTCTCAATAATCCAAATCCGTCTGATACTTGGCGTTTACCTCAATCCATTCCTTGCGGGGTTCCACCTTCTCCCCCATCAGCATGGTGAAGATCCGGTCCGCCGCCACCGCGTCCGACATGGTGATCCGCCGCAGGGTCCGCCGCTCCGGGTCCATGGTGGTCTCCCACAGCTCGTGGGCGTCCATCTCGCCCAGGCCCTTGAACCGGCTGATATCCACCTTCACGTTGGGATTACCCCCCCGCATCTCCTCGGCCACCCGCTCCCGCTCCGCGTCGTCGTAGGCCACCCGCACCGTCTTGCCCCGGACCAGCTTGTACAGCGGAGGCACCGCCGAGTACACGTAGCCCCGCTCAATCAGCGGCCGCATATAGCGGAAGAAAAACGTCAGCAGCAGGGTGCGGATATGGGCGCCGTCCACGTCTGCATCGGACATGATGATGATTTTGTGGTAGCGCAGCTTGTCAATATTGAACTCCTCCCCGATGCCCGCGCCCAGACCCAGCACCAGGGGGTACAGCTTGTCGTTGCCGTAAATCTTGTCCGCCCGGGCCTTCTCCACGTTGAGCATCTTGCCCCACATGGCCAGAATGGCCTGGAACCGGCTGTCCCGGCCGTCGATGGCCGAGCCCGCCGCCGAGTCTCCCTCCACGATATACAGCTCGCACAGGGCCGGGTCCCGCTCATTGCAGTCCTGGAGCTTGTCCGGCATTTGCCCCGACTCCAGCGCCGTCTTGCGCCGGACCGACTCCCGGGCCTTCCGGGCCGCCTCCCGGGCCCGGCTGGCCATGAGGGCCTTCTCCAAAATGGCCTTGCCCACCGCCGGGTTCTCCTCCAAAAACTGCTCCAGCTTGTCCGACACCACGTTGTTCACCAGGGTGCGCATCTCGCTGTTGCCCAGCTTGGCCTTGGTCTGGCCCTCAAACTGGGCTTCCGTCAGCTTCACCGAAATCACGCAGGTCAGGCCCTCCCGGCAGTCGTCGCCGGACACCTTCTCGTCGTTCTTGAAGATGCCCGCCTTCCTGCCGTAGGCGTTGAGCACGTTGGTCAGGGCCCGCTTCAGGCCCTCCTCGTGCATTCCGCCCTCCGGCGTGTGGACGTTGTTAGCAAAGGACACGATGACCTCGTTATAGCTGTCCTCGCAGTACTGCATGGCGATCTCCGCCATGGAGTCCTCCTTGGAGCCCGCCATATAGATCACCTGCTCGTGGAGAGGGGTCTTGTTCTGGTTGATGAAGGTGACAAACTCCTTGATGCCCCCCTCATAGTGCATGAACTCCTCCTTTTCCTGCCCCGGGCGGCGGTCCGCCATGAGGATTTTTACCCCGGCGTTCAAAAACGCCTGCTCCCGCATCCGGCGGTGGAGGGTCTCATAGTCGTACACGGTGGTCTCGAACATCTCCGGGTCGGGCTTGAACACCACCTCGGTGCCCGTATGGTCCGTCGTTCCAACGACGGTCATCTCCTGGGTGATGGCACCCCGGGAGAACTTTACCTCATAGATTTGCCCGCCCTTGTGGACCCGCACCTCCATCCACTGGCTGAGGGCGTTGACCACGCTGCCGCCCACCCCGTGGAGGCCGCCGGACACCTTGTACCCGCCGCCGCCGAATTTGCCGCCGGCGTGGAGCACGGTATACACCACCTCCAGGGCGGGCTTGCCGGTCTGGGGCTGGATGTCCACCGGCACGCCCCGGCCGTTGTCCGTCACCCGGATCACGTCGCCCTCCAGGATCTCCACCGTGATGTGGTCGCAGTAGCCCGCCAGGGCCTCGTCGATGGCGTTGTCCACGATCTCATACACCAGGTGGTGCAGGCCCGAAGCCGACGTGGACCCGATATACATACCCGGGCGCTTGCGGACCGCTTCCAGCCCCTCCAGCACCTGAATCTCCGACGCGCCGTACTCGTGGTCGGTCTGGGTGGTGTTCATCTCGTTCATTTCGCTGCGTTCTTCTGCCATGATGTTCCTCCGCTATTTCAGTTAATCGTCCCCGCCGTCCTCGTCCGGGATGAAGTCCAAATCGTCCTCGTCATGATAGTCCGGGCCGCCATCCTTACCCAGCAGCTCCGTGGCCCGCATCCGGCGGCGGTCCTTGGCCTCCTCCACGCTGCGGTGGATCAGCTCCTTAACCTCCCGGGGACGCTTGACATTCTTCAGGTCCAGGTGGGGCATACTCTTGTCCGACGAGTGGACGCAAACCGTCCCCACCCCGAAAATCCGCTGGCCCAGGGTCATAGTCAGCTCCAGGTCCTGCACCCGGTACAGCAGCACCTCGTCGGCCTTCAAATTCAGCAGGCCTGTCTCGCAGAACAACCGATCCCCGCTGAGAAAATACCGGGTGAAGGACAGGGGCAGGCCCAGGCGGCGCTTGCGGTCCTTCCATAAATATTCAATGGGTTCCATTCAAACTTCCTCCTTATTTGCGGCGGACGTATCCGGCCCTATATGGGAATATCCCGGGCCGCCCGGGCCGACAGCGCGGCGGCGGACAGCGGGGTAATATATACCGTGGGAAGCCCGCCCTCCGCTTGGGTGAGGACAAAGGAGCGGGGCAGGTCGTCCCCCACGGAGACCACCCGGCCCTCGCGCTCCGCCCGCTCCAGAAAGCGGCGGGTACGGAAGGACCAGGTGGTGTTGTCCAGATCAAAAATGCCTATAAGGTCCTGATAGCGGACCATTACGTTTTGGCCTAAGTGAAGATACATCGGTTCCTCCCGCGGAGGGATACGCCCCCTGGAAGGCGCCCTCCCCTATGGGGCGGCCCTGCACGGAAGGCCGCCGCCTCAAACGGAAAACAAAGCGCCGTCCTTGACACGAAACGCCTTTCCCTCTTTCAGCCGCGCCAGCTTTTCCTCCTCGCAGCAGGTGATGAACACCTGCCCCGAAGTGATGCGGTTGAGCACAAATTCCTGCCGCCGGTGGTCCAGCTCACTGAGCACGTCGTCCAGCAGCAGCACCGGCCACTCCCCCGAGTCATTGTAAAAAATATCCCGGGCCGCCAGCTTCAGCGCCAGCGCCGCCGTCCGCGTCTGCCCCTGGGACGCGCTGCCCTTGGCCGGGAAGCCATCGATCTCCACCGCCAGCTCGTCCTTGTGGGGGCCGGACAGGCAGGACCGGGCGGCGATCTCCGCCTCCCGGCGGGCCTCCTGGTGGGCCAGCAGCTGGGGCAGGATGGCCTTGGGCGGGGCCTCCGGGTCCGTCACCGTGGACACCGTCTCATACCGCAGGGCCAGCCGCTCCCGCCCGCCGGAGCAGTCGGAGTGGATGGCCGGGACCGTTTGGGCCAGCCGCTTCACAAAATGGGCCCGGTAGTGGACGATCACCGCCCCACACTGGGCCATGCGCAATGAGAAGTCGTCCAGGGCGTCCATCAGGCCGGGATACCGCTCGCTGTCCTTTAAAATGCGGCTCTTGTGCTGGTACAGGCGGCGGTATTCCCCCAGGGCCTGGGCGTACCGGGGGCGCAGCTGGCAGATGCAGCCGTCCAGAAACCGGCGGCGGGCCTCCGCCCCCTCCCGGATCAGGTACAGGTCCTCGGGGCAAAACAACACTGTGTTTAATATGCCGGACAATTCACCCGCTGTTTTCAGTCGTACCCCGTTGGAACGCAGCTGCCGCCGCGCCCCCCGGTGGAGGTCCGCCTCCAGGGTGATCTCCCGCCCCCGGCTGGTGATCCCCGCCTTGAGAAAGGCATGGTCCACGCCGTGGCGGATCAGTTCCCGGTCGTACCGGGCCCGGTGGGAGGAGGCCGAGGACAGGTAGGCGATGGCCTCCAGCAGGTTGGTTTTCCCCTGGGCGTTCTCCCCCGCCACCACGTTCACGCCGGGGTGAAACCGGGCTTCCCCGTGGACATAGCTGCGAAAAAAGTCCAGAGAAATCTCGTTGACGGTCATTCCACCACCAGCGTCAAGCCGGACAGCTCCGCCCGGTCCCCCGGCCGCAGCTTCTTCCCCCGCATGGCGCAGGGCGCCCCGTTTACCTTGACCTCTCCGCCCTGTATGGCCAGCTTGGCCTCCCCTCCGGTCTCCACCGCCCCGGCAAATTTCAGGAGGGCGTCCAGCCGGATGAACTCCGTCTCAATTTTTATACGCTGCTCTCCCATGGCAGCCTCCTTAAAATGAATGTTCCTTCGGCCGCTTTTTCTCTCGACGCATCCAGCTATGACCGCCTTTCGCGGCCGGGTCAAAAACGGAACGTTCCCCATCCCGCTGGAAGCGGTCTCAAGCTCTTTTTGGCTGCTTTTTCACGATACTCTCCTCGTCCGCCCTGTTGTCACGCTTCACAGACGGCTGGACGCTCGGTTGCTTTCACTGCGACTCGGATAAAAAACAGATTTGCTCCGCAAATCCTGGTTTTTTATCCTCGCTCCGTTCCAAGCTCCCTCGCAGCCGCCTGTTCAGCGCTTCTCATTCCGCCGCCCGCAGCCGCACCGGCAGCACCATATAAAGGAAGTTGTCCGGCTCCCCCGCCTGGGGCAGCACCAGGCAGGGAGAGGTGGCGGTATTCAGCTCCAGCCGTACCCGGGAGGCGGGAGCCGCCTTTACCGCGTCCATCAAAAAGCGGTTGTTAAACCCGATCTCCAGTCCCTTGCCGTCCCCGGAGATGGGGCAGCGGTCAAAGGCGGAGCCAATGGCCGTCTTGGAGGTGATGGACAGCGACCCGTCCTCAAATTTGCAGCGCAGCGGGCTCTTCAGCTTGTCGTTGATGATGAGGGAGGCCCGGTCGATGGACCGCTGGAGGTCGGCGGCCTCCGCCTCCAGCACAATGGCGTTGTTCTGGGGAATGGTCTGGCGGTAGTTGAGGAACTCCCCCTCCAGCCGCCGGGCCACCAGCAGGGTGCCGCCGATCTGGAAGGTGACGTGCCGGTCCCCCTGGGTGACAACCGCGGGGCTGTCCGAGTCGGCGCAGATTTTTTCCACCTCGCTGAGGGCCGCGCCGGGCACCACAAAGGACATCCGCCCCGCCCCGTCCTGGTTCAGCAGCTTCTCCCTCCGCAGGGCCAGCCGGTAGCCGTCCACCGCCACCATCGTGAGCTCTCCTCCCTCCGCCTCAAAGAGCGCGCCGGTGTGAATGGGACGGCTCTCGTTGTCGCTGACGGCAAAAATGGTTTGGGATATCATGGAGCGAAGGTTTCCCTGGGTTATGGAGAGGCTTGTCCCGTCGCTGACGGAGGGCAGCTCGGGAAAATCCTCGTCGCTGCTGCCCATGATATCAAAGGAGGTGGGGCCGCACTGGATGTGGACCGAGCAGTTCTCCGTCCCGATGGATACCACGTCGTCCGGCATACGGCGGAGGATCTCGCCGAACAGCCGGGCGGACAGCACAATGGCCCCGTCCTCCGTGACCTCCGCGGGAGCCGTGGTGACAATGCCTGTCTCCAGATTGTAGCCGCTGATGCTCAGGCTGCCGTCCCCCGCCTCAATCAGCACGCCCTCCAGGGCTTGAATGGAGCTCTTGGGCGCTACCACCCGGCCGGCGGTGGTGACGGCGGTTTGCAGGATGGCTTTTTCACAGGAAAATTTCATGTTGGGTTCCTTTCTCCTTCCTCCGCAGGAGAGGAAGGCTTTTAAATTCGTAGTAGCCCGTAGGGGGTGCGGAAGCTGTGGAAAACTTGGAAACCCAGGAAAATTCAAGGCTTTGGCTGTCCACAGCGGAGTTCACAAACGATGCACAGCGTTCACGGCGCGGCGGGCCGCCTGAACCGCTTCCACAGGGTTCCACGCCACAGTCCGCAGAACTGTGGAAGCTGGCGGCGGCTTTGCGCTTCTGTTTAATATGCCGAGTTCACCGCGTTGGTGATGTCCCGGATGACCTGCATCTGCTCCGGCTTTTCCTTCATTATTTTCTCTACCCGGTTGATGGAATTGAGCACCGTGGTGTGGTGCCGCCCGCCGAACTGCTGGCCGATCTCCGCCAGGGACAGCTGGGTCATTTCCCGGATGATGTACATGGCCACGTTCCGGGCGGTGCTGATCTCCTTGTTCTGGCTCTGCCCGGTGATGGCGGCGGCGTCCAGATTGTAGAACCGGGCCACCTCTTGAATGATGGTGTCCGCCGAGGGCAGGAAGTTCTCCTTGGCCCGCAGGATGTCCCGCACCGCCCGGATGGTGGTTTCCACGTCCACCTGGGCCCCCATCAGCTCCTGGAAGGCCATGATCTTGTTGACCACGCCCTCAATCTGCCGCACGTTGGAGGTGATGTTTTCCGCCACGTAGGACAGCACCGGGTCGGGCAGGGAGATCCCCCGCTCCAGCGCCTTGTTCTTCAGCAGGGCCACCCGGGTCTCATAGTCCGGGGGCTGGATGTCGACGGGCAGGCCCTGCTCAAACCGGGTTTTCAGCCGCTGTTCCAGCCGGAGCATCTCGTAAGGGGGGCGGTCGGAGGTGAACACGATCTGCTTTTTCTGCTCGTACAGAGTATTGAAGGTGTGGAACAGCTCCTCCTCGCTGGAGTCTTTCCCCGCGATAAACTGCACGTCGTCCATGAGAAACAGGTCCACCTGGCGGTATTTGTCCCGGAAGCCCTGCATATCGATGCCCCGGCGCAGACTGCTGATGAGCTCGTTGACAAAGTCCTCGCTCTGGACATACATGATCCGGCATCCCGGGCGGTTCTGCCGCACCCGGTTGGCGATGGCGTGGAGCAGGTGGGTTTTGCCCAGCCCCGACTGCCCGTAAATAAACAAGGGGTTATACGTCCCCCCCGGCTCCTCCGCCACCTTCTGGGCGGCGGTGAAGGCCAGGCGGTTGGTGGAGCCCACCACGAACCGCTCAAAGGTGTACTGGTCCGATTCCTCCCGCCCGGCGGAAAGCGGGGAGACGGCCTGCCGGAGATAGGCGTCCCGCTCCTCCGGCAGCAGCAGGGCCACGTCCACGTCGAAGGAGAACAGCTCCTTCAGCGCCGCCTCCACCCCGGACTGAAACCGGGTGCGGATGATCCCCCGCTTGAAGTCGGTGGGCACGCACAGCACCAGCCGGGTGTCCTCCAAGGCGACCGCTTCCACGTCGCCGAACCAGGTCTCGATGGAGACGGCGGTCATGCTGCCCTCCATCAGGCTCTTTACTTTTTCCCATACGTCGGCAGCCGATTTCATAGGAAGCAGCCTCCTAAACTCTCTAGTATCGTAACTAATCAATTATACCAAAAAAGGAAGCGCCGTACAAGTACTTTTCCCAATTCTTTTATATAATAGTATCCAGAAAAACTCCCGCTTTTTTTGACAAAATATGTACAGGTCCAAAAAGGAACGCTATATCTGGCGCCTTCCGGGTAAAAAAAGAATATTGCCGTTTTTTTGTTGACAGACGGGAAAAATCAAGGTATAATCTTTGACACGCGATTACGCGCAAAAGTCTGCCAACCGCGCCCGCCCGGGCGTTGTGGAGGAGGCGCCCCGAACCCGGGGCGCCCGTCAAACTGTACAGGAGGTGTTCCCGCATGGTTCGTACCTATCAGCCCAAGAAGCGCCAGCGTTCCAAGGTCCACGGCTTCCGCAAGCGTATGGCCACCGCCAACGGCCGCAAGGTCTTGGCCCGCCGCCGCGCCAAGGGCCGCGCCCGCCTGAGCCACTGATGGCGCACACATCGGGATAAACGATAAACACCGGGGCGCGGGAATTTTCCCTCGCCCCTAGGCGTTTGTGCGCGGAGAAGCGTGAGCTTAGGCGCGCCGCCCCGGATGGACTGAAGTGAGGGCAAAAGCCCAAGACCCACGCAGTGGGACTGGGTTTTGCCTGAGTCGCAGCGAAGCCGCGCGTTGCGAACAGGCGCAGCGTAGCAGCGCGTCGGAGGGAAGCCGGGGCGAGGAGCGCGCCCAAAGCGAGCGTGACAACAGGAAGCGGCCAAACGGCGATGTTTGCCGGTGGCAAACGTCCATCGCCGGCCGGGCCGAAGGCGAGAACCCGGCCGCTTCGCGGCGCGGCAGCATTCTGAAACGGTTTATCCCAAATGGAGGTCCAGATGAAAAAAACCGTATCCCTCAAGGAAAACCACCTCTTCCGCCGGGCCTATAACCGGGGCAAAACCGCGGCCGACAGCCGCCTCGCTCTCTATGTCCGGGGCAACGGGCGGAAGGAAAACCGGCTGGGCCTCACCGTGTCCACCAAGGTGGGCTGCGCCGTGGTGCGCAACAAGGTCCGCCGCCGCCTGCGGGAGGTCTACCGCCTCCATGAGGACCAGGTGCTGGGGGGCCGGGACGTGGTGGTGGTGGCCCGGGTTCGGGCCGCCTCCAGCGATTACCGCCAGATGGAGAAGTCCTTCCTGAAGCTGGCGGACAAGCTGGGGCTGCTGAAAAAGGACGCGGCCCAATGAAAAAGCTGCTGCTGGCCCTCATCCGCTGGTACCGCCGGGACATCTCCCCTTACCGGCCCCCCTGCTGCCGGTTCATCCCCACCTGCTCCACCTACGCCCTGGAGGCGGTGGAGGTCCACGGGGCGCTGAAGGGCGGGCTGCTGGCGGCCTGGAGGATTCTGCGGTGCCACCCCTTCCACCGGGAGAAGAGCTTTATCTACGACCCCGTCCCGCCCAAGAAAATCAAACGAATTTAGGAGGCCAAACATGGATATTTGGCAAATCCTCATGACCCCGTTCAGCTGGCTGCTCAAGCTGTTCTGCCAGGTGTTCGACAGCTACGGCATCGCCCTGTTCCTGTTCACGGTGGTCATCAAGATCGTCCTCTTCCCCCTCCAGCTCAAGGGCAAGAAGAGCATGATTAAGATGAACGTGATGAACGGCCAGCTCCAGGAGATCCAGAAGCGCTGCGGCAACGACAAGGAGAAGTATAACCAGGAGGTCCAGCGGTTCTACGCCGAGAACAACGTGAACCCCATGGGGGGCTGCGGCTGGCAGCTGATCCCCATCGCCGTGCTGTACCCCCTGTACGCCATCATCCGCCGCCCGCTGAAATACATGATGTGGCTCACCGAGGACGCGGTGAAGGCCGTGGCCGATGCCCTGGGCTGGTCCGCCAAAATGGGGACCGAGTTCACTGTGGCCGGCTCCAACGAGCTGATCCTGGCGTCCATGATGAACTCCGGCAACCTGGAGGCCGCCAAGGCCGCCGTGGGCGCCTCCGCCGCCAGCGTGTTCCTCATCAACTTCGACTTCTTCGGCATCGACCTGTCCCAGGTGCCCAAGCTGATGTTCTGGGAGAACGGGTGGGGCTGGGATTCCATCGGCCTGTTCCTGCTGCCGGTGATCTCCGCCGCCCTGTCCGTGGTGACCAGCCTGGTGATGCAGAAAACCAACCAGATGAACAGGGACCAGCCCGCCCCCAAGATGAACTGGTCCATTATGCTGATGAGCCCCATCATGTCCCTGTGGATCGGCTTCGCCCTCCCCGCCGGTATGTGCGTCTACTGGATCGCCAACTCCCTGCTGGGCATGGTGCAGGAGGTCATCTGCGGCCGGATGCTCCGCAAGGACTATGAGGCCGCCCAGAAGGAGATGGCCGAGCAGGCCGCCAAGGCCAAGGAGGCCGAAAAGGAGCGCCGCCGCATTGCCGCCGAGAAGAAGGCGGCCGCCATCGCCGCCGGGAAAGATCCCAAGAAGGCCCACCAGAAGAAGAACCGGGAGCCCGGCGTGGACCTGTCCGCCAGCCGGGAGGGCCTGCGGGCCTACGCCCGGGGCCGCGCCTACGACCCCAACCGCTACCCCGTCACCCCCTACCACGACCCCAACGGCCCCGCCAAGCCCGCCGTGGAGGAGCCCGCCGGACTCACCGAGGAGGAAAAGGAGATCGTGGCCCAGTCCAACCCCGAGCTGGCCGCCCAGGCCGAGGCCGCCGAACGGAAGGCCAGGGAGGCGGAGGCCCCTTCGGAAGAAAGCGGGGACTATGAGGAAGCCTACGCCGACGATGACGGCGGGGAAAACTGACCCAGCGCCGAGACCATGAACAACATAAGACAAAGGAGTGCGTTTCCATGCTGAAATACATGGAATTTACCGCCAAAACCGAGGACGAGGCCATCGCCAAGGGTCTGGCCCACCTGGGCCTGGACCGGGACGACGTGTCTGTGGAAATTTTGGAGCGGGGCCGGACCGGCTTTCTGGGCATCGGTTCCGTGCCCGCCAAGGTGAAGCTCACCTACGAGGCCCCCGACGAGCCCGAGCCCGTCCAAGCGCCCCCACCGGCGGAGGAAAAGCCCGCCCCCGCCCCCCGGCCGGAGCGGCCCAATCCGCCCCAGCCCAAGCCTCAGCCCAAACCCCAGCCTGCCTCCGGGCCAAAGCCGGATCCCGCTCCCGCGGCCCAGCCCGTCCCCGCGGACGGAGACGTGGCCGCCGCCATTGTGAAATTCCAGACCGGCCTGTTCCAGCACATGGGGGTGGAGGCCACGCCTGTGGTTACCCGGGATGGAGACACCTATCAGGTGGTGCTGGAGGGCGAGAATATGGGCGCCCTCATCGGCCACCGGGGGGAGACCCTGGACGCCATCCAGCAGCTCACCGGCTACGCCGTCAACCGGGGCCGCAGCCACCGGGTGCGCATCCACGTGGACGCCGAGGGCTACCGCGCCCGCCGGGAGGAGTCCCTCTACCGTCTGGCCCGCAAGACGGCGGGCAAGGTGGTCAAGTACCGCCGGAACATCACCCTGGAGGCCATGAACGCCTACGAGCGCCATGTGATCCACACCGCCCTTCAGGATTACCCCGGCGTGTCCACCTTCTCCACCGGCACCGAGCCCAACCGCCGCACCGTGGTGGCCTACGATCCCAACAAGCAGTAAAGGGCCCTACTTTTTCTTTGAAAAGAAAAAGTAGGCAAAAAGAAACTTTAAACCGTTACGAAAGCGGGCAAAAATCGGTACGATTTTACTCGACGACTGAAGTGGTTTAAAAGAAAAATATTATTTATATGATTCGTTCAGGGCCGGGCAGAAACAAATCGGGTTTTTGCCCGGCCTCGAAAGTATTATGATGAAATAGAGAGAAGTTTAAAAGTTTCTTTTTTCGCTTCCTTTTTTCTTTTCAAAGAAAAAAGGAAGAAAAACAAGGAGGGATTTGTATGGAGATCAGCGTGCTCCGGCTGGGCCAGCTTGGCACCAACTGCTATATTTTCTACCAGAAAGGCGGCTCCAAATGCGGCGTCGTGGACCCCGGCGGCCAGGGGGAGCAGCTGGCCCAATGGCTGAAAGGCAAAGGCCTGACCCCGGAGGCCGTCCTGCTCACCCACGGCCACTTTGACCACATCCTGGGCATCCCCGGCCTGCGGGCCGCCTGGCCGGAGCTGCCCGTCTACTGCCACCCCGCCGACTTCGGGGAGGGGGAGACCACCGGGATATTCGGGGAGAGGTTCCCCACCGTCCGCGCCTACGGGAACATTACCCCCTATCGGGAGGGTGACACGGTGGCCGTGGCGGGGGTTGAGCTGGATGTGCTGGAAACCCCCGGCCACACCCCCGGTTCGGTGACGCTGCGCTTGGGGAACGTGCTGTTCACCGGGGACACCCTGTTCGCCGGCTCCATGGGCCGCACCGACTTCCCCGGCGGCGACGAGGGGCAGATCATGCGGTCCCTCAAGCGGCTGGGGGAGCTCCCCGGGGATTACCAGGTGCTCCCCGGCCACGAGGAGCAGACCACCCTGGAGCGGGAGCGGCAGACCAACGACTGCCTGCGCATGGCCATGAGAGGCTGAGATGAAGATCTGGTTTTCCCAGACTGGCTGGCCCTGGCCCCCGGAACGCTTCCGCTTTGCCGCCGAGCAGATGCTGCTCACCCTATTTCCCGGGGAAAGGCCGGAGTATCCCCCATGCCCCCCGGCCCGGCCGGCGGCGGAGCAAAACGCCGTCCTGTTCCGCCTCCAGCGGGGGGAGGGGCCCGTCCGGGTGGACGCCCTCCTGTTCCGGCCGGAGGGGGAATACAGCGCTTCCTCCGGCTTCCCCGCGGAAAAGCTGGATGAGCCGGATGAGGCGGTGTACCACACCGTGTCCCATGCCCTGAAGCAGGCCTTTTACAAGGCGGGGACCGCCCTGCTGGGCCATGAGCTGCCCTGGGGGTCCCTCACCGGGGTGCGGCCCGTCAAGCTGCCCACCAAGGCCATGCTGGCGGGCAGAACGGCCGGACAGGCCCAGCGGGAGTTGGAAAATGAATACCGCGTATCCGCCCCCCGGGCGGCGCTGGCGGTGGAGTGCGCCCAGGCCGCCCTGGACGTAAACCGGGGGCTGTGCCGGGACGGGCTGGCCCTCTATCTCGGCATCCCCTTCTGCCCCACCCGGTGCGCCTACTGCTCCTTCATCTCGTCGGACATCAAGGGCGCCCTGGCCCTGGTGGACCCCTACGTGGATGCCCTGTGCCGGGAAATCCAGCTGGCGGGGCGGCTCCTGCGGGAGGAACATCTCCACATCTCCTGCGCCTACATGGGGGGCGGCACCCCCACCACCCTGACCGCGGAACAGCTCCACAGGATCCTTTCCGCCGTGGAGCGCTTCCTGCCCATGGAGCGGTGCGCCGAGTTCACCGTGGAGGCCGGCCGGCCGGACACCATTACCGCGGACAAGCTGGAGACGCTGAAAATCCACAACATCCACAGAATTTCCATCAACCCCCAGACCATGGAGGACCACGTGCTCCGGGCCATGGGCCGGGCCCACACCGCCGCCCAGATCGTGGAGGCCATGGTCCTGGCGGGGCGGCGCTTCGGCGGGCTGGTGAACATGGACCTCATTGCCGGGCTGCCCGCCGACAGCGCCGCGGGCTTCGGGCGGACCCTGGACCAGGTGCTGGCCATGGGGCCCGCCAACATCACGGTGCACACCCTGGCGCTGAAAAAGGGTTCCCGCCTCACCGAGGAGGGCCTTGCCGGGGCGGGCGGGGGCCTGTGCGCCCCCGAGACGGTGGAGGCCATGCTGGCGCTGGCCTCGGAGCGCCTCCGCGGGGCGGGCTACGCGCCCTATTACCTGTACCGGCAGAAGTATATGTCCGGCTCCTTCGAAAACGTGGGCTGGGCCCGCCCGGGGGCGGTGTGCGCCTACAATATCGTGATGATGGAGGAGCTGCAAACCGTGCTGTCCCTGGGGGCCGGGGGGATCACCAAGCTGGTGGACCCGGAAAACCGAAAAATTGTCCGGCTGAACAACCCCAAGTACGCCAGGGAATATTTGGAGAGTTGGGACAAAATCGCCGCCGCCAAGCGCACCGCTGCCCGGTTCCAGGCGGAGCTGGCCCAAAAGCGTGAAATAACGTGAGAAAATCGGAGCAAAATGCTTGACTTTACAAAACCGGGCTGATATACTATTTGAGCCGCATGGACCGGGTGTGGTTTTTCCACAGAGAAGAGGGAGTTTTCCCCACCCCCGACAGCGAGCCCGTAATAAAGGAAAGGAGTGCAGATATGCACGCGATCATCGAGACCGGCGGAAAGCAGTACAAGGTGGCTGAGGGAGACACCCTCTACATTGAGAAGCTGAACGCGGAAGCCGGCGAATCCGTTACCTTCGACAAGGTGCTGGCCGTTCTGGACGGCGACAGCGCCAAGTTTGGCGCCCCCGCGGTGGCCGGCGCTTCCGTCACCGCCAACGTGGTGAAGAACGGCAAGGGCAAGAAGGTGCTGGTGTTCAAGTACAAGCCCAAAAAGAACTACCGCCGCCGCCAGGGCCACCGCCAGCCCTACACCAAGGTGGAGATCACCAAGGTCAACGCCTGAGGGGTCCGCTTATGACCACCGTTACCTTCCACAGCGGGTCCGGCCGGATCGACGGCTTCCTGGTGGAGGGCCACAGCGGGTACGCCGAGGCGGGCGCGGACATTGTGTGCGCCGCCGTCTCCGCCGCCGTGGGGCTCACCGAGTGCACCATCAACGAGGTGCTGGGCCTGGGGGCCCCGGTGAAGGCCAGCGAAAAGGACGCCCGCATCTCCCTCAAGCTCCCGGTTGGACTGAGCGAGGAAAACGAACACACCTGCCAGAACCTGCTGGCGGGGCTGATGGTCTACCTCCAGGCCATGGGGGAGGAATATCCCGATTATCTCACCGTCCTGATGGACGATGACGACGAGTAAGAAGCGCGGAGCCGTCGTGAGCAGCGCGGATGGAGCGAAGTGAGGGCAAAAGCTCAAGGCCCACCCAGTGGGGCTGGATTTTGCCCGAATCGGAGTGAAGCCGCGCGCCGCGGACAGGCGCAGCGTGACAGCTTTTAACCTTTAACAGAAAGGACGGAAACGATTATGCTGAAGCTCAATATCCAGTTTTTCGCCCATAAAAAGGGCGGCGGCTCCACCAAGAACGGCCGCGACTCCCAGGCCAAGCGCCTGGGCGTGAAGCGCGGCGACGGCCAGTTCGTGCTGGCGGGCAACATCCTGGTGCGCCAGCGGGGCACCCACATCCACCCCGGCGTCAACGTGGGCAAGGGCAGCGACGACACCCTGTTCGCCCTCAAGGACGGCAAGGTGAAGTTCGAGCGCCTGGGCAAGGACCGCAAGCAGGTTTCTATTGTAGAAATTGCTCAGTAACCCAGCCAAGAGCCGCAAACGGGGGACCGTTTGCGGCTTTTTTCATGAAAGGGAGCGTGTCAAAATGGAGAAAAAGCAAGCCGTGGGGATTGCGCTCATTTTGTTTGGAATGCTGCTGGTGCTGGTCGCCGCGGTCAACAATACTGCTGTTCCCATGATGGATCATGGGATCGGCGGCGTATTTTCCTTTATCCTGGTCTGGCTGGGGCTGCTCGCGGGCATCCTGGGGGTGGCGCTCAGTCTCTCCAAGGAGAACAGCGGACAATAGAAGACGGAGGCAGGCGGACGGGTATGCCGCCTGCCGGCTGGATTTATGAGGAGGAGCTATGGACTTCCGGGAAAAAATGCACGGCGGGGAGCTGTACCTCCCCATGGACGACGCAATTATGGCCGAGCAGCTCCAATGCCTGGACAAGCTGTATGAGTTCAACCAGACCCGCCCCCCGGAGCAGGAGAAGCGGGCGGCCATGCTGAGGGAGATGTTCGCCGAGATCGGCCAAGGGTGCTACATCGAGCCCCCCTTCCACGCCAACTGGGGCGGGCGGCACATCCACTTCGGCAGCTTCGTCTATGTGAACTTCAACGGCACCTTTGTGGACGACACCCACATCTATGTGGGGGACTACACCGAGTTCGGCCCCAATGTGGTGGTCGCCACGGCGGGCCACCCCATCCTGCCCGAGCTGCGGGAAAAAGCCTACCAGTACAACGCCCCGGTGCGCATCGGCCGCAACTGCTGGCTGGGGGCGGGGGTGATCGTGGTGCCCGGCGTGGCCATCGGCGACAACACCGTGGTGGGCGCCGGCAGCGTGGTCACCCGCGACCTGCCCGCCAATGCCGTGGCCGCGGGCAACCCCTGCCGGGTGCTGCGGGAGATCGGCGAGCACGACCGGCAGTACTACTTCAAGGGCCGCAAAATCAACTGGGAGCAGATTTCCAGGGAACAGAAAGGCGGACCGTCATGCTGAAAACCGTAATCGCCTACCACTCCAGCCACCACGGCAACACCAAAAAGCTGGTGGAGGCCGTGGCCCGGGGCCACGACGTGACCCTCATCGACGCGTCCGCCCAGGCGCGGGCCGACCTGAGCGGCTACGACCTCATCGGCTTCGCCTCCGGCATTTACGCCGGAAGCTTCCACCCGGACGTGCTGAACTTCGCCAGGGCAAACCTGCCGGAGGGCAGGCGGGTGTTCTTCCTGTACACCTACGCGGGGCTGGGCAGCGCCAAGTCCATCGCGGCGGCGGTCAGGGAAAAATCCGCCCAGGTGGCCGGGGAGTTCGGCTGCCGGGGCTTCAACACCTTCGGGCCCTTCAAGCTCATAGGAGGCACCGGCAAGGGGCATCCTGACCAGGAGGACCTGGAAAACGCCCGCCGCTTCTTCGAGGGCCTCTGCCAATAACTCATTCTCAAAAAAGGAGGGCCTTATGGCCAATCAATTCATTGACACCGCCCGGATCACCGTCCGGGCCGGAGCCGGCGGCGGCGGCGCGGTGGCCTTCCACCGGGAAAAGTACGTGGCCTCCGGCGGCCCCGACGGCGGCGACGGCGGCCGGGGCGGCAACATCGTCCTGCGGGTGGACCCCCATATGTCCACCCTGATGGACTTCCGCTACAAGCGCAAGTACACCGCCGAAAACGGCAAGGACGGCCAGGGCAAGCGCTGCTCCGGCAAGGACGGCGGCGACCTGGTGATCCGGGTCCCCAGGGGCACGGTGGTCCGGGACCTGGAGACAAAGGAGATCATCTGCGATATGTCCGGCCAGGAGGACTTCGTCCTGGCGAAAGGCGGCAACGGCGGCTGGGGCAACCAGCACTTCGCCACCCCCACCCGGCAGGCCCCCCGGTTCGCCAAGGCGGGCCTGCCGGGGCAGTACCGGGAGGTCCTTCTGGAGCTGAAGCTGCTGGCCGACGTGGGGCTGGTGGGCTTCCCCAACGTGGGCAAGTCCACCCTTCTCAGCGTGGTCACACGGGCCCAGCCCAAAATCGCCAACTACCACTTTACCACCCTCTCCCCCAACCTGGGGGTGGTGCCTATGGAGGAGGGCCAGTCCTTCGTGCTGGCCGACATCCCCGGCATCATCGAGGGCGCCGCCGACGGCGCGGGCCTGGGCCACGACTTCCTCCGCCACGTGGACCGCTGCCGCCTGCTCATCCACGTGGTGGACGTGTCCGGCTCCGAGGGCCGGGACCCGGTGGCCGACTTCGACGCCATCTGCCAGGAGCTGGAGCGCTGGTCCCCCGAGCTGGCCTCCCGGCGGATGATCGTGGCCGCCAACAAGGTGGACATCATGGAGGACCCCGGGCTGCTGGCCAGGCTCCGCTCACACGTGGAGGCCAGGGGCTGTCCCCTGTTTGAGCTGTCCGCCGCCGCCCACCAGGGCACCCAGGAGCTGATGTACGCCGCCGCCCGGGAGCTGTCCACCCTGCCCCCGGTGACCGTCTACGAGCCCACCTACGTGGAGCGGCCCCCGGAGGTGGACACCTCGGAGGCCCTGGACATCCAGCGGGACGAGGATGGCACCTGGCTGGTGGACGGGCCCTGGCTGCGCCAGCTCATGGCAAACGTCAACTTCGGCGACTACGAGAGCCGCAACTGGTTCGAGCGCAAGCTGCGGGACGCCGGGGTGTACCAGCAGCTGGAGGACCTGGGCGTCCAGGACGGCGACGCCGTGTGCCTCTATAATCTGGAGTTCGAGTACCAGAGGTAAGTTCAAGGGCCTTACTTTTTCTTTGAAAAGAAAAAAGGAAGCGAAAAAAGAAACTTTTAGGGGCCTGTCCATTCGGACAGGCCCTCAGGCGTTCTATGCTTATGGAAATTGATTCAGATATAATAGATGCCATTTCAAAACCTGCCTGATATAGGATGAAAGAGATCGTGAGGAACACTCCGCCTGTTCCTCCAGTTGCCGGTATACTCCCTCCGGTATCAAAATTGAAACTCTTCTCTTGTCTTCTTTGGCCATCTGTGATCACCTCAAGGACAGCATATACCATTTTGGTAATTATGTCAATATAACAAAATGTTTTACCTATACTTTTGGTACATCCTATCTGCAAGAGAGGAGTATCCAAAATGTATAGAAGAATCCGAGACATGAGGGAGGATAAGGATCTATTGCAAAAAGACCTTGCAGAATATTTGCAATGCGGTCAAGTATGTTATTCTTATTATGAAACGGGCAAACGGGACATTCCCACTGATGTTCTGATCAAATTGGCCGACTATTATGGGACAAGCGTTGATTATCTTTTGGGCCGCACGGACGTTATGACGCCTTACCCCTGATACGCAACGTGCGGCGCACAAGCTCAGGCGCAGCCCAATAGACCTGACCCGGCCAATGACCAAATACCGGCGGCAGCACAAATGGGGGCATCTGAGCCGAAAGCCCTACGCGCCGGAAATTTGTTTTGATCCGCCGTATAGGGCGTCCCTCGTAACAGGGGGGTCTCGGGGGGAGACCCGACTGTGAACATGGCCCGCCCTTGGGGCCGTGTTCACCCGGAGGGTTTCCCCCTGAGTGTGTCTTTGCCTACTTTCTGCACAAGCAGAAAGTAGGACCGTTACGGGGTGTCGTTGAGCCGGGCCTCCAGTTTGGAGTACACGATATTCTGGCTGCTGTACAGCGAGTACCGCCCGCTGACCAGGAAGCTCAGGGAGCAGGCCAGGGCAAAGAACGGCAGGCCGCCCCCGCCGAACAGCTCAATGGCCAGGAAGATGGAGGCCAGGGGGCAGTTCACCACCCCGCAGAACAGGGCGATCATGCCGACGGCGGCGGAAAACGCCGGATCCAGCCCCAGCAGCGGGCCCACGGCGCACCCAAAGGTGGAGCCGATGAACAGGGTGGGCACGATCTCCCCGCCCCGGAAGCCCGCCCCCAGGGTCAGGGCGGTGAACAGCATTTTCAGGGCGAAGGCCCAGGGCGCATGGACCTTCCCCTCCACCGCCAGCTCAATGATATGTCCTCCCGCGCCGTTGTAGTCGCCGCTGCCCTCCGCCAGGGTGAGGACGATGACCAGCGCCGCCCCCGCCAGTGCCCGCAGGTACTGGTTGGGGATGTACTTCTTATAGAGATGGGCCGCCTCGTGCATGAGCACGCAGAAGGCGATGGACGCCAGCGCCGCCAGAATGGCCAGCCCGCCGCATTGCAGCAGGGAGACCGGCCCCGGCTCCGGCAGGCCGGACAGGTGGTACGCCTCGGCGGGCAGCCCCAGCAGCCGGGGGACGGCGTCGGCGATGAGGGCGGACAGCAGGCAGGGGAACAGGGCGGCATACCGAAAGTGGCCCACGTTCACCACCTCCATGGCGAACACGGTGGCGGTGAGGGGGGTGCCGAACAGGGCGGAAAACAGCCCCGCCATGCCGCACTGGATGATGGTGTTGGTATTCCGCTCCCCCAGCCGCAGCAGCCGGCCGATGCCGGCGGAAATGCTGCCGCCGATCTGCAAAGCTGCCCCCTCCCGGCCAGCGCTGCCGCCGGTGAGGTGGGTGAGCACCGACCCCAGGAAGATCAGCGGGGCCAGCCGCACCGGGGGGCGCTCCCCGCCCCGGACGCTGGCGATGATCTGGTTGGTGCCGCTGTCGTTCTCCATCCCGGCGGCGCGGTAGGCCCACACGATGGCCAGTCCCGCCAGGGGCATACAGAACAGCAGCCAGGGGTGGGCCCCCCGCAGGGCCGTGGCCTGGGCCACGCACCAGGTGAACGCCGCCCCCGCCAGCCCGCAGGCCAGCCCCGCCAGCCCCGCCAGAACCAGCCACCGGCCCAGCGCCCGGAGGGTGGGCAGCGCGTTCAGAAATTTGTCCCTCAGCTTGTCCATCGCGGCTCCTCCTCGCTTTCCATGCTGCGCTCCCATTATACCAGCGCTGTCAAGCGGCAGAAACTTCCGTTTTATGGGAGAGGGCGGGGCCGGGCGGCCCAGCCCCGCCATTTTGCCGAACAAAACGGAAAAAAGTTTGAAAAATTTTTCACAATACCCCTTCCCTTTGGGGCGCGGTTAGAGTATAATAAAGCCGTGCAAGCCCCTATCATAAATAAGGAGTGATACCAATGAGCATCAAAGTAGGTATTAACGGTTTTGGCCGCATCGGCCGCATGGTTTTCCGCGCCAGCGTGAACCATCCCGAGATCGAGATCGTGGGCATCAACGACCTGTGCCCCGCCGACTACCTGGCCTATATGCTGAAGTATGACACCATGCACGGCCACTTCGACGGCGAGGTTTCCGCCACCGAGAACGCCATCGTGGTCAACGGCAAGTCCATCCCCATCTTCGCCGAGCGCGACCCCAAGAACATCCCCTGGGGCAAGCTGGAGGCTGAGTATGTGGTGGAGTCCACCGGCCTGTTCCTGACCCAGGAGAAGGCCCAGGCCCACATCGACGCCGGCGCCAAGAAGGTCGTCATGTCCGCCCCCTCCAAGGACAGCACCCCCATGTTCGTGTGCGGCGTCAACCTGGACGCTTACACCCCCGACATGAAGTTCGTGTCCAACGCCTCCTGCACCACCAACTGCCTGGCCCCCATCGCCAAGGTGCTCAACGACAACTTCGGCATCACCGACGGCCTGATGACCACCGTGCACTCCACCACCGCCACCCAGAAGACCGTTGACGGCCCCTCCATGAAGGACTGGCGCGGCGGC
>CAMNQF010000011.1 GCA_946548895.1 uncultured bacterium | reverse complement strand
GAGCGCTTGAATGGCATTCAAGAGGTCAGCGGTTCGATCCCGCTTATCTCCACCAGGAAACATGGGAACCATGTGAAGGAAAAGGCTTCAAATCGAAAGATTTGAGGCTTTTTTCTTGCTTTCCGTTCAAACCCTGACTTCCCGTATTTTGTCCTAATGCCATCTGTACCAGAATGATACTAGAATGAAGGTTTGACAGCTTGCCGCTGAATGGTTTTCAGCGGCACAGACTGTCATTTATTGAAACTGGCCCGCTTGAAATTCTGGTATGTACCAGAATTTTCGGGAACACAGCAAGTTTTCTATGTTATCAACGTGAACGAGAGACTTTGAAGGTCTTACTGAACTTCTCAGCGGCGGCCTGCCGCACTTCTTCTTGGACGTGTAAATAATGCTGGGTCATTTCCATGTCGGCGTGGCCTACCATGCTCTGAATGGTCTCCATGTCCACACCCAGGGCTTGGAGTTGGGAGACATAGGTGTGCCGGCAGCTATGGGGCGTCAGCATACGGACGCCCGGGACTTTGAACAATGCGTTCCTATACTTATCCCGAAAGTGGCTGGGGTTGATGGGCTGTCCGGCGATGGGGCTTTCCCACACGAATTTTCCGGCCTGTTCCCGGAGATACACGGCGCAAGGCTGGACGTTGGGCGGCACAGGCACGTCCCGGACGCTGGCGGCGCTCTTGGGTGGGCCGATGTACGGTTTACCCTTCACCATATTTACCGCTTGCCGGATATAAACGCAAGAGCCGTCCGGCTCGATGTGCTGAGGCTCCTGGGTAAACGCCTCCTTGCGCTTCACAGGCCGCTGTGCTTTCATTTTCTCCGCAAAGCGGACGGGGTTTTTACGGATGAGGTCATTGGCCTCAGCCTTGTGCATGATCTGATAGAGCATTCCCCGGCGCTTGGTCAGGTAGGAATCGAATTTGCCGTGAAAACTCTTGTAACAGCGCGTCTTGGAATGGATCCAGCCGGAACCGCGTCTGCACCAGCCCCGCCAGCCCATCAATCCCACGCCGCAGATCCGTGTATCCGCAGGCCAGGTATACCGGGCAGCTGCATTTGAAATCGTTCAGCATGACTTCAGGGCCTGAATAATCGCCCGGATCGTTTCTGTGTCTGCGCGTTTCCTCCCCCAAAAATTTATCCCACTACAAGCAGTGCCATGTACTATTCAAGAGTACATGGCACTTTATAACACCCTATTGTATTTTCTCGCATCCCGTATTCTTGTGCAAGACGCCAGGAGATTTGTCGCTTACGGTTACGCTCTCATAGAAAGCAAGGATATCAGGCATGATAATCTGGACTTTTCCGAAACACGGTAATCCATGCTTTTTCGCATTCATTATGTCACAAACCCCGCATATTGCGTCATGTGCAGATGGTAATATTTCCCTTTTTGCGCGATTAGCGTCTGGTGACTGCCGCATTCCACAATTCTGCCCTGATCCATTACCACGATCATATCCGCATCCCGAATGGTGGACAGCCGGTGGGCAATGACGATGCTGGTGCGGTTCTCCATAATCTTCTGCATGGCTTCTTGGATGGCCCGCTCCGTTCGGGTGTCCACATTGGAGGTGGCTTCATCCAAAATCAATATCTTCGGGTCTGCCACAAAAGCCCGGGCAATGGCCAGCAGCTGGCGCTGCCCATGACTGATGTTCTCGCCGCCCCCGGTCAGAACAGTATCCCAACCTTGGGGCACACCCTCGATCAGTTCGCCGCAGCGGCTCATACGGGCCGCCTGTTCCACATCTTCCATGGATGCGTGCTCGCTTCCATATCTCAGGTTGTTCAGGATGGTATCATGGAACAGCACTGTGTCCTGCAAAACGATAGCCACATTCCGGCGCAGGTCATCCCTGGAAATGTCTTGGATATCCTGCCCGTCAATCAAGATGCTTCCGCTGTCAATGTCATAAAAGCGCATGAGCAGGTTGACCAGTGTGGTTTTGCCGCTGCCTGTGGCCCCCACCAGCGCCACTTTTTTCCCCGAAGGCACCACCAGGCTGAAATCCCGGATCACCGGCTGGCCCGGAACATAGGAAAACTGCACCTGCCTGAACGTTACAGCGGCGGGGCCGTCCTCCAGCGCGTTTCCGGATTTATCCTCATCCGGCTCATCCAAGACGGCAAATACTCGTTCCGCTCCGGCGGTAGCGGTCTGGAGCTGGCCGTATATCTGCGCCAGCTCGTTGATAGGGCGGCTAAACTGCTTGGCGTACACAATAAAAGCGGAGATGACCCCCACGGAGATCAAACCGCTGGCGGAAAAGTACCCGCCGAAGGCGGCGATGATGACAAAGCCAATGTTGCCAATGCAGTTCATCATCGGACCCATAACCCCGCTGAATATATCCGTTTTGATGCCTGCGCGGGTCAAGGAATCGGAGATGGCGCAGAACTCCCCCGCCGTAGCCTCCTGGTGGTTGTAAGCCACCATGGTGCGGTAGCCCGACACCATCTCCTCAACGGTACCGTTGAGCCTGCCCAGCAGCATCTGCCGCTGCCGGGAAAATTTGCGCACCCTCCCGGAGAGCACCTTTGTTGCCAGAAGGGTCAGCAGGACGGTGGCGCAGCTGAGCAGCGCCAGCTGCCAGCAGTACCACAGCATCACGGCCACCGTTCCCAGTATGGTCAGAACGCCGGAAAACAGGGAGGGAAGGGATTGGGAGATTGTGGTGGAGATGTTCTCCACATCGTTGGTCATGCGGCTCATCACATCGCCATGGGAGTGGGTGTCCATATAGCGGATGGGCAGGTCTACCAACTTCCCGAACAGCTCTCCCCGCATCCGCCTCACGATGCGCTGGCTCAGATGGGCGCTGAGAAGTCCCTGCGTCAGCTGGCAGGCGCTGTAAAGAACATAGACAGCCAGCATTCCCAGAACGGTCCCCGCCAAGCTGCCCTCCCGGATACCGGCGATCACATCAATGGCATCGCTTTGCAGGCTGGGGGCGTAAACCCCGCACACTGTGCCGAAAACCACCACAAGCAGTATGGCCAGCACCATGGCTTTCTCCCGGCCAAAATAGGCCGCGATGCGCCGGAGCGTTGCCCCGGCATTTTCCGCGTGTTCCACCTGAGCAAAACGCTGATCCCGGTTCATCATGCCGGGGATGTTGCGGGCGGCAAGCGTTTGCTCTTTTTGTTCAGACAATTTCTTCAGCCTCCTCTCCCATCTGCGAATGGTAAATGTCCTGATAAATTCCGCATTCCGCCAGCAGCTCCTCGTGGGTGCCCACAGCGGCGATCCGTCCGCTTTCCAGCACCACGATGCGGTCCGCGTTCCGCACAGAAGCGATACGCTGGGCTACCATGATCTTGGTCATACTTTGGCGGTTTTCATTCAGAGCGCGGTACAATTCCGCCTCCGTCTTTAAATCCAGCGCGCTGGTGGCGTCGTCCAGGATCAGGATCTCCGCCTGCTTCAGCACGGCCCGGGCAATGGACAGCCGTTGGCGCTGTCCGCCGGACAAGCTCATGCCCCGTTCCGCCACTGCGGCATCGTAGCCCTCCGGGGCGGAGCGGATGAAGCCATCCGCTTGGGCGACCATTGCCGCCGATGTGATCTCCTCCGCCGGCGCGCCCGGCCTGCCCCAGGCGATATTTTCTCCAATGGATATGGTGAACAGCTCCGCCTTTTGCAGGGCAACGGCCACCTTTTCCCGCAGCGCCTGCTGGCGGTATTCCCGCACGTCCACTCCATCCACCAGCACTGTGCCCGCCGTCGCGTCGTAAAAGCGGGGGATCAGGCTGATTAAGGAGGTCTTCCCGCAGCCGGTGCCCCCCATGACGGCCACCGTTTCACCCTGCCGGATGGTCAGGTTGATGTGCTCCAGCACTGGCCGGGCAGCCCCCGGGTAGGCGAAAGACACATCCCGAAACTCGATCTCGCCCCGGCGTTCGGTATTGCCGCCGAGGCTGCCGTCCTTCAGCTCCGATTCGCTGTCCAGCAGCTCTTTGACCCGCTTCCAGGAGGCCAGTCCGCGGGAAATATTCTGGAACAGCATCACCAGCATGAGCACACCGTTGAGGAGCTGGGTGGTATAGGTGACCGCCGCCATCACATCGCCCGGAGTCGTGCCGCCGGCGGACACCTGGAAGGAACCCGCATACAAAATGACCGCCACCACTCCGTACATCAGGGCATTGACTGCCGGGTTCATAAAGGCGAAGATCACCAGTACCCGCAATTGGGTGCCGATCAGCACCTCGTTGGCTGTTCCGAACCGCGCCTTTTCATAGGTTTCCCGCACGCAGGCTTTGATGATCCGAATGCCCGACACATCCTCCTGCATGATGGAGTTGATGATATCCAGCTGCCCCTGCAATTTGGAGAACAGAGGGTTGGCCTTCCACAGGCACAGGACGATGCACCCCGCCACCAAGGGGAAGGCGCACAAAACAATCAGGCCGAACTGCCGGTTCAGCCGGAACATACAGTACATACTGCCGAAAGTCAGCATACTGGTGCGGATCAGGCCTCGGATAAACACGGAGACAAAGGTCTGCACCTGCGTGATGTCGTTCGTGACCCGGGTCACCAGCGAGCCTGTTCCAAAGCGGTCCAGCTGCGGAAAAGAGAACGACATGATCCGCCGGAAGATGTCCTTGCGGATCTCATTGCCGGTGTTCTGGCTGGCGATGTGGGTAAAAACGTTGTTCAGTGACCCGCATAATCCGCCGAACAGCACCAGAACAATCCTTTGCAGCCCCAGCGTCCAGATCAGCCCCAAGTCGCTTGCGCCTTGGCTTTTTAGCCCCAGTACGCCCTCATCCACAATGCGGCTCATGATCCCCGGCTGGACCAGGTCCATCGCCACCTCGCCGATCATGAAAAGCGCCGCGAGGACCGCGTAAAACAGGTAGCGCTTGATGTATTTCCACATACTCACTCCCCCCTGCCCCGGCCGCAGGGATGGGGGCAGTTGACGCAGTCCCGGTTGCAGCCGTGTCCCTTTTCATGATGATGGGGGTGACGCTCCCGGCTTCCCTGGTAGCGGGTTTCCCAGTCGGCGCTGATTTTTTCCAGCAGGGAGAGCAGTTGTGCCTTTTCCGCCCCAGACAGCACGGAGAACATCTCCTCATGCCGCCGCTGCCGCTGCGCCATAGCTTCTGCCGCCTGCCGCAGCCCCTCCTCCGTCAGGGTAATATCGGCAGTCCTGCGGTCCGTCTCGCTGAGGGTACGGGCAATCAGTCCCATGTTTTCCAGTTTTGCGATGACTTCGCTGGCGGAGCCGGACTGGATGCCCAGCCGCGCGGTCAGTTCCCGCTGGGTGATCGTCCCTGTTTCGCGCAGAAGTATCAGGATCCGTTTCTGACTGCCCTTTCCCTCGTACAAGGAGCGCATGGTGTGGCTGATGTCCCGCAGGAGGATAATGAGCCGCCCATCGATCGTTTCCGCCGAGCGATGGGCCATATGGCGCATAGTTTTATCGTGATGTCTCATAATCAGGCGTCCTTTCTCGCATATATCATGGTACCTTGATAATATACGCTTTGTTTTCCCGATTTTCAAGGTACCTTGTAAATTTCCTGCCCGGCCTGGAACAATGCCGTCAGTTGTTCGGATTGGATGGAGAAATTAGCTTGTGTCATGTATTTTCGTTGTGGTTTCGGCCAGAATATGGAGAAAGGGGGATCGCCGCATGAATTTTCTGGTTCTTTGCCTGTCTCATGGATCACGGAAAACTGTACGGTGAAAATTTGAAATATGAAATACTTCCATGGCAAAAAAAGTTTGGGCCCCTATTTTGAGGGCTGGTATTTGAAGCATCAAAACAGGCGCGGACAATCTCTCGCTTTGATCCCCGCCTTCCACATTGAACATACAGGCCGCCGCAGCGCGTCGCTCCAAGTCATCGCAAACGGCGGGTCGTGGTGGCTGGAATACCCGGAAGCACAGTTTCACGCCGTTCCGGATCACTTCCAGATCCAGCTTGGCCAGTCTTCTTTTAGCCGTCAAGGGTGCGTACTGAATCTAGTTCAGGATGGATTTTTGCTCCAGGGCACGCTGAAGTATGGACCCTTTACTGCCATTCGGTCAGATATTATGGGACCGTTCGCCCTTTTTGCTGGAATGCAGTGCTCCCATGGCATTATCAGTATGGGGCATCGCTTAGATGGAGCCCTGAATTTGAACGGAGAAACGCTGGACTTCTCGGATGGGGCAGGGTATATCGAAACTGACCGGGGGCGGTCTTTTCCAAGCGGCTATTTATGGACCCAATGTGCCTGGGACAGACCTGAAAATGGCAGCCTGATGCTTGCCATCGCGTCTATTCCCCTGCCCGTGGCAAGTTTTACAGGGTGTATCTGCGCTGTCATCCACCGCGGCAGGGAGTATCGTTTGGCAACTTATCGGGGGGCGGAAATAATTGAGTGGTCCTCTAACAGCGCGATAATACAGCAAGGAAAATATCGCTTGGCGGTAGACCTGTTGGAAGAACAGGGGCAATCACTTCGCGCTCCTGTGGAGGGCAGCATGAAGCGCACAATCCACGAAAGCCTCTGCGCAACTGTACGTTATTGCTTTTGGAGGGGGAAAGAGATCCTGATTCAACATATTGATCCATGCGCCAGTTTTGAGTACGCTAATCCGTAATATGCGAATGGCCCTGCCCAATCTGAACAAGTCCTTGTCAGCTGTTCAGACCAGGCAGGGTCATTCTTTGCCTGCAGCCCTTATATTTCAAGGGATACAGTTTTTTCGGTTTTGAATATCATAGCCGCTCTATCCTGACCTGTCGGCGGGCCGGAATCATTTGAAAGAACCGATTTTCAGCTTAAACTTTCCTACCAGATTCTTCATAAGCTGTGACTGGCTGGACAGTTCTTCGCTTGCCGCCGCGCTTTCCTCCGCGGTTGCCGAGTTTGTCTGCACAACGCTGGAAATCTGGTCAATTCCCACAGTGAGTTGGGCGAGGGAATCCGCCTGATCGCTGCTGGCCTCCGAAATCTGTTCGATAATTCCGGCCATTTCGTTCACGTCATTGACCGCTTGAATCAAAGACTGCTCCGTATCGCCCGCAATCTGCGTTCCGTGTTCGATCGCGCGCAAAGAATTTTCAATCAAAGCGGCGATATTTTCGGAGGCCTTTGTGCTTTTGTTTGCCAGATTGCGGACTTCGTCGGCTACTACGGCAAACCCTTTTCCGGCGGCGCCCGCGCGGGCAGCTTCTACGGCGGCGTTCAGGGCGAGAATATTGGTTTGGAAAGCAATATCTTCAATAATCTTCATGATTTTTCCGATCTCACTGGAGCAGCTGCTGATATCCCCCATCGCCCGTGTCATCTGCTGCATTTTTTCTTTGCTCACATCCATCTTTACGCTGACACAGTCCGCCGCTTGACTGGCCTGCCGCGCGCTGTCCGCGTTCTGATTCACCTTGTTGGAGATTTCTTCGATGGTGGCGGCGAGTTCCTGCACAGAGCTGGCCTGCTCCGTCGCCCCCTGGGCGAGCGCCTGGGCGCCGTTCGACACCTGCTCCGCTCCGCTCGCGACCTGGGAGGAACTTTGACTGATTTGCAGCATGGTGTCATTGAGCTTGTCCGCAATGCCCCGGAACGAGACAAGCAGAGGATAAAAGCCGCCTGTATATGCTTCCTCGCAGGTCGAATCCACCGTAAAATCTCCCCCGGCCATTTTAGCGAGGAATTGGTTTTCATCCTCAATGATAACCTGAAGCTTGTGGATCAATTTGCCTACCTGAGCGGCGAGAACACCCAGTTCGTCCTTCGAGGTATAGGAAATCGCTACATCCAAATTTCCTTCCGCCATTTTGATGGCGGCATTTTCGATTTCGGAAATCGGGGTTTTAATCAGGCGTATAATCACAAATGAGAAGAAGACGCCCACGAGGATGATGGCAATGACAACTGCCGCCATGGTCAAGGTGGCGGTTCTGTAAAGGGACGCGCTTTCCGCCGCCGCATCATCACTTCCCTTTGTATTGTAGGCGATAATATCATCAAAAGCGCTGTTCAAAGAGTTGAAAAGCGCCTCACATTCTCCGTCCAGAACCGCGCGGGCGCTCTCAGCGAGGCCCTGTTTGGCGAAAGCCGTTATTTCTTCATCCGCTGCCTGGTACTGCGTCCAGAGATTGCTCGCGTTGTCATAGAAATTTCTTTCTTCCTCATCGATCATGTCCCCATATGCGGCTAAGAGGGCATCCATACTCTCTTTTCCATCCTGGAGGTACTGAAGGCTGGTCTCCTTCTTGTCATCAGAACCTGCGGTGAGGTACTCCAGCTCATTCAGCCGGATGTTGGAAATCGTGGCGCTCAACTCCCTTGCGACATCAACACTGGGGAGCCAGCTTGTTGCAATGTCGCTTGTCATGTCGTTCATCCGGCCCATGAGAAAAAATGACATCCCGCTGATAATAAGCATTCCGAGCAGCGCAACTCCGATAAGAATATAAAGCTTCAGCCTGATTTTTAAATTCTTTATGGTGCGAATCATATTTGCAGTCTCCTCTTATCGTTCGTTATCCGCAGTTGAAAGCCGCAAAAATTATAGGTCACAACTGCTATTCGAAAAGTATTTCGGAAAATTTCCTTCGTTTGATAAGTTAATTGGCGAGAATATTATGGATGCGCTCTTTTGTGTGGCTGGGGAGCCGCGCCTTGAATGAACCCCGCTCTTCAAACATTTTGATTGAAAAACAGGGTTTTGGGGCTTCAAGCCGTTGTAATCAGCCGATTTCTTTTCCTCACAGGTTCAAACCTGGTCACTTCATTTCGGCGGCATGGGGGCGGGCATCTTAGCGCCACTCCCATGGCCGCCTCCGCCGCGATGCCGCGCCGCTGTCCAAAGAATATGGCAAGCGCCCGATATCGCCTTCTGCCGCCTCCAGTGCGGCAGCGAGGGGAACCTCCCCTCCTACACCGCCCGGCGTGTTCACCTACCTGTGCCTCAGGGAGCTGAACGTGGATCCCAGGCAGTCAAAAATATCGGACCGGGACCGCTTTGCCCTGTCCAAGGGCCGCACCGTGCCGGGGCCGTACTCCGCGCTGGCGTATCGCGGTTTCTTCCCCGTGGACGGCCCGCCCACCCTGTGCCACATCGGCAGCTATCCCCAGAGCCGCCTCAACGTGAATACCGTCCCCGGGCGGATATGTCCACCGGCTCTCTGGGCCAAGTCTCCCCTTGCCGCGGGAAATTGTTTTTTCAGGTTTCCCCTTGACAAGCATTACGGTTACTGATATAATTATTACAGTAAACGTAATGAAAGGCGGGATGCTATGCGGGACAACGCAAAAGGCGGCGCGCTGACGGAGGTGACCTTTACCATTCTCCTGGCCCTGTACACCCCCCGGCACGGCTACGCCGTCATGCAGTTCATCGAGGAGCTGACCGGCGGGCGGCTGGCGCTGGGGGCGGGGACGCTGTACGGCGCGCTGAACACCCTTCAGGAGAAGGGCTGGATCGAGCCCCTGGGCGGAGGGGCGCGGAAGAAGGAGTTCGTCATCACCGCCCTGGGGCGGGAGGCGGCGGAGCGGGAGCTGGCGCGGCTGCGAGCGCTGGCCGCCGCCGCCGCGGAAATTATGGGAGGTGCGCTATGGGAGAAAAGCGATATCGCTACTTCGCCGGCCTGACGGGGGCTCAGGCCCGGTGGCTGGACAAAATGGCGGACCAGGGCCTGCGCCTGGTCCGCACGGAAAAGCTGCTGTATGAGTTCGAGCCCTGCGGCCCGGGGCAGTACCGCTACTGCGTGGAGTTCGTGGGGCACAAATCCAGGCAGGACGCCGAGGAATACGCCCGGTTCCTGGAGGAGTGCGGCTACCGGGTGTTTTTCAAAAATATCAACCTCAACTGGAACGTGGGCAAGACGGTGGCCCGCCCCTGGGCGGACCCCGGGGGCCGGATCGCGTCCAACGCCACCACCTTCAACCGGGAGCTGCTCATCGTGGAAAAGGAGAACGACGGAACGCCCTTCCAGCTCCACACCACCCGGGAGGACCAGGCGGACTACTATCGGACCCTGCGGCGGCCCGCCCTGTACCTGTTCGCGGTGATGACCCCCATGGCCGTCCTCCTGCGGTCCTGGGCGGCGGGAGTTTTCGCGCTCGCCGCCCTGGCCATGCTGGCCTGGTACCAGGTCGCCCTGGCCCGGCTGAAAAAACAGGGCGGGCTGGAGGAATAGGCCCACAAAACACAGGCCGAAGCGCAAAACCGCGGCGTGGGCCCGCTTGGACGCGGACCGCCGCACGGGCGGCGTCCAGATCACCCTTTCAACCCATAGAGCGAGACAGGGCGGGGCGGTTTTCCCGGGAAAACCGCCCCGCCTTGTGGTTTACTGCTCCGCCGCCGCGCCCCCGGCAATGGTGAGGGCCTGGGGCAGGTTCACCACATGGGTCACCGTCTGCTCCCCGCCGAACTCGCCGTCCACCGTCCAGGCCACCGGCTGGCCGCATTCAAAGGTGATCTCACTGGCGGAAAAGCCGGTCACCACCCCGTCCTCCGCCAGCTCCAGGGTGGTGAGGGCGGTGAGGATGGACTGCCAGTCCTTGCCGTTCTCAGGCCGGCGGATGAGGATGACCTCAAACCGCCCGTCGTCCAGCAGCACCTTGTCCCGGGGCAGGTTCACCAGCCCCCCCACCGACACGGTGTTGCCCACCATGCCGTAGATGTAGTCCCCCTCCGTCTCCCGGCCGTCCCCGGTGGTCACCTTCATGTGGTAGCTGGGGATGTTGGACAGCTTGCCCATACCCTCCAACACATAGGCGAAATGGCCCAGCAGGTTCTTGCTGGCCTGGGGAGTGGAATAGGACACGTCGGTGAACAGGCCGAAGGCGGCCACATAGGTAAAGGGGCTCCCCTCCGCCTGACCCACGTCGATGGCCCGGGGCACCCCCGCCCCCGCCGTCTCCGCCAGCTCCGGCGCCGTCTTGGGCAGCTCCAGGGTGCGGGAGAAGTCGTTGGTGGTGCCCGCCGGAATGTAGCCCAGCACAGGCCGCTGCTCCCGGGGCAGCTCCAGCAGCCCCCGGACGGTCTCGTTCAGGGTGCCGTCCCCGCCGCAGCACACCACCCGGTCGTAGCCGGAGCCCTGGGCCCGGGCGGTTTCGGCGGCGTCCCCCCGGGCCTGGGTGGGATGCACCGTGATCTCATAGCCCTGGCGGGCGAACACCTCCAGCACATCGGACAGGTTGATCTTGGCGGTCTTGCGCCCGGCGGCGGGGTTGTAGATGTACAGCAGCTTTTTCATGGCAGGCCTCACTCCAAAAAGGGCCCGGCCCAGGGGCCAGGCAGATTTGTCTGGCATTATTATAGCCAAATCCCGCCGGGAATACAATGAACAATCTGTAAAACCCTGCCCTTGCCAGGGGCGCGGGATTGACGGTATAATCATTTTGTCAATATTCACGCTTTTTCCCGAGGAAGTGACATCATGAATCAGAAAACCCTGGCCGCCGCCTTTCCCCACACCGTGCCGGTGCTCATGGGCTACCTGTCCATCGGCATTGTGTTCGGCTGGATGCTGTCGGCGGCGGGCTTCGCCCCCACCTGGGCCGCCCTCATGTCGGTGGCGATTTACGCCGGCAGCGGCCAGTACCTGGGGGTGGACCTGCTGGCCAATTCCTCCCCCCTGGCGGACGCCGCCTTCCTCACCCTCATCATCAACTTCCGCCACCTGGTGTACGGTCTGTCCATGCTGGAGAAGTTCCGGGGCATGGGCTGGCGGAAGCTGTACATGATCTTCTCCCTCACCGACGAGACCTACGCCCTGCTGGCGGGGGTAAAGGCCCCGGAGGGGGTGGATGAGAAGGGCTTTTATTTCACCATTGCCCTGCTGGACCACCTGTACTGGATCGCCGGGTCCGTCATCGGCGCAGTGGCGGGGGCCCTCATCACCATCAACACCGAAGGCATCGACTTCGCCATGACGGCGCTGTTCCTGGTCATCGCCGTGGAGCAGTGGCAGTCCAACGCCCGCCACGCCCCGGTGTTCCTGGGGGCGGCGGGCACCCTGGCCTGCCTGCTGGTGTTCGGGCCGGACAGCGGGCGGTTCCTCATCCCCGCCCTGGTGATCTTGGTGGCGGGGCTGCTGCTGATGCGGCCCCGGCTGGAAGGGGGGGAATCCCTGTGACCACCCTCCAAATCGCCGCCCTGGTGGCGGTGATGGCCGCCGTCACCTTCCTCACCCGGGCGCTGCCCTTCCTGCTCTTCGGCCGGGGCGGCGAGCCCCCCAAGGTGGTGCTCTACCTGGGCCGCTTCCTGCCCCCGGCGGTCATCGCCATGCTCATCGTCTACTGCTACCGGGGCGCCAGCTTCGCCGCCCCCGGCGGCTGGGCCCCCGGCCTCATCGCCGGGCTGGCGGTGGTGGCCCTCCACGTCTGGAAAAAGAACAATATGCTGTCCATCGTGGGGGGGACCATCCTCTACATGGTGCTGGTGCAGGCGGTGTTCTGAGCGCCCCTCACCGGTCCCGCGCCTCCGCGTCCCTGGGGGCCCAGTGGGGGCAGTGCTCCTCCACCCGGCGGTTTTTCAGCCTGGGATGGACGCAGTGCCCGCACCGCAGGGGGTAGTAGCGCCCTCCTTCCGTGCGCCGGTAGTGCAGGCGGAAGTATTTGCAGGTTCCGCAGCGTTCCTCGGACAGGGCCTGGTAGCCTTTCATGATAATCACCTCCCCTGCGGGGTTTATCATAAGGTTATCAGAAGCCGCATGGATTGTCACGTCAAACATTGTAAAACATTGTGTTACAATGACTGTCATTGACAGTCAGCATAAAAGATCCCCACCCGAAACCGGGTGGGGATCTTTTTGTGTCTGGTTTATTCCTCCGCCATGGCCTTCGCCGCGGCGATGGCCTTCTCCTGAGCGGCGGGGGGGCAGTCCTCGTAACGCACAAAGTGCAGCACGAAGGTCCCCCTGGACTGGGTCATGGCCCGCAGGTCGATGGCGTAGGTCATCATCTCGGCCATGGGCACCTCGGCGGTGATGGTCTGGTTGCCACCGCCCACGGGCTGCATATCCATCACGCGGCCCCGGCGCTTGTTCAGGTCGCCCAGCACGTCGCCCATGTAGTTGTCGGGCACCGTGACCTTCAGCTCGCCCACCGGCTCCAGCAGCACCGGGGAGCCCTCGGGCAGAGCGGCCTTGTAGGCCAGCTGGGCGGCGGTCTTAAAGGCGATTTCAGAGGAGTCCACGGGGTGGTAGGACCCGTCGTACAGGGTGGCCTTCAGGTTGACCATGGGGTAGCCCGCCAGCACGCCGTGGACGCAGGCCTCCCGCAGGCCCTTTTCCACCGCGGGGAAGAAGTTCTTGGGCACCGCGCCGCCCACGACCTCCTCGCAGAACTCCAGGGACTCGCTGTCGCAGGGCTCGAAGCGGATCCACACGTCACCGAACTGGCCGGAGCCGCCGGTCTGCTTCTTGTGCCGGCCCTGCTTGGACACCGGCTTGCGGATCTTCTCCCGGTAGGCCACCCGGGGCTCGGACAGCTCCACATCCACGTTGAAGCGGCTCTTCAGCTTGTTCACCAGCACGTCCATCTGGATGTCGCCGGCGGCGGTGACCACCATCTGGTGGGTCTCGGCGTTGTTCACCACGGTGAAGGTGGGGTCCTCCTCGTTGAGGCGGCCCAGGCCGGCGGCAATCTTGTCCTCCTGGCCCCGGGTCTTGGGGGCGATGGCCTTGGAGAAGTTGGGCTCGGCGAAGGGGATGGGGTCCAGCTTGATGAACTTGCGGGCGTCACACAGGGTGTCGCCGGTCTTGATGCGGTCCATCTTGCCGATGGCGCCGATGTCGCCGCACCCCAGCTCCTTGACCTCCTCGTTCTTCTTGCCCCGCATGATGTAGAGGCGGCCCAGCTTCTCGTTGGAACCGCTGGTGGCGTTCACCAGGGTCATGTCGGAGGTGAGGCTGCCTGAGATGACCTTGACGAAGGAGAACTTGCCGTACTGGTCGGCCACGGTCTTGAACACGAAGGCGGCGGGCACCGCGCCCTGGGACACGATGAAGTCCTCGTGCTCGCCGTCCTTGTTGGCGGCGGAGGCGGGAACGCCCTCCAGGGGGTTGGGCAGCAGGTCCACGATCATATCCAACAGCATCAGGGTGCCCAGGCCCGTGAAGGAGGAGCCGCACACCACCGGGACCAGGGAGCAGTCCCGCACGCCGGCCCGCAGGCCCTGCATGATCTCGGCGTAGGTGAACTCCTCGCCGCCGAAGAACTTCTCCATGAACTCCTCGCTGGTCTCGGCCACGGACTCCATCAGCTGGCCGTAGATCTCGTCGATGACGGACACCTTGTCCTCGGGGATGGGGATCTCCTTGCGCTTGTTGCCGGCGGGCTCAAAGGCGCGCTTGTGGATCACGTCCACAATGCCGGTGACCTTCTTGCTGGCGTCCCAGATGGGCACCACCAGGGGGGCCACGCTCTTGCCGAAGCACTCCCGCAGGGTGTCGAAGGCGGAGTTGAAGTCGATGTTGTCCTCGTCCATCTTGGAGATGTAGACGATGCGGGGCAGCTTGCGCTCGTCCAGCAGCCGCCAGGCCCGCTCGGTGCCCACGGACAGCCCGCCCTTGGCGGCGCACACCAGCACGCCCGCGTCGGCCACGGACAGGCACTCGGCCACCTCGCCGGCGAAGTCGAAGTTGCCGGGGGCGTCCAGCACGTTGATCTTGCAGCCGTTGTACTCCACGGGCGCCACGGCGGCGGAGATGGAGATCTGGCGCTTGATCTCCTCGGGGTCGTAATCACAAACGGTGTTGCCGTCGGTGGTCTTGCCCAGACGGTCGATGACACCGGTCATGCGCAGGAAGCTTTCCACCAGGGTGGTCTTGCCGTTGCCGCCATGGCCCAGCAGGCAGATGTTGCGGATATTGTGGGGAGAATAGCTCATAGTTTGTTCCACTCCTTAAACTTTAGTGCCCGGCCCGGCAGACGGCCAAAGCGTCCCGGACGCGCAGCGTCGCTAAAGGTAATTATACAATAAAACCGCTGGCTTGGCAACGGTTATTTGAGGAAAATGACGAATCTTTTTTCAGGGCGGAAATCCGGGCGGTTTGATCCTGTACAAGGGCGGGGGGCTGTGGTAAAATGCTGCCGACCGACCTCCACCTCGGTCCAACCGGCGGGCAGACAGCCGCGGGCGGGAAAGCGCGTTCCCGCCCGGAAGGAACGCCCGCCGCTGTGCCAATGCGCTGGCACTCTAAAGATAAAGGAGGCTTTTTTATGCGCAGATTTTCCGTCCGTGACCTGACCCTGGCCGCCATGGTGGCGGCGCTCTACACTGTGATGGGCTATTTCGCCAACATCTTCGGCCTGGCCTTTGGCCCGGTGCAGTGCCGCTTCGCCGAAGCCCTCACCGTGCTGCCCTTCCTGTTCCCCGCCGCCGCGCCGGGGCTGGCGGTGGGCTGCTTCCTCACCAACCTGCTGGGCTCCCCCTTCCCGCTGGACTGGCTGCTGGGCACCCTGGCCACCGCCATTGCCGCGTACCTCACCATGAAGGCGCCCAAGTGGTACCTGGCGGCCCTGCCCCCTATCCTGGTCAACGCCCTGATCCTGCCCGCCATGTGGGCCTGGGCGGAGGTGGGGGCGGTCAACGCCGCCTTCTGGATGGCTTACGGCTTTCACGCCGCCACATTCATTCCCGGCGAGGCCCTGGCCTGCTACGTGCTGGGCACGCTGCTGCTGAAGCTGCTGCCCAAAATCGGCGCTTTGCGGCCCGCCCTGGAGCGCGCCGCCCAGTGACGCCCCGGCACAAACCAAACCATCCGCACAGCGGGGAGGCGCTTCCCAGGGAGCCGCCTCCCCGGTTTTTTGTCCTGTGCATTGCTTGCCACTACTACCAGCGCCTATCAATGAGGGTTGAAAGCCGCTTGCAATGATGGTATACTCTGCTTGTATTAATCGACAAATTTGTTTTGTGGAGGTTAGAGGTTAATTATATGAGAGCACCTTTTCAGATATTGGCGATTCCTTATAGACGAGATCCAGATTTACAGTTTTGTGTTTTTCACCGTGCAGATGTAGATCAATGGCAATTTGTGGCAGGCGGTGGAGAAGATAATGAAACACCGATAGAAGCTGCAACCCGGGAGGTTTCAGAAGAAACAGGGATTAAAGTGGATAGCATAACTAAACTGGTCTCAATGGCATTTGTCCCCGCAGATGTTATTTCAGAACGCCATCGAAAGTACTGGGCAAAGGATACTTTTGTTCTGCCTGAGTATCATTTTGCATTTGAATGTATTCTCGATATAAAACTATCCGATGAACACCTTGATTGCGAATGGCTGAGTTACCACGATGCTATGTTGCGTTTGACGTGGGATTCTAATAAAACAGCACTTTATGAGTTGAACTGTCGGCTATCAGCAGAGAGATAACTTCCTGTTTATCGGGGGGGATTTCATCTTTTAGGTGAAATCCCCCTTGACAAATATTCTCTTGGGATATTTTTTGGAAAACCCCTTGACTCTGCCGTTACGTCATGGGTTACAGTCTTTTTACGGAGGTGAGCGAGATGAGGTTATCGGTCAGCGAGGCGGCGAAGCGGGCGGGCGTCAGTGTGCGGACACTGCGCTGGTACGACGAGATCGGACTGCTGAAACCGTCGGAGACGACCCAGGCCGGGTACCGGTTTTACGACGGCGCGGCCATGGCGTCTTTGCAGCAGATCCTGTTCTACCGTGAGCTGGGCGTGCCGCTGGAGCAGATCGGGCGCATCCTGTCCGCCCCCGGCAACGACCGCACCGAGGCCCTGCGAAAGCACCGGACCCTGCTGCTGATGAAGCGGCAGCGGCTGGACGATATGCTGCGGCTGGTGGATGAGACGATAGGAGGCATCGCAATGTACGACGAGAGACCCAAACCCACCCAGGCGGACTGGGAGGCCGTCAAGAAGCAATACGCCCAGGAGGCGGCGGACCGCTGGGGCAACACCGAGGCGTTCCTGGAGAGCCGGGAGAAGCACGCGGGCTATACCCCGGAGCAGGAGGCCCAGATCAACGCCGAGATGGAGGAGATCTTCCAGGCCTTCGGGGCCTGCGGGGACCCGGAGGGCCAGGAGGGCCAGGCGCTGGCGCGCCGCTGGCAGGCCCACATCACCCGGTACCACTACAACTGCACCGACGGCATCCTGGCCTGCCTGGGCCAGATGTACGAAAACGACCCCAGGTTCCAGGAAAACCTGGACAAGTACGGCCCCGGCACGGCCCGGAAGATGAGCGCCGCCATCGCCAGGCTCGTGCGGAAATAAAGAACACAGGCACAGAACGGCCCCGGACGCGGATGCGTCCGGGGCCGCGCCCGTTTTATGATTCCTCCCCGTCCTCCAGGTCCAGGTCGGCGATGGTCAGCGCCATCAGGTCCTCCATCTTGGGGGACTCCATGGCCGCAACCCGGTTGGCCTGCCGCGCCACCGCCGCCTCGAACACGTTGCGCACATCCCGGGCGTTGCCGAAATTCTCGTCCCGGCGGTCGTACATCACCTGGAACGCCTCCGCCGCCGCCTTGTCCGTCTCCTCGTCCAGGGAGTAGCCGTTCTTTTTGCACACCGAGCGGAAAATCTCCGCCAGCTGCTTCCCGTCGTAGTCCTCGAAATGGAAATACTTGTTGAACCGGCTCTCCAGGCCGGGGTTGGCGTGGATGAAGTCGGCCATCAGGTCGGTGTACCCCGCCACGATGACGATCAGGTCGTCCCGGTGGTCCTCCATCCCCTTCAGCAGCACCTCAATGGCCTCCCGGCCGAAGTCGTTGGCGTTGTCCTGGTTGGCCAGGGCATAGGCCTCGTCGATGAACAGCACCCCGCCCAGGGCCTTGTCCACCGCCTCCTGGGTCTTGAGGGCGGTCTGGCCCACAAAGCCCGCCACCAGCCCGGAGCGGTCCACCTCCACCAGCTGGCCCTTGGACAGCACCCCCACCGCGTGGTAGATCTTGGCCAGCAGCCGGGCCACGGTGGTTTTGCCGGTGCCGGGGTTGCCCATGAACACCAGGTGCAGGGACATGGGGGGCACCGGCAGCCCCGCCTCCTGGCGCAGCTTGCGCACCTTCACCAGGTTGATGAGCCCCTTCACGTCCGCCTTCACCTTGTCCAGGCCGCACAGGCCGTCCAACTCGGCCAGCAGCTCCTCCAGGGTGGGCTTCTTCTCCGCCGGCGGCACCTCCTCCGCCGCCCCGGCGGGGGCCGGGGACACCGCCTCGTCCTCCGGGCGGCCGGTCTTGACGGGGGCGCCGTCGGTGCGCCGGGCCACAAACTCGCTGACATCCACCCCAGGCCCGGCCCCGTCCACCCCGGCCTGGCCGCAGAAGGCGGACAGGGAGTCCGCGCAGGCGTTGACAAACCCAGCCTCCGTCTCGCTCACCTTGCCGTCCACCGCGGCGAACAGCAGCAGCATGAGGGTGAACGTGTCCACAAAGCGGCGGCTTTGGCCGCCGCCCCGCTCCAGGTCGGCCTTTACCATCCGGCGGAAGAAATTGGGCAGCACAAAGCGGTCGTAGCCCTCCACCTGGGAGGCCAGCTCCCAGTACAGCACGGAGGGCACCGGGTTGCCCTTGGAGTAAATGGCGTTGTAGTACTCCACATGGCGGGGGGTCATGCCCTGGTCGGCGTGCCACACGCCGCAGGCGCACTGGCGCATGAAAGCGTCGGCCTCCCGGCCGAAGGACACCCGGACGGCGGGATCGGCAATCTGGCGGCGGAAGGCGGTCATCGTCTCGTCGTACTGCTTATGGACGGCGGCGGGGGTCATGGGCTGGGACATAGCGGGCACGCTCCTTTTCTCATATCTGACCCATTATACCCCTTTCCGCGCCGGGCCGCAAGGGAGCGGATGAAAAATCTCCTTCCATTTCCGGCGGGCCTGTGGTATACTGAATTAATACAGTCCGGCCACACCATCAGAAGTAGAGAGAGGTCCCCCGACATGAGAATTTGGAAGATCCTATCCGGCGTTTTGTCCATCGCCATCGCCGCGCTGGTGGCGTTTCCGTCCTTTTTTGCCGGGCTGCTCCACATCACCGGCCAGTCCACCGGCGGCGCCGGGATGGCCGTGGCCGCCATGCTGCTGGCGGGCGGGGCCGTCTCCATCGCCTCCAGCCGGGGCAGCATGGCCGCCGATATCGCCATGATCTGCCTGTACGGCGTGGGCTCCCTGGTGGGGTTCACCATGTTCGGTACTTATGACAGCCTGCTGCTCTGGGCACTCTGGTGCCTGCTGTGCGCCGCCCTGGCGGTGGTGGATTTCTTCGTCTCCTATTTCAGTGAAGACGGGCCCTCCGCCGGCCCGGAGGCGGACGGCTTCGGCGCTCCCGACGCGCCCGAGGTGCCCACCCTTCGGTCCGTCATTCTGGAGCACAGCCCCAAAAAGCGGGAGGCCGTCATCGACGCCCTGCCGGAACGCGACGCCAAAAACTACCTGAAGCAGGCGGTCACCGCGCTGATCAACCGCGCCCCCATCCTGCCCCCCGAGCTGGAGGACGAGGACGGAGGGCCCCAGCCGGGCCGGACGGCCATCGTCGCTGCGGCGTGCACCGCGCTGGTCTTTATCGCGGGCATCATCATCTTCCTCACCTTCCGGGGGGGATGGGGCAGCGGAGCCCCCGCGCCCTCCGCCTCCCCCAGCGCCCCGGCGGCCTCCGCCGCGCCCACCCCCGCGCCGTCCGCCTCTCCCTCCCCCTCTGGAAGCCCCTCCGGCAGTCCCTCCGAGCCCCCCGCCGGAACCAGCTCCGGCGACCTGGGCGACTACCACGTGGAGATTCAGGACGCCTTCATTGCCGACGACTTCGAGGGCAACCCGGCCATCATCATCACATACACCTGGGCCAACAACAGCGACGAGACGGTCAGCGCCCTGGCCGCCCTTTCGGAGAAGGCGTTCCAGAACGGCGTGCAGATCGACCGGGCCGTGGTCTACTCCCGAAACACCCCCGGCTATGACTCCGGCACCGCCTCCCGCAGCATCCGGCCGGGGGCGGAATCGGAGGTGCAGTGCGCGTTCACCCTCCGGGACCGCGTGTCCGTGGTGGAGTTCGAGGTGACGGAATTCATCAGCCTGTCCGACAGCATGGTGTCTATGAATTTTGACCCCCAAACCCTGAACACGGTGGAGTAAATCCGGCAAGCAAGAGCCCCCGGACAGAGTCTGGGGGCTCTTGTTTGTTCTATTCCATCCGCGCCGCTCACGACGGCTCCGCGCTCGCTGTCACGCTTCGAAGCGGTCAGGACGCTCGGACGCTTTCCCTCCGTCTCGGCCTGGTCTGGGGCGGCATAGCCGCCCTGCGCTCGGCCTCGCTTCGGTCCAAGCGTCCTCGCTGACCGCTTCTCCGCGCTCATTTTCTCCACCGCTTCAGCATGGGGAAGAACTGGTGCATCTGGGCCTTGGCCTGGTCCTGGGTCATGCCGGGGTTGGCCTGGGCCATCATGGGGGCGCAGAAGTCGATCATCTCCTCCATGGTCATCTCCCCCACGAATTTTCCCCCCTGGTAGCAGTAGGAGCAGTAGTCGGCGCTGGGAGAGCCGTCCGCCTCGGTGCCCACGGCCGCGCCGGGGGCCAGGGGCATCCCGCAGGACTGGCAGAATTTCATGTCTTTGTAGTCTTCCATAGTTGGAACCTCCTTGGTTTTGGATGGTCCCATCATAGCACCGCAACCCTGACAAGGTGTGTCATGTTCCCCCGCGTGGGCCCAATATATTTTCCAGCCCAGCGCGGCCAGCCTCCGCCGGAGGGCGTCGGGCGAGAGCACCTCCACCCCCGCGCCGAAGCTGAGCAGATAACCGTACAGCCACTGGTCCTCGGGGAACACCGCCTCCACCAGCAGGGAGCCGTCGGGCTGAGGGGTTACGCAGTTCTGGTCGAACTCGTCGTACACCCGGTAGGCCATATAGGGGGCGAACCGCAGCTTTGCCTCCACCCGGAACAGGGGCGGGATATCCCCGGAAAATTCGATGTCCGGCGGGTCCAGGCGGCGGTGGAACACCTCCCCCGTGGGCTCCGGCGACAGGATGCGGGACAGGCGGAAGGTGCGGAAGTCCTCCCGGTCCAGGTCAAAGGCCTGAAGGTACCACCCCTGCCCCTTGAACACCAGCCGGGCGGGGAGCACCCGGCGGGCCCGGGTGGAGCCGTAGGAGCTGGCGTAGCCGAAGGCCAGGATCTGCCGCCCCAGCACCGCCTTTTTGAGCAGCTGGAACTTCTCGCTGTCCGCCTCCCCCGCCCCCCAGCGGGACAGCTTCACCTGGAGCCAGTCCTCCGTCCCCCGGCGGAACAGGGCGGACAGCTTGGTCAGCGCCTCCGCCCCCTCCTGGCCGGGCAGGCTCTGGAGGGCGGTCAGGAGCTGGCGCTGCTCCTCGTCGGTAAAGGCGGCCTTGTCCAGCACGTAGCCGTCCAGCAGGGCCACGCCGCCCCCCGCCCCCTGGGTGGTGTAGACCGGCACCCCGGCGGCGGACAGGGCGTCCACGTCCCGCAGCACCGTCCGCTGGGAGACCTCCAGCCGCCGGGCCAGCTCCCCGGCGGTCATGCGGCCCCGCTCCAGCAGGAGGTACACCATCTGAAATTGACGGCCCACCGACATAACCGGCGCCCCCTCTCATCCTTTTTTCCTATTGTACCACTTCGCAGGGCCCAAGGGAAGCCCCGGCGGCGCGGCCCCTGTGGCGGAACAAAAAAACGCGGGCGCTGAAAACCAGCGCCCGCGTTTTCCCTGCCGCGGCCCCGTGTCAGCCCAGCAGCAGCTTGTCGTCCGCCTCGTCGGACCCGGTGGCCTGGCCAAACCGGGCCAGCAGGTCCTCCACGGTGAGCTTTTTCTTGTCCTCCCCGGAGATGTCCAGGGCGATGCGCCCCTCGTACATCATAATCAGGCGGTTGCCATGGACAATGGCGTCCTTCATGTTGTGGGTAATCATCAGGGTCGTCAAATGGTCCTTCTGGACGATGCGCTCGGTGGCGTCCAGAACCTTGGCCGCCGTCTTGGGGTCCAGGGCGGCGGTGTGCTCGTCCAGCAGCAGCAGGTCCGGCTTGCGCAGGGCGGCCATCAGCAGAGTCAGCGCCTGCCGCTGGCCCCCGGACAGCAGCCCTACCTTGGAGGTGAGCCGGTCCTCCAGGCCCAGGTCCAGGATTTTCAGCATCTCCCGGTAGTGGTCCCGCTCGTCCCGGGTGATGCCGGGGCGCAGGGTGCGGGCCTGGCCCCGGCGGGCCGCCAGCGCCATGTTCTCCTCGATCTGCATGGTGGCGGCGGTGCCCATCATGGGGTCCTGGAACACCCGGCCGATGTATTTGGCCCGCTTGTGCTCCGGGAGCCTGGTCACGTCCACCCCGCCGATGGAGATGGTGCCGGAGTCCACCGGCCACACCCCCGCCACTGCGTTGAGCAGGGTGGATTTGCCCGCCCCATTGCCGCCGATGACGGTGACGAAGTCCCCGTCGTTCAGGGTGAGGGACACCCCCCGCAGGGCGGCCTTTTCGTTGACGGTGCCCGGGTTGAAGGTCTTGCGGATGTTCTGTACGTCAAGCATGGGAGCCCTCCTCCTTTTTCGCGGGATTGACGGGCTTGGAGAAGTATTTCCCCTTCCAGTAGGGGATGGTGAGGAACACAGCCACCACCAGGGCGGTGAGCAGCTTCAGGTAGTTGGCGTTGAGATTGCCCAGCTTGAGCACCGCCGTGATGACCACATAGTAGATGATGGCGCCGATGGACACCGCCAGCAGCTTGAGGGCGAAGTTGATGAACACCTTGGAGAAGAGCACCTCGCCGATGATGACGGCGGCCAGGCCGATGACGATGGCGCCCCGGCCCACGTTGATGTCGTTGGCCCCGTTGTACTGGCACAGCAGCGCCCCGGACAGGGCCACCATGCCATTGGACAGAATAAGCCCCAGCACCTTGGCCAGGTCGGTGTCAATGCCCTGGGCCCGGGCCATATTGGGGTTGGAGCCGGTGGCCCGGAGGGACGCCCCCAGCTCGGTGCCGAAGTACCAGTACAAAATGGCGATGAGGACGGCGGTAAACAGCCCCACCACCACAATGGGATGCCGCCAGGCGGGATAACCCGCCTTGGGCCCCTGGACAAACCGCAGGGACACCAGCAGCTTGTCCAGGGTATCCGCCTGGGTGATGGGCAGGGCCACAGACGCCTTCATGTCCATGATGGCCATATTCACCGAGTACAGCCCCAGCTGGGTGAGGATGCCCGCCAGAATGGCGGGGATGCCGCACACGGTGTGGAGCAGCCCCGTCACCAGCCCGGCCAGCATACCCGCCAGCAGGGCAGCCAGCATGGCCAGCCACACGTTGACCCCGCTGGAGAACAGCATGACGAACACCGCGCCCCCGGTGCAAAAAGAGCCGTCCACCGTCAAGTCCGCAATGTCCAGTATCTTATAGGTGATGTATACGCCAATGGCCATCACGCCCCAGATGAGCCCCTGGGACGCCGCCCCCGGCAGCGCGCTGAGAAAGCCTGTCATAGTGGATATTCCTCCCTGTGTTATCCCGGAGTGCGCGAAAGCGGCGGGAAAGGGCCTGGCCCTTCCCGCCGTTTCACGCCGGGCTGGTTACTGGACGTCGATGGCCACGTAGCCGTCGGGCACGGTGATGTTCAGCGCCTCGCAGGTGACGGGGTTGTACTTCTTCACAAACTGGGGGGCGTACTCAATGGGCATGGTGGAGATATCGGCCTCGCCGGTGAGGATCTGGGCGGCCATTTCGCCGGTCTTGTAGCCGATATCGTAGTAGCTGATGGACAGGGTGGCAACGCCGCAGCCGCCGCAGATGCCCTCTTCGCCGGCGAACACGGGCTTCACGCCCTGGCAGATGTTGTTGATGATGCCGGTGTTGTTGGCCGCGGTGTTGTCAGTGGGCACGTAGAGCACGTCGCTGTTGTCCACGGCGTTCTGCACCACGCTGGCCATGTCGTTGGTGTCGGAGAAGGGGTACTGGGTGCAGGCATAGCCCATGTCCTCCAGGTACTTCTGGACGTTGTCCACCTGGTACTGGCTGTTGGGCTCGGCGGAGCAGTAGATGAGGCCCACGGTCTTGGCGTCGGGATACCAGTCCTTAATCATCTGGGCCTGCTGGTCCAGGGGGGCCAGGTCGGAGGTGCCGGACACGTTGGTGCCCACGGTGCCGGAGAAGTTGTCAATGCCCAGGGCCACGCCGTACTCGGTGATGGAGGTGCCCAGCACGGGGATGGTGCCGGTGGCGGAGGCGGCGGCCTGGAGGGGGGCGGTGGCGTTGGCCATAATCAGGTCCACGTTGTCGGATACGAAGCCATTGATGATGGTGGCGCAGGTGGGGGTGTCGCCGGCGGCGTTCTTGTTCTGGATGTCCACCTGGCCGGGGAGCTTCTCATTCAGCGCGTCGATGAAGCCCTCGGTGGCGGCGTCCAGGGCCACATGGGGGGCCAGCTGGCAGATGCCCACCACATATTTGCCGCCGCCGGCGGGCTCGGCGCTGTTTTCCGCGGGGGCGGCGCTGGGCTGGGTACTCTCGGCGGGCTGGGAATTTGCGGCGGGGGCGCTGTTGTCCGCGCCAGGATTATTGGAACAGGCGGCCAGGGACAGGGACATCACCAGCGCCAGCAGCAGGGCGGTGAATTTCGCGGTCTTTTTCATTCTGTATTCCTCCAAACGGTTTACTTTACTGCTTTGCGCCACCAAAGCGGCATGGGCGCAAAGCAGTGAGCTTTTCAGCTCACGGACGCTAGTATAACGCTTTAACGCGCTGGTGTCAAGGGCGATTTGCGGTTTTTTGTAAAATTCTCGGGGGCTGGACTTTCGCTCCAATCCAAGCTCCCGCGCTGGCCGCTTCTCCGCGCTTCGATGTTGTCACGCTCCGAAACGGCCAGGGCGCTCGGTCGCTTTCCCTCCGTCTCAGGCAAAATACTGATTTGCTCCGCAAATCTTGTTTTTGCCTTCACTTCGCTCCAAGCTCCCGCGCTGGCCGCTTCTCCGCGCTTCTTCTTTAACGTACTGTAAATACTTTTCACCATGGGTGGACTTTTTCCGTGGGTTGTGTTAAAATGCCAAAGGAAAATGGAAAGTTGTGCATTATGAGGAGGAATGCCCCATGCGGACCGACGTGCTGGGCGTGGCCTTTGACAACGTGACCCTGGACGAGGCGGTGGACCGGGCCCTGGCCCTGCTGGAGGAGGAGGGGCCCCACCTGGTGGTCACGCCCAACCCGGAGATCGTCCAGCGGGCGGAAAAGGACCCGGAATTCGCGGAAATCCTGTCCAAGGCCCACTTAGTCCTCCCCGACGGGGTGGGCGTCATCTACGCCGCCAAGATCCTGGGCCGCCCCCTGCGGGCCCGGGTGCCCGGCATCGACTTCGCCTCCGCCCTGCTGGGCCGCGTCGCCGGGACGGGAAAACGGCTGTTCCTCCTGGGCGCGGCTCCCGGCGTGGCGGAGCTGGCGGCGGCGAACCTGCGGGCGGCTTATCCCGGCTTGACGGTGTGCGGGACCCACGACGGCTACTTCAAGGAGGACGGCCCGGTGGCGGACGCCATCCGGGAGGCCCGGGCCGATCTCGTGTTCGTCTGCCTGGGGGCCCCGAAGCAGGAAAAATGGATCGCCGCCAACGGGGCCGCCGCCGGGGCCCGGCTGTACGTCGGCCTGGGCGGCTCGCTGGACGTGTTCGCGGGCAAGGTGGAGCGGGCCCCGGAATCCTTCCAAAAGCTGGGGCTGGAGTGGCTGTACCGGCTGGTGAAGCAGCCCTCCCGCATCGGGCGCATGGCCAAGCTTCCCCTGTTCCTGGTGTCCGCCGCCGGGGCCCGGCTCAGAGGAAAATAATCCCACCGTCAATTATTTAAGGAAAGGCAGATGCTCTATGGTCTATATCCTGCTGGGCGCTGGCTTCGAGGAGGCCGAGGCCCTGGTCACCGCCGACGTGCTGCGCCGGGCGGACATTCCCGTGTCCCTGGCGGGCATCGGCGGGGAACTCGTCACCGGCTCCCATGGCATCACGGTCCAGGCCGACCTGCCCGTGGACGCCGTGTCCTTAACGGACGGCGACATGGTGGTGCTCCCCGGCGGCATGGGCGGCGTGGCCTCCATCGAGGGCTCCCAGGCCGCCATGGCCCTGGTCCGCCGCGCGGCGGAGGGCCCCGCCCTGTGGCTGGCCGCCATCTGCGCCGCCCCCACCCTGCTGGCCCGGGCGGGGCTGCTCCCCCAGGGGGCCCGCTGCGTGTGCTACCCCGGTATGGAGGGCGAGCTGTCCGCCGCCGGGGCTGTCCCCGCCATGGACCGCCCCACCGCCGCGGCGGGTAGGCTCATCACTGGCAAAGGCCCCGGAGCGGCGTTCGACTTCGGCCTGGCCCTGGCGGAGGCGCTGAAGGGCGCCGAAGCCGCCGCCCAGGTCCGCGCCGCCCTGCATTACGCCGGCGTATGACGGTCCAGGAGCGCAAGGCGGAGCTGCGCCGCCATGCCGCCAGCCTGCCCCAGATGGAGGCCGGGGCGCTGTTTGCCCGGTTTCTGGCCCTCCCGGAGGTGGAGGCGGCGGACACCGTCATGGTTTTTTACGGCACCGGCCGGGAGCCGGACACCGTCCCCCTCATCCGTGCCCTGCTGGAGCGGGGCAAGCGGGTGGCCCTGCCCGTGGTCCTGCCCCACCGGGGCATGGAGGCCCGGCAGGTACTGGATGTGGACCAGCTGATTCCCAACCGCTTCGGCATCCCGGAGCCGGACGGCTCCAGCCCCGTGGTGGAAAAAGGCGAAATCGGCGCGGCCCTCATCCCCCACCTGATGGTGGACCGGGAGGGCTACCGCCTGGGCTGGGGTGGGGGGTATTACGACCGCTGGCTGGCGGATTTCCCCGGCTTCACGGTGTGCATCTGCCGTCCCGGGCGGCTGGCGGACCACGTGCCCCGTGAGGACTTTGACGTGCCGGTAAAGCTTGTCCTGATTGAGGAGTAGCAGAGGCGGAGGGCATTTGCCCTCCGCCTGTGGGTATGGTATTGGCGGTGATCCGCGCTCACGCGCGCCCCCCGCCTGTTTGGGACGGCTCCGCGCTTCCTCGTCACGCTGCGCCTGCTCGCGGCGCGGCTTCGCTTCAACTCAGGCAAAACCCGGCCCCGCTACGCGGGCCCTGGGCTTTTGCCTTCGCTCCGCTCCATCCGCGCTGCTCGCGACGGCTCAACAACAACCGTCGTTGCAGCCGCAGCCGTTGTTGTTGCCGCCGCAGCAGCAGCCACAGCCGCAGTTATTGTTGTTGTTGCCGCCACAGCAGCAGCAGCAACAGCCGTTGTTATTGCCGCCCCAGTTGTTGCCGCCGCCGCAGCAGCAGCACAGCAGGAGGATCAGGATGATGATCCACCAGCAGCCCCCGCCGAAACCACCATTGTTACCACAACACATGATTTTGTCACCTCACATTTGATGTCCCGGTCACAGAGACCGGCCCTGACGCCGCCCCCGGCGGCGCCAGGGGCGGCCCCCGTTCACCTTGGCTTTCCCGGTCCCGGAGACCGGCCCGGACGCCGTCACCCGGCGGCGCCGGGGCCGAGCCCCGTGGCTTGCCGGCCCCCCGGCCGGCTTTTCTCCCCGTTTCTGCGTCATACTATGTGGGGGCCGGAAAATTGGTTCCCACCCTGTTCGGACCCCCCGAAACCCATAAGGAGTGAATCACATGGCAGATGAGCATCGCACACCCGGACGCAGCCAGCCCCCCTCCCGGCGGGAGCCGCCCGGGCGCCAGCAGCCCGCACAGTCCCGCCGCAGGTCCCCCCGGCGGCGCAGCGCCGCCTCCCGCGTGGCGGGCGCGCTCTTGTATGTCCTGCTGGTCATCGGCGCCTCCGCCATACTGGCCACGGTGGGCTGGGTATGGGCCTGCGACCTGCTGGGCCTGAACAAGGAGCCCGCCTCCACCGTGATTACAATTGAAGAGGACACCGACTTCAGCGCCGTGGTGGATCAGCTGGAGGCGGAGGGCCTGATCCAGTACAAGTTCCTTTTTAAGCTCTACGCCTGGTTCTCCCACGCGGAAGGCAAAATTGCCCCGGGCACCTACAAGCTGAACACCGAAATGGACTACCACGCCCTGGTGTCCAGCATGAGCTCCTCCTCCTCCACCCGGCAGGAGACGGACATCACCATCCCCGAGGGCTATACCATCGACCAGGTCTTTGCCCTGCTGGACGAGCGGGGCGTCACTTCGGTGGACAAGCTCCGGGACATGGCCGCCAACTGGGACTACGCCTTCGACTGGCTGAAGGGCCGCCCCCTGGGCGACTACCACCGGCTGGAGGGCTACCTCTTCCCCGACACCTACACCTTCCAACTGGGGGAAAACCCCAAGTACGTCATCAATAAAATGCTGGTGAACTTTGACGCCAAAATGGACCAGTATATGTCCCGCTTTGCCGGGGACGGGGAGACGGAGCCGGCCTATTCCCTCCACGACATCGTCACCATCGCCTCCATGATCGAGAAGGAGACCTCCGGCAAGGACTATAAGACCATCGCCTCCGTCATCTACAACCGTCTGAACAACCCCACCGCCGAGACGGCGGGCTACCTTCAGATCGACGCCACCCTGGTCTACCTCAACGGCGGCAAGGTGCCCACCGAGGCGGACAAGTCCATCGACTCCCCCTATAACACCTACCTCTACCAGGGGCTGCCCGCCGGCCCCATCTCCAATCCCGGCATGGCCTCCCTGCTGGCCGCCATGGAGCCGGAGGATACCAATTACTACTTCTACGTCCTCAACCCGGAGACCAAGGAGCACGAGTTCAGCCGCACTTTCGCCGAGCACAGCGTGCTGGTGCAGCGCTACCAGGGCAATGGCGGCTAAACCGGAGGTGCTCTCCCCCGCCGGGGACCGGGAGCGGCTGGACATGGCGCTGGCCTACGGCGCGGACGCGGTGTACCTGGCCGGCGATTCCTTCGGGATGCGGGCCTTCGCCGGCAACTTCGACCGGGACGGGTTGAAGGACGCCGTGTCCGCCGCCCACGCCAAGGGCGTCCGGGTCCACGTCACCTGCAACACCCTGGCGAGGAACGGCGAGGTGGCCCGCCTCCCCGAATACCTGGAGTATCTGGACGCCATCGGCGCGGACGCGGTGATCGCCGCCGGGCCCGACGTGCTGGACCTGTGCAGGTGCCACGCCCCCCATGTCCAGGTGCATATGTCCACCCAGACGGGCATCACCAACTATGAGGCCGCCCGGGTGTGGCATGAGCTGGGGGCGTCCCGGGTGATTCTGGCCCGGGAGCTGTCCCTGGACGAGGTGGCGGAGCTGAAGGCCAAAGCCCCCCGGGGCCTGGAGGTGGAGTGCTTCGTCCACGGGGCCATGTGCGTGTCCTGGTCGGGGCGGTGCCTGCTGTCCAACTACATGACCGGGCGGGACGCCTCCCGGGGGGCGTGCGCCCAGCCCTGCCGCTACCAGTACGCCCTGATGGAGGAAAAACGCCCCGGGGAGTACTTCCCCGTGTTCGAGGAGGGCGGCGAGACCTTCATTATGAACAGCCGGGATATGTGCATGATCGACCACATCCCGGAGCTGATCCAGGCCGGGGTGGACTCGCTGAAAATCGAGGGCCGGGCCAAGAGCGCCTACTACGCCGCCATGACCACCGCCGCCTACCGCCATGCCGTGGACGCGGCGGCGGAGGGCAGGCCCCTGGACCCGGCTTGGCGGGCGGAGGTGGACAAGGTGAGCCACCGGCACTACTCCACCGGGTTCTGGTTCGGCCAGCCGGGGCAGTATACCGACTCCGCCCGGTACGTCCGGGACTGGCAGGTGCTGGCCATCGTCCAGTCCTGCGACGCCCTGGGCAATGCCCGGCTGTCCCTGCGCAACAAGTTCGCCGCCGGGGATGAGATTGAGGTGGTGGGGCCGGGCGTGCCCGCCTTCGCCATGACCGCCCCCATGATGCGGGACATGGACGGCTTCGGCCTGGCGGAGCCCCGGCGCCCCCAGATGGCGTTCCGCATGAAGCTGCCCCGCCAGGTCCCGCCCCTGTCCATCGTGAGGGCCTGCCGGCCTAGCTCATAGCGCAAGCGCCCCGGCCACGCGCCCCGCCGGAGCGTAAATCAAACCCGTCTGAATACAATATCTGCCTGGGTAGCTCACCCAGGCAGATTGCTATATGCCCTCTCCTGGGCATACTATAAGGAAAGAAATTCCAGAGAGGGGGCCTCACCATGCTGGAGGCACTTTTGCGCCGGTTTATCCCACACTACCAAGACACCCACGACCCCATCGTCCGGGAGCGGTACGGCCTGCTGGCGGGAGGCGTGGGGCTGGGGCTCAACCTGTTTTTGTTCGCCGTCAAGCTGCTGGCGGGCGTGCTCACCGGGGCCATCTCCGTCACCGCCGACGCCTTCAACAACCTGTCCGACGCCGCCGGGTCCGCCGTGACCCTGGCGGGCTTCAAGCTGGCCTCCCAGCGGGCGGACGAACGCCACCCCTTCGGCCACGGCCGCGTGGAGTACCTGGCGGGTCTGGGCGTGTCCCTGCTCATCCTGCTGGTGGGGGTGGAGCTGGGCCGCGGGTCCCTGGAAAAAATCCTCCACCCGGCGCCCGCCGCCCTGGGCCCCCTGGCGGTGGGCCTGCTGGCGCTGTCCATCCTGGTAAAGCTGTGGATGGGCTGGTTCTACGGCGAGATGGGGCGCAGGGCCCAGTCCACCGCCCTGGCCGCGGCGGGGGCGGACGCCCGCTCCGACGTGCTGGCCACGTCGGCGGTGCTGGCGGGGCTGGCCGCCTCCCACTTTCTCCACATCCAGCTGGACGGCTGGCTGGGCCTGCTGGTGGCGGCCCTCATCCTGCGCACCGGGTGGTCCGCCGCCCGGGACACCCTGGACCCCCTGCTGGGCACGCCCCCCGACCCCGCCATGGTGGCGGACATTGAAGCGCTCATCCTCAGCGACCCCCAGATTCTGGGCGTCCACGACCTGGTGATCCACGACTACGGCCCCGGCCGGCGGATGATGTCCGCCCACGCCGAGGTGCCCGCCACCGGCTCCCTGGTGGCCCTCCATGGAGTGGTGGACCAGGCGGAGCGGGAGCTGGCCCGGCGCTTCGGGCTGGAGGCCGTCATCCACCTGGACCCGGTGGAGCAGGGAGACCCCCAATCGGACCGCCTGCGGGCCCTGGCGGAGTCCCTGGCCCGGGAGATGGACCCCGCCGCCACCATTCACGACTTCCGCCGCGGCGGAGGAGGCGCGGTGTCTTTCGACGTGGTGATGCCCTACGACGTGGCCCTGTCCGACGGGCAGGTGCGGGACACCCTCACCCAAAAGCTGATGGAGCGGGAGCCGGACTGCCGCCCCGTCATCCAGGTGGACCGCTCCCATGTGCTGTAGCCGCCGCAAAAGCTGACGGCCGCTTTCGCGGCGGCCCCGTTTTTTGGTTTGTTCACAAATTTTTCTGGAAATCCGACGCCGTACGGCTTATAATGACAAAAGAAGCGCCAGCGCTGCCGCGCCGTCCACGGCGGCTGTGCGCATATGAACGAAAGGGTGGTTGCCATGCCCCGCGGTATCCTGATTGTGGAGGACGACAAAAACATCGCCGACCTGCTCCGGCTGTACCTGGAAAAGGAGGGCATGACCTGCCACGTGGCCGGGGACGGCCTGGAAGGGCTGGAGAAGTTCCAGGCCGTCCAGCCCGACCTGGTCATCCTGGACATCATGCTGCCCTCCATGGACGGCTGGTCCGTCTGCCGGAAGATCCGGGAAACCTCCAAAACCCCCATCATCATGCTCACCGCCAAGGGTGAGCTGGAGGACAAGGTGTCCGGCCTGGAGATGGGGGCGGACGACTACATCACCAAGCCCTTCGAGACCAAGGAGGTGCTGGCACGGGTCCACGCCGTCCTCCGCCGCTACGGCGAGGAGGAACAGCCGGAAAAGCGCCTGGCCTTTGACAAGCTGGTGGTCAATCTGGACTCCTATGAGCTGCTGGTGGACGGCAAGCGGGTGGACACCCCCCCCAAGGAGCTGGAGCTGCTGTTCCACCTGGCCTCCTCCCCCAACCGGGTGTTCACCCGGAACCAGCTGCTGGACGAGGTGTGGGGCTTCGACTACTTCGGCGACTCCCGCACCGTGGATGTGCACATCAAGCGCCTGCGGGAAAAGCTGGAAGGGGTCAGCGACCAGTGGTCGCTGAAAACCGTGTGGGGCGTGGGGTATAAGTTCGAGGTGACAACCCCGTGAAAACCATGTACGGCCGCCAGTTCGCCACCATGGTGGGCATGGTGCTGCTGTCCTTCCTCATGCTGGGGGCGTCCTTCGCCACCCTGAGCTACCAGTACACCATCCGGGAGAAAAAGGACACCCTGGAGCGCAACGCCAAATATATCGCCCAGTTCACCTCCGACTCGGTGAACACCGGGGGCAGCGTGGTGTGGCAGACCAAGGCCTTTCAGAGCTACCTCAGCTCGGTGGCCCTGGTGTCCGACTCCCACGTGATCGTGGCCACCGCGGAGGGGGTCATCGTCTACGCCGCCAGCGGCGACGCCGCCCTCACCGACCTCCAGTACGCCCCCCTGAGCCCGCAGATGGTAAACGCCATCGTGAGCGGCTCCTTCACCGGCATGACCACCCTGGACGGGCTGTACGGCGAGCCCCGGTACCTGGTGGGCCTGCCCATCACCACCTCCGTCAACGGCACGGACTACCTCCAGGGGCTGGTGCTGGTGTCCTGCTCCGCGTCCAACATCAGCGGGGTGTGGCGGGACCTGTTCGCCATCCTGCTGGTGACAACCCTGGCGGTCATCCTCATCGCCGCCATCATCAGCTCCGTGACCAGTATGCGCCAGTCCCAGCCCATCAAGGAGATTGCCGCCGCCGCCCGGCAGTTCGGCCTGGGCCAGCTGGATGTGCGGGTGGACGTGGGCAGCCGGCGGGACGAGGTGGGCGAGCTGGCCGAGGCCTTCAACGCCATGGCCGAGTCCCTGTCCAACAGCGAGAAGCGGCGCTCCGAGTTCATCGCCAACGTGTCCCACGAGCTCAAAACCCCCATGACCACCATCGCCGGCTTCGCCGACGGCATCCTGGACGGCACCATCCCCCCCGAGGAGGAGCGGCACTACCTCCAGATCATCTCCTCGGAGACCCGGCGGCTGTCCCGGCTGGTGCGGTCCATGCTGGACCTGTCCCGCCTCCAGTCCGACGAGCGGGCCGCCCAGCAGCAGTTCGACATCTGCGAAACCCTGGTGCGGGCCCTGGTCACCCTGGAGGGCAAGGTGAACGCCAAGCACCTGGAGGTGGACGCCCAGTTCCCCGACGATGAGCCCGTCCCCGTGTGGGGCGACCAGGACGCCATCACCCAGGTGTGCTACAACCTGCTGGACAACGCCATCAAGTTCTCCAAGGAGGGGGGGATGCTGGGGCTGTCCGTCACCGTCAAGGGCCCCAAGGCCACCATCACCATCAGCAACCAGGGGGAGACCATCCCCCGGGAGGAGCAGTCCCTCATCTTCGACCGGTTCCACAAAACCGACCACTCCCGCTCCGCCGACCGGGACGGGGTGGGCCTGGGGCTGTATATCGTCAAAACCATCCTCAACAGCCACAAGGAGACCATCTCCTGCGTCAGCGAGGATGGCGTGACCAAGTTCATCTTCACCATGACCAGAGCATAGACCCAACGCTTTTTTGATGGGAGGACCCACCATGGACAACTACCTGTCTGCCCGCTGGCCAAAGGGCCCCGGCGCTCCGCCGCCCCCCCTGCCCACAGGACGGCCGGACGGCTCCGGCCGCGGCTTCAAGCGGGGGGCCCGGCGCTGGCTGGTCCCCGCGGTCTCCATTCTTCTGGTGCTGGCCCTGCTGGGGGGGATCAGCTTCTGGGCGGTCACTGCCATCGCGAACGCCATTGCCCAGGCTGTCCCTTCCATGCCTGACGACCCCCGCCCCTGGGTCAGCCGCCACCTGGAAAACAGTTCCTCCGGCTGGACCCCGGATGACCTGCCCTGGGGGGACCCGGACCCCTCGGTGGAGCTGTCGCCGCAGCCCGCAGGCCCCGTCCTGTCGGGGCGGGAGCTGTACCAGGCCGCGCTGCCCACCCTGGTGTGCGTGGAAACGACCCATTCCTCCCCCTTTGAGGGCAGCGTGGGCACCGGCGTGGTGGTGGACAGGGCCGGCTATGTGGTCACCAACTACCACATCATCGACGAAGCGGTGAAAATCGACGTGGGGCTGCTGGACGGCTCCGGCAGCCTGTTCAGCGCCAGGGTCATCGGCTTTGACGAGGAGTTCGACCTGGCCGTGCTGAAGTTCGACCCCAAGGGGGCGGAGCTCACCCCCGCCCGGCTGGGGGACTCCGACCAGCTGGCCGTGGGGGACTGGGTATACGCCGTGGGCAACCCCATGGGCTATCTGCTGGGCTCCATGTCGGTGGGCATTGTGTCCGCCCTGGACCGGGACGAGGACCGGTCGGGAAACGCCCTGGGCCTGATCCAGGTGTCCAACCCCCTGAACCCCGGCAATTCCGGCGGGGCCCTGCTCAACGAGTCCGGCCAGGTGGTGGGCATCACCTGCGCCAAAATCACCGGCTTCGAGCGGGAGCCGGGCGAATCCATTGAAAACGCCGTGGTGCTGGAGGGCATGGGGCTGGCCATCCCCATTACCGACGCGGTCCCCTTCCTCAACCACATCCTGGCCACCGGCAAGACCTGGCGGCCCGCCATGGGCATCCGCTGCCAGGCCGCCCAGCTGGACGGCCGGAAGGGCATCCGTGTGGCCGAGGTGACCAGCGCCGCCGCCCGGGAGGCGGGGCTGCGGGAGAACGACCTGATTCTCTCCGCCAACGGCGTTCCAGTGACGTCGCTAGTGGAGCTGAGGAGGGTCCTCTACCGCACCGGGGCGGACGCCGAGCTGACCTGCGTTGTCCTGCGCAACGGCGCGGAGCACACCGTCACCTTCCCCCTCATGGACAGCATGGCCCAGGACTGAGGGCGGCGCCATGGAACGGAATCAGGTGGCCGCGCTGCTGGCCGGAAGCCCGGAGTACCTCTCCGGCGAGGAGATGAGCCGCGCCCTGGGCGTCACCCGGGCGGCGGTGTGGAAGGAAGTCGAAGCCCTGCGCCAGGCGGGCTGGCCCATTGAGTCGTCCACCCGGAAGGGATACCGGCTGGCGGGGCCGCCCCCGTCCCTGTCCGCGCCCTACATCGCCGCCCAGCTGGACAGGGGCAATGTGTTTGCCGGAAACATTGCGGTGGAGCCGCTGGTGGACTCCACCAACACCCAGCTGAAGGCCCGGGCCGCGGCGGGAGCGCCCACGGGCTCCGTCCTGCTGGCGGAGGAGCAAAGTGGGGGCCGGGGCACCCACGGGCGGTCCTTCCAGTCCCCCAGGGGGGAGGGGCTGTACCTGTCGGTGCTGCTGCGGCCCGCCCTCGCCAAATTGCAGGACCTGCTCACCCTGACGGGCTGGGTGGGGGTGGCCGCCCGGGATGCCGTGGAGCGGGCCAGCGGGGCCCCGGCGGATATCAAATGGCTCAACGACCTGTACCTCAACGGAAAGAAACTGTGCGGCATCCTCACCGAGCTGTCCTTTTTGGGGGAGAGCGGCGAGCCGGACTACGTGGTGGCCGGCGTGGGAATCAATATGCGCCAGACCGCCGAAACCTTCCGGGCCCAGGGGCTGGGGGACACCGCCACCTCCCTGGCGCTGGAGGGCTTCCCCGTGGAGCCCAACCGGCTGGCGGTGTGCCTGCTGGAGGAGCTGGACCGGCTGGTCCGAAGCTTTCCGGCCGAACGGGAGAGCTACCTGGAACGCTACCGCGCCCACTGCGCCACCCTGGGGCGGCGGATCCGCTTTGACGGGGAGGCCGGGCCCCAGACCGGCGTTGCCGTCGGGGTGGACGGCAATTTCGCCCTGCTGGCGGAGGACGGCGGCGGCGTCAGGCATATCATATTCTCCGGCACCGTAACAATGCTGTAAAAAGGGACCGCCTGCGCAATGCAGGCGGTCCCTTTTGATTGTCCCGGGTCCGGCCGGCCTAGTTCATGCCGGCCACATTCCGGCAGAAGCGCATCAGGATGGCGGCGGACTGGGCCCGGATGGCGTCCCCGCCGGGAAGCAGGCTGCTGCCCGAGCCGGTAATCAGCCCGGCCTGGTTGGCCCAGGACATGGCGTCCAGGGCGTAATTGCTCACCTGCCCCGCGTCGGCGTAGGCGGACAGGTCCGCCCGGGCGGTGACGCTGTAGCCCTTGTAGGCGGCGTAGCGGTAGAGGATCGCCGCCATCTGCTCCCGGGTGATGCTGGCGTCCGGCTTGAACAGGCCGGTGTCATAGCCGTTGACGATGCCGTTGGCGGCGGCCCAGGCCACCGCCTGGGAGTAATACTGCCCAGGGGCCACGTCGGGGAAGGACCCGCCCCACGCCGCCGGGGAGCCCTCCAGCCGGTGGAGGATGGTGACGATCATGCCCCGGGTGGTGGTCCCGCCGGGGGTGAAGGTGTTGGGCCCGGTGCCGTTCATCAGCCCCGCGCCGTAGACGTAAGCCACCGCCGGGCGGAACCAGTCCCCCTCCCGCACATCGGTGAAGGGCAGGGAAACCGTCCCGGCTGTCCCGCCGCCGCCCGAGCCAGTCCCGCCGCCGGTCCCCGTGCCCGTGCCATCTCCATTTCCAGAGCCGGTGCCGGGGGTCCATGTGCCGCCCCCTGTGCCGCCGGCGCCGGAGCCGCTGCTGACGCTCACCTGGCCGAAGGAGGACTCCGCCGCCCCGTCCGGGCTGATCTCCAGCAGCTTCACATTGGTGACGGACAGCACTTGGAAGCTCTCGCTCCCCAGCAGCACCCCCAGGGAGACGGCCCCGCCCTGGTTCAGGGGGCCCCGGGAGGCCACGTAAACGGTGATGCTGGCGCCGTCCAGGGCGCTGGTGGCGTAGGTGCCGCCGCCGGACAGGGCCTGGTCGAACTGGAAGCTCTCCGGGGCCTTGTTCAGGTTCAGGGTGAGCTGCACGCCGTTATAGCTGCCGGACAGGCCCTGGACCGTCACCGTCTGGCTGTTCGTCCCCCGCCCGTCGATCCGCACCCAGGGGGCGGAGGCGGCCGCCGCCGGGCTGATCAGCAGTCCGGCGGCCAGCGCGGCGGCCAGCAGCAGAGAAAAAATCCGTTTCATCGGCGCAATCCTCCTCAATTTCCGCCCTTCAGCTCAATCTCGGGCAGGCTGGCCCGCTCCGGGAAGCTGATCCACAGGGTCTGGCTGGTCTCCCGGCGGCTGGCGCTGTCCTCCGGGTCGTCGTTGCGGTAGAACACCGCCCGGATTTCCGCCGGGCTGTGGACGACCTCTCCCCCGCCGGGGAGCTCCTCCTCCTTGAGCAGCTCCCGCAGGAAGGCGTCCTCCTTCTCCCAGTCGGGCACAAAGATCCAGAAACCGTCGCTGGTGTCGCTCACCGCGCCGTCCTTGGGGATCTCCGCGAAGAGCACCGCGTAGCCGTTCATGGGCTGTTCCTTAAAGGTGGCCCCCGCCTCGGTGGCCTCTCCCGCCTCCGGGGTGGTGCTGTAGCGGGCCTGAATCTCCACGGTGTTGTACACCGGGTCGCCCCGGTAGGTGCCCAGAACCACCACCGTGCCCTTGGGGATCACGCCGTCCTCCCCTTCCGCGTACCGGCAGTCCTCCTTGAGCAGGCCCACAAAAGCGTCCTCATAGAAGTCCACCCGGTCGCCGGGGTAGTCCAGCGGAACCACCGAGGCCCCCTCCGGCACGCCCGTGATCCGCAGGGCCGCCGCGTCATAGGTCCAGATGCGGGCGTCGCCGTCCTCCGCGCCGGGCTTGGCAAAGTACTCCACCACCGTGCCGCCGGACAGGGCCCCCTGCTTGACGGTGGTCCAGGCCGCTTCGGGGCTGGCCTTCAGCTCCACCTTGTAACCGCCGTCCAGCGCCGTCCCGGTGATTTTCACGCCGGTGACGGGAACCGGGTTCCCCTTCATGGTGATGGTTACCACATTCCCGTCCCGGGCCGCTGTGTACAAATCGTCCCGAATGGCCTTGTCATAGGCCACCCGGACCTCCACGGGAGCGGCGGCCTTCCCCGCATTCCCCAGCTTGTCCACGGGGACAACGGAGTAGGAGTAGGTCAGGTTGTTGGCGGCGCCCAGGTCGTCGGTATACACCGTCTCCCCGGCGTCATTCCGGGTGATGAAGCCCACGGGGTTTCCGCCCCGCAGCACCTCGTAGCCCAGCACGGACTCATTGCCGCCCGCGATGGTCAGCCGGACCTGGTTGTCCTCCACCGCGGCGGAGACCTCCGCCCCACCCTCAAAGGCCGCGCCGCCCTTCAGGCGGTAGGCGTAGGCGTCGTCGTTGAGGTACCAGACGGCCCGGGGCTCCGGGTCATACTGGGCCAGCAGGTCCTTCACCTCCTGGCTGAGGGTCAGGCCCCAGCGGGTGAAGAAGGGGGCAAGGTTTCGGCTGGCGGTCTTGGAGGCGATGAGGGCCACCCGCTCGTCATAGCTGTAGCCGCCGTACTCCCCCGCCTTCCAGCTGCGGAAGAAGCGGTTGAAGAAATCCAGGGGCCGGTCCGCCTGGTCATAGGCCAGGTGGAGCTGCCAGTACATCCCCAGCTGGACAAACACGTTGCCCGCGGCGCCGGGGCGGGCCGCGGCGGTCTTTTCAAAGACGGCGGGCCAGATATTGCTGATAGTCAGGCGGGTGGGCCAGGCCATGGAGCCCCCGTCCCAGGCCTGGATGGCCAGGGAGTAGATGTTGTTGGTGATCTCCGCCTTGCCCAGCTTGTCCATGTTGTGGCCGATCTCATGGGCGATGCCCCAGCCGAACAGGCCGTTGGCCCGGCCCTCCCCCGCGGCGGCGGAGGTCCTGCCGGACATCAGCCCGGAGGTAGAGCCGTACCCCACGCCCACGTGGTTCCCGGCGGCGTACATGAAGGCCCCGGCGAACATCCGCATATACCGAATGTTCTGGCGGGTGGTCATGGGATAGCGGTAGCCGTTCAGCTGGGCGTCGGAAGCGATGATGCCCTGGACCTTGTTGGCCACAAAGAGCTCCTCTTCCCAGGCCAGCACATCCTGGTACATGGTCTCCGCCATCTGGTCCACCGAGCCGTTGACCCCCCGCAGTCCGGCCAGCGCCCGGTCGGCGGGGATGGACAGCAGCACACTGGGTGTGGAGATTTCGGTGGCGTTGCGCACATCCACCCCCAGGGCGGCGCTGTTCAGGGCAGACACGTAGGCCTGGAGCTGGACCACATAGGCCCGGATGGCCTCCCGGCGGGCGGATTCGCTCATATCATACCAGCCGGACAGCTCCAGCACCGGCATGGCGAACACATTCTCGTCCCCCCGGACCTGGATGCGGATCTGCTCGGGATGGTCCCCGGCGTAGGCCAGGTAGAGGGGGCCGCCCCGCTCGTCGGTGAGGGAGCCGATCTGGGGCACGGTGATGTAGTTGCGGCCGTTCACCAGCTGGATGGGGGCGCCGCGCCACACGCCGGACTCGCCGTAGAACTGGGTGGGCACCACGTAGACCGGCGCGTCGGAGGGCAGCTGGGCGTAGACGGCCGCCACGGCCCCCGCCCGGGCGGTGACGCCCAGGGGCTGGAGGTCGCTGGCCCCCTGGCCGTATTGGCTGTCCCTGGCGGCGCTGCGGCTCTGCACGCTGTCCCGGACCACGCCCAGGGCGCCGTCCGCACCCGCCAGCAGGTTTTTCGCCAGGTCCAGCTCATCCCGCAGGCGGGCCAGGTCCAGGTAGAAGTCCGCCCTGGCCTCCAGCCGCTGGGACAGGGCGCCGGTCCGCTCCGCGTCCACGCCGGGCCGCAGGGCGGTGAAGGACCCGTCGGTGAACAGGGCCGCGATGTCGTCCGCCAGGGAATCGCTCTTGTAGAATGCCATCTCGGAGACGCTCACCCGGCAGCCGTTGCCCTCCCACTCGTTCAGGGTGATGGACAGCTCCTTCACCCCCTTGGTCATGGGGAAGGTGAGCACCAGGTAGTTCTTCCCCCCGTCCATGCGGGCGGCGGGGTACAGGGCCTGTTCCAGCACCGTCTCGCCCGCGCTGTTTTTGGCGGAGACGGTGTAGCTGCGCAGGGCATACTTGTAGTTGCCGCTGAGACAGGGCACCAGGACGGCGTAATTCATGTCCTGGGGCTCCCGGAAGGTGTAGGTAAACCGGCTGCTGAGGCTCCAGCTCTGGGCGATCCAGAAGGTGGAGCCGTCGCCGTCCAGCACGTCCGCCGTGGTAAACCGGGGACATCGGGTGAGGTCCACATTGCCCGGGTTCTCCATGACCACCGACTGGACCATGCTGTTGTCGATGCGGTCCTCCTCCGGCAGGGGGGGCAGCTCCAGGGTTTCCCGCCGGGGGGTACCGGCGGCGATGGCGGAGTAGGGCCCCACGCCCTTGCCGTTGCCCGCCTTGACCGCCACCTGGTAGGTGGTGCCGTTGGTAAGGCCGGTGATGGCGGCGGAGGTGCCGCTCAGATTGCCGCCGAACTGCCGGAAAGCGCTCTGGCCCGCCTCCCGGTAGAATACCTGGTAATAGGTGGCGTCCTTGGTGGAGCCCCAGCTCAAGCGCAGGGACTCGTCGGAGGCGGTCACCCGGATATTGGAGGGCGCGCCGGGGATTTTACCCGGCTCCGGCGTGCCGGACACCACCTCGGAGGGCGTGCCCCGCCAGCCGCCGTTGACGGCGGTGACCTGAAAATAATACGTTTTCATGTTTTCCAGGCCGGAGATCACCGCCCGGTTGGTGTTGACGGAGGAGGTTCTGGACAGGTCGCCGGCGCTCTCGCCGTAGGCCACCGTGTAGCCCGTCACGTTGCGCACCGCGTTCCAGGTCAGGACCACCTGGCCGTCCCCCGGGGCGGCGGCCAGGCCCTTCGCCTGGTCGGCGTCGTTCTTGGGATTCTCCGGCACGATATCTTTCAGGAACTCGATTTTTGTCACCGCGGCGTAGCCCTCCGGGCCGTCAGTGGCCGTCACCTGGATGGTGACCTTCTTCACCGCCACCTTTTTGCCCAGGTCAACGGTGACCACCCGCTGGCCCGCCGTCCGGCCGATGGCGTGGACCCCCTCCGGGAGGGACACGTCAAAGGGCACGCGGAGGGTGGAGCCGCCGTCCAGCTCCACAACCGCCTCGCCCGCCCGGATGGCGCCGTTCCCCTCGGGGCAGGTGATCTGAATCCGGCTCATCTCCACGGGCTGGGCCAGCTCAATGGGGATGGCCGGACCGCCGTCCCCCGCCGCAGGGGCCAGGGCCACCACGCCCCCGTCCCGGAACAGATCCGCCACCTGGCCGTTGACGGACAGCCCCGCCGTATCCACGCTGGGGCTGACAATGGCGGCGGCGTCCAGCACCTGGGACTCCCCCGAGATCCCCCGGTTGTGGTTCACATAGGCCAGATCGGTCACGTCCACCTGGCCGTCGCCGTTCAGGTCAAAGCCTTCGGCCGTATCCCCATCACCCAGGAACGGTTCAAAGGCGTTTAGGTCCCCGGCGTCCACCGCGCCGTTCCCGTCGATATCGCCCAGGGAGAAGGTGCCGTCCCCGGTGCCCACAATCACGTGGCGGCTGTACCCGTCCAGGGTGACGCCGGTGGAGTAGGTCTTGTACCCCGTCCCGGTGAGGGTGAGGGTATACCGCGCCCCGCCGGCGGGCAGGCCGGACAGCTCCACCTCATAATAGCCCACGCGGGTTTCGGAGGTCAGCTCCACGCCGTCCACATTTTTGACCAGGACGGCAGCCTGGGCCCCCAGGGAGTTGGACGTCAGGGCCCCGCCGGGCAGGGCCACCGACGCCGTGCCCCCGGGGCCGCTGACCTGGAGCGCAATCTCCCGGTCAGCCGCGTTCGCCGCCGTCTGGGGCAGGTCGAACCGAAGGGTCAGCCCGATGGACCCGGTGAGGGCCTGGGCCTGTCCCGCCGGCGCGGCGGGCGCGGCCTGGGCACCGGGCAGCGCGCCCGCCCACAGGGAGAACGCCATGGCCAGGCCGAGCGCTCCGGAAATCAATCGCCTTGCTGGTTTCATCGTAAAACCATCCTTTCACGCTGTCGAGTGATATTGTTATGTAAAGCAGAAAATTATGGGGGAGTTCATTGTAATATTTTGTCGGCCTATTGTCAACAAAATACCGGCAAAAATCCGCTTTATTTCCCACCGCCTCCCGGCGGCTCTGAAATTCCTGTTTTCAAATCCGGCGGCCGCGGCATATACTGCTGCTGGAGGGCTTTCCCAAACGGGCGAAATGACGAAACAGACCGTATTTCGTGGGGCGGAGCCCCCATAAATCCGCGTGACAGGGCTTGCCAAGCGGGCGTTTTTGTGCTAAATTATATGATAGAGTAAGGGATACGGCAGCCTGCAAAAAACTGGTTTTTGCAGGCTGCTCTTTGAAAAACGGATGCGGGCGGAAACCCGGCCATGCCCGGCAGGGAAACCCTCCCGCAGACGGCCCGCATAGAAAGGAGGCAGTCCCCATGAACAGGACGGATCCGCCGTGGGCGCACCCCGCCGGCACACGCGCCGCCGCCGGCGGGGGAGCGATTGAGGTGCGACGGCAAACCATTGGAAACAATGGGACGCAAAGCCAGAAGGCTTCGGCGCGTTTCCCGCGCCATGCTCGTTCGGCTGCAATCCGGCAAACCGGCGGAAACGCCGGGACGGCAAAACCAGAGGCTACGGGGCGGACCCATCCGCCCTACGCTCGTTCGGTCACCGGATACTTTGCGTCCGTGAATGCAAAGAAAGGAAGATATTTGTGAAAACCATTATCAAGCGCGTATGTGTTTGGCCGCTGGCTCTGGCTTTGATCGTCTCCCTCCTGCCCATGAGCGCCTTTGCGGCGACGGTGGAAGCCAAACTGACCTGTACGACTACCGAACACGTGCACAGCGAAGACTGCTATGAGATCCAGACGGTGCGGCCCCTGATCTGCGGGATGACCGCCGAGGGCCACACCCACACCGACGGCTGCTACGCGTGGAGCTACGGCACCGAGCTGGTCTGCGACCACGCGGCAGCCGGGCACACCCACAGCGAGGAGTTGGGGTGCTACGCGGCAACCACCCTGCAGTGCCCCAAAGAGGAGCACACCCACAGCGACGCGTGCCAAAAGACCTGCGATGCCGCGGAGCACCAGCACGATGACAGCTGCGGGGAGGACTGCGCGATCCCGGAGCACACCCACAGCAGCGCGTGCCAGATGACCTGCTCCCTGGAGGAGCACACCCATACCGACGCCTGCACCACCAGCAAGAAGCTGATCTGCACCCAGTCCGACCTGCCCGAGGAAAAGCACACCCAGGAGTGCTACGCCAAGGTGCGGGGCCAGCTGCTGTGCACCCTGGAGGAGGTCCCCGCCCATGAGCACACCGAGGAGTGCTACGGCGAGGCCGAGGAGCAGAAGGTCCTGATCTGCGAGCTGGAGGCACATACCCACACCGCGGCGTGCTTTGAGAACAAAGCCGTTGTCGATGGCCAGGCTACGGAAAAGACCCTTCAGGAGGCCCTGAAGGAGGTCCTGAACAGCGGCAAGGACAATGAGATCACCCTGATCCTCAACGGCCAGGTCCTGGGCTACCAGTATGGCACAGGCAACCACGCGGGCCTAGACGTTAAGGGCAACGAGCGCGCCGACGTTGCCATTCTGGTGAACGGCGGACAGACGCTGAACATCGAGGACGCCATCGGCGGAGGCGGGATCAGCGGGGAGTCTGGCGGCAGCAACCTCCGGCTCATCATGGTGACAAACGGAACCGTCAACCTGAAAGGCGGCACCCTGTCCGGCGGCAACGCCTACGGCGGCGGCGCGGTCTATGTCAGCGGCGGGAACAGCCAGCTGAATATGTCCGGCGGCGCCATCTCCGGCAACCAGGCCGCAACCAACGGCGGCGGGGTGCTGGTGGAAAACAACGGCCAGTTCACCATGTCCGGCGGCTCCATTGACGGCAACACCGCGAGTGAGAACGGCGGCGGCGTCTACGTCGGCAACAACGGCAAGTTCGAGATGACCGGCGGCGCCATCTCCGGCAACAGCACCGACACCACGAAGCGTGACGACAAGGATGAACCCATCGGCCAGGGCGGCGGCGTAGCCGTGGGCCCCGGCGGCAGCTTCGCTATGAGCGGCGGCGCCATCAGCGGCAACACCGCCGGCGAAGGCGGCGGCGTCTTTGTGGACCGCGACAAGGTCAACGGCAGCGGCCCTTATACGTCCGGCGAGTTCCAGATGACCGGCGGCGCCATCGACGGCAACACCGCCGTCACCGGCGAGGGCGGCGGCGTGTATGTCAAGGGCGAGGGCACCATCACCGGCGGCGCCATCACCAACAACGCCACCTATACCTATGAGGACTTGGGCGGCGGCGGCATCTATATTGAGTCCGACGGCGTTCTGACCCTGAAGAACGCCATCATCACCAGCAACACCGCCAACGGCATGGGCGGCGGCATCGCCGCCTGCGTCCACGGCAAGACCTACGTGTACGCCCTCGAGGGCGCCGTCATCACCGGCAACACCGCCCTGGGCCAGGGCCATACCCAGGGCCATGAGGTCACTGAGGGCGTTTACAACGGCAGCTTTATTGACGGCTACACCTACTGGGCTTCCGCCAAGGACATCCTCAAGGATATGGGCCAGGACATCTTCGCCGCGGGCGACAGCTTCCACGCCAGCTTCAGCAACCCCAACGTGGCCGCGAACGCTCAGGGCACCGCCGGCATCCTCGTCAGCAACAACCTGCCCGGCGCCAACGGCGGCACCGCCAACTGGAAGGGCTACACCTACTGCTACGTGACCGATGAGAAAGGCACTCCCGTAAAGGACAGCAACGGCAACTATATCTTCGAGCTGACCGAGGTCACCGAGGACAACAACGGCGTGGTCTACGGCAACCGCCTGGTGTTCCTGACCGCCAAACCAGATCAGGAGTCCGTGCAGAAGGCCGTCCAGGCCATGCAGGGCGGCGTGATTATCGCCGGCAACCTGTCCGCCAACAGCCACGGCGGCGGCATCGCCAACAACGGCGTGCTGACCATCGGCGAGGGCCCCATGAGCGGCACCAACAGCAAGCCCTCTGAGACCGAACTGACCAAGAACCTGGAGTCCAATGACGACAGCGTCAGCATCGCCAACAAGACCTTCACCTTCGAGATGAGGGACGCGGAGGGCAACCTTGTGGAGGGCGGCAGCGTCACCAACAACGAGAGCGGCAAGGCCGTGTTCAACTTCCCGCCCGAGTACTTCAACAATGTGAAGTTCGACGAGGACGAGTTCGAAAAGGAGTTCGTGTTCTTTGTGAGCGAGGTCAACGACGGCCAGGAAAACGTCACCTATGACGGCACTCAGTACAAGGTGGTCATCAAGATCACCCGGACCGTCGAAGAGGTCAAGCTGGGCAAGGACACCGTGACCATGGAGACCCTGTCCATCGGCGAGCCCGAGATCCTGGTGGAGGTTGTCAGCGGGGACGGCGCCGTCAGCTACGTGAAGGCCGAGAACGGAATCGTGTTCAACAACACCTATACCAAGCCCGACGATCCCGATCCCACGCCCACCCCCAGCACCGACCCCGATCCCACCCCCACTCCCAGCACCGACCCCGATCCCGACCCCAGCAGCAAACCCGGCGACGAGGACCCCAGCAACACGCCCACGCCGAAGGACCCGGACGATCCCGAGGTTCCCCTTGACGACCCCGAGGTCCCCCTCGACGAGCCCGACCTTCCCCTGGCCGAGATCCCCGCGGAGCCCGAGAAGGCGGAAGAGCTGGAGCTGGAGGACCCCGACGTGCCCTTGAGCGACATTCCCCAGACCGGCGACACCCCGCTGGGCTGGTACGGCGCGTCCATCCTGTCCGCGCTGGGCCTGATGGTCATGACCCTCCTCGGCCGGAAAAAGGGCAAGGAGAGCTAATCCCCTGACCGCGCGCCGTGCGCGGCAAACCAACAAAGAGCGCCTGGATTTGCATCCAGGCGCTCCTTATTTTTGCGTCTAGAAAAATTCCAGTATTTGCATGATAAAAGTTTTCTAAAAAAGGTAAAGCGTCGAATTTTTTGGACGAATTTTAAATATGCGGGGCGGCGCGGCCGTCCCCTCCCCATCCATACCGCAGACAGAAAGGAAGGTATCCACCATGACGAAACGATTTGCCGCCCTGACCGTGGCGCTATGCCTGGCCCTGACCGCCCTCACCGCCACCGCGGGCGCGGCCTCCTATTTCCCCCGGTACACCGGGGACAGCGGTTCCATCGCCGCCGCCCTGGACAGCCTGGGAGCCGATCCCTCCTACGGCAGCCGCGCCCAGATCGCCGCCGCCAACGGCATCGGCGATTACCGGGGCACCGCCGCCCAGAACACCCGGATGCTGGAGCTGCTGCGGCAGGGCGTCCTCATCGACCCCTCCCCCGCCAGCCCATACTTCCCCGCCTATACCGGCGGCTCCCCCTCCATCGCCGCCGCCCTGGACGCCCTGGGTGTTCCGTCCAGCTACTCCTACCGCGCTGAAATCGCCGCCGCCAACGGCATCAGCGATTACCGGGGCGCCGCCGCCCAGAACACCCGGATGCTGGAACTGCTGCGGCAGGGCAGGCTGCTAAAGCCGGACAGCTCCGCCGCTCCGGCCCATTCCCAGGGGCTGGCCGCCGGCAATCTGGACCGGGTGTCCTTCATCCGCCAGGACAAGGACACCTGCAAGGCCACCGCGGCGGCCATGGCGGTGAACCTCATTCTGGGCCGCAGCCAGTATTCCACCGCGGACATGATCTACAGCGGTGTGCTGTGCCGCAGCCTGGAAGGGGACCGCTTCACGGGTTCCGACGGACACACCTACCGCGCCACCTATAAAACGGACAGCTACGCGGGCAGCCTGCGGGAGCTGCGGGACGAGGTGGATTCCGCCCTGGACAGCGGGCTCCCCATTGTGGCCGCCGTGAACTCCGCCGCCAGCCGGCACCATTGGGTCGTGGTGGTGGGCCGGGACGGCCTGGGGGGCTACCTGATCGTGGACCCCGCCCGGAACGGCTCCGGCACCATGGCCTCTCAGGTCCGAAATATGGACGCCATGGGCTATTCCTTCGGTCTGGCCGACTACGCCGTACCACACTACGGCTACATCAGCTTCCATCGCGCCTGAAATATCAAAAAAGCAGCGCACCGCAGGCCCGCGGTGCGCTGTCCTTTATAAGAGAAGCGTCCAAATGCCGGAACGGGACGCGCCCGCTACATCTGAAGGACGGCGCCCACAAGGGCCGACAGCCCGATGAAGCAGACGGGATGCAGCTTTTTCAGCGGGGTGAACTTCACCAGCGCAAAGATGACCGCCGCCAGGAGAATCGCGATTCCATTGGGGTAGTAGGGAAACGCGCTCTCCAGGCCCTGGGCCGGGCGGAGCAGGGCAATTTTCGCCACCTGGAGCAGCGCGGCGGTGATGAGGGCCACCGACGCCGCCCGCAGGCCGTAGAACACCGCGTCCACCGCCTTAGACTGGCGGAATTTCTGGAGGAATCCCGCGATGACGAGGATGATGACGATGGAGGAGGACACCAGCCCCAGAGTAGCCACCACGCCCCCGATCACGCCGGCGGTGTGGAAGCCCACATAGGTGGCCATGTTCACCCCCATGGGGCCGGGGGTGGACTCGGAGATGGCGATCATGTTGGCCAGGTCGCCGGGGCTGAACCAGCCGGTGCGCTCCCCCAGGTCGGTGAGAAAGGGGATGGTGGCCAGGCCGCCCCCCACGGAGAACAGCCCCACCCGGCAGAATTCTAAAAACAGTCTGACCAGGATCATCCCTTGAGCCCTCCTTTCGCCCAGCGCACACACAGCCCCGCCACGCCCGCCGCGATGACCAGGAACACCGGAGAGGCCGCCACCCCCAGCACCGCCCCCAGCGGTCCCTGGGGCAGAGAGAACAAGGCGCCGTATCCGGCCATCACCAGCACCACGGCGTAGATGACCCGGGTGGGCCAGTCGATGACGGCGTTTTTGAACAGCTTGATGACGCTGGACGCGATCAGGGCCACCACCCCGGCCCGCACGCCGTTGAAGGCGTGGGCCACCGCCTCCAGGTGCATGAAGTTTTGCAGGAAGGCGGCGATCACCATGATGATGACCAGGGAGGGGAACACCAGCCCCAGGGTGGCGACGATCCCCCCGGCGATCCCGGCCTGGCTGCGGCCCACGAAGGTGGAGGTGTTCACCGCGATGATGCCCGGGGTGCACTGGCCCACAGCGTAGTAGTCGGCCAGCTCGGTCTCGGTGGCCCATTTTTTGTTCTCCACCAACTCCCGCTGAAGGATGGGCAGCATGGCGTAGCCGCCGCCAAAGGTGCACACGCCGATGCGGGCGAAGGTGAGGAATAGGTCGATGAGAATGTTCATGTTATTCCAATCCCTCCAATTCATCCAGCCACAGATTGTGACTCCTCTCCCCACAAAGCCAAAGGGCGGCTTTGCGGGGGCCCCATTGGGCGGCTGGCTGGCACTGTATCATTTTTATTGAATTTCCTCTAACTCATCTAACCACAGTTTCGCCACGGCATCCGACGGCATCCGCCAGTCCCCCCGGGGGGACAGCGCCACCGAGCCCACTTTGGGCCCGTCGGGCAGGCAGGACCGCTTGAACTGCTGGGAGAAGAACCGGCGGTAGAAGTTCTTCAGCCACTTCAGCAGCGCCTCCCGTCCGTACCGCCCGTCAAAAGCGAGCTGGGCAAGGCGGAATACCTTCCGGGGCGGAAAGCCCCAGCGGATGGCGTAATAGAGGTAAAAGTCGTGGAGCTCGTAGGGCCCCACCAGATCCTCGGTTTTCTGGGTGATCTCCCCGTCCTCCGGGGGGAGCAGCTCCGGGGAGACGGGGGTGTCCAGGATGTCCTGGAGAACCTCTCCCGCCCGGCCCCCCAGCCGGTCCGCCTCCCAGGCCACCAGATGGCGCACAAGGGTCTTGGGGATGGAGGCGTTGACGGCGTACATGGACATATGGTCCCCGTTGTAGGTGGCCCAGCCCAGGGCCAGCTCGGACAGGTCCCCGGTGCCGATGACCAGGCCCCCCCGCTGGTTGGCCAGGTCCATGAGCACCTGGGTGCGCTCCCGGGCCTGGGCGTTCTCGAAGGTGACGCTGTGGTCCTCCATGGACTGGCCGATGTCGGCGAAGTGCTGCTCCACGGCTTTGCCGATGTTGACCTCCCGGAAGTCCGCCCCCAGCTCCAGGGCCAGCAGTTCCGCGTTGGAGCGGGTGCGCTTGGTGGTGCCGAAGCAGGGCATGGTGACAGCTAAAATCCCTTTGCGGTCCCGGCCCAGCATATCGAAGGCCTTAGCGGTGATGAGAATGGCCAGAGTGGAGTCCAGCCCGCCGCTTAAACCCACCACGGCGCAGGAGGCGCTCGTGTGCTCCAGCCGCTTTTTCAGGCCCAAGGCGGCGATGGTCAAAATCTCCTCGCACCGCTCCCCCCGGCGGGATTCGTCCGATGGGATGAAGGGGGTGGGGGAGACGGGGCGGGTGAGGGTCGTTTTGGATGGATTCATGTCAAACCCGAAGCAGTGAAATTCACTGGCAGGGCTTGTATCGCCCGCAGGGAAGGTGTTCACCCGCTGACGCTCATAGGCCAGCCGATCCACATCAATCTCCGAAACCGTCAGCCCGGTTGCAAACCGTTTTTCCGCCAGTATGGTTCCGTTTTCCGCAATCATGTTGTGGCCGGAGAATACCAGGTCAGTGGAGGACTCCCCCTCCCCGGCGTCCGCGTAGACATAACCGCACATCAGCCGCGCCGACTGTCCGGTGACAAGCTGGCGGCGGTAGTCCGCCTTGCCGGCCACCTCGTCGCTGGCGGACAGGTTCAAAATAATGGTGGCCCCCGCCTGGATCAGCGTGCTGGACGGCGGCTCAACCGCCCACAAATCCTCACAGATTTCCACGCCAATAACGAGGTTTGGAACGTCCTCACAGCGGAACACCTGCTTCGTGTGGAACGGGACATTATTGCCGCACAGGACAAGTCCTCTGGCCTGGAACAGCGTTGTCCCCAATTCCCCGGTGGTGAACCAGCGGGATTCGTAAAACTCCCCATAGCTGGGAATATAGGTCTTGGGAACCGCCCCAAAAATCTCTCCGTTTCGTATCACAACAGCACAATTATACAGCTTGTTTTGATACCGCACCGGCATACCCAGCGCCGTCAGCAGATCCAGTTCCTTCGTCTCCTCCAAAATCCGCCCCAGCGCCCGCTCCGCCCCGTCCAGCAGGGTGGGCTGCAAAAACAGGTCGCCGCAGGTATACCCGGTGACGCACAGCTCCGGCAAGGCCAACACCTTTACCCCCTGCGCCGCCGCCTCTTTCATCAGCGCGATGATCTGTCCCGCGTTGTAGCCGCAGTCCGCCACCCGGATTTTCGGCGTGCCCGCCGCCACTTTGATAAAGCCGTCTCTCATTGTGCGGCCTCCTTTGTCAGTTTCCTGTTGTCACGCTGCGCCTGTTCGCGGCGTACGGCTCCGCGCTTCGGTATCATACCCCAATTCAGCCAAAAATGCAACGGGAAGGACTGACAAACTCTTGCGGCTTTTTTTCGGAATTTATATCCTGTTCATTGATTTTTGCGAAAAACTGGTGTAGACTATATTGATTCTACAAAATTTTATCATGGGAGGTTACGGCTATGGCGTACACGTTTGCACAGTATCAGGAGAGCGCTGATTACATCCGGGAAAAAATCGGGGGATTTATCCCCAAAGTCGCCATGGTTCTGGGCTCCGGCCTGGGCTTCCTGGGCGACATCGTGGAATCCCCCACCGCCATCCCCTACGGGGACATTCCTCACTTCAAGGCGTCCACCGCCCCCGGCCATAAGGGCCGCCTGGTGTTCGGCTCCCTGGCGGGCCGGCCGGTGGCCGTCATGCAGGGCCGGATGCACCACTACGAGGGCTACGGCTACGACGACGTGTCCTACGCCGTCCGCGTCCTGCGGCTGCTGGGCTGCGACACCCTCATTGTCACCAACGCCGCCGGGTGCGTGCGCACCGACTGGCAGGCGGGGGACCTGATGCTCATCACCGACCAGATCAAGCTGTTCTCCGAGTCCCCCCTGCGGGGGGAAAACATCCCAGAGTTTGGCGTCCGCTTCCCCGACGCCTCCCACCTGTACACCCCCCGGCTCCAGAAGATCGCCCGGGAAACCGCCGCCGATATGTTCATCCCCCTGCGGGAGGGGGTCTATTTCTACTGCTACGGCCCCCAGTACGAGACACCCGCCGAGGTGCGGGCGGTCCGCCTCCTGGGGGGCGACGCGGTGGGGATGTCTACCGCCCCGGAGGCCATCGCGGCGGGCCACTGCGGCATGGAGATTTTGGGCTTCACCCTGTTGAGCAACATGGCGGCGGGCATCCTGGACCAGCCTCTCAGCGAGAAAGAGGTGCTGGACGCCGCCGAAGCCGCCAAGGACAAGTTCTCCCGGCTGGTGCTGGGCTGCCTGCGCAAGCTGTAATATAAAAGGAGGTTTTTTCCATGACCACCCTGTTCACCAACGTCACCGCCCTGCTGATGGACGAGGCGTTTACCACCCTGCGGTACGGCTACGTGGCGGTGGACGGCTCTAAAATCTCCTACGTGGGCCCCAACCGGCCCTGGGGGGACTTCGACCAGACCATCGACTGCACCGGCAAGGTGATGATGCCCGGTTTCGTCAACGCCCACACCCATGTGCCCATGACCCTCATGCGGGGGTACGGCGGGGGCCACGACCTCCAGAGCTGGCTCCAGGACTACATTTTCCCCGCCGAGGACAAGTGGGACGACCGGGCCATTGCCGCCGCCGCCCAACTGGGCCTGGCGGAGATGATCGCCTCCGGCGTCACCTGCATCGCCGATATGTATATGCGCATGGGGGTGGTGGCCCGGCAGGTGTACGACGCCGGCATCTCCGCCAACCTGTCCGTGGGGGGCGTGTACTTCGGCGACCCGGCGGACTTTAACCCGGACACCTGCGAGGACTGCGCCAATATGCGGGCCCTGCGGGAGGAGTGGCACGGCGCCGGGGACGGCCAGATCCTCGTCGACGCCTCCATCCACGGGGAATACACCTCCTCCGCCCCCCTGTGGGAGTGGATGGCGGATTACGCCCAGGCCTACGGCCTGGGGATGCACGTCCACATCTCCGAGACGGAACGGGAGCACCGGGAATGCCAGCTCCGCCACGGCGGGCGCTCCCCCATCCAGGCCCTGGACCAGTACGGCGTGTGGAGCAAAAGCACCCGGGCCATTGCCGCCCACTGCGTGTACACCACCCCCGGCGACTGGGCCATCATGCGGGAAAAAGGGGTGTCCTGCGTCCACAACCCCTACTCCAACCTGAAGCTGGGCTCCGGTGTGGCGCCCATCCCCGCTATGCTGAAGGCCGGGGTGAACGTGGCCCTGGGCACCGACGGCGTCAGCTCCCACAACAGCGTGGACCCGTTTGCCGACATGAAGCTGGCCGCCGTCCTCCACAACGGCGTGGGCCGGGACCCCATGGCCGTGACCGCCCGCCAGGCCCTGGAGATGGCCACCGCCAGCGGCGGGAAGGCCCTGGGCCGGCACACCGGGCGCATTGAGGCGGGCCGCCCCGCCGACCTGATCCTGGTGGACTTCGACGCCCCCAACCTCATCCCCTGCCACGACGTGGCGGAAAACCTGGTGTTCTCCGCCCACGGCTCCAACGTGGTGATGAATATGGCCCGGGGCCGCGTCATATACCAAAACGGGGCCTTCCTGACGCTGGACCTGGACCGCGTCAAGGCGGAGGTCAGGCAGTACGCCCTGCCCCTTCTGTTCAAGTGACAACGGGAAAGGTCTGAGGTTATGTCTTCTGCATCCACACCAAAAAAGAACTCCTTCTTCGGCGGCGCCGGAATTCTGACGGCGGGCGTCATCATTGTGAAGCTCATCGGGGCGCTGTACAAAATCCCCCTGGGCGGCATTTTGTCCGACGCGGGCTTCGCCGACTTCAACACCGCCTACAACATCTACTCCCTGCTCATCATCATCTCCACCGGCGGCCTGCCGGTGGCCCTGTCCAAGATGGTGTCCGAATCCAACGCCGTGGGCCGGGGCAACCAGGTAAAGCGGGTATTCCAGCTGTCCATGGCCGCCTTCTGCGTGCTGGGCACCATCAGCTTCCTGGTGATGGCCGTGTTCCCCCACCAGCTGGCCGACCTGATGCGGGACAGCCAGGCCGCCTACAGCATCCTGGCCCTGGCACCGGCGGTGTTCTTCATCTGCCCCCTGTCCGCCTACCGGGGCTATTTCCAGGGCCACGCCCTCATGACCCCCACCGCGGTGTCCCAGATCATCGAAGCCCTGTGCAAGCTGGTCATCGGCCTGGCCCTGGCCTCCTTCTTCAAAACCCAGATGAAGGACGAGGCGCTGGCCGCCGCCGGGGCCATCCTGGGCGTGTCGGTGGGCTGCGCCCTGGGCGCCCTGTACGTGTATATCTGCTACCGCCGGCACCTGCGCACCCTGCCCGGCAGCACCGACGAGCCGGAGGATTCCCGCACCATTCTGGCCACCCTGGCCAAGCTGGCCATTCCCATCACCCTGAGCTCCTCCGTTATCGCCCTGACCAACATTTTGGACTCCCGCATCCTGCTGGGGCAGCTCCAGGACGCTCTGAACCTCACCTTGGACGCGGCCCGGGAGACCAAGGGCGTGTATGACAAGGCCCTGACCCTGTACAACCTGCCCGCCTCCTTCATGGTGCCGCTGACCGCCAGCGTCATCCCCCACGTGTCCGCCGCCTTGAAGGTGAAGCGCCGCCGCCAGGCCGCCCAGATCAGCGAAACCACCCTGCGCACCACCGCCCTGCTGGCCATACCCGCCGGGGTGGGGCTGTTCGTGCTGGGGGAGCCCATTATGCGTCTGCTTTACCCCGGCACCGACGTGGCGCTGGGGGGCTGGATGCTGTCCGTGCTGGGGGTGGCCTCCGTGGCGGTGTGCTTCATGCTGGTGTGCAACTCCGTCCTCCAGGCCTACCGCATGGTGGCCCTGCCCATGGCCACCACCGTCATCGGCTGCGCGCTGAAGCTGGCGGTGGGCTATTTCCTCATCGGCAACCCGGACATCGGCGTCAAGGGCGGCGCCATCAGCACGGTGGCCTGCTTCTGGATCATCGCCCTGCTGGACCTGTTCATCATCTGGCGTACCCTGCCCCGCTCCCTGAGCCTGAGCCGGGTGTTCGTCAAGCCGGTGGCCGCGTCGGCGGCCATGGGGCTGACCGCCTGGGCGGTGAACGGGCTGGCGAACAAGGCCATGCTGGCGCTGAAGATTTTTGTAACCGAAACGGAGGAGCTCCTGCCGGACGGCTCCACCGCCATGGCTCTCAGCGGCACAGGCAACGCCCTGTCCGTGCTGGCGGCCATCGGCGTGGCGGTGATCGTCTATTTCGCCCTCATCCTCGTCACCCGCGCCATCTCCCGGGACGACCTGTCCCTCATCCCCAAGGGAGACAAAATCGCCCGGATTCTCCGGGTCGAGTGAAGCTTTTTCAGAAAAAAACGGGAATAATCTGCGTCCGCGGGAAAAAAACCTTGCAATTCAGGTGATACTATGGTAAATTGGACTTCGAAAAAAAGTTATAACAGCCAGGACCTGATGGAACTGGTCCGGGTACTGCGCCACCCGGGGGGCTGTCCCTGGGACCAGGAGCAGACCCACCAGTCCATCCGCCGCAACTTTATTGAGGAGGCCTGCGAGGCGGCGGAGGCCATTGACAACGGTGATGTGGACGGCCTCAAGGAGGAACTGGGAGACGTGCTTCTTCAGGTGTATTTTCACACCTCCATTGAGGAGGACGCGGGCCGGTTCACGCTGGACGACGTGGCGGACGGGGTGTGCAAGAAGCTGATCTACCGGCACCCCCACGTTTTTGGGGAAGTGAACGTTCGCTCCACCGAGGAAGTCCTCTCCAACTGGGAAGAGCTGAAAAAGAAGGAAAAGCACCAGGATACCCAGGCCGACGCGGTGGACGCCGTGGCCCGCACCCTGCCCGCTTTGTGGCGGGCGGAGAAGATGAACAAGAAAGCCGCCAAGGCAGGTTTTTATTGGCGGGATATCGGCAGCGCGATGGAGAAGCTGTCCGATGAACTGGGCAATCTGGAAGTAGCCGCTCTGGAGGGGGACGTATTCCCGGAGACAGCGGGTAATCCGGTGGAGGCACTGGGCGATCTGCTCTTTGCCGCCGTGTGGGTGGCATGGCACCTGAAAGCCGACCCAGAGGAGGCTCTCCACGCCGCCTGTGACAGGTTTGCCCGCCTGTTCCGCAATGTGGAGGAGGGGGCGGCAGAGCTTGGCGTAAAACTGGACGAGCTGTCCGACGGGGAGCAGTTAACCCTGTGGAACGCAGCCAAAGAGGAGTTGGCATGACACTTACAGCGCCACGCCGCGCTTTAAGTATATACGCGGCGATGCCGCAAGGGGAGGACCTGGCCTTTGTGCCCCGCCTGACCACACAAATTTTAGGAGGAAGAGAAATAATGAACAAAACCGAACTGATCGCCGCCGTGGCGGAGAAGACCGGCCTGTCCAAGAAGGACAGCGACGCCGCCGTGGCCGCCGTGGTGGACGCCATCACCGAGTCCCTGGTGCAGGGCGAGAAGGTGCAGCTGGTGGGCTTTGGCTCCTTCGAGGTAAAGAGCCGCTCCGCCCGCATGGGCCGCAACCCCCACACCAAGGAGCAGATCGAGATCCCCGCGTCCCGGGTGCCCGTGTTCAAGGCCGGCAAGGCCCTGAAGGATACTGTGGCTGGCTGACGTTCATTCGGTGAGGCAGGGCAATGGGCCCTGCCTCATTTTGCGCAATTGTGGAGGTATACTATGCGGCTAGATAAATGGCTGAAGGTCTCCCGGCTCATTAAGCGGCGCGCCGTGGCCAACGAGGCCTGCGACGCCGGGCGGGTGACCGCCAACGGCAGGCCGGTGAAGGCGTCTTATGATGTGAAAACCGGGGACATTTTAGAGCTGAAATTTGGCGAAAAGCTCATTCAGGTGGAGGTTCTGTCCACCGCCGACATCGTGGGCAAGGCGGGCGCGGAGGCCATGTACCGGCAGCTGTGATTCTTTGGGGAGGACGGGGCCTTTCGCGCCCGGCCCCCTTTCCTGCCTCGCCGGATGGGAATTTCTGCATCTTTTTGTATGCCGTTCTTCCTGTTGCAATCAGGTCCGTCTTGGTATATAATAAAAAAGACATCGTATGCTTTCGGCGGCATTCCGCCGGACATGACAGGGCGGTTTGCACGGCAAGAGCCGCGCACGTCAAAACAACCAAGAGGGGGGACTTTTCCATATGGGTAAAAGTATCAAAAGATCGGTCAACATACGCGTCATCTGCGCCATTGTCGCGGTGGCGCTGTTCAGCGGCGTGACCACCCTAAACATTCTGCGCATTGAGGGCACTCAGGCCGAAAACGTCCAGGCCAGCGCCCTGCTGGACAGCGCCCAGCGGGCGGAGGTGGCCCACTACAAGTGGTCGGCCAACCTGAGCAACGCCCTGTACGCCGGGACGGAGTTCACCGGCAGCATGGACCATACCGGCTGCGTCCTGGGCAAGTGGCTGTACAGTGAGATCGACTTGCATGACGATGAGATCGACCGGCTGCGCGCCGAAATTGAGCCCCTCCACCGGGAACTCCACGCCTCCGCGGGCACTGCCCTGAATATGTTCGCCAACAGCCGGATTCAGGCCCAGCAGTACTATCAAGAGACCATCCAGGCAAACCTCACCACCCTGGTGGGCCTGCTGGACCAGGTGGTGGAGCGGGGCAGTGTCCTGAGCAATAGCTGCGCCCAGCGCATGAGCAGCACCATCGCCCTCATGCACACCCTCACCGTGATCTGCCTTGTGCTTAACCTGATCGCCCTGATCAGCCTGGTGGTGTTCATTATGCGCCACGTCATCCAGCCCCTGCTCCTCATCACGGAGCGGACCAAACCCCTTCAGGATGGCGATTTGAACCTGCAATTGAACTATACTTCCAAGAATGAGCTGGGCCAGCTGGCCCAGACCCTGGAGGACTCGGTGGGCCGCATCCGCCAATATGTGGAGGACATCAACCGCATTATGGGCGAGCTGGCCGGGGGTAATTTCGACGTGTCCGTTTCTACTCCATACATTGGCGATTTCCAGTCCATCGAAGTGGCGCTGAATACCTTTACCTCCGCCATCTCTGACGCGCTGGGCAACATTGGCCAGGCGGAACAGCGCGTGAGCAGCCACGCCGAGCAGCTGTCCAGCGGCGCCCAGGCCCTGGCCCAGGGTGCGACGGAGCAGGCCAGCGCGGTGCAGGAACTCTATGCCACGGTGGATGACCTGTCCAAGAGCGCCGGCCGCAACGCCCAGGCCGCTGCCGACGCCCAGGACAGCGCCCGGCTCACCAACGAGCAGGTCACGTTGAGCAGCCGGCAGATGGAAGAGATGGTGGCCGCTATGGCGAACATTTCCGACGCCTCCCAGCAGATCGGCCGCATCATTGCCACCATCGAGGATATCGCTTTCCAGACCAACATTCTGGCGCTGAACGCGGCGGTGGAGGCCGCCCGGGCCGGCGCCGCCGGCAAGGGCTTTGCCGTGGTGGCCGATGAAGTGCGCAGCTTGGCGTCCAAATCCGACGAGGCCGCCAAGGCCACCAAGGGCCTCATTGAGAACTCCATCCAGGCCACCCGCCGGGGCACCGACATTGTGGGCGAGGTATCCGACTCCCTGAAGAAAGCCATGGATCTGGTGGTGCAGTCCAACAGGGCCATTGAAACCATCGCGGAGGCCATTCACCAGGAAGCGGACTCTCTGGCCCAGGTGTCCGAGGGCATTGGGCAAATCTCCTCCGTGGTTCAGACCAACTCCGCGAGCAGCGAGGAGTCCGCCGCAGTCAGCACCGAATTGTTCGATCAGGTCCATCTGCTGGAGGATCAGACCAATCGGTTTAAGTTAAAGGCAACCGCTCGCTACCGCTGATGCATTTGCGGAAAGGCCGCCCGGACATTGTCCGGGCGGCCTTTTTTCCCTATTCCAAAACGTCCATCTTGTCATGCTTTCGGAGGCCGGCCAAAATCCACCGCCGCACCAGATCATAGATGACGGCAAAAACTGGAACCCCCACCAGGATGCCCACAAAGCCGAACAGCCCCTCAAACAGCGTAATTCCGAAGAGCACCCAGAAGCCGTTGAGCCCCACGCTGTCCGCCAGCAATCTGGGGCCCAACACATTTCCATCAAATTGCTGCAAAATCACAATAAAAATCAGCAGAATCAGGCAGTTTCTGGGGCTGGAAATGAGGGTCAGCAAGGCAGCGGGCACCGCCCCGATAAAAGGCCCAAAATAGGGGATCACGTTGGTCACGCCGATAATCACGCTAATCAGCACCGCGTTTTGGAACCCCGCCGCAACCGTCATGATCAGGCAGAATATGTAGCAGATCACCCCAACAATGGCGCTGTCCAGAATCTTTCCGCCGAAAAATCCCACGAAAGTTTTGTCCACAAAGGCCAGCTCCCGGAGCAGTCCCTCCGCCCACCGGGGCTTTAATACGGCGTAAACCAGCGCTTTTCCGTGCTTCGCGAATTTTTTTCGGCCCGCAAGCAGATAGATACAGATGATCCCACCCAACACGATGTTCTTCATCACGGTGAACACGGAGCTCACGGTCGTCACCACACCGTCCATCATTCCCTGCATGGTGGGCAGCAGGTCGGTGGTGGCCCAATTGTACAGCCACGCCTCCAGGCTGGCAAACGCGTTATTTACATAGTTTTGCAGGGCCTCATTGCCCTCTAAATGGCCAATCACCCAATGGGTGAACTCTTCCGCTTTGGGCGGCACCGCCACCGCCAGCGCGACAATGCTCCTAGCCATCTCCGGAATAATCATGCTCAACAGCAGATAAAGCACCAATACGCTGAGAAGCAGCACCGCCACAACCGCCAGAATGCTGGCCTGCTTTTTATGCTTTTCCGGCAGTATATCCCGAATCTTCTCTTCCAAAAAGCTGCAGGGCGTTTTGAGCAAATACGCCATAGTGCCTCCGTAGATGAAGGGCATCAGCACCCCCATCAGCCACTGGAAACCCTGACGGATCTGGTCCATCCGCTGAATGCAAAAGAACAGCAGAATTGCCAGGGCTAAGGACAAAAAGCCCGTCAGGGACTGGAAAAAAATCTTTTTCAAAAATTCCTTGTTCATATGCCGCAGCACTTCCTGTTTTTGAATGCCTATATCATATATCAGGCGGAGCGGCTTTGCAAGCCTGTTTTCCACATCTTAAGAAACTTCTCAGAATTTGTGACCGCGGGGCAAAAAACGACCGGCCGGATATCCGGCCGGTCGTTTTTTAGAGCTTTATGCCGTCAGGTTACTCCCAACATTACATATTCAGGAACGTCTGGCAGTAGCGCATCAGCATAATGGCCGCCTGATAACGCTGGGCGGTGCCCCGCGGAGTCAGGGTGGTGTTGCTGGTGCCGTTGATAATGCCGTTGCCCACGCACCACTGCATGGGAGTGGCCGCGTAGCCGTCCACCTGGCCCTGATCGGTGTAGCCGCTCAGGTTGGCAAGTTTGTTGTTGGTCAGGCCACGGAAGCTGGTATAGCGGTACAGAATCGCGGCCAGCTCCTGACGGGTGATGGCGTCGTTGGGCGCAAAGCTGGTGGAGCTGCGGCCATTTACGATGCCGTTGTTGGCAGCCCAGGCAATGGCGGTCGCGTAGTACTCATTGGCGGGCACATCCTGGAAGCTGCTGGTGCCAGAAACAGCGGGACTCCCGGACAGACGGTGCAGAATCGTCACGATCTGGCCGCGGGTGATGGTGCGGGAACCGCCGAAGGTCGTGGCGGTGATACCGTTCATCAGGTTCTTCTCGTACACAAACTTCACCGCGTCCAGATAGAAGTCGTTGGCGGGCACATCCACGAAGGGCAGGCCGGTGTCAGCGGCAAAGGTGGGGGTCACGGTGACATAGGTGGCGTTGGCGGGCACCGTGAACTTGTACACGTTGTCGGCCGTGCGGGTGGCGGTCAGCGTACCGGCGTTGGTGGTGACGGTGACGCCGGTGGCGCGGTAGCCCGTGTACGGCGTGGTGGTGACGGTGACCTCCTGCCCGGCGTAAACCTGGGTGGAGTTGGTGGCCGCCAGGCCATAGTTGGAGCTGGTGATGGTCAGATTGGCCGCGGTAGCCACGCCGAAGCTGGCGGTCACGGTGACGCTGGTGGCGTTCTGAGGCACAGTGAACCTGTACTGGTTGGCCACGCCGGTGCTGGTGACAGACACGTTGGCGCCGCTGTTGGTCTTGGCGGAAATGCTGGACACAGCCTGACCGGTGGTGGGAATAGTGGTAATGGTGACAATCTCGCCGGGCTTGGCGGTGCTGCGGTTGGCGGACAGGGTGCCGTTGCCGGTGGAGGTGACCGCGATGGCCACAGTGCCGGCGGCCACGTTGTCCTGTTTCAGCTCCACCAGATAGCGGTAGCCACCCTGGGTCTGCACACTTACATTGCCGGTGTTGCTGGTCACGTCCTGCTGGCCCTCGGCCGCCACGTAAACCTTCCGCGCAATCCCGGTCATATTGACGGCGCCGCTGCCGGTATACTTGCCGTCAATGGTGACGGTGTCCATAGTCTCCGTCAAAACACCAGTGACATCGCCTGTCGTCTGGATAATCGTGCCGCGCACGGTATCGTCGATCGCTGCCTGAAGGGTATCATACTTGCAATTCAGGGAAGTCAGGGCGGGCACACGGTTAGCAATCACATCGGGGCCGCCCGTGACAGTGGGGCCTAATTTCACCAGGCCGTCGCTGCCGTTGATTACGATGCTTCCCAGGCCGCCGTTGGACCCGATGTGGCTAATCATCCACTCGCCGGCAACACCTTTATAGACGTACTTGCCGTCCTGGTGCATATACTGAGTAGCAAAACTGGCGCCCAGATTGAACTTCACCTTGACCTGGTTTGCGGCATTCGGGCTGGTAATGTCGCCGCTGAGGGTGAGGGCACGGCCCTGCTGCACGGTATAAGCCTTCTCGTCATCATAGGCGACGCCGCTCACGTCCACACGGTAATAGGGGGTGAGGGTGGCGGAAAGAGTGCCGCCCGCGGCATCATAATCCGTGACGTTTACCACCAGGTAAGGCACAATGTAGGCCTTCTGGAAGGCGGTGGCAATCACCCCGCCGTCAGTGGTAGCGGAGTTAAAGTTGCCGGTGTGGGGGGCCATATTGGCCACATAGCCGTAGTTCACGTTCAGCGTGGTGTTGGGGCTCTTGAAGCCCTGCCGCCAGATGGTGTTTTTGGCGTTGGTAACCCAGCTCTCCACGTTGGTGTTGTTCGTGATGGTGGCCTGGGCGGCGTTAATGGCCTGCTGCATGGCCTGGTTGGCGCCATAGGTGAAGGAAGTGCCCGCGCCGGACAGCAGCTCGGTCAGGTCATTCTTCTGCGCGGTGGTCATGCTGGACAGCTTGCCGCCAAAGGTGACCACAATGCTGTTTTCGACGTCGGTATCCGGGGCAATGCTCAGACTGGAAGCGGACTCGTTCAGGTTGGCGGTGACAGAGTACTTCTCGCCGGTGCCATGGTTCAGCACCAGCAGGCCGTCCTGCACCAGAGCGCCCGCATTAAGCGCACTTTCAGGCAGGATAGCGTTGAAAGAGATCACCTTGGTGTTCACATTGTAATCAAGGCGGACCCCTTCCAGGGTAATGTAAGTGCCATTCTTATCCACCACATCGGTGTCCAAGTCCACCCGCACGGTGGCGACGCCGCCCGCGTTGGGGGTAACCGCCCCGGTCACATGGATCGTGTTTCCATTCAGGGTGACGGTGACGTTCTGGTTCACCACGGGCTTGCCATCCGAGGACGCAACCGGCGCCGAAGCCCTGGCCTTGGTGATTTTGTTCACCGCGGTGCTGGTCCCGGTGGCGTTCAGCGTCAGCCCTGCCTGATAGGGTATGTTCACCGTGGAGCCAGAGGGGAAGGACACGTTGCGGTTCGCCTCGGTGAACCAGGTGGAAATGGTCATGTTGTTGATCTTCTCAGGCAGGATCAGGGGGGTGGTGCTGTTGTAACCGATTCTGGCCACCTCGTTCTGGCCGGTCTTCAAAATAAGTTCAGTCTTGCCTCCTTCCTCGCTTGTCCCGCCCTGGCCCAGAACGGTGATGCCCCAAGGCTGAAGGGCGGCTGTCGTACCGATGTCGGAAATGGCCCGGGCCAGTTCGTCCTTGGTGTAGAGGTCATAAATATTCGTGCCGCTGGTTGTAACAAACTGGAGATTGGCGGTGTCCAGCCAAGGCAGGCAGGTCTCATCGACAAATGTGTCAATAATAGTGGCGGCGCCAGAGAACGTACCGCCGGTGACCTTCTTGCCTTTGTAGTCTTTCAGGTCCAGCACGCCGTAGTCATTGCCGCCCTGAATCTGGCGCTTGCCTTCCCAGGCGCCGATGATCACGTTGGCGCCCTTATTGGCAACGGCCTTGATGCCGCCGAAGGAGCTGCCGGTGGCCCGCATATTCAGGGTGGTCTTGTCGTCCTCGCCCACGGTCACGTCGCCGGTGATGTTCACGCCGGAGCCGCCGATGGTCAGGGTGCCCTTGTCCACCGTGACGGAGGTACCGTCGGCGTCGGTGATGTTGACGGTGCCGTTAACCTCGGCGTCAATGTCGCCAAAATTGGTGTTGGTGCCGGTGACGGTAATGCTGATGGCCTTATCGTTGGTGCCCTGAACGCCCTGGGTAACACCGTCCACTTGGCCGCCGGTAATCCGAACGTTGGCATAGGCGCCGGTCTCAGTGCGCGGGGTCACGGTGATCACGCCCGTATCGGAAAGGCCGCCCACCTGGATGTTGCCGCCGTCACTGGTAAAGCCAATGGTAGTCGTGACGGTGGAATCCTGCAGGGTAACGCCGCCGCCGTTGCCGTTAGAGATGGCGATGCTGGCAATGGTGCTGTTGGTAGCGTTGATAGTCTGGGCATTGTAGGACTTATTCGTTCCGGCGGCATTACTGTCCGTCTCGCCGTTCATGCTAATCGCGTCCACCTCGCAGTCGGTCAGACGCAGGGTATTGGCCCGGCCAACCATGGTGATGTTGCCGAAGTCAATGTTGGTCGCGGTGATAGTCAGGCCATTTTTGCCCTCAGTAGGAGTATAGGTGCCACGAGCCGTGGTAATCGCGTTTACATTGCCCTTAGCCGCAACACCGCTACCGGTGGAGGTCTCCGTAAACTTGGCGGTAAGGGTCAGGTTGGTGAGAGTGCTTGGAACAGTGAGAGCACCGCTGCCCACGAAATCAATCGTCAGGCTGGTGTCCTTGTAAGCACTCAGGTCAGGAGCCGTGCCGCCCAGGAAAGTGAAAGCGCCCTTCACTTTTTCGGTGGTGTTGTTAGTATAAGCAGCTACGTCGGGATACCACTGGCCGCTGCCGCTGGTGCCAGTCACGATGCCGGTATCCACCTCGTAGTACGTGTAGGTGGTGGAGCTGTTCTGGTTGTCCAGCCAGTACCACTTGCCGTACTCGCGCCCCTCGGTCAAATTGGTGCTGGTGCAGCGGGTCACGGTGACAGTCTTGATCGAATTGGGATTGCTGTCATCATAGAAATGTTGGCCGGTCTTACTGTTTGTAACAGTGTTGGGAGCCGCCTTTGTAACTGGCTTGGTGTAGTCCACCGCGAAGGCGGTGGCGGGCAGCAATGTCAGCACCATGGCCAGGGCCAAAAATGCCGACAAAAGTCGTTTCTTCATGTCTCTGTTCCTCCTGTTTTCGTGATTTGGGTCTCGCGATGCATGGGTTATGCCAGAATTGGCTTCGTTTGTTCCCCCGTAGGGGCGTGACCGGGCATTCGGCCCTCCCTCCATCGGATTGATTGGCTGACGCCTCCGCCGTCACAGTTATACATCGTTCATTATACTCTATCGGCAAAAATTTGCAAGGCTTAACCGAAATTTTTTGGAAAAAAAACTGGAGCTTCCGGCAGGTTCCGCCAAAGCCCGCCCTCATGATCCCGGCGGCGCGCCTGTCCCCCCGCCGGGGCTTGCGCTTTTCGCCCCGGCGTGATATAATGATTTCATACACCAGAATGAAAGGGGGCCGTCAGTATGCCACCTGAAAACGAGCGCAAGGATGTTCAAAAAGCCATGGCGTATGATTTGCTCAAGCTCTTAAAGGCGGACCCAGGCCGGACGTATACCTATGAAGAGCTTGAAACGCTGATCGACGCCTACATCTCCGGGCTGAAACAGTGAACCGCGCAAAGGGGGCCGGTCGTCCGGCTCCCTTTTTTTGAGGAGGACCGTTTTTATGGAGCACGACCTGCTGTTACAGGGCTGCTGCGAGATGGGCAGGCAGCTGCTGCGCTGCGGCGCGGAGATCCCCCGGGCGGAGGACACGGTCCGCCGCCTGCTGGCGGCCTACGGCCTGACGGGGGAGGTGTTCGCCATCCCCAACTGCGTGTGGGTGAGCGCGCCGGACCCCTCCGGCCGGAGCCACACGGTGATGCGGCGGGTGCCCCCCTCGTCGGTGGACATCGAGGGAATCGAGCGGTTCAACGACCTGTCCCGGCGGCTGTGCGCGGCCCCGCCGGAGGACCCGGGGGACATCCTGCGCCTGTGCCGGGAGACGGCGGCCGGCCTGCGGCGGTATCCCACGGCGCTGTGCCTGCTGGGTTACTTCGTGGGGGCGTTCTTCTTCGGGCTGTTCTTTTCCGGCGGCTGGGCGGAGGGCGCCGCCGCGGGGCTGGCGGGGCTGGCCTGCGGCGCCTGCCTCACCGCCCTGGACCGGGCGGGGGCCAACCCCTTCCTCGCCACGGTGGCGTCCGCCTTTGTGCTGGGGGCGTCCGCCTGCGGCCTGGGAGCCCTGGGCGCCCCCATCAGCCTGGAGGTCACGGTGGCGGGAAGCATCATGGTGCTGGTGCCCGGGCTGGTGTTCACCAATTTCATGAGCGACCTGCTCACCGGCGACCTGGTGGCGGGGCTGGCCACCTTCGCCCGGGCGGTGTTGTCCGCGGGGGCCATCGCCCTGGGCGCCGGCACCGCCATGGCCCTGTTTCAGGGGCTGGAGCCCCCGGCCCCCGGCGGCCCGGTGGAGTACGCCCCCCTGCTGTACTGCCTGTTCGCCTTCGCGGCGTGCCTGGGGTTCTGTGTGCCCTACAACGCCCAGGGGGTGGGCGCGCTGCTGTGCGGCCTGGGGGGAGCCCTGGGCTGGGCGGTGTACCTGGGGGCCATGGCCCTGGCGGACAATCCCTTTGCCGCCAGCCTGCTGGCCGCGGCGGCGGTGGCCGCCTGGTCGGAGCGCATGGCCCGCGTCCGCCGGTGCCCCGCCACCTCCTACCTGATTATCGGAATGTTCCCCCTGGTGCCAGGGCTGACCATTTATCAGGCCATGGACTTCGGGCTCCGGGGCAGCACCGACCAGTTCCTCGAGCGGTTTTTCCGCACCATGGGCATTGCCGGGTGCCTGGCCCTGGGCCTGCTGCTGGTGTCGGCGGTGCTGTCCCTGCTCCAGCGGCGGAAGCGCCCCTGACCCCCTGTTACCATTCTGATACAGTTCTGTGACCGTTTCGTTCCTTGACCTCCGCCGGGGTTCGTGCTACCATAGTCCCAGCGGTCGGGGATCCCCCGGCTCGTTAATATAAAAAAGGAGCTCTTACTCTCATGTGCCGTAAGTGTTCTATCGTTCTTTGTACATTGGTTTTGGCGGCCCTGCTGGCGGGCTGCAAAACCGCCCAGGGGCATGACACGCCCTCTTCCTCCCCGGTGGCGGCGGAACCCTCCGTCCCGCCGGAATCCGCGCCGTCCTCCTCTCCCACGCCCGCGCCGGAGCCCACCCCCACGCCGGAACCCACCCCCACCCCGCTTCCCTGGGCGCCCTATGAATTCGGCACGCCCCTGGAAGAGGCCGCGCCGGTGGATGACGACAGCTTTTTCGACACCGCCGCGTTCCTGGGGGACTCCCGGACCGAGGGCCTTCAGCTGTTCAGCGGCCTGAAGCACGGGGATTTTTTCTGGGCCCGTGGAATGAGCGTGTTCAAGGCGGTGGACGAGGAATACCAGCCCTTCGAGATTGAGGGGGAAAAGTACTCCCTGCTGGGCGCGCTGGGCCAAAAGAGCTATGAATCTGTCTATATCATGATCGGCGTCAACGAGCTGGGCTTCCCGCCGGAGGAATACGAGGCGAGCCTGGCCAAGCTGGTGGACGCGGTGCTTGCCGCCCAGGTGGACGCGGTGGTGTACCTCCAAATCATGCCCCCGCTGAACGACGCCATGTGCCGCCAGAACAAGCTGGCGGACTACATCAACAACGCCAACCTGGCCCGGTTCAACGAGGCCATTGTCCGGGTGGCGGAAGAGAAAAAGGTCGTGCTGCTGAACGTGGCGGAGGTCTACACCGGGGCGGACGGCCAGCTGCCCGCCGAGCTGGCCAACGACGGGTGCCATTTCGCCTTCAACGCCTACAAGCCCTGGGCGGACTACCTGCGCACCCACACGGCGGACCGGGAGCGATATTTCTACAGCCGGGTGCAGGCGCCGGCGCAATCATAGCCAGGACCGGCCGGGACGCCCCGGCCGGTCAAATTTTTTGAGGGGCCCTGTGATAATCGGGGCCCCTCAGTCGTTTTATAGGCGTGGCCACAAAACAAGAAGCGCGAAGCCGCCGCGAGCAGCGGGCTAAGGCCGAAGCGGAGCGAATGGCCCAATCCGCCAAAGGCGGAGCGGGGCAATTCGCGCAGTCGGAGGACTTAGAACCGCGTCGCGAGCAGGCGGAGCGTGACAACACAGAAGCGCGAAGCCGCCGCGGGCGGCGGCGCGTGAAAGCGCAGCGACTGAACGGAGGGATAGGGATGGATCAACAGGCGCTGGCGGACCTGTTCCGCCGGTACGGCGACGACGTGTTCCGGCTGGCCTACAGCTACCTGGGCAGCCGCGCCGACGGGGAGGACGTGTGCCAGACCGTGTTCCTCAAGCTGGCGGAGGGCAGGGCCGTCCTCCTGCCCGGCCGGGAGAAAAGCTGGCTGCTCACCTGCGCCGCCAACCTGTGCAAAAGCCAGCTCAGGTCCTTCTGGCGGCGGAACGTGGGGGAACTGGACGAGTCCCTCCCCTTCCGGGACAGCCGGGACCGGGCGGTGTGGGACGCGGTGATGGCCTTGCCCCCCAAATACCGGGCGGTGGTCCACCTCTACTACTGGGAGGGCTACGATCAGGGGGAGATCGCGGACGTGCTGCGCATCTCCCGCACGGCGGTCCAAACGCGGATGGCCCGGGCCCGGGCCATGCTGAGAAAGGAGCTGAGCGACGATGAGGAACTATTGGCGCATGATGGAGCAGGTCACGCTGAGTGACCAGAAAAAGGAGGAAATCATGGAAATGCTGGAAAACAAGGACGCCCGGAAGCACCGTATGCCCAAAGCGGGCAAGATCGCGCTGGCGGCGGCGCTGGCGGTGGGGTGCGTGCTGTCCATCGCGGCGGGCCTGCCCGCCCAGGTGTATCATTTTGTGTCTGGGAATCAGACCTACCATATACCCGGCACGAGCCAAGGCGGTATGACTGTCGGCGGCGAGGTTGCCCCTATCAAAGTGGAAGGCGGACGGCTGTGGTTTCAGGCCGACGGTCAGAAGGTGGACATTACCGACAAGGTGGATGAAAACACCCCCTATATCTATGAGCGCACGGACCCCGCTACCGGCGGGAAGGGCTATGTGGTCGTGGGAGGCACGATTGAAAACTTTGGCTGGATCGAATATGCCATTATGGATGGCAAGATCGCTGCTGAGGTGGGGCAAAATTACAGTGACAGCTTTGTTGACCTTCCCGACGGGCGCAAGGTTTCCCTCTTTGACCTCACCGATACACAGCGGGAGCAGGTGGCAGATGAGGATGGCGGTATCTATTTTACCAGTGTCAATCATCCTTGGTTGGATAACGCCCTGGAGCAGCTGGGCCTTGAGCTAGATATGGCCGTCGAAGGCTGACCCCCGCGGGGCCCCGGCGGGACCGCCCCGCAAAGGCGGCGCCCCGCGCATGAAAAAAGCAGCTGTGCAGACCCTTTGCACAGCTGCTTTTTCAATTCATACGCTCCCGGAGGCGCCCCGCTCAGTTTTTCAGGCTGTGCATGGGCGCGGGAATCCGGCCGCCCCGGGCCACAAAATCCTCCGCGCCGCCCGTGTGGCAGGGCATCACCGGGGCGGAGCCCAGCAGCCCGCCAAACTCCACCACGTCCCCCACCTTTTTCCCCGGCGCGGGGATGAGCCGGACGGCGGTGGTTTTCTGGTTCACCATGCCGATGGCCGCCTCGTCGGCGATGATGGCGGACAGGGTGGCGGCGGAGGTGTCCCCGGGGACGGCGATCATGTCCAGCCCCACCGAGCACACGCAGGTCATGGCCTCCAGCTTGTCCAGGGTCAGCGCCCCGGACTGGGCGGCGGCGATCATGCCCTCGTCCTCGCTCACCGGGATGAAGGCCCCGGACAGCCCGCCCACCGACGAGCTGGCCATGACCCCGCCCTTCTTCACCGCGTCGTTGAGCAGGGCCAGGGCGGCGGTGGTGCCGTGGGTGCCGCACACCTCCAGCCCCATCTCCTCCAGAATCCGGGCCACGCTGTCCCCGATGGCGGGGGTGGGGGCCAGGGACAGGTCCACAATGCCGAAGGGCACCCCCAGCCGGGCGCTGGCCTCCCGGGCCACCAGCTGGCCCATCCGGGTCACCTGGAACGCCGTCTTTTTGATGGTCTCCGCCACCACGTCGAAGGGCTGGCCCTTCACCCTCTGGAGGGCGTGGTGGACTACCCCGGGGCCGGACACCCCCACGTTGATGACCCGCTCGGCCTCCCCCACGCCGTGGAAAGCCCCGGCCATGAAGGGGTTGTCCTCCACCGCGTTGCAGAACACCACCAGCTTGGCGCAGCCGAAGCCGCCCTGGCCGGCGGTGCGCTCCGCGCACGCTTTGATGGTCTCGCCCATCAGGCGCACCGCGTCCATGTTGATGCCCGCCTTGGTGGAGCCCACGTTGACGCTGGAGCACACCACGTCGGTGGCGGCCAGGGCCTCGGGGATGGCGGCGATGAGCTTTTTGTCCCCCTCGGTCATCCCCTTCTGCACCAGGGCGGAGAAGCCGCCGATGAAGTTCACCCCCACCGCCTTGGCGGCCTTGTCCATGGCGGCGGCGAAGGGGACGTAATCATGGGTCCGGGACGCCCCCGCCACCAGGGCCATGGGGGTGACGGAAATCCGCTTGTTGACGATGGGGATGCCAAACTCCGTCTCGATATCCTCCCCGGTTTTCACCAGGCGCTCCGCCGAGGTGGTGATCTTGTCGTAGATCTTCCGGCAGGCGGCGTGGGGGTCCGGGTCGCAGCAGTCCAGCAGGGACACGCCCATGGTGATGGTGCGCACGTCCAGGTGCTGGTGGTCGATCATCCGAATGGTCTGTAAAATGTCGTTGGTGTTAATCATGGCCTTGGCCCTCCGATGTTGTCACGCTGCGAAGCGGCCATGACGCTCGGTTGCTTTCCCTCCGTCTCGGGCTGGTGTCCGGGCCGCTTTGCGGCCCTCCCCTCGCCCTCGCTCCGGTCCAAGCGCCCTCGCTGTCCGCTTCTCCACGCTCAGATTCGATGCATCGCATCAAAGATATCTTCTCTTTGCACCCGGATGTCCAGGCCCCGCTCCTTGCCCGCCTCGGCCAGGTCCTCCCGCAGCCGGGCGAAGGGCACCGTGGCCTGGGAGGCGTCCACCAGCATAATCATGGTGAAGTACTCCTGCAAAACCGTCTGGCTGATATCCAGCACGTTGACGTTCTTCTCGCTGAGCAGGGCGCACACGGCGGCGATGATGCCCACCTGGTCCCTGCCGATGACGGTGACGATTGCTCTCATAACAGTTCCTCCTCTTCCGGGTTGTGATAGATGATCTCGCTGTATGCCGCGCCGGAGCGGGCCAGAAGAAAGGTCCGCCGACGGTTGGCGATCATGTCCTGGGGGAGCTCCTGCGTTGAAAACCAGGCCATGGCGCTGCACTTCTCCGGCTCTTGGATGGCGGGCTCCCCCGTCCAATCCCTGAGCTCGAAATAGAGGTCGTAATAGGCAGGCTCTTTCACCCGGTGGCTCAGATGGAGGAACCGAAACGCCCCGGGCCGGGTCACAAGGCCGGTCTCCTCAAAAACCTCCCGGCAGGCCGCCTGAGAGGCGGTCTCCCCTTCCTCCACGTGGCCGCTGCCGGCAAAGTCCCATTTCCCGTCCATATAGCCGGTATTGGCCCGCCGGTGAAGCAGTACCTCCTCCCGGCCCTCCCGCTCCCGCAGGATAACGGGCAAAACGGCGGCATAGCTCTTAAAATGCCTGCTCATGCTTTTGCTCCCTCTATTGCAGCTCGTCCAGCGTCAGGCTGAACGCCGGGAGGAACCGCTCCATGAACCACTCCAGCTCCTCCATGTCCATCTCCCGCAGGGCCGCCAGGGTCTGCTCCGCCGCCTTTTTGAACTCGGAATTGCCCGCCTTCCCCTCCTCCACGCACTTGATGTACGCCGAAAGCTTGTCCGCCGCCTTCACATACCGGCGGATCTGGGGGTCGCTCTCCCGCACCAGGGGGGCGTAGGCGGGGGCCAGTTCCGCCGGCAGCATGGACAGCAGCTTGTCCTGGGCCGCCGTCTCCACCTGCTTATAGGCGTTTTGCAGGGAGGGATTGTGGTATTTGACGGGGGTGGGCATATCGCCGGTGATGATCTCCGGCGCGTCGTGGAACAGCGCCGCCACGGCGATTTTGTCCGGGTCCAGCCCCTTGCCGAACACGTCCCGGCCGATGACCGCCAGGGCGTGGGCCAGCACCGCGGCCTCGTAGGAGTGCTCCTCCACGTTCTCCGTGCGGGTGTTGCGCATCAGCGCCCACCGGGCGATGTGGCGCATTCGGAATATGTAGGCGAAAAAGCTGTGGACCATTCTGATACGCCGCCCTTTCCAAAGCTGTTTTGACATTGTACCACGCCGGGCGGGAAAAGTAAATTGCTATTTCGCCGGGGAGATGGTATAATTGTAGCCGGCACACTTGAAAATCGGTAAATGCCGGTTTTCAAACAGCGGCGGGGCCGCCGCTGGGCAAGGCCCGTGCGCCTGCTAAGTCTGACGCGAGGAGAGTACCCGGTTTGAACATCGCAATCTACACCCTGGGCTGCAAGGTGAACCAGGTGGAGTCCCAGGCCATGGAGCGGGAGCTGCTCCGCCGGGGCCACGCCCTGGTCCCCTTCGGCGGCCCGGCGGACGCCTACATCGTCAATACCTGCACCGTCACCGCCGTCAGCGACAAGAAATGCCGCAACCTCATCCGGCGGGCCCGGAAGGCCGTCCCTGGCGCGGTGGTGGCGGTGTGCGGCTGCTACGCCCAGACCGACCCGGACGCCGTGGCGGCGCTGGGGGCGGACCTGGTCTCCGGCTCGACGGGCCGGATGGCCTTTTTAGACCGGCTGGAGGAGCTGCTCCAGACTAGGGGCGCGCAAGTGATCACCGTTGACAAGGCCCTGGCCCGCAGGGACTCGCCCCGCAGGGGTTTCGAGCGCCTCCCCGCCGGGGGGGCGCTGGGCCGCACCCGGGCCATGCTCAAGGTAGAGGACGGCTGCGACAACTTCTGCTCCTACTGCGTCATCCCCTACGCCCGGGGGCCGGTGCGGTCCCTGCCCCTGGCCGAGGCGGAGGAGGAGGCCCGCCGGCTGGCGGAGGAGGGCTGCCGGGAGGTGGTGCTCACCGGCATTGAGATCTCCTCCTGGGGCCGGGACCTGAAGAACGGCCAAACCCTCATCCACCTGGTGGAGGGGGTGTGCGGGGCCGCGCCGGGCCTGCGGGTGCGGCTGGGCTCCCTGGAGCCCAGGACCGTCACCGGGGACTTCTGCCGCCGGGCCGCCGCCCTGCCCAACCTATGCCCCCACTTCCACCTGTCCCTCCAGTCCGGGTGCGACGCCACCCTGGCCCGCATGAACCGCAGGTATGATACCGCCCGGTATTATGAGAGCGTAAGATTACTCCGGGACCACTTTCAGGACCCGGGGATCACCACCGACCTCATCACGGGCTTTCCCGGGGAATCGGAGGAGGAGTTCGCCCAGACCCTGGCCTTTGTGGAGCGGTGCGCCTTTACCGCCATGCACGTGTTCCCCTACTCCCGCCGGCCCGGCACCCCGGCGGCGGATATGCCCGGCCAGATACCCGCCGCCGGGAAGGAGGACCGGGCCCGCCGGGCCATCGCCCTGGGGAAGGGGCTGGAACGCCGCTGGTTAGAGGGGCAGAAGGGCCGCGTCCTGCCCGTCCTCTTCGAGGAGGAGAAGGACGGCCTCTGGCAGGGCCACACCCCCCATTACGCCTTGGTGCGGGCGCGGGGGGAGGCCCTTCACAACCAGGTCCTGGACGTGGAAATCACCGGCGCGGAGGGAGGCGCCCTGACCGGCAGCCTGCGGGCGGCCCAGCCTGAGCCTTGCGCCGCGGCACGCAATGTGGTAGAATAGCCCCATAATAGAGAGAGGAGGAGGGCCCATGCCCATCCCTTTGGTCCTCACGGCCGGCCTGCCGGACGGCGAGGCGGCGCAAAGCCTGTGGAACAGCATTCAAAATGTTACTGCCAGTAATATTTTCAGCGCGGTTTTATCCGTTGTAATCAGCCTGATCCTCATCAAGGTGCTGACCAAGGTGCTGGACCGGGCCCTGGGCCGCTCCAAGCTGGACCCGCCCCTCCAGCGGATGATCCGCAGCCTGCTCCGGGGCGCGCTGTGGGCGGTGGCGGCCATCATCGTGCTGGGCTGCCTGGGCATTGAGGTCACGTCGCTGGTGGCGGTGCTGTCAGTGGTGGGGCTGGCCTTCTCCCTGGCTTTGCAGAACTTCCTGTCCAACCTGGCGGGCGGGATGCAGATCCTGGCCTCCCATCCCTTCGCCCTGGGCGACTTCGTGGACGCCGGGGGCTGCTCCGGCACGGTGGCGGAGATCGGGATGTTCTACACCAAGCTCACCACCCCGGACAACAGGCTGGTCCAGCTGCCCAACAGCACCATCGTGTCCGCCAATATCATCAACTTCTCCGCCCAGCCCACCCGCCGGGTGGAGCTGCGGGTGTCCGCCAGCTACGACGCCCCCACGGGCCAGGTCACCTCCCTGCTGTCCAAACTGGCGGCGGATCACCCCCTGGTGCTGGACGACCCGGAGCCCGCCGTCCACGTGGACGGGTACGGCGACAACGCCGTCAGCTATGTCATGCGGATCTGGTGCGCCAACGCCGACTATTGGACGGTGTACTACGACCTGATGGACGGCTTCAAGCCCGCCTTTGACAAAGCGGGCATCGAGATGACCTATCCCCACGTTAACGTGCATATGATAGGGGATAAATAGCGCGGAGCGCAAATGTTTGAGGAGGTAACGGCAATGAGATATCCCAACGCGGCCCAGGGCCTGAGGATGATGTTCTTCGGGCAGATTTTGATGATCGTGGGCGTCCTGCTGGCCTGGGTGCCCCTCGTGGGCGCTCTGCTCATCATCGCCGCCCCCATCGCAGAGCTGGTGGGCGTCTACAAGGCTGGAGCCGACGACGAAAACTACCGCGGCGCCCTGGTGTTCGTCGCCCTTGTGCTGATGGTGAATTTCATCTCAGGCTTTAAGGGCGAGGGCTTTTTGGGCTCCATCCTAGACATGGTCTCTGAGGTCCTCAATCTTATGGTGGTGTTCAGCGTGTGCAACACCACCTCCAACCTGCTCCACTCCATCGGGCAGGAGGAACTGTCCCAGCGGGGGGGCACGGTCATCAAAATCTACGCCGCCTGCACCGTGATCTCCATCGTGTGCCAGGCGCTGGGCTTCATCCCCATTATCAATATCGCCGCCGCGCTGGTGCTGGCGGTCTCCTCCATCGTCCAGCTGGTGGGCTACGTGATGTACCTGCTGTTCCTCAACGGCAGCGGCAAGGCGCTGTGAGATGGAGCCGGGAAAATTCATCGTGCTGGAGGGCATTGACGGCTCCGGCAAGAGCAGCCAAATCGGGTCGCTGGTGAAGCGGCTGGAGGCGCTGGGCGTCCCCTGCCGGGAGACCCGGGAGCCCACCGGCGGCCCCGTGGGCTCACTGATCCGGCAGATCTTTACCGGGCGGGTCACCGCCGACAACCGGGTCATCGCCGCGCTGTACGCCGCAGACCGCATCGACCACCTGGTCAACGGGGTGGACGGCCTGTGCGCCGCCATTGGCCAGGGGATCACCGTGGTGTCCGACCGCTACTATTTCTCCTCCTACGCCTACCACAGCGTGGACGTGGACATGGACTGGGTCATCCAGGCCAACGCCCTCAGCGCCCAGCTGCTGCGGCCCACCCTCACCGTGTTTCTGGACGTGCCGGCGGAGACCGCGCGGGAGCGCATCTGTCAAAACCGCTTTGTGAAAGAAATTTTCGACGGGGAGGAGCGGCTGCGCAAAACCCGGGAGCTGTATTTCCAGGCCTTCGACCGATTGAGGGACACGGAGCGGGTGGCGGTGGTGGACGGCGTCGGCTCCCAGGAGGAGGTGGCCCGGCGGATCTGGGCGGCCGTCCGCCCCTGCTTCCCCTGACCATCGACAAAATTTTGGAAGATATGCACAAAACTGCCTTGAAAAATTTGGTGGAAAAAGAAATCTTCTTTTTGTTTTCCTGAAAACTCTTTTCATTTCCTCCCAAGTATGTTAACATACTGTTAACAAGGGGTACGGCCCACAACGCCAGCGGGACCGCGCCCCTTGAAAAACCCAATTTTCTAAGAGGGAGGAATTGAGTTATGTATAAGTTCCTGCAAAAGCTGGGCAAATCTTTGATGCTGCCCGTAGCGGCCCTTCCCATCTGCGGTATTCTGATGGGCCTGGGCTACGCCCTGGCCCCCGCCGTCATGGGCGTGCCCGACGCGCCCACCGAGGGCGCGGCGTACATCGTGGGCTTCCTGCTCATCAAGGCGGGCGGCGCCCTCATCGACAACATGGCGTGGCTGTTCGTCATCGGCGTGGCCGTGGGCATGGCTGATGACAAGGACGGCACCTCCGCCCTGGCCGGCCTGGTCAGCTTCCTGATGATGAAGTCCCTGCTGGCCCCGGCCGTGGTCACCACCATCATGCCCGCCGTCGCCGATGACCGCGTCAAGCTGCTGGCCTTCGAGAAGTTCGAGAACGTGTTCCCCGCCATCCTGGCCGGCCTGATCGGCGCGTTCTGCTACAACCGGTTCAAGAACGCCAAGCTGCCCGACTGGCTGGCTTTCTTCAGCGGCAAGCGCTGCGTGGCCATCGTCACCGGCGTGGTGTCCATCGGCGCCTCCGTGATTCTGCTGTTCGTGTGGCCCATCATCTTCGGCGCCCTGTACGCCGTGGGCGAGGCCATCCTGGGCCTGGACATCGTGGGCGTGGGCATCTACACCTTCCTGAACCGCCTGCTCATCCCCACCGGCCTGCACCACGCCCTGAACAACGTGTTCTGGTTTGACACCGTGGGCATCGGCGACCTGCAGCACTTCTGGGCGGGCCACACCCAGGGCAACCCCGCCGAGGTCACCTGGAGCGTGGGTATGTACATGGCGGGCTTCTTCCCCTGCATGATGTTCGGCATCGCGGGCGCGGCCGCGGCCATGGTCCGCGCCGCCAAAAACAAGAAGGTCGCTCTGGGCATCGTGCTCTCCGCCGCCATCTGCGCGTTCCTGTGCGGCGTCACCGAGCCCTTCGAGTTCTCCTTCATGTTCCTGGCCTTCCCGCTGTACGTGGTCTATGCCCTGCTGTACGCCATCTTCGCCATGGTCACCGTGGCCCTGGGCTTCCGGGCGGGCTTCTGCTTCTCCGCCGGCGCCACGGACCTGGTGTTCTCCGCCTCCCTGCCCGCCGCCAGCAACACCCTGCTGATCCTCCCCATCGGCCTGGTGGCCCTGGTGGTGTTCTACCTGGTGTTCTACTTCGCCATCAAGAAGTTTGACCTCAAGACCCCCGGCAACGAGGACGAGGACGCCGAGGCCGAGGAGGCCAAGATCGTGCTGGCCAACAACGACTTCACCGCCATCGCGTCCGGCGTGCTGGAGGCCATCGGCGGCAAGGCGAACGTGTCCAACGTGGACTACTGCACCACCCGCCTGCGCTTTGAGATCAAGGACTACACCGCCGTCAACGAGAAGGCCATCAAGGCCGCCGGGGCCGCGGGCGTCATCCGTCCCAGCAAGACCGCCTGCCAGGTCATCATCGGCCCGAAGGTCCAGTTCGTGTACGACGAGCTGAAGAAAATGCTGTAAGGCGGTCCCTGCGCGACTGCCCCCTTTCCACCGGTTCAAACTGCCGTGGGGGGGGGGGGGGCCCCCCCCCCCCCCCGGAAAGGGAGAAAGGAGGGAATTTAATGGGTTTTGTGGGGGAGGGGGAAAAAGGGCGGAGGGGGGGGGGGGGCGCCCCCGCCCCCCCCCCCGCCCCGG
>CAMNQF010000010.1 GCA_946548895.1 uncultured bacterium | reverse complement strand
CTGGCACTGCCGGGCACCTTACCGCATTCCAAAAGCTGCCGCTGCTTCTTGTACTTGGGGTGACCCACAACTTGACCCACACGGCGAAATGCGCGGAAAGGTTTAGAGAGTACCGGGCAGGAAGTTTGGCTTTCCTGCCCGGTGTTTTTGGGTGTTGTGAGTTTGGTTTTACATCATCTGGGTCATGAAGCTTCCCATGGTTTCCGCCGCTTGATCCTGCATCTGGCGGGTGGCGTGGGTGTAGGTGCGGAGGGTGAAGCCCGCATCGTGATGACCCAGCATACTGGAGACTGTCTTGATGTCCACACCATTTTGCAGGGCCAAAGTGGCGAAGGTGTGGCGCAAATCGTGGAAACGGATGACGGGAAGGCCGCTCTCTTTCAACCGCCGCTGAAAATGCGGGGTCATGTAATCCGGCCTGATGGGAGCTCCGTTTGGATGGACGCAGACATAGCAGCTGTCGATATGGGCGCCACCAAACAGTTCCCTGTTTTCTGCCTGTTGACGCTTCACCTTTTGCAGATAGTGCTGGTGAGTGGAAGGACACGATTGCCGCTGTCGGTTTTTGTACTGTCCGAGTACACCACTTTCCCCTTGTTCATAACGGCAGTGTGGCAAATGTGAATCGTGTCAGATTCAAAATCAATGGCATCCCATCGAAGGCCACAGACTTCAGAGCGACGCAGTCCGTAAGTCACGGTCAGCTGCACGGCCACTTCCAGCGGTTCCCCGCGAAACAGCCGCAATAGTGTTTTCAATTGCTCCGGGGTATAAGCTATGGCTCCCTGATATTTGCGCTTCGCGGGCAGTTCAGTCATAATGGAAGGGCTAGTGAGTTCCTGGAGTTTGACGCCATGGAAAGGTTTATATTTTGCGATGTAATTGTTGAACACATAGGTTCATTTTCATCTATTGCCTATTATAGCTCTTAACTGCTTTTATTGCAATGAGGCCGTACAAATTGATGTGCGGGAATTGCTTCTCCTCTCAAAATCGCAACCACTTCGCTGGGTTGCGATTTTGTTTTGAAACTACAACCAAACACCCGCATCGGATAGGCAGACTGTGAAAGCAGCCTGCCTTTTCCTATGCCCGAAAAGAAAGGAGACCCCATGAAACACAAGCATTTCAACCGCCTGCTGTCCATGCTGCTGGTGGTGGCTACGCTGTTCGGCATCCTCGCCGTCCCCGCCAGCGCCGCGTCCCTGGAGAACAGCGGCACCGTCACCATCCAGCAGGCCGGGTATGGCAAGTACCTGGGAACTACCAAAGGCAGCTCCATCGGCGGCGGTTACTGGAAGTACACCAGCAACGGCGGGCTGACCGGCACCGCCTACTGCGGCAATCACGGGTTACGAGGGGTAAGCATGACAACACAAAAGCATTTTCGTCGTACTTAACACTGCAATCTTCAAGCATTCCGCGGCAAGGCGCTGAAAATTGAAATTATAATACGCACTTACGGATCAAAGGCACCATTTTTACCATATTTTTATCCAAATACCATCCTCCATGAACTGCGTCCATTGAACTTGACATATGACAAGTTTATTCTATAATCAGCTTGAGGTGATCAGATGGCATCCACGCAGTTGATTGCGGAAAAGCAAGACCTGACCATCTTTCATGGACAAAGATCAGGCGCTCCTCAGGGACCGCCGGTTCCTTTTTGAAGGCGCATTCTGATCTCGGGGAGCAGAAAACCTAATTATGAGCTATCTAATTTTGACAATACCCGTGGGATCGTCGGGCATGAGTGCGTCAATGAACTGATCGTTGACCGTCGCCTCACCATCCTTGGCATCGTGCATTTATCCTATCAGCTGATCCATGCGGACATTGTCATCCGCGACACGCCGTACACCACCTGGCTATGCGCCTCTCAAGATTTCAAGCAGCCGGGAGAGAGCAAGATCGCCTTTGACGCCTACTATGAAGTGGAGCATACCAGTGGGGAATCTCCTCTGGATTTCTGTGAAAGGAACGGCTGGGCCGAATTCATTGATCAAATGCTGAACGGCGTCCTGCGCAAAATTGATCTGAAGCCCTTTTGGGAACGCGACCGAAAGTTCCAGCCGCTCCTCCACCGGGCCGGCCTCTTTGGATTGGTACAAATTCAAACCGAAGGGTACGGGATCACCTGGGGCGAGGATCTGGACATCGCCGACGCCGCGCTCTATTAGGCCGGGAAAACGTCCCCTGGCTCAGGAAGATTTTTTGGCCTGTATCGCCAATAATCTGGTCACCACAGCAGAGGCCGCCCAGCTCCTGGATTGCTCCAGGCAGAATATCTGCGACCTGGTTCGCCGTGGCTCCCTCTAGCCCGTCAAGGAGCCGGAGAAAACAGACTGTTCCTGAAATCGGATGCGATGCAGAGAAAATCACAGAACTGAACAACAGACAAAAAGCGGGGCAGCTCCCTGGCGCAGGGTCACGCCTTCGGTCCCGCAGTGGCCTCCGTGTCCGTGGCTACACAAAACCTGATCCGCCTGCTCCATGCCGCCGGCAGGCCGGGCCCCGTTTTTCCCGCTGTCACAGGCACAAATTAGTTCCATCACCGTTCCCATGTACATGAATCCAGCGGCGAATTTGATGTGTGGTCCACATTGCCAACCGCGCCGCCCCATGCTATACTTATCCTGATCGAGCAAGGCATTTACATAGGAGAGGTGACCACTGTGGAAAAAACGATCCTCCGCCCCCAGGCCGAGCAGCGGTATGGGGAGGAGCTGGCGGCGCTGCGCCTCTGGGACCAGGACAACCGGAAGCCGCAGAACTGGCAGCTGTCCCCCAAAGCGGTGCGGCTCTTCATTTTGGGCTCTCCCCGGCCGGTCCGCTGCGGCGGCCGGGAGATCGCCATCCGCAAAAAATACCTGGGCAACGACGCCCTGGTGGAGCGGTGCGTCATCACCCTGGCGGGCAACCGGGGCCTGATGCTGGTGGGCGAGCCGGGCACCGCCAAGACCATGCTCTCCGAGCTGCTATCCGCCGCCATCAGCGGGTGCAGCACCAACACCGTCCAAGGCACCGCCGGCACCACCGAGGACATGATCAAATACAGCTGGAACTACGCCCTGCTGCTGGCCAAGGGCCCCAGCCGGGAGGCCCTGGTCCCCTCACCCCTCTACGTCGGCATGGAGAAGGGCATCCTCACCCGCTTCGAGGAGATCACCCGCACCCCCGCCGAGGTGCAGGACAGCCTGATCAGCGTGCTCAGCGACAAGGTGCTGAACATCCCGGAGCTGGGCGGCGAGGGCCTGCTCTTCGCCCGGCCCGGCTTCAACGTCATCGGTACCGCCAACACCCGGGACAAGGGGGTCAACGAGATGTCCAGCGCCCTCAAGCGCCGGTTCAACTTCGAGACGGTGCGGCCGGTGGGGGACGTGGCCCTGGAGAAGCAGATCATCCTGAACGAGGTGGGCGCCCTGGCGGTTGCCGCCGGCATCACCCAGCCCCTGGACGACGAGGCCGCCGGACTGCTGGCCGCCACCTACCACGAGCTCCGGGAGGGCGTCTCCGCCGCGGGCCAGCGCATCGAGAAGCCCAGCGCCGTCATGAGCACCGCCGAGGCCATCTCTGTCTATTTCCAGACCCTGATGACCGCCTGGTACTACGGCGACGGCCGCATGGACGAACGGGTCCTGGTGGACAACCTGGTGGGCGCCGTGGCCAAGGAGTCCCGGGAGGACCTGGACAAGATCTCCAGCTACTTTTCCACTGTGGTACGGGACAGAGCGCGACGGGAGGGCGGCGCATGGACACGCTATTACGAGGCCAGGACCCGGCTGAAGTGATCCCCTTTTCTCTGGACGCCCCGGTCCTCTACTACCCGGTGCGGCACCACAGCCCCGCCTGCGCCTGGCACCTGGAGCGGGTCATGGAGCGGTACGCCCCGGACTGCGTCCTGGTGGAGGGCCCGGAGAACGCCAACCACCTGATCCCGGTCCTGACCCATCCGGACACCAAGGCCCCGGTGGCCCTCTACTACGCCTACCGGGACAGCGCCGGGCTGCTGGACCCGGAACAGGGGGAGGAGACCTTCCGCTGCTACTACCCCTTCCTGGACCACTCCCCGGAGCTGGCCGCCCTGCGCGCCGCCGCCGCGCGGGGCATACCGGCCCGGTTCATGGACCTGCCCTACGGGGAGATCCTGCTGGCTACCCGGGAGGCCCGGGGCCTTCGGACCAGGGAGGAAAAGCTGAGCTACGCCAGCGACCGCTATCTGGCCGCCAACCGGTTCCAGCGGCTGCTGTGTGAAAAGGCCGGCCTGCGCAGCTTCGAGGAGTTCTGGGAGAAATACTTTGAGACCGCCGGCCTTTTCCAGACGGACGAGGCCTTTGTCCGCCAGATGAACGCCTACTGCCTCCTCTCCCGGCAAAACACGCCGGAGGAGGAGCTGGCGGAGGACGGCTGCCTGGCCCGGGAGGCCCACATGGCCCTCCGCGTCCGGGAGGCGGCGGAGCGGTACGCCAAGGTGCTGGTAGTGGCGGGCGGGTTTCATATCTGGGGCCTGCTCCACGGCCCGGACCGGCCCCCGGAGCGCAGGCCGCTGCCCGAGCAGGACCAGGCCGTCTACCCCATGCGGTACACCATGCCGGCGGCGGACGCCCTGTCCGGCTACGCCAGCGGGATGCCCTCCCCCGGTTTTTACGCCGGCGTGTGGGTTGCGCTCCACGCCGGGGCCCCGGTGGAGCGGGTCTGGGACCAGGTGGTGCTGGACTATCTGGTTCGGACGGGCCGCAAGCTGCGCGCGGACGGGACTGCGGTCTCCGCCTTTGACGAGATCTGCGCCCTTCAGCAGGCACGGGGCCTGGCCCAGCTGCGGCACAAGCCGGGGCCGGGGCTCTACGAATTGCAGGACGCCGTGCTCAGCGCCTTCGTCAAGGGGGAGGCCAGCCTGTCCGGCGCGGAGCCCCTGCGGGTGCTGCGGACCCTGACCACCGGGAAGGCGGTGGGCCGGCTGTGCGAGGGCGCTCTGGCGCCGCCCCTGGCCCGGGACTTCGACGCTCAGTGCAAAAGACACCGGCTGAGGCAGGAGGCCGCCGCCCGCCAGGAGCTCACCCTGTCCATCTTCTCCGAGCCCCGCCACCGAGAGGCCAGCCGGTTCCTCCATCAGAGCATCTTTCTGGACTGCGGCTTCGCCCAGCGGACCAAGGGCCCTGACCTTCTCCGGCGCCGCGACCGGAATCTGATCCGGGAGTCCTGGACCTACCGCTGGACCGCCGCCGTGGATGCGGCCCTCATCGAGCACGCGGTGTCCGGGGCCACGGTGCGGGAGGCCTGCGCCACCGAGCTGCGGCAACGCCTGGCCGCCGCGGGCCGGGCCGAGGAGGGCGCGGACCTGCTGGTCCAGGGCTTCCTCATGGGCGTCGGGGACGTGTCCGACGCCCTGGCCGGGCGGCTGGACGAGCTGCTCATCCAGGATGGGGACTTCGCCTCCCTGTGCGCCGCCTGCGCCTCTCTCAACACCCTGGACGAGTGGCAGGCCCAGTATGGGGAGCGGGGGTCCTACGACTATCCCGCCCTGCTCCGGCGGTGCTTCGGCCGGGTCCTCCAGCTGCTGCCCTCCATGGCGGCGGCGGACAACCGCCAGGTCCCGGCCATCCAGCAGGCCTGTATGCTGCTCTACCAGGTCACCGGGCGGGATTCCTTCGCCTCCCAGCGCCCCGCCCTGCTGGACGCCTTCCAAACTCTGACCCGCCAGGACCCCCTCCACCCCGCCCTCCACGGCGCGGCGCTGGGCCTGCTCTACGGCGCGGACCCGGACTGGAAGCGGGAGATCGACGCCGCCGTCCGGGGCTACCTCCAGGGCACGCCGGGGATGCTGGCCCAGTCCGCATCCTTTTTGCAGGGCCTGTTTTACACCGCCCGGGACCTTTTGCTGGTGGACCCCGGCTTCCTGCCCCAGATCGACCGCCTGCTGTGCGCCCTGGAGGACGAGGAATTTACCCGCCTCCTGCCGGAGCTGCGGCTGGCGTTCAGCTACTTCGTGCCTACGGAGACGGACCGGCTGGCCCGGCGGGCGGCGGCCCTCCACGGCGCTCCGGGAAGCCTCCGCCGCCGCTTGGCCGTGGACCCCGCCGCCTACACCCGGGCGGAGGCGCTGGACGCCTGGGCGGCGGCCCGGCTGGACACCCTTGCCCCCGTGGAGGAAGGAGAGGATCTCTAATGCTGACCGACGGCGCGGCGCTGAACCGCTGGCGGCTGGTGCTGGGGAAAAACGCCCAGCAGCAGCTCTCCCTCACCGGAAGCCGCCTGCTGCGCATGGACGACGCCCTGGACTTCCTCTACGGCCGGGAGCGGGGCGAGGATGTGCGGGACCTCCAGGGCGGTTCGGGGGCCAGCCAGCCCACCGTGGCCCACTGGCTCAGCGAGGTGCGCGCCCTTTTCCCCCAGGAGACCGCTGAAATTTTGCAGCGCCACGCCCTGGACCGCTACCAGCTCACTGAGCTGCTGTCCGACCGGGAGGTGCTGGAGCGCATGGAGCCGGACCAGGCCCTTTTGGAGACGGTACTGAGCCTGAAACACATGATGAAGGGCCCGGTGCTGGACGCCGCCCGGCGTATCGTCCAAAAGGTGGCGGCCCAGCTCACCGAACAGATGCGGCAGGACATCCAGCGCTCCGCCCTGGGCAAGCTGGACCGCTCCAGCCGCAGCAATGTGCGCTCCCTGCGCAATCTGGACATACAGCGCACCATCCGCAAAAACCTGGCCCACTACGACCTGGAGGCCCAGCGCCTGGTGCTGGAGCGGGTCTACTTCAACGGCCGGATCAAGCGGTACAACCCCTGGCGGGTGATCCTGGCGGTGGACGAGAGCGGCTCCATGCTGTCCAGCGTCATCCACAGCGCGGTGATGGCCGGCATCTTCGCCAAGCTGCCCATGCTGGACACCCGGCTGGTCATCTTTGACACATCCGTGGTGGACCTGAGCGGTTATGTGGACGACCCGGTGGAGACCCTGATGAGCATCCAGCTGGGCGGGGGCACCGACATCGCCAAGGCCATGGCCTACTGTGAGTCGCTGATTGCCTTCCCCCGCCGCACCATGGTGGTGCTGGTCAGCGACCTGTGCGAGGGCGGACCCCGAAAGACCCTGTACGGCGTCTGCCACGACATCATTGAGAGCGGCGCGAAGCTCATCGCCCTCACCGCCCTGGACGAGACCGCCGCCCCCGCCTATGACCGCTCCGTGGCCGAGGCGCTGGCGGGGATGGGGGCCTATGTGGGGGCCATGACCCCGGCCAGGCTGGCGGACTTCATGGCCAATGTCATGCGGGACTGAGGAGAGAGGAGGCGGACCTGTGCAAGTACCGAAGGCGTTATCCGCCGCCCTGGCGGCCGCCGATGAAGATTACCTGATTGGCCTGTGCAACAAGGGCACGGTCAATCGGGCGAAAAAGGACCTGGCCGCGCTGGCAGAGCCGGAAGCCCAGCTGGATGGGACCGGCGTGACGGTCAGGCTGGGCGATGCCACCTGCTTCATCACCGCCCCCCTGGGGGAGAGCCGGTGCTCCTGCCCCAGCAGCGCCGTGTGCCGCCATCGGATCGCGGCCATCCTCTGGCTGAAGGGGCGGCTTGACGCCGGGTCCTCCACCGCTCCCCCGCCGCCCGGGCCGAACTTCCAAGAGCTGCGGGCCTATCCCGCGGAAAAACTGGCCCGGCAGCTGGGGGCCAAGCGGCTGTCCGCCGCCCTGTTCCGCCACCAGAGCGGCGGCGGGCCGGAGATCACCCAGACCACCGTGGTCACGGTGGATATGCCCTGGCTGCCCGCCTCCGTCCGGCTGCTGGAGCCCTTGGAGCACAGCACCTGCACCTGCCACAGCAAAGCCTTCTGTCCCCACAAGGCGGAGGCGCTGCTGTACTGGCAGCTCAAGGAGGGCATCGCCGACCCGTCCCTTTTGCACACGGTCCAGCCCGCCGGGAACGCCCTGGACCTGGAGGCGGCCCAGGGGGTGTGCCGGGCGGTCCGGGAGGCCCTGGCCGCCCAGCTGGCCGCCGGACTGAGCCGGATACCGCCCGCCGTGTGCGAGACGGTGGAGCGGATGGCCGCCCTGTGCCACACCGCCGGGCTCCCGGAGCTGGAGCGGGCCCTGCGGGGCCTCCACGGGGAGTACGCCGCCTACTTCGCCCGGTCCGCCACCTACCGGGACGCCGCCCTGCTCCAGCGCCTGTCGGCGGCGTTCCGCCTAGCCGGGGCGCTGGAGGCGGCGGACGGAGACACCGCCCCCTCCCTGGCCGGGACCTTCCGGGACGAGTACCTGCCGGTGGGCGGGCTGAAGCTGTATCTGCTGGGGCTGCGGGCGTTCTCCGGCCGCAGCGGCTACGCCGGGACCATCTATTACTTCTGGGAGCGGGACGCCCACCAATTCTACACCTTCAGCCACGTCAGGCCCACCTTTTATGAGAAGGAGGCCCGCCGCCGTCCCGCCGCGGCCGTCCCCTGGGGGCTGCCCTGCCCCCTCCATCAGGCGTGGAACCATTCTCTTGACTTGACCAACGCTAAAGCCACCCGGACCGGGAGCCTATCGGCCACCGAGCAATGCCAGGCCACCCTGCTGGACCTCCGGGACCCGGGCTGTATCTACCCCGAGGAGCGCGTCTGCACCGACTTTTCCCTGCTCCTGGAGCGGCACAGCGCCCCCCACGCGCCAGAGCGGGAGCGCCTGGCCGTGGTCCGCCCCCATTGCTGCCAGCCCCAGCCCTACGACACGGTCCAGCAGCGGTTTGCCCTGCGGCTGCTGGACGGCGCGGGCCGGGACCTGTGGGTGGAGGTCCGCTATCAGAAGGAGGAGGCCAAGGTGGTGGACCTGCTGGAGCGTCTGGCGGGCCGCCTGAAGGAGGACCCGCTCCTCCGCCCTGTCTTTTTCGGCATCGTCTATCGGGAGGGCGAGCGGCTCAAGCTCTATCCCATCGAATTCTTCACACAATGGGGGGAAAATCCATGACAGAGCTTTTGGACGACATGGAGCTGGCCCTGACCGACCTGACGCAGTCCGGCTTTTCCACCGGCGGCCCTGCCGCCGCCCAGCGCCTGGGCGGTCTGGCCCGGCTGTGCGAGGACCGGGGCCTGCACACCGGCTCGGCCCTGCTGACCGAGCTGGAGCGGGCCCTGGCCGCCCGCTCCCACCAGGCGGAAAAGGACGACCTTCCCCTGGCGGAGGCGGTGTGCCGCGCACAATGGTATATCCAGCTCTGCCGGGAAAAGCTGCAGGAGGAGCAGATCGTCCGGCGCTGGCAGGAAATGAAGGAGGAATCATGATGAACACGGCGCACATGAACCACGCAGATAAGCTGAACAAGCTGGTCCTGGCGTTGGGCTTTTCCCCCAACAACCAGGCCCTGGCCCTGGAATACCTGACCGCCGAGGCCTGTGACGACGCTCTTTTGAACAGGGCTGAACCGCAGAACTTCCGAGGTCTGGGCTGGAAAGAAAGGAGCCAGGCAATTGATTTCTTAGGGTCGATCCGCACCTCAGGAGACCGCTCCCTTCTCCCCCGGTATGTCAAGCTGTTCTGGGCGATCGGAAAGAGCACCGCCATTGTTCTTCTGGAGCATAACATACGCGCAAATCACCGAATCTGGGACCGCTCCGACCTCATCGCCATCCTGGGCAAACCCGCTGTCGCGGCTATGGAGGCGGAGCACTGCGCCTGGGTCTGGAACGGATCTCCTTATGAGGAAATAGCGTGGCTCCACCAGCTGGCCGGCACGGAGCCGGAAACGCTGGAGGCGGCGCAAGGTCTGAGCGGCGCTGAACATGACAACATGAAGGTCTTTCTGGCGGGCATCCTGATCTGCAATGCCGGACAGGAAAAGCCCCGTTTCCTGAAAAAGCTGCTGGGCAAGGACACTCTGGTGGACCGCCAGGCGGAGCTCCTGCTCCAGCTCAATGTGAATTCCCTGGCCGCCGCCGTCCCCGCCCTATCCCAGGGGGACCGGGAGCTGCTGGCCGGCTACATCCGGAAGGGGGACCCCAACGCGCCGGTTCCCCTCCTGTCCTCCGTCCGCCCCGCCACCGACGCCCACAACGCCCTGACCGCAAAGGCCTCCGACCCCTATCTCACCGTCCTGCTGGGGACGGCCTCCTTCCTGGCCCAGCGCCAGGACCCCCGGGCCCGCTGCGCCGTCCGGGTGTACCTGGCCCTCAACCCCATGGCTCTCATCCCCGCCATCCTGCGCACCGTCCCCCACGAGTATTTCCTGGACCAGCGGTCCCTCCTGATGCGGGACCTGCCCGGCGGGGCCGCCATCGTGCTGCTGGCACTGTGCAGCAACCCGGTCAGCTATGTGCATAAAAAGGAGATTGCCACCCTGTGCCGGAGCGGCCTGCCCTTGGCCAAGCGTCTGTCCAACGCCCAGCAGTACGAGTCGCTGTGCGTGCTGCTCCCGGACAGCTCGGACAGCTCCGTAGAGGAGAAGATCATCTCCCTTCTGGAAAAGTACGTCCAGGCCGGAGTTCCCGACCTGCGGGCCTATCTCACCGGCACCGGCAGCCTGAAGGACTCCGCCGTTCAGCTGGCGGCGGTCACGGCCAGCCCCTACACTTACCCCACGGCGCCCGCCAATCTGGTCTTCAACTACCGGCTCATGGCCGGGTGGGACAACTTCGCCTGCCGCTGCGCCGTGGTTTTCGGCCTAGTGCTGAGGGCCCGCGGCATGGGCAACATCCTGCGCCAGGGCGGGACCTCCGTGAAAGAGAAGGATATCAATGAGCTGTCCAAAGCCCTGCTGGAACAGGAGCTGCCCATCCCCCAGCTCCTGCAGGTCTTTGACGCGCTCCATGACTCGTCCTATGTGGACAATACCAAGGCCAGCATCCGCAATGGCGTAGCCTCCGCCATCCAGCGGCCCGAGTACGTCGCGGAGCTGTGCGACGCCGCCAAGTCCGGCGGCGTGTTTGCCCGGCACACGGCCATCTCGGCCCTGGACGGTCTGACAGCAACGGAGGCCTGCGCCGCCCAGGCCAAGGCGGGGCTCCTGGACTGCGCCGGGGACTCCTCCAAGCAGATTCAGGAACTGCTTTTGGCTATCCTGCCCGCCCACACGGACTGGACCGAAGACTTCGCGCGGATGCTCAAGAGCAAAAAGGCGGCGGAGCGGCTGCTGACGGTGGGCGTCAGCCGGAAGCTGGGGGACGCCCTTCGCCCCGCCCTGGAGGAGGCTCTGGCCGCCGAAAAGAGCGCTAAGGTGGTGGACGCCATTCGGACCGCCCTGGGCCAGGAGGCCGCAGGCTCCATGGAAAGCTCCAAGACTCCGGACGAGCTGACCGCCCAGGTGCTGAAGGGCGGGAAAAAGAGGAAGATCCAGTGGGTCCTGGACGCTCCTCTGCCCGCCCTGCATCGCAAGGACGGCGCCGAGGCTGGCGAGGACCGGCGGGCCGCTCTGATGGTGGCATACTGCGAGCTGGGCCGCGTCGGCCGCAGCGAGACCGCCGCCGAGCTGGCCAAGGATCTGGACGAGGCGGACTTGGCGGCCCTGGCCCATGAGGTCTATGAAAAATGGCTGGCGGAGGGGGCTCAGAGCAAGACCAAGTGGGTGCTGCCCTTCGCGGCAGCCTTCGGCGGGCCCGCCATGACCCCCAAGCTGACCCGGGCCATCCACGACTGGCCCCAGCATTCCCGGGGCGCCATCGCCTGCGACGCGGTGACGGCCCTGGCCCTCAGCCCCGACCCGGCGGCCCTGCTGACGGTGGACGCCATCTCCCGGAAGTTCAAGTTCCGCCAAGTCAAGACAGCCGCGGGGCAGGCCCTGGAGAACGCCGCCAAGGAGCTGGGCATCACCGCCGAGGAGCTGGCAGACCGCATCGTCCCCGACCTGGGCTTCGACCCCAACGGGACGCGGGTGTTCGACTACGGCCCCCGCAGCTTCACCATCCGCCTGACCCCCACCCTGGAGCTGGAGATCACCAACGACGGGGGTAAGACGGTCAAGAACCTGCCCGCCCCCGGCAAGACCGACGATGAGGAAAAGGCCAATGCCGCCTATCACGAGTTCAAGCTGATGAAAAAGCAGATCAAGACCGCCGTGACCACCCAGAAGGCCCGGCTGGAGGCGGCCCTCTCCGCCCTGCGCTGCTGGAGCGCGGAGGCCTGGCGGGCGCTGTTTGTCCAGAACCCCATCATGCACCAGTTCGCCATCAGCTTGATCTGGGGCGTCTATGAGGACGGTAACCTGCAAACCACCTTCCGCTACATGGAGGACGGCTCCTTCAACACGGTGGACGAGGAGGAGTACCAGCTCCCGGACAACGCCAAAATCGGCCTGGCCCACCCGGTGGAGCTGGACGCCGAGACCCTGGAGGGCTGGAAACAGCAGCTGGCGGACTACGAGATCACCCAGAGCATCCTCCAACTGGACCGTCCGGTATACCGCCTGGAGTTCGGCATGGAACAGGCGCGCAGCCTGGAGCGCTTCGGCGGGAAAATGCTCAATGGGCTGTCCCTGTCTGGAAAGCTCCAGGGACTGGGCTGGTACCGGGGCAGCGTGCAGGACGCCGGCGTCTTCTACACCTTCTACCGGGAGGACGCCGCCTTGAATATGGGTGTGGAGCTGAACTTCTCCGGCTGCTATGTGGGGGGCGAAAATGACACCGTGACCGTATACGAGGCGGTATTCTACCGCTCCGGCACCGTGCAGCGGGGCAGCTACTGTTACGACACCCCGAAGAAGGAAAACACCTTCACTCTGGGCGATGTTCCGCCCCGCTATTACAGCGAAATCGTCTACCAGCTGGAGCGGGCCACGGCATCCGCCTCGGAAAGCGACCCAAACTGGAAAAGCAATTACTCTTGAACACTGCATAAGAATATGATGCTAATTATGAATTTGATAATTTGCCGTTTATTCTTGAACAACTGGCATCTATGATATCACTTGCCTGTTTGACAATTTCGGAAATTATATATGTCATCATTTTACAAAGTGAAGCTTCTCCTCCTGCAGTCATTACAAAGCCTCTTTTTCGATTGGAGGGCTGTCCCCGTGAAACATTCCCGGCTGTTTTCCCGGCCGGCGGCCCTTCTGGCCGGCTGCCTGCTTTTGTCGCTGCTCCCAGGCTGCGGGGATCACTGGCGGCCCCACTCCCGCCGAGAAGTTCTATCCTATGTGGAAGAACAGTTTCCTGGAGAGCAAGTCACCGTTGCCGAAGACTTTGCAAATCCGCTGCTGGACAACGGCAAGCCCTCCTCTGAGCGCGTCTGGGATTGCTGCTTTACCGACCTGCCGGATGTGGTATTCCATGTGAGAAGCCGCCGTTTGTCCGCGTCCGATGTTCCGATCCTGGACTATTCTCTGACCAATGACCGAGACCGCGTGTTCTGGGACCACTATATAGAGCAGTACCGGGCCGGGGCAGATCAACTTAGCCTTTGGAATACAGCCACAGACGGAACTCTGGACTTTCATTTCTCCTCTATGGCGGATGTGCCCCAGGCTGCGGAGCAGCTTCGCACCTTTTATGACTGGTTCGAGTCACAGCCCCACGCCGGGCAGCCCCGCTACGCCACACTAGGCCTGGACGGCCTGCCCCTCCCCGCGGGCTATCCGATCATCAGCCGCATCAGCCTCAATACCCCCTCAGCCTCGATCTCCAATCCCAGGGCCACCTTTCACGATCCCGCCGACATGGAAGAATTGTGCGCCGGGATGCTGAAGACCTACTATGCTTTCTACCGCCTTCCCTGCCCCGACTTCTCCCGCGAGGAACTGGATTCTTTTGCCCGTGCAACCTGGGACTCAGACTGGACGGAGGGTGAGTCCCGTACCACAGTGCCCCGCCTGTCTCAAGACGGCCGGGCGGTTTCAGTGGCACTCTTTTCCGGCATCGGGATCATTCCCCAGGCCGGGTCTGGCCTGCAGTTCTCCTACCTCAGCTACGGAGGCCTGTTCGATGTCCTGGTCCGGCTGGGGCTGAAGCCGGAGGGCGGGCCAGAATCCTTTACCGTCATTGGCGCGGACGGTGCGTTCTACGAGTTCTCCTATCGTTTTACCGATACAGATGGCGATGAAAGCTGGTGGCACTACAATCGGGATGGGGAATCAATCCAATGCGCCGATGCCGACGGCATTCCTATCCTTCGGATAGCGTCGGACGAGTTTCAGGCTATCACTGGACTGGCATTCCAACGGCCTGGCACATGAAAAAGGCGCCCTGCGGAACCAAATCCGCAGGGCGTCTTTTTATCATACGGGGCGTAAAGCCTCGCCCGCAGGTTCCCCCATTGGAGGATTTCCGGGGAATTTTTTCACAGCAAGGGTTGACGTCTTTATTCCATGGTTGTAGAACATAAAGGGATAATATCGTAAGGGTGGAGAAATCCGCACAACAACAGGAGGTGACGATATGGCACACAATATCGCCAAAATCACAGCATTATACGAGCGTTTGAGCCGTGACGATGAGTTACAAGGCCCCAGCAACTCCATTCTGAATCAGCAGGCATTTTTGGAGGACTATGCCAAGCGGAATAGCTTCACCAATGTCCGCCACTTCACCGATGATGGAGTGAGCGGCACGACCTTTGATCGGGAGGGCTTCAAGGCCATGATTGCCGAGGTGGAGGCCGGGAATGTGGCAACGATCATCGTCAAGGACATGAGCCGCTTCGGGCGGGACTATCTCAAGGTCGGCTTTTATACCGATGTCATGTTCAGAGACAAGGGCGTGCGCTTCATCGCTGTCAACAATGGTATCGACAGCGACAAGCAGGGAGATAACGATTTTACTCCGTTTTTGAACATTATGAACGAATTTTACGCCCGCGATTCCAGTCGGAAGATACAGGCCATTTTCAAGGCCAGGATGCAGGACGGCAAGCGTGTGTCCCCCAGCGTCCCCTACGGCTACCGCCGCGACCCGCAGGACAAGCAACACCTAATTGTGGATGAAGAAGCTGCTGCCGTTGTTCGGCGCATCTTCCAGATGGTGATTGATGGCTACGGCGTGAAGGGCATAGCGGACGCTCTGACTGCTGACAAGATACTGATACCCTCCGCCTATGCCAAGCTGCATAATCCGGAGAACGACCACAGCAAGGGCTTTCATGACCCCTGCCTTTGGTCAAGTACGGCAGTTGGCTACATTCTGGAAAAGCAGGAATATATGGGCCATACCGTGTTGGGCAAGACCATCTGCGAGAACTACAAGACCAAGAAACGGCGCAAGGCCAAGCCGGAGGAATTGATGATTTTCCGAGACACCCATGAGGCCATCGTGGACGAGGAAACGTGGCAGCTTGCCCACCGTCTGAAGAAAACCATCCGCAAGCCCAGCTATCCAGACCGCCCCGCCAATCCGCTGACCGGGCTTCTCTACTGCGCTAATTGCGGACACAAGCTGACACACCATCAGCCATCCCCCGGCAAGAAGAAAGTCTATGACGCTGATGATTACTATATCTGCGGAAACTACCGTCAGTTGACCCGTGACTGTACCATCCATTATATCAAAACTTCCACTATTGAGAAGCTGATACTGACGGCGATCCGCGAGGTGAGCGCCTACGTTCGGGAGGACGAGAAAGAGTTTATCCGCATCGTGCGTGACGCCGCCAGCGCGGGGCAGGAGCAGACCGCCAAGGAGCAGAAGAAGCGGCTTCGCCAGGTGGAGAAGCGGATTGCCGAACTGGACGAGTTAATCAGGAAACTGTACGAGGGGAACGCCACCGGGAAGATACCCGACAAGCATTTCAATCGCCTGTTGGCAGAGTACGACACCGAGCAGAACGCATTGGAGCAGGAGGCGGCAGAACTGAAAGAGGGTATCACCGCCCAGGCTGAGGACGGCATGAGGGCGCAGCGGTTTGTTTCCCTTGTGCGGCGGTACACCAGCTTTGATGAACTGACCGCCCCCATGCTCAACGAGTTTATAGAGAAAGTCGTCGTCCATGAGGCCGACAAATCCACCGGGGACAGACGGCAGAAGGTTGACATATATTTCAACTTCATCGGCTGCTTTGTTCCACCCAAGCCGGAGGTTATTTTGACCGCCGAGGAAGAAGCGAAAGCGCAAAAGGCGTTGGCGGCGCGGAACCGGGAACGGGAGCAAAACAAGCTGCGTATGCGCCGGGTGAGGGCAGCACAGCGGGCCACAAAGGAAATCGAGAAAGTTTCTCCTCCTGCTGATTGATTTGGTTACGCCATTGTGATATACTTCCTATAGACGCAACTCGACAAATCGGGACTTGGAGAGGTAGGGGATATATGAACATTTTGGTTATTAATTGTAGCCCCGTAAAAAATGGCGCTACTGCTGAAATTGTCAAACTGGTAAGCCAGTATGTAAATGATGGAAACAATGTTAAAACTCTGTGCATAGATGATTATGAGGTTAAATATTGCAAAGGGTGTCGAAGATGCCACAAAACAGCAGAATGTTTTCAAGAAGATGATGTGAAAAAAATTATGGAGCAATATGAATGGGCAGATAGAATAGTTTCTGTTTCACCATCATATTGGGCGGACATTCCAGGACAATTTAAGGTATTTATAGATAGATGTACGCCTTGGTGTAACACACACGAACCACATGCAGCTATTTCAAGTGGGAAGAGAGGATTCACTATTGCTTTAAGAACCGGCCCCAATATGCCAGAATGTGAAAAGATAATCGGGAGTATAGAACATTTTTACGGACATTTGGAAATAGAAGCGAGAGGTCATTTGGGATTGTGTTCTATAGAATACAAAGAAGCAGTTGCTGATAGAATTGATGAAATACAAGCATTTTGTGATTTGATTACTAATTCGTAAATTCCGGTTTGACGTGGAGTTGAAAAACCCGTAGCGAAGCAAGGGCGCACTTTTACAAATAAGAGGAAAGATTTATGGACTTAAAATTTGAATGGGATGAGGAAAAAGACCAAATCAATCGTGAAAAACATGGCATATCATTTGAAACTGCATCATATGTTTTCCGGGACGAATACTATATAGAGATGTACGATTTTGAGCATAGTATTGATGAGGATCGTTATATCGCAATCGGGATGGTCGGAGATTTGCTATTTGTTGTCTTTACAGAGCGCGGGGAAAACATTCGGCTGATTTCTGCGCGATTAGCAACGGAGAAGGAAAGGAGGCTCTATTATGATCAGAACTTTTACAATTAAGGATGGGCAGACACCTACAAAAGAGCAGTTGGATGAGGTCAAGGCAGCAACAAAACGAGAGGTTCAATTTGATGAAGATGCTCCCGAACTGTCTCCGGCAATGTTCAAAGCATTTCAGTGTTCCGTGTCCCAGCGCAACAGAAGACGGAAAAACGCATGACCCCAAAAATCCCGCCGCGAAGCAAGGGCGCACTTCTATACATGGTCTGCGACCATGTATCGTTCGCTCTGCGAGGCCCGGCCCGGACTTCCGAAAGTCCGGGCCGTTTGCGTCGCTTCGCTCCGCACAAGGGGCTGCCCCCCTTGCGCCGCTTCGCGGCTATCCCTGCGCTCTCGCTGGAAAGGTACACCCGCGACCCGGCTGCACCTTTCCAGCGAGGCCAAAACCGAATACTGTTCCCTTGACCGTTTACCCGACACAGCAGGTAGACGGTCTTTTATTTTGCGAAAAAGGAGGTCAACCACGATGGAGAAAACACGCGAGGAATTGCAAAAGGAACTGGACGAGGCCAACGCCCAATTAGAGCAGTATCAACACAGATGCCAGCGGTTGGAGAACCGCCTCCGCTACTACACCGAGGGCAAGAGGAAGAAGCGAAACCACCGCCTTATTACCCGTGGTGCAGATGTGGAAAGCGTGGCCCCGGAGGTGCGCAGCATGAGCCAAACGGCCTTTAGAATTTTGGTGGAGCAAATCTTTTCCCTGCCGGAAGTTGCCGCCCTGGTGAGCCGAGCCACCGACCAGCAGGAGGGCGGATAATTGGCCCTGTTCCATCTCCACGTCACCCAGGTCAAGCGGAGCGCAGGACAGTCCATTGTCACGTCCGCCGCCTACCGCGCCGGGGAGAAATTGTATAGCGAGTATTACGGCGAGGTCAGCGACTACACCCACAAGGGCGGCGTGGTCTGCACAGACATTCTCCTGCCGCCCCAGGCCCCCAACCAGTACCAAGACCGCGCCACCCTCTGGAACGCCGTGGAGAAGGCCGAGCGCGGCAAGAAAGCCCAGCTTGCATATAGCTTTGACATTGCCTTGCAGAACGAGTTTTCATTGGAGGAAAACATCGCTCTTGCAAGGCAATTTGTTTCGGAGCAGCTTGTGGGCCGGGGCATGATTGCCGACTTTGCCATCCACCAGCCGGACAAGGAGGACGGCGGTATTCCTAACCCGCACTTTCATGTTCTCTGCCCCATCCGGCCCATTGAGCCAGACGGCAAATGGGGGTGCAAGCAGCGCCGCCGCTACCGTCTGGACGAGGACGGGAACCGCATTATGGGAGAGGACGGCAAGCCCCTCTTTGACGCTGTTCCCACTACCGACTGGGGAAGCCCGGAAACACTGGAACATTGGCGGGAGGCGTGGGCCGCTATGGTGAACGCCAAGTTTGAGGAAAAGGGGCTGACCTGCCGCATCGACCACCGCTCCTATGAGCGTCAGGGCCTTGACCTGCTGCCCACCGTCCATGAGGGCGTGGCCGTCCGCCAGATGGAGGCCAAGGGCATCCCCACCGACAAGGGCGATCTGAACCGCTGGATAAAAAAGGCCAACAACATTCTGCGGGATATTCGGAAGAAAATCGCCGGCCTGACGGATTGGATTAAGGCCATAAAAGAAGAATTGAGCAAGCCCCAGGCCCCGACCCTTGCCGCCCTGCTGACCGACTACTATGAGGGCCGGAACGCCGGAGCATGGAGCCGCAACGCCAGGATTGGAAATCTTAAAGGTTTTGCCGAGGCCATCAATTTTCTGACCGAGAGGGGCATCGCTACGCTGGAAGATTTAGAGACCCATATCGCCGCCCAGAGTGAACGAACGGAGGCCATCAACACATCCATGAAAGCGAAGCGTGACCGTCTGAACGAATTGAAGGAACTGCTTCGCCTTGTTGACCTCTACCGAGACACCAAGCCCGTCTATGACGAGTTGCAGGGTATCAAGTGGAAGGGCAAGCGGGAAAAATTCGAGAGGGAGCATGAGAACGAGTTGAGGACGTTCCACATGGCCCGCCGGAAGCTGGACAAGCACCGTTCCCCTGCTGGTAAAATCCCCGCTCATGCGTGGGAACTGGAGCAGGCGAGGCTTCAACAGGAGTACAAGGCCGAGTATGAGCAATACAAGCCCATCCAGGACGATTTACGGCGGCTTCAACAGGTGAAGCGCAACGCCGACACCGCCATACACCAGCAGGAGCAGACCCGGCAGAAACGCCGGGAGGCAGAGCGGTAACGTGTCCCCGCCTATCCAACGTGACCGCCATTCTGTCGGCCACGTTGGGCAAACTTTGATGAACGATGAAAGGAGAGCCTATGACCAACGACCCCAGCATGACGATTACCAGCACTATCCCCGCCCCGGAGGGGAGCGACAGCACCAGCAGAGAGGACAAGACCATCCCCCTGCCCGTGACGGAGGGCGGCAACGCTCCACCCGCCCCGGACGCGCCGCCGCCCGCCCTGGTGCAGAAAATCGGCAACACCATCTACGAGGTGTCGTTCCATTTCAGCACCACCAGCAGGGAAACCATGAGCGACAAAATCAACCGCCTTGTCCGCCGCGATCTGGACGCATCCTGATTTTTTTGATTTTTCCGCACTACCTCCTTGACAAACCGAGCGAAATCGCTCTATACTTGTAGAGTATAGGTGCCATCAGCCGGATGCGGAGCACCCGGCGTCCCGTCTCCAGTTTACCGTCCACCATGTCCTGACCAAGATCACGGGACATGGCCTGTTCAGAGCACGGATAACCGCTGCCGTCGGTGGCCAGATAGCGGGCCGTGTATACTGTCCTCGCGGGGGTCATGCCAGGATTAACTTTCACATTATTATTTCGCAGTCCCTAAACACCCGGATTTCAACAATATTATAGTATAGGCAGGCCCTGCAAACCCGGCCTGGCCAAAAGAGGGCATTAAGCCCCAGTAAGACGTGAGAAAGAAGGATGTTAGATGAAACGAAAGCTGTCCCTTCTGACCGCCTGCCTGCTGCTCCTCCTGCTGTGCGCGTGTCAAGGCAAGACCGTCACGGAAACCCACTGGGCCGCCGCGAAAAAGGCGGGCGGCCTGGAGGACTATGTCAAGGAGCAGGCGGAAAGCATCGACATGGAAGCCTTGAAGCAGGAGGCTCAGGAAGGTGACCTGGAGCAGCAGTTCAAGGCCACCGCCCTCCTCTGCGCCCTAGAATACCGGCAGGACCTGGCGGATGAGTCCACCCCCACCGTCAGCCGGTTCCGGTTCGGCTATCCTGTTGGCTCTGAGTATGCCACCCGCTTCCTGAGCCAGGTCAACATCGACAGCGAAGCCTTTTGGGCGTCCATGGGGGACGCCTTCTCCCCCTATGACTGCTACCCGCCCATATTCGCCGCCGCCAAGGAGCTGGACGGACCCACCCTGGTCAATCTCCTGGCGGGCGACCCGCCCGGGAAGACCCAGTTCAAGGAGGCCATCGACCAATGGGTCGAGCAAAACCCCGGTAGGATTGCCGCCGTCGGCGATGACCTGACGAAAGCCGGCTATTTCGACGAATGGGCGATCTCCAAATGGTCCTCCACCTTTCTGCATCCCACCACCAACTCTTACCGCATCCAGGCGGACACCGTGGAGGACGCCTTTGGCTATGTGGCCTATCTGCGCGATGTGATGCTGCCGCCGCTGGTGGAAAAGAACGGCACAGGCTCCCTGGTCAAACCCTCGGAGATCACCGGCGAGGACTATTTCTCCTCCTCTGTGATGATCGCCGTCAACAACGACAGCCTCTCCTTACAGGAGCCCTCCGACAGCGGCCTGCCCGAGACCATCGAACTGGAGGGAAAGACCGTCGCCGCCTTTTATTACAACACCGGCACCGGAGAGTTTGACGATCAGCTTCCCTCTCTCCAGCTCATGGGCGGTTTCCTGCTGGCCCTGCCGAAGGAGGAGGCTCCCGCCACGCCCGCCGAGGCCGACTATTACCTGGTGCTGACGGCCCACTTTGAACGCGGCGATTTCTACAAGGGCGCCAACGGAAAGGATACCGGCACTCAGCAGGTCAACTCCCTCACCTCGGTGGACCTGTACGACGCGGCCACCGGCGCCTTCCTCCGCCACCTGGGCAACCTCCGGGAGTTGGCCCCGGATACCGTCTACACTTCCTACGATGACACCTCCCTGCAATACCCCGTGCCCACCAAGTCGGATGTGCTGCTCTATATGTACCACAACATCAATGACCCCGGCGCCTACATCTCCCTGGTAGACAACACCCCCGTCAGCGGCAGCACGGTGGAGCCGGGCCAGCCGGTCCAGTTCGGCGGCTGGGAGATCACCTACCACTCCGCCCGGATCGTTTCTGAGTTCGAGTACGGTATGTACGTCTTTTCCGCCGATGAGGGGAAGCAATGTGTCATCGCTGACCTGACTGTCGCGAACCGCGGCCTCAATTCAGATACCTTCCTGCCTGTGGTCTATTATCCCAACGAGGACCCCACCTTGTATGTCACCGACTCCGGCAAGGAGAACCGCTACGACTGTGTTAACGTTATGATGTACAGTCCCTGCCTGAACAGCAAGACAGTGGAGCCCGGCGGCTCCAAAGACGGAGAACTGGTCTTTCAGATTCCCGACTCCCTGGCTCAGAGCGGCGAGCAGCTCTACATCGCCGTCACACTGGGCCGCCAGGTGGTCTACTATCCCCTGCGCTGAGACAGCGCCCCGCAGTGCGGGCGAAATCCGGCTCCCAGACCGCGTCCAGAGCGGCAGGCTGTACTGGCTTTCCCCCTGCTGGATGGAGATAGCCGCCGCCAAAATCCACGATCCTTATCTGGCTGTCACCGCTCTGGGTGGAATACCGGCTCCTCCCGCCCCATCTCCATCAGGCAGGCCAAACAGAGGACCAACACCGCGAAGCCCGCCAAACCAGCAAAAAGATCTTCCAAAACGTGGACCCCTTTATGGTGCGCTTCTCCTGAAGTTCAGCCCCGTAATCAGCTCCGATATAGTATCCCACCTGAAATGGTTCCCGTCGATCTGATAGTGCTGGCCCATCTCCAACCTCAGAAGCGGCCCATAGTCCCACCAGCTGAGATACCAGGCGGATTCATGGGAGGTGTCCACCATGTACCCGTTTCGAAGGAAATACCAGATAATATGGGTCTCATCCTCTTTGGAATGCGCCTCGCGGTGGAAGTCATAGGAGAACTCGTATTCCGCTCCGTCCGCGCCGGTGACCCAAAAGTGCTCCGGCGTACCCTCCACTGCCATATCCAGCCGAACCAGCATCTCATACAACCCGCCATAGCTGATATGCAGGTGGTCCGCGCCGATCCCCGCGAACAGCTCCCCCGGGAGCCGCTCCTCCCCGTCCCACACCTCAGGGCAGCCGGACATGGTCACCCAGTCCCAGCGCTCCCGGGCGTACTCGGCCAGCTCCTCCGCCATGAAATCGTCACAGGGCAGGTTGTAAAAGGCGTAATACTCCATCAGCGCCCCGGCACACTGGTCAAGCACATCGTCCAGACTGTCTTCCGGGCCCTGGGTGCATACATCGATCTTGTCCGCCAGGCTGGTCTGCCAGGGGAGCGCACCAGAAAAAAGGTAGTAATACCGTCCCTCGGCCAAAAACTCCCTGTGCGGCCTGCCTTCTGTCCAGTCGTAGAACGCCTGCAGCTGCTCCGCCGCCTTCCGTACCTGGGCTATGGAGGTATACTCCAGCTCCATACAGGTCTCATCGGCCCATTTCGCTTTGCCGATCTCCCAGACATCCAGGCGGCCGCCCTCCTTCCGGTAGGCGTCCAGGTAGTAGGTCCACACCGCGTCCGGGGCGTTGGAGTCCAACCTATTATGGTAATATGGCACCGGGTCGCCGCCCCGGGTCACCATCTCCACCCGGAATTTGGCCTCCGGCAGGTCCTTGAACCAGCACAGCCAGGTGTTCAGACCGTCGGCCTGCATCTCGATCTCTTCCCCGGGATAGCGGTTCTCCAGATGCTCCCGGGCCTGCCCGCTGGTGAACAGCCAGGGCCCCTCGTTGCAGCCGGACAGCAGGAGCAGTACCGCCAGCCCTATCACTGCGGCGGAACGATGCTTCACAAATTTCATTGGCTCAACCCCCTGTTGATATGCCCTCCATCCGCTTGCCGCATTTACTCCATGACACGCAGCAGGACAAGCTCATTGTGATAGGAAGCAGAAAACGATAGAAACGAAAGCCCGCTCATCCAGTACCGCTCTTCGTCCAGGTAGTATGTATAGAGATTGGCGGCATGATGGGGCCCGTCGCCCTCCTCCCGGATCTTGCCCATGGCCATCTGCGCGTCAGATTGATAGATCAGGGAGGGGATGACCGTCACTTGAACCGGGCCCCAGGCCGAGCTGTACGGCTTTTCCCAATCTTGGATACGTTCCGCCACACCTTCTCGGAGACAAAGCTTCTCCCCCACCGTCTCAAACCGAGCATCCACAAAGGGCAGCAGAGCCTTTCTGGTGATAATGTCCATCTCCGTATCGCCCTCCAGTTCCTCTTTGGTGTAGAACACCCCGTAGGGTTCAGACAACAGATCAATAGAATCTGCCCAGTCCGGCTCGCAGGGCCGCAGCTCAAAGCACTCCTCCGCGTCCCAGCCCTCCTGGGTGCTGACCCAGAAGTTCCCCATACGGGTGATGGTATAGCGCTCCCGGCCGATCTCCCTGCCCGAAAACCTCAGCCTCTCCCGCAGGGAGAGATAGGGGATATCATAGGCGATCTTGTTCAGATCCGCGTATTGGAGCTCGCTATGGGAAAACTCCATCCCCTCCGCCATCAGGACCGGCCGGCCCTTGACCAGCTGTATGCCCAGCGGGACCTCACTGTCCTCGTCATAGCAGCGGAAACAGCTGATCCACACTCTTTCCAGGCGCTCCAGGTCGCCGCCCCAGTCCTCCGCTCGGAACTCGATCCCGTCCAGGCTGACGCCGTCATCCACATACCGGTAGTCAAAGTGGATGCTGTCCAGCAGCGGCAGGACCTCCTCCAGCGGCTGGCCGTGATAGTCGAAATCCAGGAAATTATACTCATACCCCAGCTCCGACGGATGGGACGCGAAGAATTCCTTGCGTTCAAAGTGGACATTGATGTCGTACTCCAGCGCCGGAGGCAGTCCATAGAGCCCCCGGAAATACTCGTCTAGCGCCTTGACCAGCGCCAGGCCGTCCCGGTTGTCCCTGCAGGAGTCCCCCACCACATAGACCTGGAACTCCTCTCCGTCCAGGGACATGGTGACCAGGGCGTCGCCGGCCAAGGTGCCGCGGAACACCGCCACGTTCACACCCACCTCGACCTTTACCACTTTGGCTCCGCCGCCATAGGTCTCTTTGGCGTAGGCCAGCGCCGCTTTTGACGCCTTCTGCCTCATTTCCCATTTGTCTATCTGAAACTCGATCACGCCGCACCCGGACAGCGCCATTCCGAGCAGCGCAGTCATCACAAAAATGAGCGCGCTGCACTTCTTTCGTTCCATATATGCTTCACCCCTGCGTCAAAAACTGTCCCCGCAGGTCTTCATCACCGCTCAGTTGGCGGGGAGCCCCCCTGCGTCCCCATTTCCAGCCCGCCAGCTGTTTGAATGCCGCCCAGGCCATGGACACGAACCGGGCCGGAAGCTTCGGTGGCCCGCTCAGGCAGGTGGTCCCCAAAGGGCAGCCCCCCTGCGCTTTTGCCAGCTGCAGCAGCTCCTCCCCGGTCATGGCATCAATGCCTGAGACAGTGATCACGCATTTTCTCTGTGTCGCCGCGGCGTCCTCCTGGGGAACAAAATTTCATTCATCTTCTATCAAGATATATGTCCCCAAAGCCTTTGTCAAGGACGCATGACTATGTAAAAATGTGTATGAGAAATCCACTGCTCCACTATGCGCCTCTATTACGGACGCAAAGCCAGCAGACCATAAGGTGAATTTCAAAACACAGGCCACCTGCCAAATGATAGCGGGTGGCCTGTGTTCAGCAACTATATCAGGTCTAATGACATAAATTATCTGCCTCAAAAGCTGCTGTTTTCGTTTTGAGGCGTCTATACCTCCCCAAACATACTGAGCAGCAGATAGATTGCCGGTTGATTCTCTTCAATCCATTCCATATCATGATGCTGCTCCCCAACGGATATTGCGGCGTCCTTCCACGCATCGAAATACTCCTGTCCGGTTTTCGCATCAAAATTGAGTTGAGCTTCCGGCGCGATGTCATCCATGGCGGCTTTCAAAATATGCCCGCGCAAATCAGTTTGCCCGCCCTTCAAAAACTCGGTGAAGCAATATTTCAGGGTGTACCGGCCATAATATAGCGTGCAAAATAGCGGCGGCAATCCGGCCCAAACGCCATACCGCCCCAAAACTTGCCCTGCCCCCAGTCACACTATTTCTTCCAATTCCTTGCATATCTCTTCCCAGACTGTTACAATGGGCTTGACCCATATATTGACCTGGCCCGACTGCACATTTTAGCACGGAAGCAAACACGACGGCCGGGATCTTCATCCTCCGCCGCCGAACGAGCAGTGGTCTGGGGCATGGGCATCGCCGGACAGCTCTGCTGGAACATGGAGAACCAGTGGTTCAACACGTTCGTCTACGCCAAGATCGCCGGGGACGTGAACATCGTCACCTGCATGGTCATCGTCAGCGCCCTGGTGACCACCATATCCACCTTCGTGTTCGGCACCATGTCTGACCGGGCGGGTAAGCGGAAAAAATACGTCTCCATCGGCTACATCATCTGGGGGATCACCACCATCCTCTTCGGGCTGACGGAGTACGCCCGCACCTCCCTGCCCGCCCTGTCGGTGGCGCTGCTGGGCTTCCTGGTGGTGCTGGCTGACGCGGTGATGAGCTTCTTCGGCTCCATGGGCTGCGACTGCGGCTACAACGCCTACTCCCCCGCCCAGGACAACTACCAGTTGCTGTTCTGGGGATGGGCCTGTTCGTCATCGCTATGGGCCTCATCTCCCTGTTCCTCATGAAGGACGCTCCCAGCCTCCAGCCCGCCCGAGAGGGTACCTTCTGGGATCAGCTCACCGCCATCTTCCGCTTCTCCACCCTCCGGGGCCGGAGGGAAAACAAGGAGCTGCTGCTGGCCTGCCTGGTGAGCTGTATGTTTTTCATCCCCTTCAATCGGGGAGAAATGGGAGGAGGGGCGTCTGCGCCTGTTCCGTTCCCTTGACCTGGACCGGGACCCGGAGGTTCCCTCCGTCAACGAGTATCGGGACGAAAACTTCCTCCTGCGCTTCGAGGTAACGGACCGGGCCCGGCACCTCACCTTCCAGGGGAAGAGCCGGCGGTGGGGAGCGGCGGAAGTCCGGCTGGATGTGGAGAACGACCCGGCCAGGAAGAAAATGGCCATTGCCACTCCCTTTACCAAGCCCCGCCAGTTCTACCTCAACTGCAAGGAGAACTACTACCGGGCCTTCGGTCTCGCCCGCTTCGGGGGCCTGACGGCGGACCTGGACGGCGCCGCCGGCCTACTGGACTGGGGCCGGGGCATCTGGCCCTACCGCCATGAGTGGTGGTGGGGCCGCCTGTCCGCCGTTGTGGGCGGAGCGGAGCTGGGCCTCAACATCGGTCGGTGGTAAAACTGCGGGCCAGGAGCGGAACAGGCGCCGCCGCACCGGCTCCAGCGATCATGGTATGGGAGGAACTTCCTTGCGAAGTTCCTCCCATACGCGTCCCCCTGCTGTTTGTGTCAAAAATGTAAACTCATTTTTGTGCAGGATCACAACACAAAATGTTCCAATCACGCCGATTCCCGCAGAAAACCGACCGATTTTCGCACCCCGCCGCACGAGCCCGACTCCTGTGGTATACTTCCCCCAACATCCGGAACAGGCCGGCAAACGAGGAAAAATTATCATAGGAGGAAGAAAAATGGGTTCTGTTACTGTGGCAATGGAAGACGTATTGGCCGTCATCCAGCAGATTTCCGGCTATCTCATCGGCATCGGCGGGTTGCTCGCCCTCGCCATCGTCGCGATTGTGTACTCCTCCCTCAAGCTGAAGCGCCCGCTGAAGGGCCTGGTGAACGGCGAAGCCGTCGTCGCCTTCCTGCTGGTGACCGTCCTGCTGGTCACCCTGATGCTGAACGGGCCGCTGTACAACACGCTGAACACCGTACTTGCCGACTCCAGAGCGGTCAGCGCCGAAACCCAGGCGGAATCCCGCCAACTGGTGGAGGAGATCACCGCCGAGGGCATCGTGCTGGCCAAGAACGACGGCGGCCTGCCCCTGGCCCCCTCCAGCCTGAACAACGGCCAGATCAACGTGTTCGGCTGGGCCTCCACCAACCCTATCTACGGCGGCACCGGCTCCGGCTCCGTGGACGTGTCCACCGCCGTGGACATCCTCAAGGGCCTGGAGAACGCCGGGTTCTCCGTCAACCAGGACCTGGTGGACAAATACAAGGCGTACCGCTCCGACCGCCCGGTGATCGGCATCAACAACGGCCAGGACTGGTCCCTGCCCGAGCCCACAGCCGGCAGCTACTCCCAGGAGTTGATGGACAATGCCAAGGACTTCTCCGACTGGGCCATCGTGGTGCTGGCCCGCTCCGGCGGCGAGGGCGCGGACCTGCCCCACGACATGGGCAAGGTGCTGGACGGCTCCGTCAACACCGAGCTGCGGGACCAGCCCGTCGTCGCCCAGGGCTCCTACTGGGAGGGCACTAAGTATACCAACGCCCTCTACACCCCCAACAGCCAGGACTACGCCGACTTCGAGTACGGCCAGCACTACCTGGAGCTGAGCCGCACCGAGCGGGACCTCATGGACCTGGTGACCTCCAACTTCGACAACGTGATCGTGGTCTACAACGGCGCCAACACCATGGAGATGGGCTGGACCGAGGACTATGAGCAGATCAAGAGCGTCCTGCTGTGCGCGGGCCCCGGCGCCACCGGCTTCAACGCCCTGGGGCAGATCATCGCCGGCGAGGCGAACCCCTCCGGCAAAACCGTGGACATCTGGCCCACCGACCTGACCGCCGCCCCCTGGTACAACAACATCGGCCACTTCAACTACACCGACGCAGATTCCCTGGCGGTGGCCGCCGCCGCCAAGGAGGTCTGGCCCCGCGCCGACGGCTACGTCACCTTTGTGGACTATGTGGAGAGCATCTATGTGGGTTACAAGTTCTATGAGACGGCCCACGCCGACGGCATGGCGGGCTTTGACTACGACAGCGCCGTCATGTACCCCTTCGGCTACGGCCTGTCCTACACCACCTTTGAACAGTCCCTGGACAGCGTGACGGTGTCCGGCGCCACTGTAACCGCCCAGGTCACCGTCACCAACACCGGCTCCACGGCGGGCAAGGACGTGGTACAGCTGTACTACAATCCCCCCTATACCAACGGCGGCATTGAGAAGGCGGCGGTGAACCTCATCGCCTTCGATAAGACGGACCTGCTCCAGCCCGGCGATTCCCGGAACGTGACCCTCACCTTCGAGCTGGAGGATATGGCCTCCTTCGACGCCCACGGCGTGGGCGGCTACATCCTGGAGGGCGGCGACTACGAGATCAGCCTGCGCACCGACTCCCACACCGTGGTGGACAGCGAGACCATCCAGGTGGACGAGGTGGTCTACACCGGCTCCAATACCCACAACGGCGACGTGGACACCGCTGTCAGCCGGTTCGACTTCGCCGAGGGCGATGTGACCTACCTCTCCCGGGCCGGCGGCTTCGCCAACTACGCCCAGGCCACCGCCGCGCCCGCCAATTTTGACCGCCCCACCACCGTCTATGCCAACGGCTCCTGGGACCCGATGGACCACAACGACTCCAGCGACCCCGTCCCCACCACCGGCGCGTCCGGCAGCATGAGGCTGGCCGACCTGCGGGGCGCGGACTTTGACGACCCCCGCTGGGACGACCTGCTGGACCAGCTCACCGTGGAGGAAATGGTGGAGCTCATCACCACCGGCGGCCACCAGACGGCGGAGATCCGCTCCGTGGGCAAGCTGCGCACCCTGGACACCGACGGCCCCGCCGGACTCAGCTCCCCCACCCTGAGCGCCTTCGGCACCGGCTACTGCTGCAACGTCATCATTGCCCAGACCTGGAACCGGGACCTGGCCTACCGCGCCGCCCAAGGCATCGCCAAGGAATTCTATGAGGCGGGCATCGTGGGCTGGTACGCCCCCTCCATGAACATCCACCGCTCCTCCTTCGCGGGCCGCAACTTCGAGTACTACTCTGAGGACGGCTTCCTGTCCGGCCAGCTGGCCCGGGAGCAGGTGCTGGCCTGTGAGGAGCAGGGCGTGTATCCCTACATCAAGCACTTCGCCCTGAACGACCAGGAGACCAACCGCAACGGCATCCTGTGCACCTGGACCACCGAGCAGGCCATGCGGGAGGTCTACCTGAAGCCCTTCGAGGAGGCGGTGAAGGCGGCCTCCCCCGGCAAGCTGGCCATCATGAGCTCCTACAACTACATCGGCACCGTCTGGGCGGCGGAGTGCGCCCAGCTGCAAAAGGACGTCCTGCGGGGCGAGTGGGGCTTCCGGGGCATGGTGCTGTCCGACTACTTCGGCAACTACGGCTATATGAACGCCGAGCGCGCTATCCGGGGCGGCACCGACATCATGCTGGACGTGGCGGGCAACTCCTCCATCACCGACACCACCAGCGGCACCTCCCTCCAGGCCATGCGCCAGGCGTGCAAGGACATCTTCTACACCACCGTGAACAGCGCCGCCTATGAGAACGACGCGGCCAACGCCATTCCCACCTGGCTGATGATATCCTATATCGTTGAGGGCGTTGTCGTGGCGGCGCTGGTCCTGGCGGAGGTCCTCCTGATCCGCGGCTATCGGAAGAAAAAAGCAAACGCGGCGTGATCCAACCGCAAATCATAATTTCAATCGCACCGCCTCCTTCTCCGTTTTCGGAGGAGGGGGCGGTGCGGACATCTCGCCCAAACGCATCCCCGAAAAGTCCGCGAGTCAAGCCCTTCGGCTTTTTGCTTATTGGGATATAGCAGTTGATTTGGGCTGCCAAACTGTGCTGCTGCTCCTCATGCTTAATGCTGACACGGCAGTAGGCCGCGGCCTGCGGCAGGCGAGGCGCCATGTGCGAACGCTTTTGCGCGTGTGGTTTCCGCGAATGAGGGGAAGGAAGAACCGCTCAAGCAGGTGTTTTGGGATATGGCCCCAGTGACCGGCTTCACCAGCGGCATCACTCCCACGCCGATAGCCAGCCGGCAAATCGCAGCAGCCAGGGAGTGGCTCCCTGAGGGGCGCTGGCGGTTATCGCCCCCGGTGAGAGCGGCTCTCCGCCCACGGCCAGCGCGCGCTGCCCGCGGTTCCATAGGATCAGCAGCCGGTCCGGCGGCGTTACGGTGTCCACCCGCCGTCCTCTGACGCAGTATTCCACCGCGGGCGTATCCTCCGCCCCCCGGAACAGCGAAACCGCGCTGCCATCCTGGCTGAACTCCAGTTCATAGTCCAGCCAACTCTCCTGGCCATTCCGCAGCTCCGCCGCGCCAAACAGAAGCCCATCTTTTCGGTCATCCAGGGCCACGATGATGGCTCCCTCTGGGTTGCTCTTGAAAAAATCCTGTTCTTCCCTGCCCATTGTGTGCTCTCCTTTCACAAAATAAAGCGGTCACGATCTCTCCGCTGACGGAGAATCGTGACCGCATAAAGCCTGATCCGATGTGAAGTTCACTGTGCCCGTCATCAGGATACCATGTGGGCGGCAGAGCTGTCAAGGGCCAATTCGCAGCGCCAATCCGCAGAGCTGCTAAAAAACCTTGACAGATTCTCTGAATTATGTTATCCTGTCAATATAGAAGCGGTGCTGACAATTTAATAGTGTTTGCCATGCGCAGGCGGCGAACCAGTTTGATTTCCGAATCACGGGTTTTGCTGTTGCGCTTTTTTGTTGCCTGTTTTCGGAAGCCCATCGGAAAGCAGGCTTTTCTTTTGAAAACGGCACACTTCTGAATAAAAATTGGAGGGATTAGTATGAACGCGAAGGACATCAAACGCATCACTGATCAGATTCAGCGGGACGCTGAACTCGGGCTTGGGGAGAAGATCGTCATCTGCCTGAACCGAACGCAGGAAGCCATGCTGGAGGACGCCTGCCTTTTGATTCCCGGAGGCGGTGTCCAGGAGATTTTCTGGGAAACCTTCAGCGATGGCGACCGGGCGGACGAGGCTGTGATCCGAATGTCCGAGGACGGGGACGCTCTGGTGGCATTCCACGAAAGCAGACCCAGCTCCAGAGATCACCGCCCCAACGGCATCCGCGTGCACCACGAGGAACTGGACTTCCCCTGCGTCGTGTTCTGCAACAGCGGCGAGGAGCCGTTAACGGTAGATGGCAAATGGCTTGCCCCCGGCGAATACACGGCCGTCCAGGAGGTGGATGTCAACAGCCCGGAAGTACAGAAGTTTTTCGAAGCGTACATCAAGAGCCCGGAAGTTATAAAAGGGATCGAGGAGGCGCGCCGGTCGTACGCTGAGAAGAGAAAGGGGCAGATATAAATGAGCCATGCCCCGGCAGAATGTCGCGGAGCATTGCCGAAAGCCGGGGCAGCACTTACACGCGCTGGGAAGGAAGCGCGTTATCCGAAGTCAAAAAAAGCCTGTAGCCTTTGAAATGGAGGGACTGCAGGCACAGAACGACCCTACCCAGTCCGAACAATTGACAACAATTTGTTCAGATTGGGTAGGGTTGTTCAGCTGGTCAATCAGAAGCCAGAGTAAACCCATCCACCATCTGTTTCAAGCTGTTCGCCTCGGCTGACAGCTCTTCGCTGGCGGCGGCGCTCTCCTGGGCGGTGGCGCTGTTGGTCTGCACGACGGAGGAGATCTGCTCAATGCCTTCGGTGACCTGGGCCAGAGCGGTGGTCTGGTTCTCCACCGCCCCCACCACCACATTCATTTGAACAGATACGTTGCCTGCCAATTCATTGGTCCGCTCCAGAGATTCGGTAACCCGGTTCACCACTTGGCTGCCCTCCGAGACGGATATGATGGAGCTCTCAATCAGCTCCTTGGTGGCCTTGGCGGCCTCATCGGACTTGGAGGCCAGGTTGCGAACCTCGTCGGCCACCACCGCGAAGCCTTTCCCGGCGGAGCCCGCACGGGCGGCCTCCACGGCCGCGTTCAGCGCCAGAATATTGGTCTGGAACGCGATGTTCTCAATGGCCGCGATGATCTTGGAGATCTCTTCCGAGGAACTGGAGATGCGCTCCATGGCGGTGTTCAGTTCCTTGACATACTCTACGCTGGTGCCCAGCTGGGCGCCGGCCAGGCCCACGTATTTCCCCGCCTCCTCCGCGGCGGCGGAGGTCTTTTTCGCACTGGCGGAGATGTCGTTTATGGTGGCCGCCAGCTCCTCAATGGAGCTGGCCTGCTCCATGGAGCCCTGGCTCAACGTCTGGGCGCCGGTGGACACCTGGCCGCTGGCGGAGGAGACCTGACCGGCGGCGGAGTCGATCTGCCGCATGGTGCCGCTGAGTTCCAGCTTCAAAGTGCGCATGGACATCAGGATGCTCTGGAAACCGCCCACATAGGCGTCCCGGTGGGGGGACTGGATGTCAAAATTCTTATTGGCCATCTCGCCCAGCAGATAGCTGATGTCGTCGATGATGGTGTTCAGCCCCGCTACCATGGCCGCGGTGGAGCGGGTCAGCTCCGCCGTTTCGTCCTCGCCCACGGCCTCGGGGGCGGGGGACTTCAGATCGCCCTCCACCAACTGCTTCATCCGGGCGGCGCAGGACCGCATGGGCACGCTGATGCTGTTGGACAGCCGCACAGCCACCACGGTGGAGGCAATCATGGACACCACGATCACCAGCACGCTGATGAGAATGCCGAAATATGTATCCGCCAGATAGTTGGACTTGGGGGAGGCCACAGCCAGGCTCCAGCCGTCGGTGCCGCCCACAGGGGCATAGGCCAGATAGCGGGAACCGTCGCTGGACTGGATGGAGCCAAAGCCAGTCTTGCCCTGGCGCATGGCCTCATGGATGGCGGCGCGGCTCTTCAGGGAGGAGTCGCTCTGGGCCTCCCGCTCGACGTTCTGGGTGGTGATGGTGTCCAGGGTAATGTCGGCGATGGTGTCGCCGGACTTGTTAATCATGTAGGCCCGGCAGTTGTCGCCAATCTGGATGGAGGAGACGATATCATTCAAAAAGGTCTCCTGGGGCACGAAATAGACCACGCCCACAATGTCGGCCCCCCGGGTTCCGTCCGCGTAGAGGGGCGCCGCCACCATGATGGAAAGCTCGCCGGTGATCTTGCTGACCAGCGGCTCGGACACGTAAACGTTGCCCTGCATGGCCTGCCGCACATATTCCCGGTCGGAATAGTCCTTGCCGTCGAAAATACTGATGCCGTCGGCGCCGATGACATTGCCGCGCTGGAAGCCGTGCATGGACACCCGCTCGTCAATGATGGCCCGCTTCTCCTCCAGCGCCACGCCTCCGTCGGACAGCTGGGGGATGCAGCCGGTGTCCATGGCCACGTTTTTGTAGGCGGTCAGCTCCTGCTCTACGCGCTGGGCCGCCAGAGTGGCCGTTTCGCTCATTAGCTGGTCCACCGTGGCCACAGTGTTTCGGTAGCTCAGGGCGCTGCTGGCCGCCCCCACCGCGATCAATGCGGTCAGGACGGTTGCCATCAAGCATACTGTAATTTTTTTACGAATACTTTTCATCTCTTTCCACCTCAACATAATTGTGCCGAAGCCGTATTTCTTCCTAGAGAGCTCGTGTCCATTATAGAGCCTGAAAAGTTGTCCTGTCAATAGATTTTCCTCATGAATCTATCCTTGGAGGTGGATGCCACGGCAAAAGCCCTGCCGCGCTCCAATGCCCTGGCGTTTCTGGCCACCGCTGCCGGTTCCGTGGTTTTCTATTTTGCGTTGTTTCTCACCGTCCATCAGAGATTTGAATTTAGAAAGGCAGGAATTGAAAGAAAGAATTATAATGGAACAGACGCCGAAGGAAATGCTGAAAGCATATGTGGACAGCCAAAAATTCAACAGCATCACCGAGATTATAGACGTGATGAAAGAGATGTTCCGGGACGTGTTGCAGCAGGCGATGGAGTCTGTACGATGTGGACATCTCACCGGAGTTAGTAAGTAAGATCAGCGACTTGACTGCCTCCGAGGAAATCGCGGCAATGGCCGTCTACCTCTCCAGCGGCTATGCGGCGCATATGATCGGCGCCAATGTGGATGTGTCAGGCGGCCTGCCTGGGATATGTCCAGGCAGGCCGCAAAGATAAGTACAGGCGAGGTCATTATGGCTTTAGCGGTTGAAATACCGATAGAACATCTGCGCGGCCTCCGCGCGGGTCGCGTTGCCCTGGGGAATCAATAAACCGTTCGGATAGCCGTATACGATTTCCTTCTCGGTGCTCCAGCGCAGGGCGGAAATCGCATAGCCGCTGATCCTGTCAGAATCCGAGAAGGCCAGCCCATGCTGCGACGCGGGCTGTTTGGCGTTACGCCAGAGCATAGCCGCCAATTGCTCCCGCGTGACGGGGTCCTCGGGGCCGAAACGTCCGTCGCCATAGCCAAATACGACCTTTTCCTTAGCCGCCCAAGTGATAGCCCGATCATACCACGCACTGGGCGCCACATCGCGGAAAGGATTTTCCCCGTCAGTCCTCGGACAGCCGGCCCAGTTGTACAGCACCTGCACGGCCATGGCCCGCGTCAGGGGAATATCCGGCTCAAACAGCAAGACGGGGCTGGTACTGGTGCCGACCATCAGGCCTGCTTCTATGCAGAAATGTACGCCGTCATGATACCACGCATTGGGAACGGCGTCCGTATAGGGCCAAATCGGGCAGGTCCTGTCCCGCGGACAATCTCCAGTCCCTTTGGTTTCGGAGGGCTTGCTGTTCGTTCCACCGCCAGAGCCGCCGCCAGAGTAACCCGGCCGGTCAGGTCCGGGCGGCGTAGCCACGGTTACCTTTCCAGTCGATGGGTCAACGCTCCCGCCGGCACTGGGAACCGTGACCTCATTCCCATCAACGGTGACCTTGGTACCGGGCGGAAGGGTGATCTTGCCGTCCGGCGTCAGGACGATTGTCCCGCCTCCGTTCGGAATCTCAATTTTAATTGGGGTATCAGGGTCGCCCCCCCGCTTCGGTACGGTCACCTCGCCCCCGTTGGGAAGCTCTACCGCGCCCTCCGGGCTCACCTTCGCCGGCTTATCGCCAGGAGCAGGCTTTACCGTAATCTCCGGCTTGCCGTCGTCTGTCTGTACCTGGAACGCGCCCTCAACATAGACATTGCCGTCCTTGTCGGCTTTTGGTGCGGGGCCGGAGTCCGCCGGATTCTGCGGCTTTAAGGTAATCGCGGGTTCATCCCCGCCGCCGGGGGGCGTAATGGTAATGGTGCCGTCCTCAGAGCGCTCAATTTTTGTGCCGTCCTCCGCAGTGACGCTGCCGCCGGCAGGAATATCCTTTTTATCCTCTTCGGGCTCGGGCGGCCGGTCGGGCACCACCGGGCGGTCCGGCATATCGGGAACATCCTCCGTATGGGTGACTTCGCCTGTCTCCGGATTAAATGTGTTATTCTCTGGGGTAATCTGAATGGGCTCCTCGCCATCTTCGGTGATCGTGGTGCCGTCCGGAAGGATCAGATTGTTGCCCTCATCGAACCACACCGGCTGGTCGCCGCCCCCTTCCGGGTATGGAAGGGCAATGACTATCGTTTTCCCCTGCCGCTTCAATTGGAGCTCAGAGCCGGCGGGCAGCTCAATTCCATTATCCACCAGGAACAGTTCCTCCCTGGAACCACCGCCCTCCTGGGCGGGCAGGGCAATCACGATTGTCCGGCCGGACGTTCCGCCCGGATCCCCGCCGGCAATTTCCGCCTCGATTTTGCTGCCTGGAGCAAGCGATATCACCCCTCCGGCGTTGAATTGGCCGGTCTGGGATTTTCCGCCTCCCTCGCTCCCGCTCCCCCCGGCTGTTTCCACCGTCAGCGAGATTTTTCCTGTCGTAATGGTGCTTCCGGCGGGGAAATCCACCGTGCCATTGACAGACGCCTTCAGCGTTTCGCCGCCCGGCGCCGCGATCACAGCCTGCGAGACCGTCTCAGCCGGGGTATCCTCATCAGCGGGGGCAGACACAGTGATTTTTTTCGCGGTAATATTGCCCGCTGTGTCAATCATCCCAGGTTCGGCGGACTCATCGTCCAAAACGATGCGGGGAGCGTCCGGTCCCGCCTGGATCCCGGTCCCAGCCGGAATTTTCAGGACCAGGTCATCCTTTGAGGGTTTATCCGCGTCCTGGTCGTTGGGAGAGAGCAGGACGACATTCTGACCCGTTCCTTGTCCTTCCTGAGGCAGGTCAAGACTGATGGTACGCCCACCGCCCGCCGGGGTAATGGTGACGGTCTCTCCGCCCCGGGCAATCTCCGCCGTCTGAGAGCCGACTGTCCGCGTAAGGACGGAATTGGGGGGCAGCGATACTGTGCCGGTGCCCTCTTCAAAGGTAAACGTCCCGCTGACATCATCCCCGCCCTCCAGGGCAAAGGAGTACTTCTCATTCTCACCTGTGATCAGATTGAACTTGCCGCTGCCCCGCAGGTGAACGCTTCCGCCGTACAGCCAGACAACGCGCAGGTCGCAGGCGCAGTCATACACATTCAGCACGGACTTGTCCGGAACCCAGAAGACGTGGTCCATATCGTACTCCCAGGTCTCGTTGTAGGCGGTCAGGCTGTGATCGAACAGGCAGAAATTCGTCTCGCCCTGAACCTCCATCGCCATATCCAGCTCGGCGTCGGAGGCCATATAGTAGTTCCCGGCAGGGAGATAATAGTAAAGCTCCTCATGGTCAGGACGGATCGGGATAGGCGCCACGGGCTTTTTGGTCGACAGCTTGTTCTTGTCAAAAATTTGATGAAAGATTACGCCGTTGTGGTTCTGGTGTCCGCTGGTAATCTGCCCGTTCTTGTCAACTCCCGTCAGAATCGCGCCGTCCGCGGCTGTGATCGTCCGCGGCTGTGCGCCGGTGTCGCCGGGAGATTGATTCTCAAGCAAGGTTAGGCTGCCGCCCTGCTCAATCAGAATGCTGCCGCCGCCGATCAGCTCGGAGAGCTTCTTCGGGGAGCAGGAGCTCAGGTACAGGTGGGACCCCGCAGGGATTTTGAATACCGGCCTGCCTTCCGGCGCGGTCAGCTTTCTCCCGTTCAGGCATAAGCGCACGGTACCGTTTGGAGTCTCAACCGTATCCGTTAAAACCATACTGCCGGTAAGGTAATGATTCCCGGCGCTGAGAGGCGAGCTGAGAGAGGATAACGCAGTAAACTCTTCCGTTACGCCGGCGTGGATATGGCTGCCGCCCTGCGTTATCTGCAAACGCCCATCCGCGTATTCCACACGGTAAAGGCTGCTGTCATCCGCCGCGAAGCAGTTTGCGTATGCCTCGTCGGTCGCTTCTGTTATGGGGATAGGGAGGGTGGCCGCCGATGAGGTGACGCCGATGCTGGCAGAGGCAGAAAGGCCTCCATCCCCAACCGCTATCAATTGGTAATATTGGGGCGTGTTGCCCGTTGCGCCGAGGCGGACATTATCCGGCAGGCCGTCATCTCCTGAAGAGTTGCCGAAAATCTTCGGGCCGCCGGAAACTGTAATCACCGTCTGGTCAGCATCGGCACTACCGCTGCTCCAATATGCGCTGAAGCCGCCGCCAAAATGCTCCGCGGTGTTGCCGGAAATTTCTCCGCCAAGAATCTGAACAGGGACCGTTGAACTTCTCACATAGATGCCGCCGCCTGCGCTGTACAGGCCGGTGTACTGCAATGTATGGCCGTATGCGGTATTGCCGCAGATTTTTCCATCATACAGGGTAAGGTCTCCCCCATTCACATACACGCCGCCGCCCCTCCAGCTCGCTGAATTCCTCTCAACCGCGCCGCCGTGCATAGAAAGGCTGCCCATGCGTACATGAATACCGCCGCCCTCACCGCCAGATGTGGTGTTGTCCTGAGCCGTGTTTCCGCTTATTTCTCCACCGTACAGGTCCAGGCGGGCCTCATCGAGATAGACGCCGCCGCCTGCATAAGCGGAATTCTTTTCAATGATTCCTCTCTCCATATTTATGGCTACAAGGTCGCCAGACGCATGAACACCGCCGCCGCAGCTGGCCGTCGCGTTATTATTTGAAATCTTTCCTCCATACATATTGAATGTGCTGGCTTTATTGATTCCATCTTTGATACTCACGCCGCCGCCGCCGGCATAGGGAGCAGTTGATGTGCTCTCCAGCCTGTTTCTGGAGATTTCACCGCCATACATATTAAAAACGGCGCTGTTTATGTATACGCCGCCGCCAGATCCCGTGGCAGAGTTTCCGGCGACTGTACCGCCATACATATTAAACGTCACGCCATAAAGAGTAGATACATTCATTCCTCCGCCATCGCTGCCTTTACCGCCAGTGATAATGCCTCCGGTGATCCCCGCAAGCTCCTCAGGCAGGTTGTCATGCGTTCTCTCCGGGGTGCAGTCGTACAGATTCAGCGTACCCTTGTCCTTTACAGTAAAGACAGATCCATTTTTGCTGGAGTTATGCTTAATGACATGACCGTTCAGGCAAATATCAACCCGCTCATGCTCATCGCTGATCGTTACACTAATCGAATTGTCTAATTCAATATCCTCTGTAAGGTAATAATGTCCCGGCGAGAGGGATTTCGTATTGCTGGTAATGACCTGATTAAATTCGATCTCCTCCGTACCGCTCCCGTAGCCTACCGGCACATCATGGATATGGCGGTTTCCGTTGGTCAGCTGGACATACTGATCTGTCTCGTTCCATGTGACGCGGTAGCCGCTGTCGTCAGATTGGAAGCAGCCCATATAGTCCTGGGTACCACCCTTCTGTGTAACCCACACGCTGGAATCCGAGTGAATTTCGGGAGAGACGCTAACTCCTATCACTGCGCTCTGGTCCAGCCCCGGATCAACTGTGAGGCAGGGGCGTCCATACCCATACTTGTCTTCCATAACGAGCAGCAGGTTGGCGGAGGCATCGCCGGCTGTGTTGCCGGTAATCTGCGGGGCGCCGGAAATGCTGAATTTGGCCTTCATGTATACGCCGCCCCCCTGCCCTCCGGCCGAGTTGCGGGTAATCTGGCCTCCGGCGATCGACGAAACAACATACATGGTCGAATGGTCTGTATAGAGGCCGCCTCCATTCCCCTGGGCGGAGTTGCCGCTGATCTGCCCGCCTGAAATATGAATTGTGGTGCCATAAGCGTATATACCGCCGCCGCTTTGCCCGGCCGTATTCTCAGAAATTTCTCCTCCGCTCATGGTAAAGGTGCCGGTTGACAGCATTACGCCGCCGCCGTTGCCAATTGTAGAATTATTTGAAATCTTTCCTCCGTACATATTGAATACGGCATAGTCAACACACACGCCGCCGCCGCCGGAATAGCCGGAATTTACATTGCTGTCCATGCGGTTTCCGAAGATTTCACCGCCGTGCATATTAAAAATAATGCTTTTTTGATCGTTAAGCTCGCCTCTTACCTGTACGCCTCCGCCTTCCGTAAAAATATTGTCGGAATAAGGGTCGTAGCGCTGGGCGCCATGGCCGCCGGTAATTTTGCCGCCGCCGGCGCAATCATATAAATTCAGGCTGGCCTGTGTAATAGCCTCTCCGGTTGTGCCGTCAATCAACGCGCCTTTTATAAGCTTGAATACGGCGCCCAATTTACCCGCCGCCTGCAAGGTAACGGTGTTCCCGTTCAGGCAGAGACTCACCGCACCCTTTATGATAATGGGGTGCTGAATCGTGACATCTGTGTCAAGATAATAATTGCCTGCCTCCAAAATATAGCATTCCGCCTGATAAAACTTGCCTCCAGGATTGCCTTGAGCGTATCTCGGAAAATAAAGTGTACGCAGCGTGAGGGGCGTTCCCCCCTGAACAAGGGCCCCGCCTTGAGATGTCAGAGCTATCCCGCCGTCATGCGCGGGGTGCCCCGCCTGCTCTTCCGCCAGAGGCATGGCTCCATCGTCCGCCGGCCAATACGACGCCCTGGCAGATGGCGCGCCGGTCAGCAGGAACAGGGCAAGGCATAGCAGCACACTGGTAACAAATTGTTTTTTCAAAATGTTCAGCTTCCTTTCCTAATTGAGCTGTCCGCGAAACCTGTAGAGGCATTTTCTATTTTTATCATACCATTTTCCTGCCGGGTGCGCAATACTTTCCTTATTTAATCCAAAAAATATGATGGATTTTGCCCGCCAGACGGCATTCATTCGCTGGAATCATCCGTCAGCCGGACCTGCCCGTGTACCATACAAAACAAAAAAGCGCGATCCCGCGCAAAGAAGTTGTGTTTCCCCGGCATATGTGCTAAAATGAGCGGAGCCGCAGCTCTGCCACAACATTCTTACCTTTGAGAGGAATCACGCATGATTATCAGCGCCAGCCGCCGCACCGACATCCCCTCCTTCTACTCCCGTTGGTTCTTCAACCGCCTGCGGGAGGGCTTCGTCTATGTGCGCAACCCCATGAACCCCCGCCAGATCAGCCAGGTCAGCCTGTCCCCGGAGGTGGTGGACGGCATCGTCTTCTGGACCAAGAACCCTGTCCCTATGCTGGACCGCTTGGACGAGCTGCGGGACTATATGTACTGCTTCCAGTTCACCCTCACCAGCTACGGCGCCGATGTGGAGCGCGCCCTGCCCAGCAAAAGCGGTGTGCTCATCCCCGCTTTCCAACGCCTGTCAGACGCCATTGGCCCCGACCGGGTGATCTGGCGGTACGACCCCATTTTTCTCAACGCCGCCTACACCATGGATTATCACTTTCGGTACTTCGAAGCCATGGCCAAGCGGCTGGCTCCCTATACCCGGAAGTGCACCATCAGCTTCCTGGACCTTTACGACAAAACCAAGCGGAACATTGCCCCCCTGGCCCCCAGCCCCTTTCCCCCGGAGCTGCAAAACCAGATGGCCAAGCACGTGGCCGAGGTGGCGCACAGCTATGGCCTGCGGGTGGACACCTGCGCGGAGGGCATCGACCTGGAGCAGTACGGCATTGAGCACGGCAGGTGCATTGACCCCCGCCTCTGGGAGCAGCTGCTGGGCTGCCCTCTGGACGTGAAGAAGGATAAGAACCAGCGCGCTGAGTGCGGGTGCGTGGAGGCCCTGGACGTGGGCGCCTACAACACCTGCCGCAACGGCTGCCGGTACTGCTACGCCAATTACAGCGAGAAAACCGTGGCCAGCCAGAGCGCCCTCCATGACCCGGATTCCCCGCTGCTGATCGGCGCGGCGGGCCCGGAGGACAAAATCACCCCGCGGAAAATGGCCTCCTGCAAGGCGGACCAGCTTCGGTTTGACCTGTAAACGGCCCTACTCCACCCCAAAGCTTCCTGTCGGTTCTTCGGGTGGGGTAGGGCCGTTTTCTGCCTGCCGCCCTTGGCCGGGGCATTCCAAATGCGGGGCATTCCAAACGCCCCGAAAACAGGGGCCGCCCATGTCAGGCCCTGAATGGCGGCGCCGTCTTCAACCGCGCACGTGTGAAAGCGCCCGGCGCACCACCAGCCGGTCCTTCTCCCGCTCTTCCGGCTCCAGCTCCTCATATGGACACAGGCACTTGTGGCGCCGTTTCTCTACATCCCGGCTCCCGCTCTCAGGAATGCCATATCGCCAGCCATTCAGGGTGTGAAACCGGCACCAGCGGAGGTGCTCCAACTTCGCCAGCGCCTCCTCGGTCAAGGCCGGACGAGCTGCCAGAATGTCTGGAAGTACCTCCTGAAAGTCCGTGGAGGAGATGTTGGACCATTGGGTAAAGCCGTCCAGCTTCTTCCAGGCCCCGTCCGCCGTTTCCTCTGGCGCGAGATGCCCATAAGTTTTGGCATAGTCATAATTCTGGGCTTTGGCCTGCCGGGTCAGCGCCTCGCCGCGGATGTTCTCATCGGTATACAGTCCTTTTCCAAAGGCGTGCAGGCGAGAAAAATTGAAATACCTCCCAACATCCGCCTCCTGGGGGGCATAGTAGTACACCACTCCGCTTTCGCAGGCAATCCGCAGCGCCTGGAGCCGCTCCGCCGGGGATTCCTCCGCCAGAATCACAACATCCGCCCGCCGGACCGCTTCCCAGGCCGGGGCGCTGTCCCAGTCATGAAAGGAAACCGTATCCGCGTTCCCGCTGAGGAACCGCTCCCGGTTAATCTGATACAGCGCGGTATCCCCAACCAGATGATACGCAATCTCCTGATCGGGGGCAAATAAGTTCAGCAGCAGCCCATAATCCAGGATATTCTGCCCCAGGTGTCCACCGCCCCAGATTACCACAGTGAGCCGTTCACGGCCCAGCCGCCACAATCGGAGCGTTTTCCACAGCGTCCGGGCCGCGGCGCCATTGATGTCGTAGAAGACAACGCCGGGAACATCCCGCATAAAGCCCTTGTCCAGCTCCCGCAGGCCGATATACACCGAATGGCCCCGCAGCCGGTCCCGGTTGGCCTCATAGAAAGCCAGACTCTCACAGTCGCTCTCCAGCATGATGATATGGGACTTGGCGCCGGGCCGGAACTCCCGGCCCGGATAGATGACGCTGTGTTCCTTGTCCGGGAATTGCACACGCTCTTCCCCATCGCAGTATACCGCTACGCTGTCCCGCCCCAGGCACAGCACCGCCCAGCTTAACCGGGTCCAAACTTGTTTCAGCACGTACATTACCGCGGCGGTAGTCACCAGGGCCGCCGTCCAGCGGGCTATCTCCACAAGGGGGTTGGAGCTGTCTGACACCAGGTTCACAAAATAGAGGCTGAAGCTGTCATACATCGCGTCCAACGGACGCTCCCCCGCCAGAGCGTAGCCCACCGATCCCAGCAAAAAGGGCAAGACGCTGAGTACAGGGGCCCATTTTTTCAGCATTTTCCCGATTCCGCGCAAACGCAAAGCCTCCTTCCATAGCGGTCCATCAGGTCCTTGACGCCCAGGCCCGCCTCCGCCGCCGCGGGGAAGAGCAGCGGGCAGCTACCTCAGGAGGAAACTGTGCCAGCGCTCCGCATGGATCTATCTGTCCCACGATGGTGAAAACGCCGGTCCGCTAGCTCCTGAAAGCGCGTACCGGTAGGGCCGGTCACCGGGTATTCTCCTCAGTAGTCATAGCCGCTGATGACCAGGTTTTCTTTTGGCTCGCCGCATATTTGCATCAGGCGGCCGATATAGTTCAGCACTTGGGACTGGCCCAGAGAGGTACCAATTGATATGCTCCGGCCGCCAATTGCAACGGATTCCCCGGAACGGAAGGTCGAGGGATGGGCGTCACGCCTGATTTCGATCCCTTCGCCCAGGCAGGGCAGATCCTCCAGCAGCAGGTCCAGCTTGTCCGGGTGGCGGCCCAGCGTTTTTTTGAACACAGCCAGCATCATATTTTTCAGGCTCAACCCAGGGCAGTACTCCCCAAACAGGGTGATGTGATAGCCGCCTTCCTCCAGGGCCCGTTTTCTCTGTTTTCCGCCTTTGCCATCCAGATGCTCCGGCCCCGCGATGCCGCCGGCGGGCACCGTGACCTCTGTGGATTTGTTTTTCTCCGTCTGGCCTGTGGTGTGCTCCAGCGAAAAACCGTCCAGCGGCAGGTCCAGCTCCAGCATCCGCTTGCGGAGAACGTCGTTGATCCAGGCATACTGTCCATAGTGGATGCACATGGCCCAGCTCTCCAGCCCCGGTACCTCCAGACAGCGGTAGGCCACATTGCTTCCCGCCGCTTTCCGCCGCCGCTGCTCCTCCGCCGTAATGAAGGGCGGGTTCTTGCTCCCGGCGTTCCGCTCATTGACAAACCGAATGTACGCCGCGCCCCGCTCCTTCAGCAGGCCTTCGACAAAGTTCCAGACCAGGGGATAGGTTGACTGGTAGAACCCGGAGTTATATTTGGCATATTCCCCCTTGCCAACCAGCCGGACGCTGTGAAATGTGTTCTTTACAAAGGTATTCGGGCCGTATTGCCTCATGAAATCCGGCAAGGTGATCGTCCGAATTGCGCCGTTCCCCGGCGGATTGGCTTCCTCACCGGCCGGGACAGGCGGCTGCGCCGTTTCCGCGGGCGCCTCCTGCCCGTTGGCCGCCGCCCCCAGGGGCTGCGGCCGCGCCCGCTTAATCCCCGTTGCCTCCACCCCGCTGTCAAGCCCATCGCCATGCGTGAGGGGCAAAACGCCCAGTTCCAGCAGCTCCTCTTCCATGAACTCCGCGAGCTTGGGGATATCGTTCTGGACATCCGCCGCCAGCCGGATGGCGGAATTGGCCATACTGACGATGTTGCAGATGCGTTCGCAGGCTTTGAACTTCATGGCGCTGTCGTCATCGCTGTTGAGCAGCTCATCGTAATAGCGGTCCGCCGTGTTCTCCTCGTCATGCCAGATATCCACCGTCACAATACGGCGCACATGGCGGAGGCGCTTGATGGTTTCCAATTCTTTGGCGATGGTCTCCTTGCTCATGGAGCTCTCGCTTCGGAAGAAAAAGGCGAAGGAACAGCTTTTGTTCCGCAGGGCCCCGATGGCGCAGTCGCTCCAGGCGTTCTCGTCGTGGGGCATATTGGCGATGTCGATCCAAAGATTGTAGCCCTTGTTATAGAGCACATTGAAAACGTTCATCACAATCTGGGCGTCGCGGGGGTCGTGGGAGTAGCTGATAAACGCGTAGGGACGTGAGGCGTCACAGGATTTGTTCTTGATTTCGTTTCGCCTCAAATATTCCAGTCCAACCAGTTCCGCTGCCATATTCATCCTCCTCTCCCCATAGCTCAGTACAGCCGGTAGATGCGCAGCCCGTCAAACATACGCATCATCGCCAGCATACATTCCATGGGTTCGGTGTCCTTTGACTGCTCATCGGGATTCAAACGCCTGTAATTTTTCTCTGCCAGCTCCATAGGGACAACCGTCCCGGTCCAGCCGGGGATCATATCCCAATGCTGCCGGACCCGCTCCCGCTGCGCCCGCTCCGGGGTGCCGTAGGTCCAGCCCATATCGTAGTGTTCCTGGAGCCAGCGCTGGTGCTCCAGAGGACCGATGATATCCAGCTCCTCGTCCGAAAAGCGGTCCACCAGCGCAAAGTCCACGGACCGGTCAGTGTAGAAGCAGCCGATTTCCTGCATATACCGGGCAAAGGCCTTGGCCTGATTGATATTGGAAAGCTGGTATTCCAAGGAAAGGGCCTCGAAGCTGCCGGAGAACCTCTCCAGGTTTTTCTCGTCCAGCAGGAACTGCTCCTCCCGGCCCTCCGCCCGGGCTTGTTTCCACTCCCCGCTGCTCCAGCGGGCATTCAGCACGATGGCAAAGTTATACAGCCCAAGAAAACTGCTGTCGGAGAGATAGCAGCGTTGTTTCTCATTTTTTTCCAGCTCCGTTCCCACCTGGAGCCGGATGGCGCTCAGGTCCACGATCCGCTCAATGTCCGCCTGAAAGCTGGAAACGCCTTGCTTGTTGATCTCGTACATACTGGCATACGCCTTCAGTCCCGGCTTCTTATCCTCCCAGAGCTTGTGCTCCTCCGAGTTCTTCTCCGCCGGTTCCCGGTCCTTCCAGGCCTTGTAGTTGTCTTGATAGACCTTGATCTTCCCGAACTCCCGCTTGTCATAGAGGTAGGTGGCTCGGATGGCCCCGCCGCTGAAATCAAACCGGCACCCCATCGGATGCAGCTCTCTCTTAGAGTTGCGTCCATAGGCGGTGCGGTCCCAGCACTGAAGTTCGTCGCAGAGCATCAGCAAATAGGCCAGCGGGTGGTCAGAGGCGGCCAGCGGGGTGTTTCCCCTGTCCTTGTAATGCGCAATGTTGAATTTGTAGAGGCTATTATGGGCCAGAATGCCGGTGAGCGCGTCCAGGTGTTCCCGCTCCATGGGGCAGTTCAGTTCGCAGAAAAGCTTTTTAAACAGCACGGTGGCGCTGAAATAGGCGTGGTCCATATAATAGCCGAACCGATTCGGTTCCGCAGGCTTCTCACGAAGGACCTGGAGCATCTGAAGTTCCGTAAAGCGGTACTTCTCTCCCAGCCTTTCAGCCAGAAGGCCGGCAAACAGCCCGTCGGTGGTTTCGTAAACGGCGCCGCCGCAAAGGGTTTCCAGCCGCTTTACCACGGAATCAGGGATCTTCACAAAGGGCTCCAACGCCCGGTAGGCTACGAAAGGCCGGTTTTTCCGCGGTTCTCCCTCCACTTCGAAGTAGGAAGCCACCTGTTCAAAGGGCAGTTCAAACGGGTAGCCAATATCATGGAAAAGGGATGCCATACCCCAGAAACGCAGGAAGTGGCAGGCAGCCGGATGGCTGTCATCCAGCTGATAGGCCTCCTGATAGGCGTTCCGGTAGGCCTCGCTGGTCTGATAGACGGCCAGGCCCAGGGCGAAGACATAGACCGAGTGGGCGTAGTGGTCCCGGTGCTTCATCAAGAGGCCGCTGCCATTTGCCTCAAACTCTGACAGCAGTTCAATCATCCGTTTCGCCTTTTTATAGTCCCCCACGAACATCTCCAGGTAGCAAAAATACACGTCGAAGGCGTCTTCCTTCCGCCCGGAACGCAGGAAGCGCCGAAGGGCATTTTCCAGGCACAGCCGGTCTGTGTCCATCTGCTGATGATAAGGGACTTCTCCCTTTTTGAGGCTGGTCCCCAGCAGTTTGCCCGTCCGAGCTTCCTCCTCGGCCTTTCCGGCACTGAACCGCAAGCCCTCACAACGGTCCCGAAGGAACGTCAACGCGGCTCCCTCCAGGCTGAAAGCCTCGTATTGCCTCGCCGGCTCTCTCACGTTTGTGTAACCCATGCCATACCTCCACGAAGTTTTCTTTTCTCAAAGGGCTCCGCAGTCTCCGCGCTTTGCCAAAATATCCACAATTAAGGAACCTCTGAATAAATCGGCACGAGCGATTTGCGAGAGATTTTTCGCCGCAACGAGGCGGGATTTCGCAGGAATAATTGTGTTTATTTCAAGAAATCACAACGAAGTTGTGGCGAAAAAGATCCGCAATGCGCCGCAGACGCATTTGTTCAGAGGTTCCTTAAAATACGGCAAATTTAGTATAGCATATCTTTGTTGTAAAGTCGAGATTATTTTCCATTCGCGGTATGCGGGATTGCATTTAATTCATTCCGCCAAGCCGCCCTTCCAGCTTCGTATGCTGGCGGCGGCAGGATGAAAGCCATCGCCGGCCCCATCAAAAACGCCCCGCCCGGATGGGCGGGGCGCGGAAGCGCGGGATCAGTCCAGCTTGAGGTCGCCCTCCCGAATCCAGCCGATCCGGCGGAACAGCAGGCCGAGGGCCCAGCACAGCGCCGCCGGGAGGACAAAGGAGATGAGGATCAGGCCCGTCCACTCAAAGGGACCCGGCGCGATGGCGGCGGCGCCGTTGGCCAGGGCCTGCTCACTGGGGGCGATCCAGCCGGTCCACACGCCGATCTGCCCCACCAGGCCGCAGGTGCCCATGCCGGCGGACACGGGGGGGCCGTTCATCTCCAGCTTGAACACGCAGGTGGCGATGGGGCCGGTGATGGCTGATGTGAGGATGGCGGGCAGCCAGATCCGGGGGTTTTTCACAATGTTGCCCATCTGGAGCATGGAGGTGCCGATGCCCTGGCTCACCAGGCCACCCCAGCGGTTTTCCCGGAAGGACAGCACGGCGAAGCCCACCATGTTGGCGCAGCAGCCCGCCACCGCGGCCCCCCCGGCCAGCCCGGTGAGGCTGAAGGCCGCGCAGATGGCGGCGGAGGAGATGGGCAGGGTCAGCGCCATGCCGATAACCACGCTCACCAGCACGCCCATGAGCAGGGGCTGCTCGTCGGTGGCCAGCCGGGTGACCGCCCCGATGGCGGTGGCGGCGGTGCCGATGGCCGGGGCCGTCAGGGCGGACAGCCCCACGCCCGACAGGATGGTCACCAGCGGAGTGACCAAAATGTCCACTTTCGTCTCCTTGGAGACGGCCTTGCCGCACTCGGCGGCGACGATGGCGATGAACAGCACCGCCAGCGGCCCGCCCGCCCCCTTGCCGCCGTCCAGGGTGATGCTGCCCAGGGCGTTGGCGGCGTAGCCCACCGTGGCCAGGGAGAACAGCACCATGGGCGGGGCCTTCAGCGCCCAGCCGATGGCCACCGCCATGGCCGCGCCGCTCATGGCGGAGGCGTAATTGCCCACGTCCACCAGGAAGGCCAGCCCCAGCTGTTCGCCCAGGGTTTTCACGATGGTGCCGATGAGCAGGGAGCAGAACAGGCCCTGGGCCATGGCCCCCAGGGCGTCGATGCCGTACCGCTTGGCGGAGATCACAATGTCCTTGCGCTTCAGGAACGCTTTGAGCTTTTCCATATTGATCCCTCAACTCTCAATCAAATAGTCCGCACAGGTGTCATGACACCTGTGCGGACTATCATACCGGGACAGGGGAGAAATGTCAACCGTCTTTTTGCCCAAAATCCGGGGGCTGACCTATTTCACCAGAAATCCCGCCCCATCCAGCGCCGCCCGCACCCGCTCCAGGGCCCCCTCGTCCGGGCAGCGCAGGGTGTGCAGATGCACCCCATCTGTCAGGGCGGACAGGGGCTGGGCCTCGCACTCCTTCACCCTGCGGATAAATTCCGACACGTCGTACCGGGAGGACAGCTCCAGCGGCCCGGTGAGCTGGCCGTACACAGGATGCTCCACAATGACATTCTCCACCGTGCAGCCCTGGTCCACCATCAGGGTCAGCTCCCGCTCCATGTCCGCCCCGCTGTGGGCGCAGGCCACGGTGGCCACCATCCCCGGCCGGGGGGCGTCCAGCACGTAGCCCCTGGGCGTGGCGGAGACGGCTTCCCCCGCCGCTCGGAGCAGGGCCACGTCCCCCACGATGATCTGCCGGCTCACCGACAGCTTCTGTGCCAGGGCCGTGGCGGACAGAGGGCCCTCGGCGGCTCTCAGATAGTCTAAAATGCGCCCCCGGCGTTCCGCTGCGTTCATATGGGCGGCCCTCCTTTGTCTGTTTGGGGACAGTATAGCACAGGGCGGCGGCCTTGACAAGACACCCGGCCGGGTGGTACACTGAGCCTGGACAGGGGCGGGCACCCATCACAAAAAAACGGCGTCCAAACACCCGCGAATCTTAACAACAGGGGGATGACACCCATCGAAAAAAACATTCATGTGGTAGACGAACGGGGCAGCGTATACGAAGCGACCTGGCCCAAACGGGCCAGAGGTCTTGTGAAACACGGCAGGGCACGCTTCATCTCGGAGGATACGATATGCCTTGCGTGCCCGCCAGATACAAGTTTGGAGGACACAACCATGAACGAGAATCAAGTAGACCTGAGCTGGCTGCTCCAGCAGATCGCCGCCATTCAGAGTGACACCGCTTATCTCCACGAGACTATCCAGCAGCTTGCCGGGATGGGCCTGGGGGACAGCGGCGAGGCGGGCTCACCGGGGAACCTCATGGGTCAGGCCAAGGCGGAGGCCCTGGGAGACATCGTCCGCTGCCGGGAGACCACCAACCAGCAGCTGATTGACTTTTATAAGCGGCTGTATGTGGAGCAGTTTACCCACCGTACCGGCGAAGCATGAAGCAAAGTCCGGCCCCGCTGACGCGGGGCCGGACTTTGCTTACGCTTCCGTGCCGAAAATCTCCTCCAGATGGTCCTCCACCTCCGGCTGGGGCAGCAGGGCGGCGGCCAGGCCCAGCGCCTTGGCCCGGTCCAGCTTCTCCCGGATGGAACGGGGGCTGTCGAACAGCACAAAGTGGGCCTGGGGGCCCTTCATGTACGTGAAATAGTGGGCGCACAGCCCCCGGTCGAAAAACACGGCAGGCTCCAGCCGGCGGAGCATCTCCTCCAGCGCCTCCTGGGAGACGGGCTCCCCCCGGCCCTGGGCGGGGAGGGGCAGGTCCTCCCGCACCCACTCCACCGCCAGCGCCGCCCGCCCCTGCCCGTACCGCCCCGCCGCGTCCCGCAGCCGCCGCTCCAGGGAGCCGTGAGTCAGCGCCGAGGGGACCAGCACCCGGGCCCGGGGGGCGTGGTCCGCGTACCCCTCCGGCACGTAGAGCGTCCAGCCCTGGGCGGCGCAATTGCGGTCCAGGATCTCCACCAGCTTGGGCAGGCAGCCCGCGGGCGGCCCCTCGAAATCGCATACGATACCCCGAAAGGACCGGCGGCGGCACTCCCCCAGCATCTGGCGGCAGCAGTCCACCGGGTTCCCCGCCCCGTCGAAGCCCGCGCAGTCCACCTGCATCAGCCCGCCCCGCAGGCCCTGGGACAGGCGGATGCCCAGCAGCCTGGGCCCGGGCCCGATGCGGTAGGCCATGTGGGCGGGGGTGAGCCCAAAGGCCCGCCCCCGGGTGTCCCGCCCGGCGGGCAGGGCAAGCAGCAGCTCTTTCATTTGGATGTTCCCCCTTGTGGAAGGCATAAAATTGTGATAAGATACACCCTGTGCTTATCACTATCCTATGCCCGTCCCGGGCGGAATAGAAGGTGGACTATGGCGTGGTTCCGGGCCCGCTTCAGGGCCCATGACATTTATGAGATCACCGGCGCCGCCCTGGAGCGCCGGGGCTTCAAGCTGCTGCTGGCCGACCTGGACAACACCCTGGTCCCCTACGGGGTCCCCCGGCCGGACGAAAAGCTGAAGGCGTGGCGGGACGACCTCAGCGCCCATGGGGTGACGCTGTTCGTGCTGTCCAACAACCGGCACCAGAGCCGCCCCCAGATCTTCTCCGAAGCCCTGGGCGTGCCCTACACCGGCCACGCGGGCAAGCCGAAAACGCCCTCCTTTTACAAGGCCATGGAGCGGATGGGCGTGACAAAGGAGCAGACCGCCATTGTGGGCGACCAGGTGTTCACCGATGTGCTGGGGGGCAACCTGGCGGGGGTCAGCGCCATTCTGGTGGAGCCCATCCGGCTGGCGGGCAATCCGGGGCGGTATCTGCGGTACGCCGCGGAGGTCCCCTTCCGGCTGCTGTCGGGAAAGGGGGAGAGGCTGTGAGCGCCCGGTTCGGTCCCGCGGGCAACGCGGAAAATTTCCCCTACAAGTCCTCGGCGGACGCCCCCCGCTGGCTGCGGGAGATCGGCCTGGACTGCTATGAGTACCAGTGCGGCAAGGGGGTCCACGTGGGGGAGGCCACCGCCCGGAAGGTGGGCGCGGCGGCCGCCGAGCACGGCATTACCCTGTCCCTCCACGCCCCCTACTTCATCAACCTGGCCAACCCGGACCCCGAGGCCCTGCAAAAGACCACCGGCTATATCACCGGGGCGTGCCTGGTGGCGGGCTGGATGGGGGCGGAGCGGGTGGTAATCCACTCCGGGGCGCTGATGAAGCGCACCCGCCGGGAGGCGCTGGATACCGCGCTGCGCTCCCTGCGGGAGGTCATGGCCGCCTGCGACGGGGCGGGCTTCGGCTCCATCGCCCTGTGCCCGGAGACCATGGGCAAGATCAACCAGCTGGGGGACCTGGACGAGGTGCTGGAGCTGTGCACTCTGGACCAGCGGCTCATCCCCTGCGTGGACTTCGGCCACCTGTACGCCCGCTCCCTGGGCGCGGACGACGGCGCGGAAGCCATGGAACGGATGCTGGACCGCATGGAGGAGGTCCTGGGCCGGGACCGGGCTTCCCGGTTCCACAGCCACTTTTCCCACATTGAGTTCACCCCAAACGGGGGTGAAAAGTGCCACCGCACCTTTGCCGACGACGGGGGGTATGGCCCGGACTGGGCCCCCTTGGCCGCCGCCGTGGCCCGCCGGGGCTGGAGCCCCACCTTTATCTGCGAATCGGCGGGCACCCAGGCGGAGGACGCGCTGCTCATGAAAAAAATCTACCGGGAATTCGAGGGACAAGGAGGGAGCTTATGCTGAAGCTCGCGCTGTACGGCATCCAGGTGTCGTCCAAGATGTACATCGCCCTGGCCGCGCTGCTGGTGGTCGCGGGGCTGTTCATCCTCATCAACCCCCAGGCGTTCCTGCGCTGGGGCCGGGGCGGACGGGACTATCCCGGCAAGGAGCCGCCCAAATCGGCGCTGTGGGCGGCCCGGCTGGTGGGCGGGCTCATTATCCTCATGGCCGTTGTCACCTATCTGAGCACCCAAATGAACTGACATACCCATTACAATTTATATAGGAGATGGTTTTGATGACCCATTTTGAAAAAATTGCCGCGAAGCTGAAGGACCAGGGCCTGGACGCCATGCTCATCACCAGCGAACCCGGCGAGTTCTACGCCGTGGGCTTCCACGGGGAGGGCGTGGCCCTCATCACCCCGGGCAAGACCTGGTACTACACCGACTCCCGGTACATTGAAGCCGCCCAGCAGCTCATCCCCGGTGCGGATGTGTCCCTGCCTCCCAAGGGCCTGGGCTATCAAAAGACCGTGGCCCAGCTGGTGAAGGACAACAGCGTGTCCAAGCTGGGCTTTGAGGAGCAATATATGTCCGTGGCCAGCCACACCGCCTGGACCAAAGAAGTGGACGCCGAGTTTGTCCCCGCCTCCGAGCTGCTCACCGAGCTGCGCCAGGTGAAGGACGCCGACGAGCTGGCCGCCATGAAAGAGGCCCAGCGCATCACCGACGAGGCCCTGCTGGAGATTCTGAACTTCCTGAAGCCCGGCCTCACCGAGCAGGAGGTGGCCGCCCGGCTCACCTACATCATGGCCCGGAAGGGCGCGGAGCGCAACTCCTTCGACCCCATCGTGGCCTGCGGGGCCAACGGCTCCAAGCCCCACGCCGTCCCCGGCCCGGACGTGATCCAGAAGGGCCAGTTCGTCACCATGGACTTCGGGTGCAAGGTGGGGGGCTACTGCTCCGACATGACCCGCACCGTGGCGGTGGGCAAACCCACCGAGGAGATGGAGTTCGTCTACAACACCGTCCTCAAGGCCCAGCTGGCGGGCATCGCCGTGGCAAAAGCGGGCGTCACCGGCAAGGAGGTCCATGAGGCCGGCGCCAAGGTCATTGAGGACGCGGGCTATGGCGAGTATTTCGGCCACGGCTTCGGCCACTCCCTGGGCATTGAGATCCACGAAAACCCCGGCTTCCACACCCGAAACGAAAAGCCCATCCCCGCCGGGGCGCTGCTGTCCGCCGAGCCGGGCATCTACCTGCCCGGGAAGTTCGGCGTACGCATTGAGGATGTGGTCATGCTCACCGAGGGCGGCTGCATCGACATCACCCACTCCCCCAAGCAGCTCATCATCCTCTGAACGGCAAAACCCCCCGCCGCGGACGCGGCGGGGGGGTTCTCAATTGGACGGCATGATGGACGCGCCGCACACGCCGAATTTTCCCCCCGCCGCGTCCGCGGCGGGGGACTTTCTTAATTGGACGGCATGATGGACGCGATGGACATGGCGAAGTTGCTGATGGGCATGGTCTGGAGCACCACCCGGCCCGGACCTGTTACCACGGTGTTAAACAGCCCCTCGCCGCCGAACAGCACATTTTTAACCCCCTTCACCGAACGCACATCCACGGTGCAGGTGGCGTCCAGCATAGCCAGGTTGCCGGTGTCCACCACGATCTGCTGGCCCGGCTGGAGGTCATACTCCACGGCGGAGCCGTCAATCTCCAAAAACGCGGTGCCCTGGCCGCTGAGGCGCTGCAAAATGAAGCCCTCGCCGCCAAAGAAGCCCGCCGCCGCCTTCTTCTGGAAGAATACCGACAGCTCCACTCCCGCCTCGGAGGCCAGGAAGCCAGACTTCTGCACCACGATGGGCCGGTTCGGGGTGATATCCACCGCCCGGATGGAACCGGGGAAACTGGACGCAAAGGCGATCATGCCGGGGCCGCCTTTGGCGGTGTAAATGTTCTGGAACATGGACTCGCCGGAGAACATCCGGCCAAAAGCCCGGCCGATTCCACCGGCACTGGTCTGCATATCCATGTTGGGGGACATCCAAACCATGGACCCCTTTTCCGTAATCATGGATTCGCCAGCCTCCACATCGCAGATCACCACGGGCATGGGCTCACCGGTAATATTGTAACGCATAGGGTTCCCTCCTGCTCTTTTTTGGGGGATCAAGCGCCCCCTCTCAGAGCAGTATACACCTTAGACGGGCGGCGCGCAATTTAAGATTTCTTTATTTCACGCGCCAGACGTGCCAGCGGCGCATGAACGCGGAGCGCCCCCGCCCGAAAGGGCGGGGGCGCTGTTTGCCATTACTTCAGATGCCAGATGTCACGGTTATACTCCGCGATGGTGCGGTCGCTGGAGAAGAATCCGCAGCGGGCGGTGTTCACCAGCATTTTCCGGGCCCAGAAGGGCTTGTCGCCGTAGTCGTGGATGGCCCGGTCCCGGGCGGAAATATAGCTCTCCACGTCCAGCAGGGACATGAACCAGTCCTTGCCGGTGATATCGGTCCACAGCGCCTTCAGCGCGGCGGAGTCGCCGTACTGGGTGAGCGCCGGGTCCAGCAGGAAATCCACCAGCGGCTTCACGTCCGGCCGCCGGTAGTAGATCTCGGACTGGTATCCCATCTTGGGGTCCCGGGCCTTCTGCCCGTACAGCTCAATGACCCAGTTGCTGGACGCGCCGAAGGTGTAAATGTTGTCCGGCCCCACCAGGTCGGCAATCTCCACGTTGGCCCCGTCCCGGGTGCCCAGGGTGACCGCCCCGTTGGCCGTAAACTTCATGTTGCCGGTGCCGCTGGCCTCCTTGGAAGCCAGGGAAATCTGCTCGGAGATGTCGCAGGCGGGGATGAGCTTTTCCGCCCAGGACACGTTGTAGTCCTCCACCATCACCACCCGCAGCCAGGGGCTGACCTGGGGATCGTTCTCAATGAGCTGGCGCAGGCAGAGGATCAGGTGGATGATGTGCTTGGCCATCACGTAGGCGGGGGCGGCCTTGGCGCCGAAGATGACGGTGACGGGCCGCTCGGGGATTTTGCCCGCCTTGATGTCCAGATACTTGCGGATGACGTACAGGGCGTTCATCTGCTGGCGCTTGTACTCGTGGAGGCGCTTCACCTGGATGTCGAACACGGAGTCCGGGTCCATCTCAATGCCCTGGGCCCGGCGCAGCTCCTGGGCCAGCGCCCGCTTGTTGTCCGCCTTGATGGCAACCATTTTGTCCAGCACGGCGCCGTCGTTGTAGAAGTCCATCAGCCGGTTCAGCCGGGCGGGATCACGCCGCCACTCCGCGCCCACGCACTCGTCCAGCAGGGCGGCCAACTGGGGATTGCACACCTCCAGCCAGCGGCGCAGGGTGACGCCATTGGTCTTGTTGTTGAATTTATCGGGATAGATGGTGTGGAAGTGCTTCAGCTCGGAGCCTTTGAGGATGTCGGTGTGCAAAGCGGCCACACCGTTGACAGAATACCCGTAGTGAATGTCCAGGTGGGCCATATGGACCGTCTCGTTGACCACCTTTTTGCCGTCCTTACCGGCGCTCTCCCAAGTCTGGATGATGCCGACGGCGGGGTCGGGATGGGCCGCCCTGGCACGCTGGTCCAGCTCCCGGAGGATGGGCACCAGCTGGGGGGCCACCTTCTCAATGAAGCCCAGGGGCCACTTCTCCAAGGCCTCGGCCAGAATGGTGTGGTTGGTGTAGGCGCAGGTCTTGGACACCTGGGCCACCGCCTCGTCCATGGACAGCCCCCGGCCCACCAGCAGGCGGACCAGCTCCGGGATGACCATGGAGGGATGGGTGTCGTTGATCTGGATCACCACGTGGCCGCTGATGTCACGGGGGTCAAAACCCCGCTCCTCCAGCTCCTTCAGCACCAGCTGGGCCCCGGCGGACACCATGAAATACTGCTGGTACACCCGGAGCAGCCGCCCCGCCTCGTCGCTGTCGTCGGGGTAGAGGAAGGAGGTGAGCCGTGCGGGCAGGTCGGTCTTGTCGAAGTCGATGCCGCCCTCCGGGGCGGGGGCGGGGTTCTCCACGTCAAAGAGGTGGAGACGGTTGGCGGTGTCCCGGTGGGCGCCGGGAACGGCGATATCAAACAGCTTTGCCTTCACCGGGCCAAAGCCGAAGGGCACTTCAAACTCCACGCCGGTGGGGATCAGCCAGCTCTCGTCCTCAATCCAGGGGTTGGGCCGCTCGTTCTGCTTGTTATTTTCCAGCTTCTGCTCAAACAGGCCGTAGTGGTAGTTAAGGCCCACGCCGTCGCCGTTGAGGCCCAGGGCCGCGATAGAATCCAGGAAGCAGGCCGCCAGGCGGCCCAGGCCGCCGTTGCCCAGGGAGGGCTCCGGCTCCATCTCCTCAACGCGGGACAGGGTCTTGCCGCACTCGGCCAGAACTTGGGACACCTGGTCGAACACGCCCAGGGCCAGCAGGTTGTTGGACAGCAGCTTGCCGATGAGGAATTCCGCGGAGAAATAGTACAGCTTCCGCTCCCCCGCGGGGGCGGGGCGGGTCTGGGAGAGCTCCTGGGCGAGCTGAAGCAGCACGTGGTAGAGCTGGCCGTCGCCGCACTGGGACAGCTCCTGGCCGTATTTGGCCTGGGCCAGCTCCTGCATCCGTTGTTTGACGTCCATAATCACGATCTCCTTTCAAAAGTCCGGTCATGCCGCCCTGCGGTTGGCGGGCTTTGGAAACGTTTCCATACCAGGGGATGGGAAGGTTTGCCTTTTACAGGCTACAGGGAAAGTATATCCCGCTTTCCCCGTTTCGTCAAAGGTTTTCTGCCCAAAAAATAAAAATGCTTTTCACCTTTTTTCGGTCATAACCTATGAAAGCCGGGGGAAAAGCCCCCCGGCCGTCACTCTTTCCCGTTTTCTCCCTGTTGGTCCCCCGCCTCCACCAGCAGGGCCCCGCCGCAGGCGCAGCGGTAGCGCTCCGGGTGGTCCACCAGGGGGGAGCGCTTCATCCGGGGGATGCGCCGCCCGCACCGGCTGCACACCACCCAGTACCGCACCGGGCGGCTGTCCTCCACACCCAGGGCGGCAAAGCTGTCGGCGCGCCGGATATCCAGGCCGTAGGCCCCGTTCATCCGCTGGGCGTAGCCCCGCCACCGGGCCCCGTGGTTGGCGCAGCCCTGGCAGGTGTGGAGCACCTCGTGGGCCAGCACCTGAAAGACAGCCCGCTCGTCCCCCTGCTCCGCCAGCTGGGCGGACAGCTCAATGGTGTACCGGCCGTCCCGGCGGATGCAGCAGCCGAACCGGGTCCGGGCCCGGCGGTTGATCTGAACCTGGGGGCATATTTCCTGGGAGACCGGGATGCGCACCGCCCGGGCCAAGGCGACGGCTTTGGCCAGCAGGCCGTCGATGTGTTCCTGGGTCATGGGAACCCCCTACAGCCGCACGGGCACCGGCTTTGTCATGGACAGGCTGCCCGGGGTGACGGCGCACTCCACCGCCAGCACCTTCACGCCGGCTTCAGCCGCCGCCCGCAGGGCCGCGCCAAATTCCGGGTGGGTTCGGTCGTTGGGGGCGAAGGCGGTCATTCCCGCCATCTGTATCACCACGCAAACAGCCGCCTCATACCCCGCCCTATGGCAGGCGGCGAGCTCCCGCAGGTGCTTGACCCCCCGCTCCGTGGGCGCGTCGGGAAAGAGGGCCAGACCTCCCTCCTCCAGGGTGCAGCCCTTGACTTCGACATATCCCTTGCGGTCACGGTCCTTTTCCGACAACTGCCAGTAGAAATCAAACCGGGAATTCCCCCAAGTTGTCTCCGGCCGCAGAAGAGTGGGCGCGGGCAGGCCCAGCGCCTCCCCCCGCCCTGCCGCCATCCACTCGGCAAACACCTTGTTGGGGGCCTGGGCGTCCATGTTGATGAGCAGGGGAGGCAGGCCCTCCCTGGCCTTCTCCACCGCCACCAGATCGTATTTTGTCTTGCGGGCGGGGCTGGCGCTCCCCTCCAGATACACCGTGCAGCCGGGAAGCAAAAGTTCTTTACAGCGCCCGGTGTTCTTCACGTGGACGGTTTCCGTCCGGCCGTCCAGCTCCACCTGGGCAATGAAGCGGTTGGGCCGGGCCAGAAAACGGGCGGCGCGGATGTCCCGGTAGGTCACTTTGCCTCCTCCCCGCTGTCCCTGACGGGTTCTTCCGTCCCGGGCCCCTCCTCCCCGGCGGCGGGCTCCTGGGCCCCGGCCCCTTCGGATACGGGCGGCTCCGCCGGCGCGGGCTGGGGCATGGGCTGGTAGGGCAGCAGGATGTCGATGCCGCAGGCCAGCGCCACCCCCACCAGCGTCTCAAACAGCCGGTCGATGGAGTAAATGGCGGGGGTGTCTCCCGCGCTGTGGTTCACGGTGACGCACAGGAACACGATGCAGGCCATGGCGGCGCAGCCCGGCTTCTTAATGGCCAGGCACAGCTTGATGATAGGGATGAGCATCACCGACAGCACCGCGTAACGCAGCAGCTCCATATACAGCACGCCCAGGGTGTCCAGGCTGTACACCACCAGCACCCCCACCACGCCGCCGATCAAAGTGCCGATCATGCGGTTGACAGACGACTCAATGGTCTTGCCGGCGGAGTTCTGGATGCACACCACGGCGGCGATCATGGAGTAAAAGCCGGACGCGTCCCGGAAGAAGGCCAGCAGGCCGCACAAAAAAACCGCCACCACCGTCTTGATGATGCGCATTCCAATCCAGTGCCGGTGCTCCGGGGTCATGGCCTGGGCTGTGTACTGTTCCATCTCGCACCTCCGCGATAATTATAGTATTTTAGTATCATATCACATCGCGGGTGCTCCCGCAACAGGCTTTTGCTCCAGTCCGGCCTTTCTTTTTTCCGTTTTCTGTGATAAAATGGCCCGTGAGGTGATTTGATGCACATTCCAAAGGGAGAGACCGCCCTGCTGGAGCTGGTCCCGTTCGATACCGCCCTGGAAAACGCCCTGGCCCCCTCGGCGGATTACGACACCGCCCAATGGCTCTATGTCCCCAACCGCTACGGCGAGTACCGTTACATCCTGGGCACACGGGGGGAGCATCCCCTGATCTGCATCGGGGTAAACCCCTCCACCGCCGCCCCCGGCGACCTGGACCCCACCCTGAAATCGGTGGAGCGGGTGGCCCTCCACAACGGCTACGACAGCTTCATTATGTTCAACGTCTACGCCCAGCGGGCCACCCGCCCCGAGGACATGGAGCGCGCCTGCAACGCAGCCCTCCACGCGGAGAATATGCGGGCCTTTGACTACGCCCTGTCCCTGGACAGGGCGGGCGCTCCGGCGGTGTGGGCGGCCTGGGGAGCGGTGATCGAAAAGCGGGACTACCTGCCCCGGTGCGTCCGGGACATGATCGCGGTGGGGGAAAAGCGCGGCGCCCGGTGGTTTTCCGCCGGGAAGCGGACCAAGGCGGGCCATCCCCACCACCCGCTGTACCTGCGCAAAGACAGTTCCCTGGAGCCCTTCGATGTGGGGGCCTACCTGGACAGCCTGAACTAGCCGGCGCCAATTTTGCAAAGAAAACTTTGCAAAATGTATTGACAAGTACACTTGGCAGCGTTATGATGAAAATACCAAGTAAACTTGGCAATATGGTTTGGGAGGTCCGTCTCATGGATAAAGACGAAATTTTGAAAAAGAGCCGGGAAGAGAACCGGGACCGGGACCTGGTAGAGCTGGAAGCCCTCCACAGGGCCAACAACATCGCCCTCAGCGTGAGTATGCTGCTGTGCGCCCTCATCAGTGTGCTCCATGCCGTATTCCGGGACAAGCCGGATTTCGCCGTCTGGATTGTGCAGTTTGGTATGCTGTCCACCGTTATGCTGGTGAAATTCGTCAAGCTGCGCCGCCGTCATGAGCTGCTGCTGGGCCTGGTGTACGGGGGATTCTGCGTGTGCTTTTTCGTGTTCTACCTGCACTTTGAGCTGGGGGTCTTTTGATGGATGAAGCCTTAATCCTAAAAAACCGCCTGAAGGACGCCAGAAGCGAAAAGGGCCTGTCCCAGGCGGCGCTGGCCGAACTGGTGGGGGTGTCCCGGAACACCATCAGCTCCATTGAGACGGGGCAGTTCAACCCCACCGCCAAGCTGGCCCTGATCCTGTGCGTGGCGCTGGACAAAAAATTCGAGGAGCTGTTCTATTTTTGACCGGGCGCACATCCGCCGGGTCCGCGCAAAACAGGGGGACGGGCAATGGCCCGTCCCCCCTCAGCCTGTCGAAAAAGTCTGCCTCCCGGCGGAAGATGCGCTAATATAGGCTGGTCAACAGCTCCCGAATATTGTTCTGGACCCGGCGGGCCAGCTCGCCGTACTGCGCCCGTTCCCCGGCATCCATCCCGGACAGCCGCGCCTCCTGAAAATCCTCATAGGCGTGCTTCAATTCCGCCAGCACCGGCTCCGCCGCGGGCAGAAAAGTGACGTTCAGCCGCTTTTCCCTGCCGCCGTCGCCCGCCTTGGCCTCCACGGCGGACACCAGCCCCCTGGCCCCCAGCCGCTGAAGCAGCATGGACAAGCTGCTCCGGCTGACCCCGGCGAAGTCCGCCAGCTCTCTCCGGGTCCCCGCCCCGCACTGGCGCAGATGGATCAGCAGGCCCGCCTCCGCAACAGTCAGGCCGTTTTTCTGGGCGGCTGGCTCCAGATAGTATTCCAGCAGCTTCCGCTCCCGGTAGAGGTCGCACAGCGCTCCCTCTCCCTCCAGCGCGCGGTCGTGGGCCCGGGTGCGCTCCTCCCCCAGGCGGGTGGACACCAGGGGCAAGGGCGGCGCCGAGCCGTCCTGGGCCGCGTCGATGAGAAAACGGTACACCTTCAGCCGCCGCTTTTCGTACTCCGCCTCGTCCAGCACCGCCTTGTAGAACTGATTGTAGTACTCAAACAGCATCAGCTTGGTGCGCACGGTTTTGGAGATGTTCAGCCCCTGGCTGGCCAGGGAACCCTTGGTCTTGACATAGTAGTAGACGGGCACCTGAAGGGCAAAAAACCGTTGGGCGTGGCGGATGTATTCCAGGTTGAACAGGAAGTCCTCACACCAGCTGATGGCCGGGTCCATTTGAAGCTGGTGCCGCTCGATGATATCCCGACGGTAGAGCTTATTCCACAGCACACCGTAATAAAAATCGGCGGGGTTTTCCATCATGTGGGCGGCGAACTCCTCCCGGGTGAGGGGACCGTCCTCGTCGATGTCCCCTTTTGGGGACACCCGCTCCCCCACCACCCGGTAGAAATCCGCCACCACCAGGTCGCATTGGTGCTGCCGGGCCGAGCGGACCAGCAGCTTGGTGGCGTTGGGCGTGATCCAGTCGTCGGCGTCCAGGAACTGGAGGTACTCCCCCCGGGCCTGGGCCATGGCCTGGTTCCGGGTGTCGGACACGCCGGAGTTGGCCTTGTGGAGCACCCGCACCCGGCTGTCCGCCTGGGCAAACTGGTCGCACAGGACGCCGGAGCCATCCCGGCTGCCGTCGTCGGCCAGGATGAGCTCAAAATCGGTGAATTCCTGATTCAGCACGCTCTCCACACAGCGGCGCAAGGTGGCCTGAGCATTGTAGATGGGTACAATAATGGTGACGCAGGGAGACATATCATCACTCCTATTGGGCATCAAGATAGCTGTGGCATAACAGGATTATACCAAATTGCGCGGGCAATCGTCAACGTAAAGCTTCTCTCTCCCCGCCCTGTCACGGCAGTGGAAAAACGTCAAAATTGCTCAAAATCATCTAGCGCGGCGCAAAATATTTTCGCTTCTCTCTGAAAACGGTTGGAAACGCTTGACACATCTCAAAATGGGGTCTATACTGCCCCCATCAGGCAAAGGCGCCGGAGAGCTCACCGCTCCCGGCGCTTTTTTCTGCGACGCAAAGGGGCGTGTCCGCGAGAACGGACGCGCCCCAATCTGCTTTCAGGGAGGAATTCAAATGGATATGTCAGTATGGTATCTGGTGGGCGCCATTTTGGTGTTCTTCATGCAGTGCGGCTTCGCCGCCGTGGAGGCGGGCTTCACCCGGGCCAAGAACGCAGGCAACATCATCATGAAGAACCTGATGGACTTCTGCATCGGCACCGTGGTGTTCATGGCCCTGGGATACGGCATCATGAACAGCGAGCACTACTTCTTCGGCCTCATCGGGATGCCTGAGTATCAGATGTTCACCGACTTTTACGCCTTCGACTGGTCCAACTTCTTCTTCCAGCTGGTGTTCTGCGCCACCGCCGCCACCATCGTGTCCGGGGCCATGGCCGAGCGGACCAAGTTCTCCAGCTACTGCATCTATTCCGCCGTCATCTCCGCCGTGGTGTACCCCATCGAGGCGGGCTGGGTTTGGAACGCCCAGGGCTGGCTGGCCAAACTGGGCTTCATCGACTTCGCCGGGTCCGCTGTCATCCACATGGTGGGCGGCATCTCCGGCCTGATCGGGGCCATCCTGCTGGGGGCCCGCATCGGGAAGTATGACGAGAAGGGGAACTCCAGGGCTATCCTGGGTCACAATATCCCCCTGGCGGCCATGGGCACCTTCATCCTTTGGTTCTGCTGGTACGGCTTTAACGGCGCGGCGGCTTCCGATACCGCCCAGATGGCCCAGATCCTGGGCAACACCACCATCGTCCCCGCCGTGGCTACGGTAGCCTGTATGCTGTTCACCTGGATCAAGAACGGCAAGCCGGACGTGGGTATGTGCCTCAACGCCCCGCTGGCGGGGCTGGTGGGCATCACCGCCGGGTGCGCCAGCCTGGACGCCCTGGGCTCCGCCGTGGTGGGCGTGGTCACCGGCGTCCTGGTGGTGGTAATCGTGGAGACGGTAGACACCAGGCTCCACATCGACGACCCGGTGGGCGCGGTGGCGGTCCACGGAGGCTGCGGCCTCACCGGCACCATCCTCACCGGCCTGCTGGCCACCGACGGCGGGCTGCTCTACGGCGGCGGCTTCCATCAGCTGGGGGTGCAGTGTTTGGGCGTGCTGGCCATCGCCGCCTACACCGTGGTGACCATGACCATCGTGTTCCACATCATCCGCGCCGCCAACGGCCTGCGGGTGTCCGCCGAAGAGGAGATTTCCGGCCTGGATTCCACCGAACACGGCCTGCCCTCCGCCTACGCCGACTTCATGCCCACCACCACCCTCACCGCCATGCCTGGCGCCAACGCCTTCCCCGAGCCCGTGGCGGTCAAGAGCGGCCGGAGCGTGGACGAGGCGGTGCCCGTCCAGGTGGTCACGGGCAGCGTGCCCGCCTCTGACGTGAAGCTGTCCAAGGTGACCATCGTCTGCAATCAGGCCAAGTTCGAGCAGCTCAAGGCCGCTATGAACGACATCGGCGTCACCGGCATGACCGTCACCCAGGTGCTGGGCTGCGGCGTGCAGAAGGGCCGCACCGAGTATTACCGGGGCGTGCCCCTGTCCATGAACCTGCTGCCCAAGCTCCAGGTGGACATGGTGGTGTCCAAGGTACCCGTGGCCCAGGTGGTGGACGCCGCCCGCAAGGCGCTGTACACCGGCCATATCGGCGACGGCAAGATCTTTGTGTGCGGCGTGGAGGATGCCGTTAAGGTCCGCACCGGCGAGACCGGCTACGACGCCCTCCAGGGGGAAGAGTGACAACACAGCAGATTTTTGAACCACCCCGTCTGAATATGGGCGGGGTGGTTCCAGTTATGCCCGGGAGAACTGTACCGCTAAACGAAATCGTGACCAGGGCCGCGGCGTCTCCCACCCGCAAAATTCATTTTGGGGTCTTGACCGATTTGGTCAACGGCGGTATGGTGGTCTCGGAAAGGAGGGCGCCCTATGAACATAAAGTTTTTCAGCCTGCCCCCGGAGCGCCAGGACCTCATCCGCAACAGCGCCATGATCGAATTCGGCGAGGGCTCCTTCAAAAAAACCTCCGCCGACGCCATCGCCAAGCGGGCCGGAGTGTCCAAGAGCCTGCTGTTCCACTACTTCAAGGACAAGCGGGAGCTGTACGCCTACCTGTTCCAGTACGCGATTGACGCCTGCATGGAGGTGTTCAACCGCCAGGTGGAGCGGATGAGCTACTACGGGGAGACGGACTTCTTTTCCGCCCTGGAGCGGGGGCATAAAATCAAGATGGACATGGTGCTGCGTATGCCCGGGCTGTTCCGCTTCGTCATGCGGGCCTACTATGAGCGGGACAGCGTGCTCTCCCCCAAGCTGCGGAAAAAACTGGACGATGTGCTGGCCCAGTCCACCGGCTCCTTCCTTGCCCGGATGGACCTGAGCAAGTTCAAGGACGGCGTGGACCCCCGGCAGGTGGTCCGCCTTCTCACCCTGTCCGCCGAGGGGATGCTGGCGGAGACCGGCGCCTGCACGGCGGAAGAGATCAACAAGCTGTTCCAGGAGTACAAAAAAAACGCGGATATGCTGCGCCAATTTCTCTACAAGGAGGAGTACCTATGATCCAGATCGACCATCTCACCAAGACCTACGGAAGGGCCCGGGGGGTGACGGACCTGACCCTCCATGTCCCGGAGGGCTGCTGCTTCGGCTTCATCGGCCCCAACGGCGCGGGCAAATCCACCACCATCCGCACCCTGGTGGGCCTGCTCTCCCCCACCGCCGGGTCCGCCCGGGTGCTGGGGCTGGACTGCGCCCGGGAGAAGGAAAAAATATTGGCCCAGGTGGGCTATATGCCCTCCGAGGCCATGTTCTATCCCGAAATGCGGGCCGGGGAAGTCATCCGGCTGTCCGCCCGCCTGCGCCGGCGTGACTGCTCCGCCCAGGCCGAAACACTGTGCCAGGCCCTGGACCTGGACCCCCGGAAGCGCGTCCGGGAGCTGAGCCTGGGCAACCGGAAGAAGGTGTCCATCGTGTGCGCCATGCAGCACCGGCCCCGGCTGTACATCCTGGACGAGCCCACCAGCGGCCTGGACCCCCTGGTCCAGCGGGCCTTCTGGGCCGAGCTGGAAACGCGGCAAAAGGAGGGAGCCACTGTATTTCTCTCCTCCCATGTGCTCTATGAGGTCCAGCGGTACTGCGGCCGGGCAGCCATCCTCCGGGAGGGCCGCCTGGTGGTGGAGGGAACCACGGCGGAACTGGACATTGAGAACAAATTTTTCGACTACTACGAGGGGAGGGCTGGTCAATGACCATTTTCTGCAAAGAGCTGCGGGCCGGCGCGGTGAGCTTCCTGGTGTGGTCCACCGTGGTGGGCGGGCTGATGGCGGTGTGCGTGGGGCTGTACCCCTCCTTCGCCAGCTCCATGGACGACGTGTCCGCCCTGTTCGCCGGCATGGGGGGCTTCTCCGCCGCCTTTGGCCTGGACAAGCTGCAATTCGGGTCCGTCCTGGGCTTCTACGGCACGGAGTGCGGCAACATCCTGGGCCTGGGCGGGGCGTTCTACGCCGCCCTCACCGCCATGGGCCTGCTAGCCGGGGAGGAGGGGGGCCACACGGCGGAATTCCTCCTCACCCATCCCGTCAGCCGCCTGCGGGTTGCCGGGGAGAAGCTGGCGGCGCTGTCCGCCCTGACCGCCGCCCTCAACCTGGTGTGCCTGGCCTGCGGCGCGGGGGGCATTCTGGCCATCGGCGAGGAGGCGGACTGGTCCAAGCTGCTGGCCTACCACGGCGCCCTGCTGCTGATGCAGCTGGAGATCGGCGGGCTGTGCTTCGGGCTGTCCGCCCTGCTTCGCCGGACCAGCTTCGGGCTGGCCATGGGGCTGGCGGCGGTGCTGTACTTCGCGGGGCTGCTCATCAACCTGGACCCGGGGCTGGACTGGCTGCGCTTCGCCACCCCTTATTACTACGCCGACGCCGCCCGGGTCTTTGCCGGGGACCCCCTGGCCGGCCCCGTGCTGGCGGGCTGCGGCCTGGGGCTGCTGGGAGCGGCGTTCGGCCTGTGGCGGTACCGGCGGAAGGATATCTCTTAAACCGTCCGGCTACGCGAAATACTTCTCTTGGATGAAGGCGGCAACGCCGTTCAGTCCCCGGGCCAGCACCGCCGTCTCCTCAGCGGTCAGCCGCTCCACGGCGGCCTCCACCAGTTCCCGATGAAAATCACCGTGGCGGCGGTCGGCCTCCCGCCCCTTCGGGGTGGGCCGCAGGCGGACAGACCGCTTGTCGCTGCCGTCCCGCACCCGCTCCAGATAGCCCTTGGCCTCCAGCTGGTTTACCGCCACCGTGAGGGTGCCCGCCGTCACGTGCTGGGCGGCGGCTATGGCCGAAGAGCGGTTGTCCCGCCCCTGGTCCACCGCCCGGCACACCTCCTCAATGAGGTGCATCTCCCGGAGGGACAGGTCCGGGCAGCACTGGGAGACATAGGCCTCCTCCGTTTTCAGAATATTGTTGAACACCTCGACCAGGAAGCCGTTCAGCTCCCGGGCGTAGTTGCGGTTTTCCTCCATAGGCGCCCTCACTCCGCCGCGATGTAGGCCACGCCCACCGCGCCGGGGCCCACGTGGGTGCCGATCACCGCGCCGATGGACCCCATCAGCGGGGGCCGGCCCTGGGGCAGGACATCCTTCAGCGCCTCCATGCACAGGGGCACCCGCTCGGGGGAGTTGGAGTGGCCGTAGGCCACGGCATAAGCGGGGTCCGCCGGGGCCTGCTCAATGTGCCGGGCGATCCACTCCAGGCCGGAGGCCATGGACCGGGCCTTGCCCACGGCTTCCACCGTGCCCCGGCTGTCCACCTCCACGATGGGCTTGATGCCCAGCAGCCCGCCCACGGCGGCGGTGGCGGCGGAAATGCGCCCGCCCTTCTTTAAGTAAGTCAGGGTGTCCACGATGGCCAGCAGCTTGGCGCGCCGGGCCAGCTGTTCCACCGCCTCCGCGATCTGGGCGGCGGACAGGCCCCTGTCCCGCATACGGGCCGCCTCCTCCACCAGCAGGGCCAAGGCAAAGGTGACGGTGCGGGAGTCCACGATGTGGATCTCCCCGCCCTCCGCCATATCCCGGGCGATGCAGGCGGACTGGCAGGTGCCGCTCAGTTCGGAGGACAGGAAGATGCCCACCACCTGATCCCCCTGGTCCACGTACTTCTGAAACACCTCCAGGAAGTCGTCGGGGTTGAGCTGAGAGGTGGTGGGCAGTTCCTGGCAGGAGTCCAGCCGGGCGAAAAACTCCTCCCGGGTGATATCCACCCCGTCCACAAAGCTCTCCTGGCCGAAGAACACCCGCATGGGCATGACGTGGACGTTGAGCTCCGCCGCCCGCTGGGCGGACAGGTCGCTGGTGCCGTCGGTGATGATGCGTACCATAAAAACATCTCCTTAAAAGATCGTTTGAAGCTCAAATATTTTGAATCTCAAATCATTTGACTTTCAAAGTATCATAGCCCGCCCCCCTCGTTTTGTCAATTTCCGTTCCGCCAAAAAGCGGGCCGAAAAAACCGCGGGATTGTGGAAATACCACAATCCCGCGGCTTTTTACCCCTTGTATCCGAAATTAGGAATTTTGTTCCAGCGCCGGCGGAAGTAGTGGGCGGCCAGCTTGGGGCGGCGGTCCCGGGTGAGCAGCCCCTTTTTGTTGCCGTCCACCCGCATGGGCCCTTGGATGGTGGCAAAGTCGGCGAAATTCCACACGTGCTCGCCGATGAAGAAGGGCCGCTTGTCCAGCTCCGCGTTGAGCCGGGCGTAGTAGTCCGCCTGGAACTCCTCGCTGAACATCTCGCCGCTGGTGTTGTGGATGCCGGGATAGGTGTCCGCGCCGTACTCGGTGAGCATCAGCGGCTTGCCGGTCTCCGCCCAGAAGTCCAGCTCGGTGTTCAGCGCGTCGCAGGCGGCGTCCAGGTCGCCGCTGAGGTTGTACCAGCCGTAATAGCGGTTGACGCAGCACACGTCCATGGTCCGGGTGGTGATGTCCTTGGTATAGTCGTTCTGGCAGCACACCAGGGTGACAGGGCGGTCCTGGGGGTCGCAGGCGTGGGCCAGCTCATACAGGGGATGGAAGTAGTCATAGGCGTCCTGGGGGAAGTGCTCAGTGTCCGGCTCGTTGGCGATGGACCACATCACCACGCAGGGATGGTTTTTGTCCCGGGCGATCATGTCCCGGATCACGTCCCCGTGGTGGCCCTGGACGCGCATAACCTGGTAGGGGTTCTGGGCCCCCCCGGCGTTGATGCCCACGGCGGGGACCTCGTCGATGACCACAATGCCCTCCCGGTCGCACAGGTCGTACATCTCCTCGGCGTAGGGGTAGTGGCTGGCGCGGAAGGAGTTGGCCCCCAGCCAGCGGATGAGGGAGGCGTCCTTCACGTTGAGGCACTGGTCCAGCCCCCGGCCGCGGAAGAAGGAGTCCTCATGCTTGCCGAAGCCCTTGAAATAGAAGGGCCTGCCGTTGATGAGGAATCGGGTTCCCTCCACCTTCACCGTGCGCACGCCGAAAGACTGCTCATACTCGTCGTCCCAGAAGGAGATCCGCAGCCGGTAGAGGTAGGCCGCGCCGGGGTTCCACAGCTTTACCCCGGGGATAACCAGCCGCCCGCTGGCCCCCTTGGCCCGGGCCGCCTCCGCGCCCTCCTGGTCCAGGATGGACACGCAGACCTCCCCATGGCCCACCGTCTCCACGGCGTAGTCCACCACGCCGTCCCTGCCGTCCACGTCCGTGACAATGGAGACATCCTTGATGTACGCCCGGGGGGTGGTGTACAGCGTCACGGGCCGGGTGATGCCCGCGTAGTTGAAGAAGTCGAAGTTGGGCCGGTTCTGGGGCCTGCACCGGGTTTTGGCCAGCTCGATGGAGGGAATGCCGGGGTTGTCCGAGCCGAAGAAGGCCACGCCCCCCTCGTTGCCCACGGGCAGGGTGGAGAAGTCCACCCGGTTGTCCACCGCCACGGTGAGCCGGTTCTCCCCCGGAACCAGGTGCTCGTCCACCTCAAACTCAAAGGGCAGGAACCCCCCCCTGTGCTCCCCCAGGCTCCTGCCATTGAGATAGACCTGAGCGGCGTGGGTCACAGCGCCGAAGCGCAGCACCACCCGCTCCCCCGCCATGGGCCGGGGCAGGGTGAAAGTCCGCTGGTACACCGCCCAGCCGTAGTGGGCGCGGAGGTTCACGTGGTCCTTCTGGTCGTTGTAGGAGGCGGGCACCGCCATGGTCATGGGCTCCGGCAGGGGGCCGTCCGCCCACTGCCGGGGCCATTGGTCCGCCCCGGCGGTCTGGAAGTCCCACACGCCCCCCAGGTCAACGGCCATCCGGGCGCTGTTCAATTTCGGGTAAAGCATCGTTCATTCTCCTCTCCTGTTCTGATTCACCGGCGTCACCGTCAGCGCGGCCCGCCACTCCTGCTGCTCCACCCGCACCAGGTTTCCCCGCAGGGGAACCTGAAGGCGGAAGTTCTCCAGTTTGGCGGGCAGCCTGGGCTGGAAGCGGAAGCCGCTGGGCCAGTCCGGGTCCGGCTTCACCCCCGCCAGCTCCTCGATCATCAGCGGGATGGCCCCGCTGGCCCAGGGGTGGCACAGGCTGGTGTTCCACTTCTGGTCCTTCCCCCAGGCCTCAAAGCAGGCGGTGGCCCCCTCCCGGAGCATATTGCGCCAGCCGTACTGGTCCTCCCGGGTGAGCAGCCGGTACAGGGCCTTATACCGCCCCATCCGGCCCAGCCCCCGCAGGGCGAAGTACATGGGCAGCGGCCCGCAGGCCCGGCCGGGGGTGAGCAGCAGCCGCTCGTAGGCGTCCTCCCCCACGGCGGGGGTCAGCCCGAAGCAGGCGGGGTACAGGTTGGCGTGGAGGGAGCAGTGGGCGCTGCCCTCGCTGTCGGCGAACAGCTTCTGGTCCCAGCGCCAGAAGGTTTTCAGGAACGCCGTCCCCACCCGCTGGGACTGGTGGGTCCGTGGCAGGTCCAACAGCCGCTCCAGCTTCTCCTTCATCAGCAGGAAGCCGAACCACAGGGCGTTGACCACGTTATGGCACCCCCTCCCCACCTCCGGGCGGGTGAGGGGAAAGTCGTAGCCGTCCCGGTAGTTTTCCGGCCAGTCCACCAGGTTCCAGCTGTGGGACACGTTTTCCAGCAGGCCGTCGGGGCGCTGGTATGGGGTAAACTGCCCGGCGATGCCCTCCACGGCGGGCCAGCACTCCCGCAGGAAATCCCGGTCCCCGGTGAAGTCGTAGTCCGTCAGGGGCAGGGCGGGGAACAGCAGGGAGTAGTCGGCGATCTCCTGCATCAGCGACCCCGGGGCCACCGCCAGCAGGGAGGGCGCCACCCGGGCGGAGGCCATGAAGTCCCGGACGCACTTGCGCAGCAGGTCCGTCTTCCCCGTCAGCCACACCTGGCTCCGGGCGGTGACCACCGCGTCCCCCAGGTACTGGCCCTTTTCCCGGCTGGGGCAGTCCAGGTAGCCCTCCTGGCTCCCGCAGCGCACGGCGTTCTTGCAGATCTGGAAGATCTCCTCCAGCTGGTCCGCCCCGCAGGACAGGGTGCACAGCCCGTCGTCCATAGGGTAGTGCCGCTCCCACACCCAGCACCGGGCCAGTTCCGCGCCGTCCTCCAGCCCCAGCACCTCCACGTAGCGGAACGCCTTGTAGTCGTACTGGTGGAGGACGCTCTCCCCCTCCCGGAGAGTCCAGAACTCCTCATAGCGGCAGCCGCAGCGCAGGTCGAACCGCACCCGGCCCGCCCCGTCCAGCTCCTCGCCGAAGCGGAGGGTGATCCGCTGCCCCGCCCGGCCGCGGGCGGCGGCGTGGAGGGTGCCTGTCCGCTCACGGCCGAAGTCCAGCAGGACGCCGCCGGGCACCGGGCGGCATTCCGCCGGGTCCACCCTGTTCCGCCGGAGATTGGCGGTGGGCTGGGGGGACGGCCGGTAATCCGCCCACTCCGCCGGCTCCATGCGGCCCCAGCCCCGCCCGCTGAAATGGGGGCGCTCCCAGCCCTCGGGCCAGCGGCGGCTGTCGAAGTTCTCCAGAAACTGGGTGTCATATCCCACCGCGCCCCCGGAGTAGGCCCGGCACACCTGATACCGCCAGTCAATGCCGCGCCGGTCCGGCTTCCCGCCGTCCCGGACAAACTCCGCCCACAGGGCAAACCGGCCGTCCCCGCTGTTCCACACCCGGTTCACCAGCCCCTGATAGTAGAGGTGGAGGGCCACCGTCACCGTCCGCCCCCCCTCCACCGGGTACTCCTGGTAATAGCAGCGGTCGTGGTAGGCGGGGGCGGGCCCCTGGCCCAGCCACTCTCCGTTCAGCCAGGCGTGGTAGTAGTCGTCGGCGCTGATCCGCAGCACCCAGGGCCCCGGGGGCAGCTTTACCCGCCCACGGGCCAGCACGTGGAGGTTTTGGGGCGCCCCCGTCTCCGGCGCCGGACCCTCCTCCCGTTCCCGGTGAAACACGTCCGCCTGCCGGACATTCCTCCACGACCGGATGGTCATCCAGCCCCGTTCCGCCATAACGCCCCGCCTCCTTTCAAAGTCCTTTGATTATATACTTCCGCCTCCCCAAAGGCAATATAAAATATGAAGAATTTCATGTACTTTAAATCCTCCATCCAACCATTGACAAATCGGGGGAAGCGTGTTTAAATGATAGTCAGTCTTATTTGCTTGTCCCATCAGAGCCTGACCACGGCCCGGCGCCGCGGTTTTGGGAGGTATGCCCATGCTTGTCCCGGTCCTCTTGTTCGCCGTGGGGCTGGTCTTTCTTATCAAGGGCGGCGACTGGTTCGTGGACGGCGCCACCGGCATCGCCCGCCGGTTCCGCCTGCCCGAGCTGCTCATCGGGGCCACGGTGGTGTCCATCGGCACCACCCTGCCCGAGGTGATGGTGTCCACCACCTCCGCCCTCAGCGGCCACGGCGAGATCGCCTATGGCAACGCCATCGGCTCCGTCATCTGCAACACCGCCCTCATCGCCGCCATCACCGTGGCCGTCCGCCCCGGAGCGGTGGACCCCAAGAGCCTGCGCCTGCCGGTGGCCTTTTTCTTCACCGCCGCCGCCATCTACGCCGGGGTGGCCTATACCACCGGCTATTTCAGCCGGATCACCGGCTTCCTCCTGCTGGCCATGTTCCTCGCCTATATGGCCGCCACGGTGGCGCAAATGAAATCCCAGGCCGCCGCCCGCCCCGCCGCGCCCCAGCCGGAGGCGGAGCAGAACTCCATGCTCAAGGACGCGGTCCTGCTCGTGGCGGGGGCGGCCCTCATCGCCGTGGGGGCAGACCTGCTGGTGGACAACGGCACCCGCATCGCCCAGGCCCTGGGCGTGCCCGAGTCGGTGATCGCCCTCACCTTCGTGGCCCTGGGCACCTCCCTGCCCGAGCTGGTCACCGCCATCACCTCCCTGCTCAAGGGCCACGGCGCCCTGTCCCTGGGCAATGTCATCGGGGCCAACCTGTTTAACCTGGTGCTGGTGTCCGGCGTGTCCGTGGCGCTGGCCCCCTTCTCCATCCCCCAGACTTCCACCATCGCGGGCCGCAACACCTCGCTGGTGCTGGATATCCCGGTGATGTTCTTTGTCATGGCCCTGCTCACCCTCCCCGCCCTCAAGCGCGGGAAACTCAGCCGTCCCCAGGGCGTGGTCCTGCTGCTGGTTTACGGCGCCTTCTGCGCCATCCAATTCACCATCTGACCGGGCCGCAGGCCCCAATAAGGAGGTACTCCCCATGAAAAAGCCGGTTTTGGTCATCATGGCCGCGGGCATGGGCAGCCGGTATGGCGGGCTCAAGCAGATGGATCCCGTTGGCGGCTTCGGCCAGGTCATTCTGGATTACTCCGTCTATGACGCCCGCCGTGCGGGCTTCGAGACGGTGGTGTTCGTCATCAAGGACGAGATTGAGGCGGATTTCAGAGAGCGCATCGGCGCCCGCATTGAGGGCCGCATGGACGTGCGGTACGCTTTCCAGCGCATGGACAGCTTGCCGGCGGGCTACGCCGTCCCGGCGGGCCGCGCCAAGCCCTGGGGCACCGCCCAGGCGGCGCTGGCGGCCCGGCCCTTTGTGGACGGGCCCTTCGCCATCATCAACGCAGACGACTATTACGGACAGTCCGCTTTCCGGGTCATCTATGACTACCTGTGCGCCCACCCCGACGGGGATGAGTACGCCATGGTGGCCTACCGCCTGGAGAACACCGTCACCGACCACGGCCATGTGGCCCGGGGGGTATGCCAGGTGGGGGAGGACGGCTATCTCACCGGCATTGTGGAGCGCACCCGCATTGAGAAGGGCCCACCCCCCCGGTTCACCGAGGACGGCGGACAGACCTGGACCGCCCTCTCCGGCGGCACCATGGTGTCCATGAACTTTTGGGGCTTCACCCCCACCCTGCTGGACCAGGCCCGGGCCCGGTTCCCCGGCTTCCTGGACCAGGCCCTGGCGGAGAATCCCATGAAAGCGGAATACCTGCTGCCCACCCTGGTGGGCAGCCTGATCTCCGAGGGGGCGGCCCGGGTGCGGGCCCTCTCCTCCGGCGACAAGTGGTACGGCGTCACCTACCAGGAGGACAAGCCCGCCGTGGCCGCCGCCATCGCCCGGATGACCGAAGCGGGCCTTTACCCCGGCCAGCTGTGGCCCTGACCGGTAAAAAGGGCGGACCGAACGCCATTCGGTCCGCCTTTTCTCATTCGTCCAGCAGGGAGGCCACTTCCTCAATATAGCTGCTGTTCACCATTCGGTACTGGTCCTCCGGCGGGTAGAGGCAGCTCCCGAAGTGGATGCCCCGGTCATTGGCGGCGGAAGGGTCCCTCTTCTGGCGGTGCCCGGACATATGGACCTGTGTGCACCCGGTCTGCTCCAGAACCCAGTTCACGTTCCGGGCGTTGATCCCCCCGCCGGGGAGAATCTCCATGCGTCCGGCGGCGTACCGGACCATCTCCCGGATGGTATCCGCCCCCTGGGGCGCCGTGGGCTGCTGGCCGCTGGTGAGCACACGGTCCACCCCCAGGTCCATGAGCGCGTCAAAGGCCTCCCGCCAGTCGGGGACCACGTCGATGGCCCGGTGGAACACCGCCTCCTGCCCCGCCGACCGGCACAGCTCCACCAGCACCCGCGTGCGTCCTTTATCCAGCGTTCCGTCCGGCTGGAGTACGCCGAACACCAGCCCGTCCGCCCCGTAGTCCAGCAGCAGCTTTGCGTCTTCCACCGCCGTGTCGAACTCCGCCGGGGTGTAGCAGAATCCCCCCTCCCGGGGCCGGACCATGGCCATAACCTGTATGCCCGTCTCCCGTTTCGCCACAATAAGCGCCCCCAGGGTGGGGGTCAGGCCGCCGTGGAACAGGTCGCTGTTCAGCTCCACCCGGTCCGCCCCGGCCCATTGGGCCTGAATCACGTCGTCCGCGCTGCCGCAGCACACCTCCAGCAAGGCTCTGCCCATCGCTTCATCCCTCCAACTATTTGATGCTCCTAATTATAGATTTTCACCGGGATATTGTCAAGGAGAGGCCGCCGCCTCCCGAACGCCGCCAGCCCGGAGAGGAGGCATATTTATGACACTTCATCCGGCGGCCCGCCCGGACTGGGCCGCGCTATTGGCCGAACTGGCGGGAGAGCGGCGAAAAGCCATGGAATTCCTGCTGGCCCATCTGCCGGCCAGCGATTTGGACTGCTATCCCCCGGCCCTGTTCCTGCGCTTTGCCGGCCACGCCCTGGACCTGCGGCAGCGGGCGCCCTGGTGCGGGGCGCTGGACTGGGAGCTGTTCGCCCACTATGTGCTGTTCCCCCGGGTAAACGACGAGGACCTGTCCTTCCACCGGGATATTTTTTATCAGTCCCTCTGGCCCAGGGTGGAGGGACTGCCCACGGAGGAGGACCGGGTGCTGGAGGTAAACCGCTGGTGCCAGGAGCACGCCTCCTACCAGGCCCAGGACGACCGCACCGCCTCCCCCCTCACGGTGTACCGCTGCGGCAGCGGCCGGTGCGGGGAGGAGTCCGCCTTCCTGGTCTCCGCCCTGCGCAGCGTGGGCATCGCCGCCCGGCAGGTGTACGCCCCCCGGTGGTCCCACTGCGGCGACAACCACGCCTGGGCGGAGGCCCTGTGCGGAGGCCGCTGGCGCTATCTGGGGGCCTGCGAGCCGGAGCCGGTCCTGGACCGGGGCTGGTTCACCACCGCCGCCTCCCGGGCGATGCTGGTCCACAGCCGGGTCTTTGGAAAGGCGGAGCCCTCCCCCCTCCACGGGGAGCCCTTGGGCCCTCAGGGGGATGTGACCTGGTTCAACCAGACCGCCCGGTACGCGGACACCGCCGTATATGCCTTCCGCGCCCTGCTGGCGGACGGCTCCCCCGCCGCCGGAACCCGGTTCCACCTGCAAGTTCTCAACGAGGCGGCGTTCCGCACCATCGCCGTCCTCACCGCCGGGGCGGACGGAACCGCCCGGGCGGCTCTGGGCCGGGGGAGCGTCCATGTGCTGGCCGAGCGGGACGGCCTTACCGCCGAGGGGGACTGCGGCCCGGAGGGCCTGACCCTCCGCCTGGCCCCGCCGGAGATGTCCGAACCCCCCTGGATTGATTTTGATTTCCGCGCCCCGGCGGACCTCCGCCCCGCCCCCGGCCTGCTGTGCGAGACGCTGAAACGGGAGCGGGCGGACACGCTGCTGCGGGGGAACGGGCTGCGGCAGGCCCGCATGGCCGGATACTCCCGTCCGGGCCGGAGGGAGTGGGAGGACCTGCGCCAAAACGCCCGGGGCAACTGGGACCAGATCTTCCGCTTCCTGGAGGGCCCGGACCGGGACCGCCGGGAGCGGCTGGTCCGCACCCTGTCCGCCAAGGACCTTCGGGACGCGGCGGCGGACACTCTGGAGGACCACCTGGCCCTCCTGCCCCCAGAGCTTCCCGGCGTGCCGGAGGAGGTCTACTGGCGGTACGCCGCCTGCCCCCGGATCTGGCTGGAGCCCCTCACTCCCTGGCGGGGGGCGGTGCTGTCCTGGCTGGCGGGCCGGCCGGAGGACCCCGCCGCCCTTTGGGACCGCGTCCGGGCGGAGACGGCCCTCCGCCCTCCCGCCTATGGGAACCTGTGCTGGACCCCGGAGTGGGCCCTCCGGGCCAAGGCCTGCGACGGGCGGAGCCGCCTCCTGCTGCTCACCGCCGCCCTGCGGGCGCTGGGCGTCCCCGCCCGACTGCGGCCGCTGGACGGCGCGCCGGAGTACTGGGCCGGGGACGGCTTCCGGCCCGTCCTGCCGGAGGAGACGGGGACTCTCCGCGTCACCGGCCCCGCCGCCCGGTACGGCCAGGATTGGACCATCTCCCGGCGGACAACGTGCGGCTGGCTCCCCCTCCGCCTGGAAGAGAGCCCGCGGGACGGCGCGGCCGTCCTGACCCTCCCCGCCGGGCAGTACCGCCTCACCACCTCGGTGCGGCTCCCCAGCGGGGACCAGCTGGCCTGCCGGCGCACGCTGTCCCTCGCCCCCGGCGATTGCCGCTCCGTCCCTCTGCGGCTGCGGCCCTGGGCGCTGGATGACCTGCTCACCCGCCAGGAGCTGTCCGCCCTCTCCGCCCGCACTTTAGAGGGAGAAACCGTCCCCGACCTGTTCCGCATGGGGGAGGGGCCCCTGCTGGCCCTCTGGCTGGAGGAGGGGGGCGAGCCCACCGAACACCTTCTCAACGAGCTGATGGACCGCAGGGCTCCCCTGCCCGTCCCCACGGTGTTCCTCCTGCGGAGGCGGGACAGCCTGGGCCAGCCCACCCTGGCGGCGGCAATGGAGACGCTGGACGGCGTCCGGCCCCTGCTGGACGACTGGGCCTATGACCTGGAAGCGGTGGCCCGCCACCTGGGCCGAGACCCGGACAGCCCGCCCCTGGCGGTACTGTGCGACGGCGCGGGACGGGCGGTGTACAGCGCCGGGGGCTACCGGGCCGGCGGCACGGAGCTGCTGCTGCGGATAGCCGGGCGTATGGCTGGCGGCGGCGCGTCCTGACGCACAATCATATTCCTTTACAAACGCGGCATAATCCGATATACTGGAATTCGACAAAACAGCCGCGGAGCAAGGAGGCCCTGCCATGGAGCTCATCGTCAACATCATCACCGCCGTCTACAACTGGCTGTGGGGCGACCTGTTTGTCATCCCCCTTCCCGGCGGCGGGTCGCTGGGCGTATCCCTGCTGGTGCTGCTGCTCATCCCCACCGGCATCTTTTTTACCATCCGCACCCGGTTCCTCCCCGTCCGCCTGTTCCCGGAAATGCTCCGGGTGACGGCGGAAAAGCGGACCAACCGGGAGGGCGACGCCATCTCCGGCGTCCAGGCCCTCATTGTGTCCACCGCCACCCGGGTGGGCATGGGCAACCTGATCGGCGTGGTGGCGGCCATCTCCGCCGGAGGGGCGGGGGCGGTGTTCTGGATGTGGATCACGGCGCTGATCGGCTCGTCCACCGCCTTTATCGAGGCCACCCTGGCCCAGCTCCACAAGGAGAAGGACCCGCTGTACGGCGGCTGGCGGGGCGGCCCGGCCTACTATATCCACAATTTTGTCAAGGAGAAGCGGGGCGGGAAAATCGGGCGGTACTCCGTCATCGCCGTGCTGTTCGCCGTGTCCGGCCTCATCTGCTGGTGCGGCATCAGCCAGGTCATCAGCAATTCCGTCTCCTCCGCCTTCCAGAACGCCTTCCACATCAAGCCCATTTACACCACCGTCGTCCTGGTGGCCCTGTCCGCCGTCATCGTGCTGCGGAAAAACGCCACCGTCCGGGTGCTGGACATCCTGGTGCCCATCATGGCGGCGTGCTATTTCGTCATCACCCTCATTCTCATCGGCATGAACATCACCGTGCTGCCCGATGTGTTCCGCCGTATTTTTGAGGAGGCCTTCGGCATCCGGCAGGCGGTGGCGGGGGGCTTCGGCGCCGTCATCATGAACGGGGTGAAGCGGGGGCTGTTCTCCAATGAGGCGGGCTCCGGCTCCGCCCCCTGCGCCGCGGCGGCGGGGGACACCTCCCACCCCGCCAAGACCGGCCTGCTCCAGGCACTGGGCGTGTTCATCGACACCATCGTCATTTGCAGCTGCACCGCCTTCATCATCCTGGTGACTCCCGCGGAAAAGACCGCCGGGCTGGAGGGCATGGATCTGCTCCAGGCGTCCATGGGGCACCACCTGGGCCAGTTCGGGGTGGTGTTCATCGCGCTGATCCTGTGGCTGTTCAGCTTTTCCACCTTCGTGGGCATCCTGTTCTATGCCCGTTCCAATGTGGCCTACCTGTTTGGGGACAACTGGCTGTCCCAGACTTTGTATAAGGTGGTGGCCCTGGCCATGCTGTTCGTGGGCGGGCTGGCGGCGTATACCTTTGTGTGGGACCTGGGGGACGTGGGCGTGGGGCTGATGACCGTGTTCAACATCATCGTCATCCTTCCCATGTCGGCGCAGGCGCTGGCCGCCCTGAAGGACTACGAAGAAACCATACAACAGCGCAAAAACGAGTGAGCGCAGCCCCGGTCTCCCGCGGGAGGCCGGGGCTTTTCCGCGCCCGCCCCGCCCGCAATTCTAAAACAGCAAATCTTAAAAAAGGACCCGGAACGCTGCTTTCCAGCGCAAGCGGAATTTACCAGCGCCGCCGCCGCATAGAAAAACCGGGCCGGCTCAAACTATGCTCGGATTCCCGATCCAACCAAAACGACAAAACGATCAAGATTCGAAAAGGAGAACAAGGATATGTCTAACACCAATAATTCCAACCGTCTGGTGGTCCCCGGCGCCCGTGAGGCCATGGATAAGTTCAAGATGGAGGCGGCCAACGACTTTGACGTACCTACGCCATCTTAAAAGCGGCATTGATAAGCCGCGGAGAAATATTACTTATTGACGTGAACCGGCCCACATATTGCGCTGTTCCATAGTAAAAGCAACACAGAGAGGCGACGGGACCCATCAGGCCACGGCCACCGCTCCATCCACGGGATATCCCGGGACAGAGCGGTGGCCGTGGCCTGATGGGCTTTGCTGCCGCGGCGAAAGAGAAATATCAATATCGCTCATTCAGCTGTGGACAATTTAGATTTCTAATGGTAAAATGAAGAGGATTAAACTGTGGGATTGCGCCCTGGGCGCAGCTTTCTCATGAGTTTTGGGAGGTAATCGCATGAAACGCAGAGTACTAAGCTTGGCCGCCGCCCTGGCGCTGTGCCTGAACCTGTTCCCTGTGCAGGCTTTTGCCGCCGGTATAGGAACGGGCGGCGGGCTGTGCCCACATCATCCGGCACATACGGATGCGTGCGGGTATGTTTCGCCGGTATTGGAGCGGGAATGTACTCATAGCCACGACGATGGCTGCTATACAACGGAAACGAACTGTATTCATACGCATACGGCCGAATGCTACCCGGATAGGGTGGACGGGCCGGTTTCATGTACGCATACGTGTACGCAGGACAGCGGCTGCGTCACCCGAACGCTGTCCTGCCCGCACGAGCACGACGATGACTGCGGCTACGTGGCGGGAAATCCCGGCGCGCCGTGTACGTTTACCTGCCGTGTCTGCCCCATTGAGGACCTGATCGGCAAACTGCCCGGCAGCGTTTCAGCGCGCAATTTGGAGCAGGTCCAGGCCCAGCTCAGTGAAATCTACGCCCTGTATGACCAGCTGTCCGGCGAGGAGCAGCAGCAAGTGGACTTGTCGCCCTGCGCGGCCCTGCTGGACCAGATGGACGGGATGGGTTCCGCGGCGCTGGCCGACGGCCCTGACTCAACTTCCGTGGAGTTTAAACTCCCAGGCAACATGAGCTTTAAGATCCCCTATCTGGTGGATAAATCCATGACCTTGTTCACAGAGGGGTATACCTTGACCGGGCAGCAGTCAAATGCCATCCAGGTCACCGGGACAGGCGTATTGTACATCGTGGGAACCGGCGCGGTCATCTCCGAAAACGGCGCGGGTGTGGAAGTTCAGTCCGGTGGTTTCCTGAGCGTCGCGGACCCAAGTATAACCATCACCGGCACCACGTATGCCCTGGACGTGGCCTCCGGCGCGGAGGTACACCTCTCCGCCGGCACCTATTCCGGAACAATTGCCGCGATTCGGGCGGGGGATAGCGATTTTGGCGCTCTGCTGGAGCCGGGCTATACCTGTTATGACGGCGCCGGCAATCGCATCCCGCCGGCAGAGATGGCGGCGGCCAAAAAGATCACCGTCAGCCAGTGCACAGACCATTCGAATAGAAACTACACGCACAGCGCAGGCACCACCACGCACACATGGACTTGTTCGGCCTGCAAACTCACCGGGCCGGAACCCTGTACGTTCAACTTTGCCCAGGATGGGACGGGGACTTGCGTCTGCGACAATGGCCTCACGGTGGTTGTTAACAAGGACGATTTGGCGAATTTGGTCTATGACGGCACCATTAAGCCGCAGGATGTAAGGGTTACCGTCACTTTGACCGACGGCTCTGGCAGGGAGCTGCTGAAGGGAACGGACTATTCGGTGGACATCCACTCCATCACCGATGCCGGTCAGGCTACCGTAACGGTCGCCGGCATCACCTTCAACGGAACCTTTGTCAAGACTTACACTGTGGAGCAGGATAAGCCCGGCCTTTCCTGGGATACCGCGGCCAAACCCGTTCCAGTAGAGGTGGACTACGACGGCGCGCCGGTGGAGGCGAGTACGACGGCACAGGCGGGGGACCTGCCGCCGGTGAAAATCAATATGTGGTTATCCCTTTAGTTCAGCCAGAGGAAAAGGCCGGAATAAGGGACAGAA